>CP024912.1:0-631049 GCA_002813895.1 Cyanobacterium sp. HL-69 | reverse complement strand
ATTGCCCCCTGTTAATTCGGGGGGACTAAATTGTGATTTTTTTATCAGCATTGACATAATAATTCGATGGGTAATCCGTCATCGTCGGCAATGAAGGCTACTTCAAAAACTTTATCTTCTATCATTTGTTGTTGGGGGTGTAACAAAATTTTGAGGGGCTTTATTTGTTGGGGGTTTGCTTTGTTTTCTTCTACAAATGTTTCTGTGAGGTTGTTTAACCATTGGGGTAAGCTATCGGTATAGTTACCCACGTCAAAGGATAAATGATAGTAACCTACATAATGTTCATCTCCGAAGGCATCGCGGGCTGGTTTTGGTTCGGGGATTTCTATTAATTCGATGCGACTGTTTAACCCTTCCATCCAACAGGCAAGGGTATATCCTGTGGTAAATCTTTCTTTTACCGAAAATCCTAATAATTGGTAAAATGCGATCGCCCTTAAAATATTAGCAGTGCGAATAGATACGTGATGTAACATAAATCAGGGAATGGGGAATAGGGAATAGGCAATGGTAAAAAAACCAAATTTCTCAATGATTTTATTATTCAAAAAGGCGAAAATAAGGATAACGGGAGGGGCTTCCCTTTTCTTTTTCAAGGCTAAAATTAATAATTTCCCAGCGCTCGGAATCATCATCATCGGGACTAAATTCTACAGGTAAACCATAAAGTTTATAAATCTTTGTGCCATCTCCTATCCAATTATTACCCTTCTCCAGATAAGAGCTAATTAAGCGATAATACCGTTGAGCAATAATTACTTTAGTAGCCCGATAACCCTCTGTATATAATCTGTCAAGGGCTTCATGAATCTCAAAACGAATGCCATCAGGATGGGTATGTTGCCGATACCACTTTTCCTCCCACAATCGCCAATGGCGCCCTGATTGTAAATGTACTAATACTTTTGTTTCAGGATTGGCCTCAAAAGCGCCATGACGGGAGCATAAATAACTATCAGTTAGAGTTAAGGCTTCTATCTGTTGACGACAATGGGGGCATTGAATATGGGGGCCAAAAACAGGATATTGTAAACTTAGGTTCATCGAATAATTACTGTACTTAATTTCCTCTATCCAAAATCTAACATTTTCTTTCAAAAACAGGGCAGGTGTTAATAATTGATAATTGATAATTGATAATTAATTTTCAAATAGTGTTTTCAGGCTTTTTTCTGATTCAGAATATCAAGCTCAAGTAATTAATTATTCCTGTTTTGGGGACAAAAGAGGGATATAGTTAATTAATTGTAAGCTACATTATTGTTCCTAGAAGTTAGCTATCTATTTTTTTATTCATTTTGTCTTGCTCATAGCGTTTTTACAGTTACAAAGTACATTTTTTTATTACCTATTGCCTTTGAGCTAAAATTTTTGTACCACAGCAATATATTTTGGGAATCAAGTAGTGACTTATTATGGGAGTTTTGTTATAATTGTTATCGGTAAATTTGTGTGCTACCTTGGCTCAATTGGTAGAGCGAATCATTCGTAATGATTAGGTTGTGGGTTCGAGTCCCATAGGTAGCTTGGAATAATTGACAATGGACAATGTACAATGGACAATTAACGTTGTCGGGGAATAGGCAATGGTAAAACAATAAAATTCAATGATCCATTATCAATTCTCAATTATTTTTTATGTTTAAATCTTTTCAGTTGACAGGGGTAGGACTTCATTCAGGTAAAGTTAGTACGGTGAAACTGTTTCCCGAGGAGAAGGGAAAAGGAAGATATTTTGTGCGGGTAGATTTGCCTGATAGTCCTTCTATTCCTGCAACTATCGATTCTGTGGATAGTACTTTGTTATCGACGGAGTTGGCGGTGGGAGAGGCTAAGGTGCGCACGGTGGAGCATTTGCTATCAAGTTTGTGTGCCTGTGGTATTGATGATGTGCGTATGGAGATTGATGGGGCGGAAGTACCTCTGATGGACGGCTCTGGGCAGTTATGGTGTGATCGCCTTTACCAACCTAATTACAATTTTAGTGAGAGTAAATACACTATTAAAGAGCCTATTTGGATACGCCATAAAGATGCTTTTGTGGCGGCCTTACCTTCGGATAAAATGGTGTTTACCTATGGTGTTGATTTTCCTTACAAAGCTATTCAAAATCAATGGTTTACATGGTATCCTGAGCGAGAAACTTTCCCCAGTGCGATCGCCCCTGCCCGTACTTTTGGATTTGCCGAACAAATTGAATACTTACAAAGTCAAGGATTAATCAAAGGGGGTAACCTCAGTAACGCCCTGGTATGTAGCCATGATGGCTGGGTAAACCCTCCCCTACGGTTTGATAATGAGCCAGTGCGCCATAAAATCCTTGATTTAGTGGGTGACTTGAGTTTATTAGGCACTATTCCTACCGCCCATTATCTCGCCTACAAAGCAAGTCATCAACTACACACCCAACTAGCCCGACAAATTCAAGCCCATAACAGGTAATTGATTACCTAAAAATTAAGCCCAACCGTGCGATCGCACCACAGCATCAGCCCAACGACTGGTTAGGGCATCCCTTTGGGATTGGGATATTTTTGGCTTAAAAGTAGTGGTAGTGGTTTCCAACTGTTGAATTTCTTGTAAATCCTTCCAATAACCCGTTGCTAACCCAGCAAAATAGGCTACACCCCTAGCTGTAAGCTCAACCCCCGCAGGGCGCTCCACAGGTACCCCTAACAAATCTGCTTGGAATTGTAACAGGAAATCACTACGGGCTGCCCCCCCATCAACCTTCAACAGTTCGAGGGGGATATTTGATTCTGTTTCCAAACTGCGTACCACATCATACACCTGAAAAGCGATGCCCTCTAAAGTAGCCCTTGCGATGTGAGCTTTCGTAGTAGCACGGCTAATACCTACAATAGTACCTCTGGCATATTGATCCCAATAGGGAGAGCCTAACCCCGCTAAAGCAGGAACAAAAAACACATCCCCCGTATCGGGTACAGATTCCGCCAACTCGGTAATTTCTGAGGCTGACTTGATTAAACCTAAGCCATCTCTAAGCCACGTAATAGCCGATCCTGCCGCCAATATACTCCCCTCCAAACCATAGGTAATCTCCCCATTGAGGCTCCAACAGATGGTGGATAAAAGACTTTTTTCTGAGGGAACTAACTCTTTTCCTGTGGGAGAAATCAAAAAGCATCCCGTGCCATAGGTATTTTTGGCGATACCAGGATGAAAGCCCGTATGTCCGAAAGTAGCCGCCTGTTGATCTCCTGCGATACCTGCGATCGCAATTTCTTCCCCAAAAATGCTAGGATCAGTATATGCCACAATACCACTAGAGTCGCACAACTCTGGAAGCATATTCATGGGTACATCAAACAATTCACACAAAAGCACATCCCATTGTACCTTGTTAACATTGAGTAAAAGAGTGCGAGAAGCATTACCCACATCAGTAATATGGGTTTTTCCCCCAGTCAAATTCCAAATTAACCAACTATCAATGGTACCAAAAGCGAGTTTTCCTGCATGAGCAAGTTTTCTTGCCCCTTTGACATTGTCCAAAATCCACTCTACTTTACTACCAGAAAAGTAAGCATCGAGCAAAAGTCCAGATCTACTTTTTACCTCTTTTTGCAACTCCCTTCCCTTCAAATCATCGATGGTGGCGGAGGTGCGTCTATCTTGCCAGACAATGGCATTATAAATGGGTTTTCCTGTTTCTTTATTCCAAACTACTGTAGTCTCCCGTTGATTGGTAACCCCAATAGCTTCTATTTGTTTTTTTTCTATATTGGCTTTATTACATACTCCTTCTACCACTGATAAAACTGATTGCCAAATTTCTTGAGGATCATGTTCTACCTCCCCTGGGTTAGGATAATATTGAGTAAATTCTTCTTGGGCGGTGGCCAAAACATGACCGTTTTTTTGAAAAAGAATTGCCCTTGTGCTTGTTGTTCCTTGATCTATGGCTAAAATGTATTTATTCATGAATGTATTTTATAGTTACTAAAAATTTTTTGGTTAAAATCTTTTTTGATACCGTACCCTAAATTCGTTAAAGATATAGTCGTAGGATACAGAAATATTAGAACGATTTTCGAGAGGATAAACCCCTTCAACAAGAGGAAAAACCCTTAAATCACTCATCCCCAAAGGACTTCCCCAACTACTAACCCTTTCATTGATACCAAAAGTGACATCTCCAAGCAAGGGTACAACAATAAATTGTAATAATCCGCTCTCAATTAAATCAATTTCCCCAGCACCTTCTAATTGATTGAGTAAGCCCAAAAACTGTCCCCCAACGATTAAGTTAACTAATTCTCCTTGACCACGCCCCGGAATACTTGTTAATCTGACTAGGGGAGAATTGAGGATTTCGAGATTGGAATTGTCGGGATTAAATCTACCTGCTATGGTAGTACATCTGGCTACTGAGTCCAGTTTTTCTTGAGTCCAGCCCCCTTGTTGTTTGTCGACTATGACGGTATCGGAAGAAGAGGTATCGCAAGAGTTGTTAGCAGTTTGCCCCGTGATTAGAGGGGTGAGAGATTGCAAATTTCCTGTGATGGCTAATTCTACCCTAACAGCTTCTCCCCTACCTCCTCGGACAATGGGATCTAAAATTTCGTTATTTCTGGTGGCGTTAAGCTGGCGGGAATAGTCCACGACATCCCCTTCTACTAATATATCAACTTCTGGATTTAATATACTTTGATCAGGTCGAAAAATAACTCTGTTTTCGTTGGTGCGTGAGAGGTAGAAGGTATTTTGTTCATTGATACTACTGCTTAAAATTCCAGTCCCCGATGAAGCCCCTATATTAATGCGTCCTCTACGGAGGTTTAATTGACCTTGGGCGGTGATATTATCGGGATTTATCCCCCTCCCGTTAACTACTAAATCGCCGTCAAATAAGAAGCGATAAACCCCAAATTGGGAAATATCTAAATCTTTTAAACTAACTTCAAAGTCGTTGATTTGTGGTTGAAAAACACTTTCGGCGGTGAGGCCATTTTCCCCTAGCCATTGACTGGCGATGTTGATTTCCTCGGGGGTGAGAGGTTGCCCGTTATTGTTGAGGTTAGGTATGCTGACTCTACCCCTTGCTAGTTGGAAAAATCCGCCGACAAGGGGGTTTAAAACTGTGCCATCGATGCGAATTTCGGCGTTGACTCTCCCTCGGTAGAGGTTTGTTAAATCAAGGGTTTGGTTAGGGATAGAAATGATGAGGGGATTTTCGTTGTCAGGTTGGGCATTGGTTAGGGGTAAACTACCTTCCAGATTAATCTCAGTATTCTTTATTTTAGCTTGTACTTGGTTAAGGGCGATCGCCCTGCCATCAATATCTACTTCCCCAGACACAATCACAGAATCCTCAATACTAGAAGACTCCAACTGGGCATTATCCAAATTAACCTTACCCCTAACCTGCACCTGATTCAAATCAGGATTTTCAATAAAACGATTGAGAGAAGCAATTTCCACATCGAATTCCGCATTGGCATCTCCCCCCGTCAAAGCTAACTGCCCTTGAGTTAGAATTCCCAACACCTCCAAAGCCTCCTTAGCAAGAGAGACATTCAAAGTAGCAGGAAAAGGAGTAGCAAATAAAGGATGATAAGGTAAAGTAGAAGTTATCTGAATTTCCTCTGGTGCCGTAGAAACAAAATTAAACAAATAATTTTCATACAAAAAATCACCCCTGACTTCTTGGGCTAAAATTGCCCCATCAAAACTACTATCACGCACCAAAACATTACCCTCAATGACAGGATTTAATAAATTACCAGCCAAACTTCCCTCAATATCCATAATTCCCCCAAAATCAGAATCAGGAATAAAGGCGCTGAAAGTATCTAAGGATAAATTAGAAACCCTAAAATCCCCTTCCTGCTGACTCAAAGATAAATTACCAGCAAAAGCCACCTCACTATCATTTATCCCCAACACAAAAGGTTGTATCTCCAAATTATTATCCCGAAACTCTGCCTGTAAAGTTACTTGAGGAATTATAACTGGTTGACTTTGTTGGATAATTAAACCCAAACCATCCACAATATCAGGATAAGAAGGTTGAGGCAACCATTGCCAACTACGCCCCTCAAAATCTACATTGACAACGGGATTACTCAAATTACCACCGATGAGAATTTCTCCTTGATAAGCCCCCATTACATCCAAATTAGTGGGCATCCCGCCCTCCTGAATTTGTCTAGCAATCTCCTGAATTTGCCTATCAATACTCCCCAACAAATTAACCTGATTACCAATGGTATCGTTACCATCCCCCACCGATTGAGAAGGAATACTATCCGCTGACGCAAAAACATCCTGAGTTTGAATCTGTTGCACAATAGAAGCTAACGTTTCCACATCACTAATCTGTAGAGTCGTGAAAATATCTCTTACATCACCATCCACATTTAACCTACCCTCAATATCCTGAGTTGCAAAATTAAAACTACCCTGCAAAGCATAGACACTATCACCAAAACGTAAAGAAGCATCCTGCAACTGCGCCATATCATCTCTTAAAACAAAATCTGCACTAATTTCATTAGCGATAATATTACCAATACCAATCTCCCTTAAACGAATATTTCCCCTACTACTAAAATCCCTCAGATTAACCGTCGTTTGTTGCTCTACCCTACCCTGTAAATTACCCACTATACCAAAATTTGCCACAGGGCTAATCCTTAAACTAGCCAAATCAAAATTATTAACCGTAGCTGTAAACTCTTCTCCTCTTCTTTCCCCTTGCACCAAAAAACCAGCTTCTCCCCCCTGAGAAATTAACACTTGATCAGGAATAAACGCAATATAATTATCAGAAGTAACAGGGGTAATATTATTAGGTATCAACCTTGCATAGATAACATCCTCCTCACCCCGTAAATCAAGAATAATTCCCTCACTACCATTCACATTTAAACTACCAGCCAATAAAGGCTCAAATCGAATATCATTGAAAATTAAATTAGCTAACTCCACATCTCCCACCAAACGTAAGTTATTCTCTCCGAGGGGATTTGTTAACAAATTATTTCCCGTAAACCTACCTACAAAATTACCTACCCCCGATAAATTTGCCTCATCAGGTAATAACCGAATGCCCTCTTCTTGAGGAAATTGCGCCAAAATAGCATTGGCAGGAATTGTCTCCAAATCTGCTTGGGTTTCTATATCCAAAGCCAGATTATTTATATCGATATTCGAGAATAAATTAACAACATCAAATCTTCCCCTAGCATTAAGGTTATTGTCACCCAAATTAACCAAGGCTTGGGTAACTTCCACCATGGCAGTGGGGTTATTAGTTAATAACGGGGCAAGACTACCCCTCAAATTCACTTGACTATTAAGGGGAGAGTTAGCCAGTAGTTGATTATCTAAATTTAAGTCTAATTGCTGGGCAAAGTTATCAATATTTATATCCTCAGTATTTAAATTAATACCCCATTGATTGTT
Source organism: Cyanobacterium sp. HL-69 (assembly GCA_002813895.1). Lineage (NCBI taxonomy): Bacteria > Bacillati > Cyanobacteriota > Cyanophyceae > Chroococcales > Geminocystaceae > Cyanobacterium > Cyanobacterium sp. HL-69. The sequence goes on along the minus strand of CP024912.1, from coordinate 623,615 downwards.
ACTAATATTCGTCACCGCAACCCCTCCCCCTTGGGCAAGGTTAAAGTTACTATTGGCATTTAATACCAGACTATTGAGAGGGGAAAGAGTTTGAGTATCAAGATAATTAATTGCCGTGGCGATAACTTCTTGGAGGGATACATTAATATTTATCTGACTATTAACTTGATTGACATCGAGGGGAAAATCAGCAATTAATTGTTGGGCGTTAATATTTTGGGCATTGGCATTAACTCTTACTAAGCCATTACTAATATTTGTCTGACTGTTAACAATTCCTCCTCCTCCACGAAGGCGATTATCGGCATTAACTATCAAACTAGGTAAAGAAGCGATGACATTATCAATGGATGTGAAGTTAGTTTGATTATTAATTAATTCGGCAGTAAGGAGGGATAAATTTACCCTACTGGTTTCGATGGTAATGGGAGAGGTGAGATTATTTAAGTTAATTCCTGAAGCAGTGGCAAGAAAAGCGGTATTTTGGGGGTTAAGACTTCCTGATAAATTGACTAACCCTCCGTTTACCAATACTTCACTACTTAGATTGAGATTTAGGGTTGTAAGGTTTTGTTGCCCGAAGGTAATTAATTCTTGGATACTACTTTCTAGCTGTAAGTTACTGGTAACAATATTAGTATCTACCGCAAAATCGGTGATCAAATTATTTAGATTAATTTCCTTGGCATCAGCATTGGCAAGGATAACACCGTTTTCCAGACGGCTATCTACTTCTACACTGCCTCCATCTAAAGTTAGTTGTAAGTTGCTGATAGCGTCTATGTTATCTAAATCAAGATTGTTAAAATTACCCCTTGCCTGAATATTACCTTCATTGGCGCTGATGAGGGTGGCGGTGTTTATATTTTCTGGGCAGTTACCCATGGTTAAGCAATATTGACGCACAAAAGGAGTAAGGGTAATGGCATTAATGGCTAAGTCTGCATTCCAATTGTTTGTCTCTAAATCCGTTATGGCATCAATATCTATAGTGCCATCATTGACTATTAATTGGGTATTATTAACCTTTACTTGATTATTACCATAGGTTAATTCTCCTCTACCAGCAATGTTGCCTAATTCTTGGCTACCATCATCACGGATATTAAAGTTAACTGAAGCCGTAGGATTACCAATATTGCCTGTAACGTTTCCCGTGGCTTGTAATCTATTAACCCTAATATCAGGAGGTAAGAGGTTATAGACGTTAATTAATTCTTGGGTAGGTAAGTCGGCATTAAGATTTATTTGTAGGGGCAAATCATTTATAGTTATTTCTTCTTCATTAGCTATTTTTTCTTTCAAATTAGTATTAATTAAACCTGAGATAAAAACTTCTCCCCCTGAAATTGGGTTTATCTGTAGTCTGTTTAAACGAATTTCATCTAAATTACTATCTAAAGAAACAACAGTTTGTCCCAATTCTAATTTATCAACTATGGTATTTTCAATGGCAAGATTAGTGTTAATTTGGGGGTTATCAATTTCCCCTGTGACGGCTAAATCTCCTTGAAGAATACCGTTAACAATAACGGGGGAAATCACGGCAAGGGAGGCAAGGGCATCGTTAACATTGATAGGGCTAAGATTTCCTTGGATGTCATAACCTTCGTTTAAGTCTATGTTTCCCGTGAGGTTTCCTGCTAGGTTGCCAAGACTGGCGTTAATTTCTTGAAGGTTAATAATTTGTCCGTTAACGGTGATGTAGGCTTCACTACGAAGGGGTTGGATAATGATTTGACTTTCATCTTCACCTATGAAAATATAATCTCCTTCTACCTCGGTAATGGCTATACTTCCCCTGCTTTGAGTTTGACGATAATTATCAAAGGAGGGGATATTAATTTCAAGGTTGGTATTTACTAATCCTTGGGTGAGGTTGAGGGGAAGGGTGGAGAGAATGGGATTAATTTGGGTTAAGTCAAAGTTATCTATCTCGATTCTATTATCGCTTTGGGTGGTGGTGAGGATAGTTTTCCCTGTAATGTTGATATTACTATCATCGATTTGGGATTGGATGTTGTAACTGAGGGGGTTGGTGTCGTTGTCATAGAGAAGGTTAAGGTTGATTTTGTTTTCTATGTCAACGGCTTGGGTTAATTGGTTTGGGGTAATGGCAAGGGTGGCTTGTTGGATGGTGAGATTGATGTCGGCAGTGATGGGTAATTCTGGTAAGTCGATACTCTCGGGGATTTCGGTTTCTTCTTCTTCATCAACGGTTATGAGGGTGTCTAGTTGCCCAAGGGCGGTAATTTCTTCGATGGTAATATCGAGGGGGAGATGGCTTTGGAAAAGGATATGGAGGGGGTTGAATCGGGCGTTAATATTTTTGATTTCTACAAAGCTGTTATCTTCGCTGGTGGGGGGAAGAGTTACATCATCGATGGTGAGGTGAGAGAAGCCAAAACTGCTTATTTCGCCGATATTTACTTCTCTTTCAAGGGCTTTTTCTAATTCTTCTTCGATGGTGGTGGGTATGACTTCGGTAATAATATATTTTGCACCTAAATAGGCTCCCGAGGCGATCGCACCTCCACCTACTACTACAATAATAATAGTTCGTGGGGAAGTGACTACTCGTTTGACTTTATGGAAAAAAGTATTAGAATTGTCTTCGGGTTGGGGGGATTGTGGATTTGTCATTTGCCTCACTCACACCGTTAGGGTTGCTAATCATAAGTTACCTTAACTTCCGATTTTTTTCATCTTTCTTCATACTTTCTCTTTCCTTGATAATGGTTATTTTTTAAAACTTCGCCTTTTCTTGCTTATCTAACCCCACACTTTCTTTATTCTCATGATGGAAAAATAATAGATTAATTTTTTCCTGTTATTCGTAATCCTACAGTTTTTGTATAATTAATTTGTCTTATTCATTTTTATTTAGTATTTTATGTTAGAAACCCATACCCCTAAGATTACCATTAATGAAATTAGCCAGAAAATTAAACTCAATGCTCAAAAAGTAACTTCATCAACATTTAATAATATAGAGATAAAAAGCACTGAATTAAATCAAATTCAAATCGAACCTATTAATGAACAAGAATTTCAACATCAAGTCAACGAATTTGAACATTTTACTAAACTTGCCCTAGAAAGAAGTAAAGTAAGAAACCGTTTACCTAATTCATTTAATAAGTTTCCTCGTTTAATATTTAAACCTTTTGCTAGCTTATTATTAAAGTGTTTATCATATATTTTTAAGGATCAAAGAGAAGTCAATAAAAACTTATTTCATACATTAGATACTCTCACAAAACAAGACAAAAATTTATTAACGTCTATCAAAAATAACTATACAAAAATAGAATCTATTTTTTATAACAATATACATTTTACTAATGAAATCAAACATAGTTTTAATCAATTAAAAGATAAAAACACAGCAAATATTGAGAGTAATAATCGTATTTTACAAAAACAAATCAATGAAAATTTTACTAAAAATCAATGGGAAATAGAACAAGTTAAGTTATCTATTGGACAACTAAAAAGAGAAAATGATGACTTAATACAAAAAAATGTTTATTTAAACAAAACATTAAATCAGCAAGAAGAAATAATTAAATATTTAGTAAAAATAATAAATAATGAAGATACAGATAAAAAATTATCTAGAATTGAAAATATTAATAAAAAAATAAATAATCACAGCTTAGATAGTTTTTATTTAGCCTTTGAAAATAAATTCAGAGGAGATAGAGAAGATATTAAAACGGTATTGAAAAAAGACTATAGTTATTTAATTGAAAATTTAAATATTAACAAAGCAGACTCTCTTTTTATCGATGTTGGTTGTGGTAGAGGAGAATGGTTAGAAATAGTTCAAGAATTGGGTTATCAAGGAATAGGAGTTGATCTAAATCAAGTAATGAGTCAAGATTGTAATGATCATGGCTTAAACGTAATTATCAGTGACTGTGTCGAATATTTACAATCTCTCGAAGATAACTCCGTAGATGTAGTTACGGGATTTCATATAGTCGAACATTTACCTCTTGAAATTATTCTCAATCTATTCCGTCAGTGTTTACGAGTCTTGAAAACCCAAGGTATGGTTATATTTGAGACACCAAACCCTGATAATGTTTTAGTAGGTAGTCGCAACTTTTATAATGATCCTACTCACCGTAATCCTATTCCTAGTTCAACTTTAGCATTTATGTTGGAATGTGCAGGTTTTCCGAAGGTTGAAGTGTTAAACCTACATCCCATCCCTAATCATAGTCTAACAGGGGATGAATTAGCGTTGAGGTTTAGTGAATACTTTTATGGTTGTCAAGATTATGCCGTCATGGGCTTTTTACACTAAAAACACTGGTGGGCAATGCCCACCTTAAACCGATTTAATCAATCAAAGCGTTTAGAAGTACCTGAGAAAGAGGCATTTGTTGCATATCTTCTAGGGTGATAGTATCTACAATGTCAAATTTTGCCCCAGCTTCTTCTAACAAATCATCCAATGCCTTAAAGTATTCCGTTGCTTTTTTATCTTTGCCGATTTGAATAAAAGAAATTCCTAATTCTTCATCTTTATCTATTTTGTGGGTAGCATCAATGATCAATTTTATAATTTCTTTTGGCTCATCAGGAATACCATCAGTCATAATCAACATGGTTTCTCCATTAGTTTTTGCTTTACCTTCTGCTTTTCTCTGAAAGTAATTATCAAGCGCGTCTTGAAGTACACTCTTCAAGTCAGATTTTCCCATAGGCTCATTTACCGCATAGATTTCCTTTATTTTGTCAGCAGTAACGTTATCATAACGGCGGAAGCGCCCTGAATAAAGATAAATAGTGATGCCATCATAGTCTAACTCATCACATTTTTGGGCGAGGGCAAAAGTTGATTCTTGGGCAATTTGCCAGCGAGTTTTGCCCATGCCGTCATCAGTGTTTAAGCTACTACTTTTATCAATAATTAAGGTGTAGTCCCTATTATCAACCAATTCATTTATATCCATAATATAATTCCTTAAAATCTCTTCTATAAGGAATCATAGCTAAAATTTTTAACTGAATTATGAAAAAAATATCCTAATATTGATAGTTACTCATTTTTTCAGGAAATCTTAATTTTTTCTAAAGAAAAAAACAATGTAAATTGTTATTGCAAATCTGGTAAAAATCTTAAAATTTGAGCTAAAACGGACTTACAGGTTTAGTTTAACTATAGTAATTTTTTATTAGCACTATGAATAACGAAAATAAATATCGCATGATTTGTACTTTATCCTTTGGGGATATTTATGCCCAAATTATTATTTGGTTGATTGTAATTTTTATTAGTCTGGCAAGTACCCTTGCCCTTTGGAGTAGTACAAGACAAATTTATGCTTTTGCTACAGTGGGTATTGTTTTGGTTTTATCTTTACCTTTCCTACTATTTGCCTTCGTAACTACTTTATTTAATCATATCGAGTTTGTACCATTTGACCAAGAGGAAGAAGAAAAGAAATCAAAGGCTAGGGCTAAATTTCAAAGCAAAAAAGCAGCAGAAGCAGTTTAAAAGTTTTGACAAGATACTTGGGAGAAATTATTACTGATAATAATCTAATAAATCTTGACGGGGATTAAAAGTTTCTATTTCCCTAATTTGTTTATATAGTTCTTTTTCTTTGTCGGAAACCTGATTAGGGGGTACAATGCGTAAAATAACCATTTGGTCACCCCTTTCTCCTCGGATGTTGGGATAACCTTTGTCGGCTAATTTCAACCTCTGTCCAGATTTAACTCCTGAAGGGACGTTCATTTTGACTAAGCCATCAATGGTGGGAATTTCAATAGCACCGCCCACGATAGCTTCTGCAGGGGTCAGGGGAATTTCACAGGAAATGTCTGTTTTTTGTAACTTGAAAAAGGGATGCTCTTCAATTAGGATTTTGAGGTATAAATCACCTCCTCGAATACCTTGCCCTTTGAGTCTGATTTTTTGTCCATGATACATCGCTGGGGGCATATCAATCTCTAAAGAGCGTCCATCTTCTAAACGAATGCGCTCTCTACCACCTAAATATGCCTTTTCTAGGGGTAGAGATAACTTTGCCTCAATATCCTTTGATTTGGGGCGAGGAGGTACAGATTTAATGCGTTTAGCCGTGCTAGATTGATAGTCTTCTGTACGGGTGGGGCGGGTGCGATTATAGTTGGAGGGAGAATTATCGGAAACATTTCCCCGAGGGCTATTGGCTTTTGTATTATTGCGTAGGTCATCCCATACCGTATTGATATTGGAAAAAGGAAAACCAGAGCTATTGTTACTTTTGGGGCGAACAACACGACGACGGGAATTACCAATTAACAAATCGTATTGAGAACGTTTAGTATCATCGGAAAGGGTGTCATATGCTTCGTTAATTTTCTTGAACATTTCTTCGGCACTTTTATCACCCGGGTTTAAGTCTGGGTGGTAGCGCCTGGCAAGGGTACGAAATTCTTTTTTTATGTCTGTTAGTGTTGCTGAGGGTTCAACCCCTAAAATTTGATAATAATTATTCACAGTAGTGCGCAAATTTCCCTTGTCAAAACTCATAACAATATTGACATCTTCCCATGAGTAAATCAAATTTAGAAATTTGTAAGGAAGAATTTACTTTACTTAAACAGTATAACATTTACCTTAGTATAGAATAAGAAGGAGATAAGCAAATGATACGAACAGGACTTTTGATTAAATTACTTTTTTTGTCACCGTCAAAAACAATGAATTTAACGCCACTCAAAAAATGATTTACAGAATTGCTACGATAACCTATCTGTGATATGTTCCTTGTTAATAATGGGTAATTCGATAGTTATTACCCACTATTTTAAATTTTTAACCTTTGAGAAAGTCTGTGACTCTGGTTAAAACCTCTTGCGCCCCTGCATCAAGCATTTTTTGACTATAATCGCTGATTAAATTGTCTTGCCCATGGATGTGAGGAGGTAAAATGGCGATCGCCCTTAAATCATGATCTGGTTTAATAGATTTAGCCCGAGAAATAGTCATCATATCTGCGACAGTATCCCCCAAATAAATAATCGGCAAAGACTCCTGAATATTATCCCTCTCCCTAATAGAGTTTACCGCCAAAAATAAACCTGTGGGATCAGGCTTTCCGGGGGCATCTTCCATGGCAACCAAAACAGGATCTTTTAAACCTAAACGGCGGGTTAAGATATATTCAGCCGAACCTTTTGTTGCCCCACTAAAAAAACCCCAGTGATAGCCCCTATTCGTTAAACTCTCAAAAAAATCTGTATCCACCAATAAAGGCTCTTGGGTAATATAACCATCCCAAGTATCGGCATTTTCAGGATCTTGTCCACGGTAACGACACTGAAAAAAGTGTACAATTTCCTCATAAGAATAACTCACATCAGAGCGAGATTTACCCACCCCTTCATAGTAACGGTAAATCAACTCCTGAGAGCCTTCCCAATCATTATTCCATAACCCTTCACCCTTCAAACTATCAATGTCCGCCATGGTAGGGCGATAATTTCCTGGGGTAAAATGCTCTACCGTATCCCCCAAAGCCCGACGATAGGAATTAGTTACATCACGAAGTACGCCATCAATATCAAATATTACAATTGTTCTCATAAAAAATAATTACCCCAAAACTAGACTTTGTCACTATGCAATTTAAGCTATAATATAGTATTGTCCAAAATTGTTACTATATATAAAATTATTATTTGGAGGTTTAATTGGAAGCCACAGTAGAAACCTTAGAAACTAAGATTGACGGTCGCTTTGTATTAAAAGTAGTTTGGTTAGATAAAGACGTTGCCTTAGCGGTGGATTATGTTATCAGCAAAGGTACAAGCCCCCTAACTCCTTATTATTTCTGGCCTCGTAGTGATGCTTGGCAAGACTTGAAAGACGAGTTAGACAAAAAAAATTGGATTACTGAGACTGAAAAAATTGAATTACTAAACCAAGCCACCGAAATCATCAATTTCTGGCAGGAAAAAGGTAAAGTTACCTCTATGGTACAGGCTCAACAAAAGTTTCCTGGAGTTGTTTTCTCAGGTACAAACTAATTCTTTTTTCATCGGAGGGGTAAAATTTATCCCTTCAGAAACTATTATATTTGATAAATGATTGATAGAGAAGAAAATCGCCCTTCATGGGATGAATATTTTATGCTAATGGCTAAGTTGGCAGCTACTCGCTCCACTTGTTTAGCTTTTCCCGTGGGCGCTGTCATCGTCAAAAATCGTCAAGTGTTGGCGACGGGTTATAATGGGCCCCCTTCTGGCTCGGTACATTGCACAGCCCAAGGTTTTTGTTATGAGGGTTTGAGCAGTTGTGATGCTAGTAAGGATTTACCTTCTAGGGCAGTTCATGCCGAGGCAAATGCGATCGCGCGGGCAGCCCGTCATGGTATTTCTACGGAGGGGGCCACGATTTATGTCACCCTTGAGCCTTGTATTTCCTGTTTAAAATTAATTATTTCCGCTGGTATTAGGGAAGTTTTTTACGAAACGAATTTTAATAAGGGCGATCGTCTGACAGTAAGAGATTATTATATAGAAGATGGACTAATCAGACTTCATAAAATGTCCATTCCCCACGGAATATCCATCAAAGCCAGTGAATTTTTAAACGACTGTGTTTCACTGAAAAAAGACAGCATCGGGAAATAAGGAGAAAAATATTCCATTAAGATTAAATTTCTCCAGAATAGGTAGGTGTTTTAGGAGCAAAACAACAATTTTTTTTTACCGTTGCCTATTCCCCATTCCCCTCATCTACAATTGTGACAAAAGATTTTGAGTCATAATCATAGGATTTTCCGCTTCCATGATAGCCCTCACCACCGCTGTACGACTTGCCCCCGCCTTCGCCACATCAGAGATATTAGTTTCATCAATGCCCCCAATGGCAAACCAAGGTACCGTAGCATTAGCTTTGGCGTAGCGCACATATTCCAATCCCGATGCTTTTTTACCTGCCTTGGTGGGGGTTTCATAAACTGGCCCTACCCCGATATAGTCAACCCCTTCTCCTAAAGCCTTCGCCATTTCTTGAGGGTTAGTGGTAGATTTACCAATAATTTTATTTTGTCCTAATATTTGTCGGGCTAAACCCACAGGCATATCCGTTTGCCCCAGATGTACCCCATCCGCATTCACTGCCAAGGCGATGTCGGGGCGATCGTTTACAATAAATAAAGCTCCATACTGATGGCATAATTGTTTCAACTTATATGCCTCCTTCAGTTTAATCAAATCATCCTGATTTTTATGGCGATATTGAACAATTTTTAAACCCCCCTTCAAAGCCGACTCCACAACCCCAAAAAAGTTATCTACAGGCATCGTCACCAAATACAAACTAACCTTACTCAACAACTGTTGCCGAGATTTACCAATCAACTTACTCTCCAAACTATAAACTTGGTATCGTAACTGCTTCATCCCCGAAGCAAACTCCCCGTTATATAACTTGGCATATTCCTCCAATACCCTCAAAGCCTCCTGCACACGGCAAAAATTCGCCTGTAACAAAGCCTCTAAACTTTCCCTTTCCTCCTCTTGGGGATGGCTTAACTGCGTCCCAGGGTCATTAGGAGTATCCCTAGATGTGCGTAAATCGTCACTGTGCCAGCTAGCCAAGTCTTGACGCATCTCCTTACACACCGAAGCAGTATCGCCGTCATTTAGCCCAAAACGACACCATTCCTCAATGATTCTGAGTCCTTCCCTTGCCCTGTCCAAATTAGCATCTAAAATTCGATATATAGCTGTTTTTTGATTAATCATATTTATTAGTTTAATTTTTAAAATTTTATCCCTAGAGTTATCCCTTAAAGACTTTGCCAGAAAGTTTATTTTATGGGGTTAAGTAAGTGGGCATAATTAAATCGATTTAGGCAAGGGGTTTAAACCTCTTCTTCATAAGAGTCTTAATAAAATAAGAGCTATAATTAATTTCGCCAACCTACTTAAATTTTATTGCTCAACCCTTTAAAAAAACCATTACCGATTTCTCATTCCTCACCTTCACTACTCCACTTTTTCAGTCCAACTCGCTTATCTTGTTTATTCACATACCTTTATTCGAGCAACAGTATCAATAATATTATCGGTTGTCTCCCTTAACATAACAGCATTTTGTACAGATTTATTAACCATTACACTTACTACTAAATCAGGATAATTTTCCACCTCCAAATAACCCGAAAGAGCAGTTACCCCCGTTAAAGTTCCTGTTTTACCTGCAAAATTTCCTTGGGCGAGGCTATCTTGAAAACGATTTCTAAGGGTCCCATCAACCCCCGCAATGGGCAAAGATTGACGGAAAAGATTACTATACTCAGTGTTAGCCATTCCCTGTAGGGTAGCAGTTACCGCAGAAGGGGTAATTAAATTTTGGCGAGAAAGTCCTGAACCATCTCGAAGATTGTGTGTTTGAGGATCAACGTTTATCATGTTCAAAAGCTCTTTTTGTTGCTCACTTTGGCTACTATTTTCTTCTCTTAATTGTCTTAATAATATTTCTGCAAAAAGGTTATTACTATCTTTATTAGTGACATTAACAATGTCTGACAAAAGCTCTGATTTTATCTCCATTAACTGATTTTCTGAAGTTAAATTATCTAAGTTGTTATCGGTAATAATTTGGGTAGATGAAACCGAAATATTTTGATCTCCGAGCGCCCCTTGTAAACTATCTAAAAAGTATTGATGGGGATTAGGAATAGATAACCACCACTGACGAGATTCTTGATTTACGCCTAATTCTCCTGTAATCTCCACCGTTGACTCCCGCCAATTAGGAATTAATCTAATACTATTATCATCAGGATTATTGGTAGTAATAACGTTATTGATAACTCGCCATTGTCTTCCCCCAAGATTATCTGACCATTGAATGGTGGCAGGTTGATTAACTCGTTGCCCTAAAAGACTTAGAGTGACGGTGTTTTCATTAAGAATAATATTACTGACGGGGGGTGCATAATAATAAGGTAAGTCAGAATTTTCCCATGTACCGTTAATAATGTCGCTAAAGGGGGCATCATCTTTGATAATCAGTTGGTTAATACTGGTAACGCCTTTTTCTGCTAGTGTTTGGGTTATTTCATCTAGCTTGGCGGTGGTAATGGTGGGATCTCCGTTACCTACTATGATTAAACTATCTATATTGGGCATTTCCCCTGTGTAATAGACGGGGGTAGAAATTTGATGGTTTGCTCCAAATTTGAGAAGGGCGGCGGCGGTAGTTAATAATTTGGCGTTGGAGGCTGGTATAAAGTATTGTTCGCTGTTGCGCTGATAAATGGTATCTCCTGAGTTAAGTTGCTGAACCAAAATGCCCCAAGTGTCTCTTTGGTGGGCTGGATTGTTTAAAATGGCATCTATTTCTCTACCTAAATCCTGTTCGCATATTCTGGGGCTATCTTTTGCTTTGACTTCATATCCATAAAGGGGATTAAGGGCAAAGACAAGGGAAAAAACAACTTTTAAACTGGTTTTTAACATGATTTTTTTATGATGATAACAAAATCATTTTAATGGTTAACTAACAGAAACCATGGCTAAGTCTGAGATTACCACATCGGCGGTATTGAGGTGATGGGCTTGGGGGTTATGCCAACAAATACCAATTACCCCTGCTGCCCCTGCATTTTTTGCCATGGCAATGTCTCCTTGGGAGTCTCCTATCATGAGGGTTTTTTGGGGGGAGACTTTCATTTTTTCACAGGCTTGAAGAAATAAACGGGGGTCGGGTTTCGATAATCCGCTATCTACGCCCATGATAAGGTCTATGTAGGGAGTTAGTTTATGATTTTTGACAAATTCGGCTACTCCTTGGGTACTGTCGGCGGAGAGGATGCCAAGGGGCAATCCTGCGGAGGAGAGGGTTTCTAATACTTCTAAACTTCCTGCAAATAAGGGGGAGGTGTTACCCCGATTGGGTAGGGATTTATCGGCTTCTTCAAAACTTTTTCGGGCGATGGTGAGGGATTCAAACCAGCTTCTACCTGTTTCGGCGATATATCCTGCGGAGACAATCAAGTTTTCGTGGTGGCTACCGACGGCCATTAATCCTGTGGGGTTGAGATAGTCTCTTTCTACTCCATAGGCCATTAGTAGAGGTTCGCTGGTGCCTGGTATTTGAACGTCAATGAGTCTGGCACGTTTGAAGGCTAATTCTCGTAGGAAGCTCTCGGAGTCGGCTAGGGTGCCATCTTTGTCGAAGATGATGGCTTCTATGTTTTCAAATGTTTTCCCTTGGCAGGTGATTGTTTTCATGGTGATAAGTTTTGGCAGGATATGGGATGTTAATTTATTCTAATTTACTCATGTTTAAGGGGCGATCGCCCTTTTTTGTTTATCTATCCTTTGATGGGGGGCGAGATATGAGATAATTTCAGATGAGGAATAACACAGATAAGACAATTATTGATTATGACTAGAGATGTAAATTGTAAGGTGGAGTGTGTCAACGGTTGTATTTTGGGGGATGACTGTCCCCATAAGGAATATGCTCAGGAAACCAAAAAGTTTTTGAATGATACTTCTTTAGATAAGATGCTAGAAATGGCGGAGGCCGCCCGGTTGAAGAAGTTGAGTGAGCCTCCTAAATGGGTTATTCCTGATGAGATTTAACGATGTTTTTACCCTATTTTCTAAGAGTGAGGAAATAGGGTTTGTCATTTAGGGGCTTGAATATGACCATGGAATTTAGTTAATGAGATTGGGGTTTAGGTAGCAACCCAAAGGAGGGTTTGTCCATATTCTACGGGTTCGCCATTTTCCACGGCAATTTCCATCACCTGCCCAGTAATTTCAGACTCAATTTCGTTCATCAGTTTCATGGCTTCGATGATACATACCACGCTACCCACACTAATTTTATCACCTATTTCAACGAAGGCGGATTCTCCAGGGGCTGATGCTCGGTAAAATGTACCTACCATGGGGGAGGTAATTTCTTTCCAGTTATCTCGTTTTTTGTTGTGATCTTCCGCTGGTTTTTCTATACTATTGCTAGGAGGTGCGATCGCCTCTGGGGCTGGATTTTCTACTGTCGGGGTGACAGGCACAGGGGCTGGAGTAATGGTATAGTTGGGCATGGCCACCTCAGGTTTACTTTTATTAACCGTTAACTCGAAGTCTCCTTCTTTGATGGTTAACTCGGTAATATCTGTAGTGGCGATCGCCTCTATAAATTCTTGTAGTTGCTTAAAATCTATTGGCACTGTTAAATTTTATGATCTAAAGGGTTTATGTTAACAAAGTCAAGGTTAATCTTAGCTTAGTTTTCTCTACCTAAATAAGTATCGGTACGGGTATCAATTTTAATCTTTTCACCGATAGAGATAAATAAAGGCACCATAACTTGGGCGCCTGTTTCCACTATGGCAGGTTTTGTGCCTCCTGTGGCGGTATCTCCTTTCACCCCTGGATCAGTTTCAGTAATTTCTAATACCACAGAAGTAGGTAATTCCACATCTAAAACTGCATCATTCCAGAAAAGAATATTAACCTCCATTTCCTCTTTTAGGTACTTGAAGCGATCGCCCATTTGTTCCTCAGATAGTCTCGCCTCTTCAAAGGTTTCCATATCCATAAACACATATTGATCCCCTTCCTTGTAGGTATGTTGCATGGTGCGCTTCTCAAGGTTCGCTTGGGGTACAGTTTCCCCCGCCCTAAAAGTTTTTTCCATGGTGTTACCAGTTCGGGCATTTTTGAGCTTAGTACGGACAAAGGCTGCACCTTTACCCGGTTTTACATGGAGAAACTCAACAACTTTCCATACACTGCCATCTAATTCGATGCTGACACCCGTGCGAAAATCATTACTAGAAATCATACAATTTATTAATACAAATCAAAATCTTATACAACAGCGATAAAAACGCCTAAACTATATTCCCTCAAAATGGAACAATTGACAACGCAAAAGTCAATGAACAATGCATAACTCTAATGACTATGGTGGTAATGTGCAAAGAGAGGATTTCCTTTATGCTAACTTAGAAAATATACCCGATGTAGAAAGTTTTGATATTTAGCTATGGACATTTATCACCGCCTAAACACAGAAATTACTGATGTTAGTAGAGTATGTCAACAATGGCAAATTACCGAATTAGCCCTATTTGGTTCAGTTTTGAGAGATGACTTTAATCAAAACAGCGATATTGATTTATTAGTCACCTTTGCGGAAGAGGCAAAAATCACTTTTTTCGATCTCGACACCATTGAATATCAATTCAGTTTATTATTTAATCGTGCTGTTGATGTGGTGACAAAAAGATCGATCGAAAATAGCCATAACTGGATCAGAAAAAATAATGTTTTAAACCATTTTCAAATAATCTATGAACAGAAATCAGGAAGCAATCTTAGATTTAATGAAAGCCTGTAATTTGATTATTAAATTCTGTACTAATTTAGATCAGGAATCTTTTTTGAATGACGAAAAAACTCAATCATCGGTTTTATATCAAATAATCATTATTGGTGAAGCAGTTAACAGATTAACTCCTGATTTTATTGCTAAATATCCTCAAATTCCCTTTAATGCGATTCGGGGAATGCGTAATCGTGTTGTCCATGAATATAAAGAAGTTGATGTTCAAATTTTATGGGAAGTGACTCAATCTAATATGCCTGAATTATTAGAGTCTATTGATAAATTAGAGAGTTAAAATCATAAAGTTAAATAAAAAACACTTAAGTAAGTGGACATAATTAAGACTCTTATGAACAAGGGGTTTAAACCCCTTGTTCATAAGAGTCTTAATAAAATAAGAGCTATAATTAATTTCGCCAACCTACTTATTATTATTAAATCAATATCGAAAAAATATATTAATCATGGCTAAAATGATCCCTAGAAACTTTCCCTCAATAATAAAAAGTTATGCGGAAAAAAATTATTTGACATTTTTCATCAACACTTGAGTGATGAATATATCGTTTTTCATCTGTAAATCGGCGAGGATTTTTTGTACCATGTCCAAATTTAGCCCTAGGTCTTGGTATTTTTTGACTTTTTGAGCAACCATTGGATTTTCCTAAGGTTTTAGTTGTGTTTTTTTATTGACGTACAACAGAAGGTCGTCACTGAATTGTATAACAACTTTTATCTACAAAGCGGGTGGGGGGAATCGAACCCCCATCATTAGCTTGGAAGGCTAAGGTTTTACCACTAAACTACACCCGCAGGCGCTTTGCTGGTTAACTATTATAGCGAAACTTTTTTTATTGTGCAAGGATACTTTCAGTTTCTCTCTTAAAAAAACCCCTTTTAATTCAAAAATAACCCTGATCACGGTAAAATCATATTACATTTTATTAAGAAATATGGATATAGTTACCTTCACTTTTTTCGTTTTATTGTTATTTCAGGGAGTTTGTACCTTTATTCTTTTAGCCAGACTATTTCGAGGGGCAAGAAGATTTCCCCCTCTTACCCCCAAATCAGCAAAACCTGAGCAGTTAGCAAAAGTTTCCGTAGTAGTACCCACCCTCAACGAAGTAAACCGCATTGATGGAATGTTATCAGGTATTACCCGTCAAACCTATGAACTAAGAGAGATATTAATAGTTGACAGCGACTCGAAAGATGGCACGAGGGAAAAAGTAAAAGATGTGGCACAAAAAGATCCCCGTGTTAAACTCCTAAGTGATCCTCCTTTACCTTCTAATTGGGTAGGGCGCCCATGGGCTTTACATAACGGATTTTTGTCTAGTTCCCCAGATAGTGAATGGATATTGGGCATTGATGCGGATACTCAACCCCAACCCGGTTTAGTGCCTAGCTTGATTGATTTTGCCCAAACTCAGAATTATGATGTTTTGTCCTTATCTCCTCAGTTTATTCTCAAGTCTGGGGGAGAATGGTGGTTGCAACCTGCTTTGTTGATGACTTTGTTATATCGCTTCGAGTCTTCGGGGGTAAATGCCATGACTCCTGAAACGGTGATGGCCAATGGTCAATGTTTTTTGATTAAGCGTAAGGTATTGGAAGATTTAGAGGGATATTCCATGGCTTCTGATTCTTTTTGTGATGATGTTACCCTTGCCCGTGGGGCTGCGATGAAGGGTTATAAGGTGGGTTTTGCGGATGGGGCAAAGTTGATTAAGGTGAGAATGTATGAGGGTTTGCAAGAAACTTGGCAGGAGTGGGGGCGCTCTTTGGATTTGAAGGATGCGGCTTCTAAGGCTCAGTTGTGGGGGGAGTGTGGTTTCTTGGCTTTGGTGCAGGGTTTACCGTTACCTCTAACTATTTTCGGTATCTTCAATTATCATCATTATGATTATCTGACTTTTAAGTTGTTATTTATTCTTAATCTGTTTTTATTGTTAATTCGTTTTGCTCTTTTAGGTGCGATCGCCCCTAGCTATGAAAAAGGAAAATCAGCGAGTCGTTTCTTATTTTGGCTATCTCCCACCGCCGATATTTTCGCCGTCATCCGTATTTTTATATCTGCTATCACTAAACCCAAAACATGGCGAGGCAGAGCTTATGGGTAGTAAATATTTTGTAAATTTATATTAAAAAAAGGGCGTTTGGGCTGGGCTTTTAATGCCCAGTGTACTATCATGATTAATATTGGAGATATAATGTTTTTCGACTAAAAACAGTTGGGACTTTATTATATAAAATACACTCTTATTATCAGGGTTTTTTGAACAAAAGTCAACAAAAAAATCAATTTTTGTAACTATTCTTAACATCTTAATGAGTTGTTGTTTTTCATAACAATATTATTCTCTAAAAGAACTAGGACGTAGAGGGGACAAGGAAATAACAGTATGAATAAAAAAATAATTTGAGGGAAAATGGGTGGTTAGTTCAGTAAATATTAACAACCGATCGCACTTAATTTGTATATTATAGAATAGGTGTTAGGCTAAAGAAAGCGAGAATATTTAAAGATACATAGATTATCAGATTACGCCCCATGAGTACAGTTACCGCAACAAACCCTAAGAATTTAACCGTTGAAAAGCAAGAAAATACCCGACCTACAGCTACAGGAATATATGTAACCGTCCATGGGCATTTTTACCAACCTCCCAGAGAAAACCCCTACTTAAATGCCATTGAGCGTCAACCGAGCGCCCATCCTTTCCATGATTGGAATGAAAGAATTTTTCATGAATGTTATCGTAACAACGTATTTGCTCGTATATATAATGATCAAGGGCAGATAGTGGGCATTGTCAATAACTTTGAATATTTGAGCTTCAATATTGGAGCTACTCTAATGTCATGGTTGCAAAAATATGATCAAGAAGTATATGAGAAGATTATAGAAGCAGATAAGGCGAGTTGTGCAAGGCTTAATGGTCACGGAAATGCGATCGCCCAGGTTTATAATCATATTATTCTGCCCCTAGCCAACGAAAAAGATAAATATACCCAAGTGCGCTGGGGTATCACCGACTTCTATCAAAGATTTGGACGCCATCCAGAAGGAATGTGGTTAGCAGAAACCGCCGTGGATTACGCCACCCTAGGAGTGTTAATCGATGAAGGGATAAAGTTTATTATCCTTGCTCCAGGCCAAGCCAAAAAATGTCGCCCCACAAATCCCGACGGCACAAAAGGAGAATGGTTAGAAGTAGGAGGAGGACAAATCGATCCTACTCGTCCCTATCGTTGTTATGTTAAAGGACATGGTCACATTGATCTATTCTTTTATGATGGCCCCATATCAGGAGATATGGGTTTTGGGGATGTGTTATCTAGTAGCCATAACTTTTATTCCCGTCTCAAGTTAGCCATCAGAGGAGATGACCGAAAATCTCAGTTAATTTCTGTTGCCACCGATGGAGAAACCTTTGGACACCACAAAAGAGATACCGAAAGATGTCTCGCCTATGCCTTTACAAAAGAATTTCCCCAGCAAGGCTGGAATGTAACCAATTATGCCCACTATCTTAGTTTAGTAGAACCCACTTGGGAAGTGGAACTAAAACCCGTCACCGCTTGGAGTTGCTCCCATGGGGTAGATAGGTGGCAGGATGATTGTGGTTGTGGGGGCGGTGGAGGTTTCCACCTCAAATGGCGCCGTCCTTTACGGGATAGCCTCAACTGGTTACGAGATGAGTTAACCAAGGTATATGAAGAAGTTGCCCCTAACTATTTCATCGATATTTGGAAGGCGAGGGATGAGTATGTGAAAGTTATTTTAGATCGTAGCCCCGACAATGTGGACAAGTTTTTGGCAAACCATAGCCGTCAATCCTTACCTCCTTCTGAACAAATTGACGCTTTACGGTTGTTGGAGATGCAGCGTAATTCTTTATTGATGTTTACCAGTTGCGGATGGTTTTTTGAAGAAATTTCCCGTCCAGAGGGTACGCAGATATTACGTTATGCTTCAAGGGCTATGGAGTTAGCGGGGGAAATTTCGGGTATCCAATTAGAAAAAGAGTTTATTAAGCGTCTCAAAAAGGCACCTAGTAATGTGGAGAGTTATGGCAATGGTGGACAAGTATATCTACAGTCGGTAATCCCTAGTCAAATTACCCTCAAGCAAGTAGCCGCCCATTATGCTATTAGTTCTCTCTATACCAATTATTCAACGGATGAGACAATCTACTGTTATGATGCGCACCAATTAGACTATCAAAAACAGCAAGTTGGTTCATTAACTTTAGCGGTGGGGCAGGTTAAATTAACTTCTCAGATTACCCTAGAAAGCTCTCACTATGTTTTTGGGGTAATTCATCTAGGAGGGTGGGATTTCCATTGTTGTATCCAACCTTTTACCAGTCGTTTAGCCTATAGTCAGATTAAGTCTAAATTATTCTCTGCCCTTAAGGATATAAGTGTGGTGGAAGTTATTTTGTTGATGAGTGAGTTGTTTGGTAATCAGTCTTTTGATTTGCAACAGATTTTCGGGGAGGAGAAATTAATTATCCGTGATAAGTTGATGGAGACGACCAAAAAACATCTTGATCAACTTTATACTCAGGTATATCGAGATAATTACAGTATTCTTTTAGCTTATTATCGGGATGATATGCCCGTGCCTCAAGAGTTGCAGGTGGCGGCCCAGGTGGCAATTTCCTATCGTTGTACTCAGGTGATTCAGGAGTTGGCGACTAAATGCCCCATGTCTTGTAATGTGGAGGGTTATTTGATGGAGTTAGAGGCGATCGCATCGGAGGCGGATCATTTAAACTGTAAGTTAGAGATACCAGATGCTAAGGAAACTTTGGAAAAACTGATGGGAGATTTCTTGACTCAAATTTTGGATGGTGCTTCGATTCAAACCATTGAACAGGATATTGATAGTATTAAAAGTATCATCGATTTGGGTAAACTATTAAAAATTGATCTTTGTTTACATAAGGTACAAGAGCAATTATATTTCTTTGTTCATCAAAAATCCATCGAGAGTATCATCGAAAAAGAAACATTAATACCCAATAGTCCTAAATTGCGATCGCTCTTTAAGCTAGGGGAATATTTATCAGTCCATTGTGGTAGATAGGTTTTAGCAATTTTAGACCCTGTGGGGAAATTGTTTCTTGAATAACAAGGGGTTTAAACCCCTTGCCTTACTTGGCAGTAATACCAAATTCTTCTTGGGTAATATACCTATGGGTTAACTTATGAATAGAGATAATTAGCTTATCAATCTACAACTATCAACCTTGAAAAACTGTTCCCCGTTCCCTATTCCCTGTTCCCCACCCTAATTAGTATATTATTAGAACGGGATTTAGTATAATTCCTAAAAAGGCCATTGCCAATTGCGCATTTCTTCCTTATCAATACCATGGGTATGGGCATAGTTAAGATTATCGATGATTTCATTTTTCATCAATTCCTTAAGGTATCCTGCCTTAGATCCTAGTTTTGGGACACGGTCAATGACATCAATAACTAAATTGAAACGATCAATTTGGTTTTTAATAGCCAACTCAAGGGGAGTATTAATATTACCTTCTTCCTTATAACCTCTCACATGGAGACGCTCAGGATTAGGATGACGATAAGCTAGTTTATGAATTAACCAAGGATAACCATGGAAATTAAAGATAATGGGTTTATCTTCGGTGAAAAGGGTGACAAAGTCTCGGTGAGATAAGCCGTGGGGATGTTCGGTTTCATCTTGCAATTTGAAGATGTCCACCACGTTAACAAATCTTACTTTGAGATCAGGACATTCTTCCCTTAAAATCGCTGTGGCAGCGAGGGCTTCCATGGTAGGTACATCACCGCAGGATGCCATAATTACATCTGGCTCGTTGGCTTTGCCTTTTTCATGGTCATTCCCTGCCCAATCCCAAATGCCAATGCCTTTGGTACAGTGTTTGACGGCATCTTCAATGGTTAAATATTGGAGGTGACTTTGTTTGTCGGCGACGATGACGTTGACATAGTCTTTACTGCGCAAACAGTGGTCAATGACGCTTAATAAACAGTTGGCATCGGGGGGAAAATATACCCTAGTAACATCTGCACTTTTATTGGTGACTAAGTCCACAAAACCTGGATCTTGGTGGGAAAAGCCGTTGTGGTCTTGTCTCCACACTGTGGAGGATAGTAAGATATTGAGGGAGGATACGGGCGATCGCCAAGGCACATGATTTTTACATATATCCAACCATTTAGCGTGTTGGTTAAACATGGAATCAATGACATGGGCAAAGGCTTCGTAGGTGTGGAATAAACCATGGCGCCCTGTCAAGAGATAAGTTTCGAGCCATCCTTCGAGGGTATGCTCACTCAACATTTCCATTACCCTACCATCGGGGGAAAGTTCTCCACCATCTTCATCTTCGGGTAAATAATCCGCCATCCATACCTTTTTGGAGACTTCATAAATGGGATGGAGACGGTTAGAAGCAGTTTCATCGGGGCCAAATACCCGAAAACTGGTCATATTACGAGCCATAACATCTCGCAAGAAAATCCCCATGGCTTTGGTGTTTTCAAAACGAGTTTTACCAGGAGAGGTAATTTGTAGGGCATATTCAGGATCTTTAAAATCAGGTAAATCAAGATCTTTTCTTAATAATCCCCCATTGGCAATGGGATTGGCACTCATACGCCTAGCCCCCTTCGGTGCTAATTCTCGTAATTCGGGAATCAAGGTACCATTTTCATCAAATAACTCCTCTGGTTTATAACCTCTCATCCACTCCTCTAATAGGCGCAAATGTTCTGTGTTACTGTGCATATTGCCCATGGGAACTTGGTGCGATCGCCAAAAATTCTCCACCTTATGACCATCAACATTTTTCGGGCCAGTCCACCCCTTCGGAGAGCGAAAAACAATCATCGGCCATCTAGGACGCTTAGGCACACCACTGTTTCTTGCTTCTGACTGAATTTCCTTAATTTTATTAACACACTCCTCAAGGGTTTTAGCCATCTTCTGGTGCATAATTTCAGGGTCATCCCCTTCCACAAAATAAGGCTCATAACCGTAACCCACAAATAAAGCGTGTAACTCCTCATGGGAAATCCGAGACAAAATAGTAGGGTTAGCAATCTTATAACCATTGAGGTGCAAAATCGGCAACACTGCCCCATCACGGATAGGATTAATAAACTTATTGGAGTGCCAAGAAGTCGCCAAAGGACCAGTTTCCGACTCCCCATCACCCACCATCACCACGGAGATAAGATCAGGATTGTCCAATATAGAGCCGTAAGCGTGGGATAAACTATAACCCAACTCTCCCCCCTCATGAATCGAACCAGGGGTTTCTGGGGTTACATGGCTACCAATATGGCCAGGAAAAGAAAACTGTTTAAAAAACTTGCGCATTCCTTCCTCATCCATGCTTTTATCTGGATAAATCTCGGAATAAGTACCTTCTAAATATACGGGTGCAAGAATACCAGGGGCCCCATGGCCAGGTCCTGCCAAATAAATCATATTGAGGTCATACTTATTTATAAGGCGATTGAGATGCACATATACAAAACTCAATCCTGGGCTAGAACCCCAATGACCTAATAATCTATACTTAATATCTTCTGGTTTTAGATGTTCTTTTAAAAGAGGATTAGAACGCAAATAGATCATTCCTACCGCCAAATAGTTACAGGCGCGCCAGTAGGCATCTATTTTTCTCAGTTCCTCAGAGTCTAACACTAAAGACTCTTGATTTAGTTGTGTGGGAGTTTGAACCATAATTGCAATATACTTTCAGTATTTGTACTCAGTCTAGCATCAGATTTTTTGAGGTTCAACTTTTTTTGCATTTTTTAACTATTGCTTAACCTTGTGTACTTTTTCTGAAAAATGTGCTTATTAAATTAATGTTATAAGAGTATAATTGGCTACTAAAAAAAGATGACAATATTTTTCACAAATACAAATATTATTTAACTCTTTTTGATGATTTAGGACGAATTAATCCATGTTACATCATGATTAATGGGGAAATTTTTAATAATGGATAGTTCTCTTTTTGTTTATTATCACTTTATAATTAATTCTCTATTTTTTTATTTCATGCAAATTTCACCATCTACAATTTGCTAAGAGTTACACTATGGATAGTTTAACAACTATAATATTAGGTTAAATAAATTATTTTTTTAGTATTTAATTAATTTTTATTTATTTGTTTAATAATGGCAAAAAAAAGATTATTAATCGAAAATTTAGGTGTCATGCCCTATGAAAAAGTATGGAATTATCAAAAAAAATTGGTACAAAACAGGTTAGACCATGCCGATTTAGATGATGTTTTATTATTAGTAGAACATCCCGCAGTTTATACCCTTGGTACGGGTTCAACCCTTGACAACCTCAAATTTGACCTAAATGATTTTTCTGGTCAGCTATTTCGCACAGAAAGGGGCGGGGAGGTAACATATCATTGCCTAGGGCAGATTGTGATATATCCCATTTTGAATTTACGCAACCATCAGCAGGATTTACATTGGTATTTACGGCAATTAGAAGAGGTGATAATTCAATTGTTGGCTTTTTATGGGGTGGAAGGAACAAGAATTGAGGGTTTAACGGGGGTTTGGGTGAATGAGCAAAAAATTTGTGCTATGGGTATTAAGGTTAAAAGATGGATTACTATGCACGGTTTAGCCCTCAATGTGGACTGTAATTTAGAGGGGTTTGAGCAGATTATTCCCTGTGGGATTCGAGATAAGTCGGTGACGAGGTTGGTTAATTTTGTGTCTAATGTGTCCATGGAGGAGGTTAAAAAACAATTGGTGATGATGTTTAAAAACGTTTTTGGTTATGATTCAAATCTTGAGAATAGCTAAAGATTTGGGGGGTTTTGAAAATCACGGGTTATGATCGGATGGAGCTAACACACCTAAAAAAGTAGATATATATGGCATCTCCAGAAGCGGTAAAAAAATATTTGGCCTATTGGTTTCAGTTACAAAAACCAGTGATAATCGCCCGTCAAAATAAGGCTATTTTGCCCAAGAGGGTGGTTATGGGCGATCGCTATAGCCTAGAATTTGAGAGATGTTGGGATTTAATTTCAGATCCTGCCACGGGTGATTGTTATGTTAAAGGTACTAACGAAACGATTCAAGAATTGCTTTCTTCTAAGTGGGATATTAGTGATTGCGCCCGTTGTAGTATGCCTGTTCCTATTATTGCGGTTGGGTTTCAAGAGTCTAGTTGTGTGTGTGATGATTTGGATAACTGGCCCAATAATGAATTACCATCTCCCCGAGAGCCTGTGAAAAATACCAAGGCATTGAGTGATATTCACCGCCGTTTAAATCGCACTTCTCGCTCCTGTTAAAAATTATTGTCTGCCTGATTTTCGTAGAGCTGTAACCGCATCTAGGGTGGCTTGTGCCACTTTTTTTATTTCCTCCTCAGTGTTAAATCTACCAATGCCAAATCTTAGGGAGGCTTGAGCAAGGGATTTGGAATGTCCTAGGGCTGTCAAAACATGGGAAGGTTTGGTGGATTCGGAGGTACAAGCGGAACCCGAAGAAACCGCAACAGTGGGCTGTAGGGCGAGTAATAAAGCTGAACCATCTACATTTTTAACACTAATATTGAGGTTGTTTGGTAGTCTTTTTTCTAAGTCACCGTTAAGGATAACTCCTTCTAGTTGACTGATTTCTTGCCATAAATAATCTCTCAATTGTTTTTGTTTGAGGTTTTCTGCTTCCATAAGGGCGATCGCCACTTCTACCGCCTTACCAAACCCCACAATATTAGGAGTACACAGAGTACCAGAGCGAATTTTATTTTCTTGCCCTCCCCCCTGAATTTGGGGTGCAATTTTTACCCTCGGATTGCGACGACGAATATATAAAGCCCCAATACCCTTTGGCCCGTAAATTTTGTGAGCCGTCAAAGACATCAAATCAATATTCATTGATTGCACATCAATGGGGATTTTACCAATAGCCTGAGCCCCATCAGTATGAAAAATAACCCCCCTATCATAACAAATCTTCCCAATTTCGGCTAAAGGTTGCAATACTCCAATTTCATTATTAGCCGCCATCACGGATACCAAAATAGTATCCTCTCGCATCGTCTTTTGTAATAAATCCAAATCCAATAAACCATTTTGATTTACTGGTAAAAAACTCACCTCAAAACCTAAATCCATCAAATATTCGCAAGGCTCAATTACCGCCTTATGCTCCGTTGCCACGGTAATAATATGTTTTCCTCTATCAAAATAAGCCTCTGCCACCCCCTTGATGGCCAAATTATCTGCTTCCGTGGCGCCACTGGTAAAAACAATTTCACTTTCCTTGGCATTAATGGCGCTCGCAATAATTTCTCTAGCCTGTTTTATTCCTGCTTCTGCTTCCCAACCATAAACATGGGCAACACTAGAGGCATTGCCAAAATAATCCGTAAAAAAAGGCATCATCGCCTCCAAAACTCTTTTATCCATGGGAGTAGTAGCATGACAATCTAAATATATTGGACGCATGATCTTAATTGATAATGGATAATGGATAATCGAGAATTAATAATAAATTAATTGTCCATTAATCGTCGTTGATTGTCAATTATGGTTTACCATTGCCCATTGCCTATTCCCCATTGCCCATTCCCCATTACCCATTGCCTATTCCCCATTGCCCATTCCCCATTACCCACCTTTGTAACACCACTTTTGACAATAACGTATTAATTTTTTTTGCAATTTTAGGAGATAGCCCAAAATCAGCTAAAATAGAATGTTCATAATCAAATTAACCACTTAACACTATGACTGGAAAAGTAATAGATAGTGGTGCTAACGGTTTACTATTAGTATTACTGCCTTTCGCTCTTATAACCATGGTGGTTTTTGTCGCCTGGCCCCTAATAGTGGGAGCTTTTGCTTTTGCACTAGGGTGGAAGCTATGGCAAACCTACCAATGGCAACAACTATCTACACAAATTGATCCTCTATTTAATCAACTAGTTAACGTCAATAAAGGATGTTTAACTATATTGGATTTATCTTCAAAAACAGGTTTAAGCTCTCGTATATCTAAATGGTATTTAGATCGTAAAAAAGAGGAATATGGAGCAGTAAAAAGACTTTATGATGATCAAGGAGTTGTTTATTATTTTTTAACAGCCAACACTTTGGGCAGTATTCTTGATGATAGTGAAACCGAATCTGCACCAAAAACTAATTTAATCTCTTCATCTGATTCTCATTGTTCCGATGAGAATGCTACCACAGTAATTGAAACTCCGAGCCAATCTTCTGCCGTTGTTGATACTTCGGTTGACGCGGATGATTCATCGACAACCAAAGAATCTATTAGTGACCATAGTAACAAAAGTATCTCTGAGGAGGATGATACTCCTTCTGTAGCCCCCCCAGAGGTGATTAAGTCTGATTTGGGGGAAGTTATCGAGACTTCTACTTTAGTTTTAAATCAAACTGAGTTGGCAAAGCGTCTGGAGGTTAGCCCTAGCACTGTGGGTAAGAGAAAGTTAGATGATGATTTCGGAATTTGGAGTCAAAGTCGAGATCCTGATGGCATTCCATGGTTTTATAAAGAGGAGGAAAAAGAGTTTATTCCTCGGGAGTCTTAGATTTACTCAGGGTTAATTCTTTTTTTTATCTATGGGGAGAGAAGGGGTTTAAGCCCCCTATTATTTTTATTAACGTCCGTATTTTTTACGGATTTTTTTTGTATATTTTTGTAACTAAAAATCAAGTTTAGATAACTTTGGCTAGGTTTTATTAATAATAGAACTATTTTTGAAATGGGGATAATATAATTAAAGACAAATAACTCAAGGGAATCACTCAGTATATTGATAATAGTTAAGCTCTGGGGGTTATTTTGACTTGATTAATTTAGGATTAGTTTCTATAAAAAGCATCTGTTTTAGACAAAATAAAGATTATCAAGATAATTGTTTTTGGTGCTATTTATCACTGATTAATCTATTTTAAC
The DNA here is from genome assembly GCA_002813895.1 of Cyanobacterium sp. HL-69. Taxonomy (NCBI): domain Bacteria; kingdom Bacillati; phylum Cyanobacteriota; class Cyanophyceae; order Chroococcales; family Geminocystaceae; genus Cyanobacterium; species Cyanobacterium sp. HL-69. The sequence goes on along the minus strand of CP024912.1, from coordinate 597,256 downwards.
CCCTAGTTTCAGGAGAGAAGAAATGCAAATAAGTGATATACTCAAGCGTTATAATCAGGGCGATCGCGACTTTAGAGAAATCAATCTTAGTAAGAGTAATTTAAGCGGCATGAACTTAAGTTATGCTAATTTGTCTCGCTCTAAATTGATGGAAGCTCATTTGGCTTGGTCAGATTTACAACGATGTTTTTTACTTGAATCTGATTTGCGCGGTGCTTTTCTTTATGGTGCAAATCTAAGTTTTGTAAAGCTCAAAGAAGCTCTATTAATAGAGGCTGATTTAACTAAAGCTGACTTACAGGGAGCTCAACTACACAAAGCAGATTTACAAGGGGCAACCCTCAGCGGTGCGGTATTAAATTGGGTTAACCTTTATATGGCAAATCTACCAGCCGTAAATCTTTGTGGTGCTAACTTGGAAGGGATTAATTTACGGGGTGCTAACTTAGAAAAGGCTAATTTGAATTGGACAAATTTAAGTGGGGCAAGGTTAAGTGGTGCTAATTTGCGAGGGGCAAAACTCTATGGCATTAAGTTAAAAGGGGCTTTTCTCAACGGCTTAGATTTACACGGTATCAATTTTAGTGCCATGGATTTACAAGAGACAAAAATGAGCGGCATGAAACTCTATGGCAGTGATTTTAGTGGCAGTAATATGCAGTCTGCCTATATGCGTCGCAGTGTTTTGGATAAGGCCAATTTAAAAAATGTAGTGTTAAATAAAGGCCAGTTAAAAGGTGCTCAATTTGTTCAAGCAAATTTGATGAAAAGTGATTTGAGTGAAACGGATTTGAGAATGGCGGATTTAAGTTTTACTAATCTTAATTTGGTTAATTTGAAGGGTGCTGATTTAAGTAATGCCAACCTACACGGGGCTTACCTTTGGGGGGCTTGTCTTGATGGGGCTATTGTCAGGGGTGCTAATTTTACAGGAGCAAATTTACGGGATGCTGATTTATCAGGCATAGATTTATCAGATGCAATTCTGACAGGGGCAACCATGCCTGATGGGAAGGTTCATTTATAGTTAATTAAGGCGACGGGCGATCGCACTTTCCCAAGTATCAACCATAGAATCAAGGTCAATATTGATAAGGGATTGAGCCGAATTAATTTCCAAACTATTACCCTTAACCGTGCCAATCTCCTGCCAATTATTAGGTAAATTATCAGCCAAAAACTGTTCCCATGCCTCTTTATTATCACGAGAAACAGAGACGATAATGGCACTAGCCAACTCCCCAAATAAAGCCGTATCGAAACGACCATCAAAAGCAGGTAAATTAACCACTGCACCCAAATTGCCACCGATACAACATTCTGCAAGAGCAACAGTAAAACCACCCTCCGCACAGTCATGGGCAGAATTTACCAAACCATGGCGAATCCCCTCACGACAGGCTTTTTGTACCGCTTTTTCTAAATCAAAATTAAGGGTAGGAGGTTTTCCAGCGATGGTATCGTGGATAGTGGCTAAATATTCAGAAGCCCCCAAACTAGGATTAAAAGCCCCTAAGAAATAAATTAAATCCCCTTCCTGTTGCCATCCTTGCCCCGCAATTTTGGTAATATCAGGAATCAAACCCACCATGCCAATCACAGGGGTAGGATAGATGGGTTGAGGATTACCATCGCTATCCACCGTTTCGTTATACAAGGAAACATTACCCCCCGTTACAGGGGTTTCAAACTGACGACAGGCTTCGGAAATACCACTACAGGCGTGATGTAATTGCCAATAACCGATGGGCTTTTCAGGACTACCAAAATTAAGATTATCCGTCACTGCAATGGGTTCAGCCCCCACACAGCTAAGGTTACGAGCCGCTTCTGCCACTGCCAAAGATGCCCCCCAATGAGGATCCAGATAGACATAACGGGGGTTGCAGTCTGTGGTTGCCGCTATACCCGTTTTCGCCAATTCAGGCTTACCATTCACAGGGCGCACCCGAACAATGGCCGCATCAGCGCCCCCAGGGAGCATGACAGTATTATTTTGTACTTGGTGATCATATTGGCGATAAATCCACCGTTTAGAGGCGATAGTGGGCTGATCGAGGAGGGTTAAGAGAACCTCAGACCATTTTTGATCTTTTACCCCGTTTTCGTCGCACTCAGGCAATTTTGCTTCGTTCCAAGCCCATGCCTTTTGGGCATATTCGGGGGCTTCGGAGAGTAACTCATGATGATAAACAGGGGTATTGTCCGCTAGGGCGGTGGAAGGCACTTCGGCAGCGATGCTTCCTTGGTGAAGGATACGGACGATTTGCTCTTCGATCACCTTCCCCGCTACCACGGCATGGAGTCCCCAACGCTCGAAAATATCGATTAATTCTTGTTCTCTGCCTTTTTGGGCGACAAATAACATTCTCTCTTGAGACTCGGAAAGGAGATATTCGTAAGGAATCATCCCTGTTTCCCTTGCTGGGATTTTGTCTAAGTCTAACTCGATGCCCAATCCCCCTTTGGCGGCCATTTCAGAGGTGGAACAGGTAATTCCTGCTGCCCCCATGTCTTGAGCCGCTACCACTGCCCCTGTTTTAAATGCTTCCAAACAGGCTTCTACGAGGGATTTTTCGAGGAAAGGATCTCCTACTTGGACTGCGGGGCGATCGTCCATAGAATCGTCCGTTAACTCGGCACTGGCGAAACTTGCTCCCCCCATACCATCACGCCCTGTGGTAGAACCCACATATAAAACAGGATTACCTACCCCAGAAGCTCCTGATTTGACAATAGTTTCTGTTTCCATCAAGCCAATAGCCATGGCATTAACAAGAGGGTTTCCTTTATAGGCCGAGTTAAAATACACTTCACCCCCCACGGTGGGAACCCCAATGCAATTGCCATAGTGACTTATACCCTCTACTACTCCTTTAAAAATTCTTTTGGTGTGGGGGTTATCTAAATTTCCAAATCTGAGAGAATTAAGAATGGCAATAGGACGAGCTCCCATGGTGAAAATGTCTCTGAGGATGCCCCCTACCCCTGTGGCGGCTCCCTGAAAAGGCTCGATCGCACTGGGATGATTATGGGATTCAATTTTGAAGGCAACCTGTAAACCGTCCCCAAAATCTACTACCCCTGCATTTTCCCCAGGGCCGACTAAAATTCTTTCTCCTGTAGTGGGAAATTGGGAAAGGAGAGGACGGGAGTTTTTATAACAACAATGTTCTGACCACATTACCCCAAACATCCCTAATTCTGCTTTGTTGGGGTGTCTGCCTAAGCGTTGGACTATATCTTCATATTCAGAAGGTTTCAAGCCTTCGGATGCAATTTCTTCAGGGGTAAAGGGCGCTGACATAAATAATTATTTATTTTCGTGAATTAACGCTTTTATTATCCCATATTCACATATCCTAATCAAACTTTTTTCTTGGCGCTACATTGATAGTAATAACTTATTTGCCATGGGGATAAATGGTCTAAGGTACAATATGAATAGATGGTTTTATTTATTTACCGTTAAACCATTGCCAGAAAAATTTGCATCTTTTTGAAACAAGTTAAATATAATAGCTACTATGATTCGGAAAAAAATTTGGCTCTATGATACCACCCTCAGAGATGGCTCTCAACGGGAGGGAATTTCACTATCTCTTAATGATAAATTGCAAATTGTGCGCAAACTTGATGAGATGGGTATTCCTTTCATTGAGGGAGGGTGGCCGGGTGCTAATCCGAAGGATGTGCAGTTTTTTTGGCGTTTAAAGGAAGAGCCGTTGAAACAGGCTCAGGTAGTGGCGTTTTGCTCTACCCGTCGTCCCCACAAAAAAGCGGCAGAAGATCCGATGTTGAAGGCGATATTGGCGGCCAACACTCACTGGGTGACTATTTTTGGGAAGTCTTGGGATTTGCACGTTACGGAGGGTTTAAAAACTTCCCTCGATGAAAATATTGCTATGATTCAGGATAGTATCAGCTATCTAATTTCTCAGCAAAGGCAGGTGATATATGATGCGGAGCATTGGTTTGATGGTTATAAAGCAAATCCAGACTATGCTTTGGCTACCCTCCAAGGGGCGATCGCCTCAGGGGCTAAATGGTTAGTTTTTTGTGATACCAACGGAGGCACTTTACCCCACGAAATCGGGCAGATTGTAGGGGAGGTGGTGGATAAATTAAACCTTGATTTGGATGATCCAGACGCTGTGCAACTGGGGATTCATACCCATAATGATAGTGGTACAGCGGTGGCCAATGCGATCGCCTCTGTCCTAGAAGGGGCAACCATGGTACAGGGAACCATCAATGGCTATGGAGAAAGATGTGGTAACGCCAACCTTTGCACCCTTATCCCCAACCTACAACTAAAACTAAACTATCATTGCTTAGAACCCGAACAACTAACCCAACTAACCCCCAATAGCCGTTTAATTAGCGAAATAGTCAACCTTGCCCCCGATGACCATGCCCCCTTTGTGGGGCGTTCCGCCTTTGCCCATAAGGGCGGTATCCATGTGTCTGCCGTGGCTAGAAATCCCCTTACCTATGAACATATAGTCCCTGAGGCCATCGGTAATGAACGGCGTATCGTCATCTCAGATCAATCAGGATTGAGCAATGTACTTTCCAAAGCCCAAAACTTTGGCATTGATTTAGACAAAAATAACCCCAAATGTCGAGAAATTTTACAAAGACTGAAAACCCTTGAACATGAAGGCTATCAATTTGAAGCGGCAGAAGCCAGTTTTGAGCTTTTGATGCTCGAAGCCTTGGGTAAAAGAAAACAACTTTTTGAAATAAAAGGTTTTCAAGTTCACTCCGACATTACCATTACCGAACAAATACCCTATACCCACGCCCTCGCTACCATAAAATTAGTCATGGGCAACGAAGAATTGTTAGAAGTAGCCGAAGGAAATGGGCCCGTTAGCGCCCTTGATGCGGCCCTGCGCAAAGCCTTGGTAAAATTTTATCCCCAAATAGCTGGATTTTATCTTACTGATTATAAGGTTAGAATTTTAAACAGTACCGCAGGAACAAATGCCAAAACAAGGGTACTGGTAGAATCTACCAATGGGGCGCAAAGGTGGACTACGGTGGGAGTATCTACCAACATCATCGATGCCTCCTATCAAGCGGTGGTAGAAGGTTTAGAATATGGTATTAATCACCTTTTGCAAAACTCGGCTATTGTCATGGAAAGTTAATCCATTTATTCGCCGATTAACAATGTACAATGTACAAATCAAGGGAAAATCGAAAATTCAACTTTAATTGATTTTGTTTGTTGGCAACTATCAATTATTAATGGTTTTTCCCGCTCCCCTGTTCTATCTAAATAGAAATTCTATGTCCTCTTTACCCGTTACCACAAAACATCGTATTAACAGAATTCCCCAAATTCCCCATGTTTGGGAGGGGGATATTTTTCCCATTGGGGAGATGCTTGATAACCTAGAGCCTGAATTAAAAAGTAATGGTCAGTGTATTGTTTGGGTAGATGGCTCAGAAGGTTTTATTCGTACCATGGATGTGGTAAAAGGTAATACAGGACCAGAGGCTATGGTTAGGGCTTTATTAAAGGCGATCGAAAAACCTCAAAGCCCCGCAGAACCTGCTCGTCCCCATAAAGTGGTAGTCAGGGATAGGGAATTACAATTTTTCTTGCGCGGAGCATTACAGGGTTTAGACATTGACGTAGATTATCAGGGAGATTTACCCCTCCTTGATGAGTTATGGAACAACTTACAACAAGTTCAACCCCAAAAGGTGGGAAATATTCCTCCTCAACTATTAGAAAAACTAGAAGAAAGGGCGATCGCCCTTATGTGGGAACAAGCCCCCTGGACTCTCCTGGCAGAATATAACTTAATCGAAATCAAAATCAATGCCTACAACGTAGAATCATTGTACGCCTGTGTCATGGGCATGATGGGTCAAGAATTTGGAGTTATTTTCTATCGTTCCCTTGATTCCATGAAAAAATTTAGACTCATGGCAGGGGAAATAGGTGACAGTACCATGGAAGAAGGAGATATAGAAAGAGCCTTTTTGCAACAAGATTGCTGGTTTGTTAACTTTTCCCTTGATGACTCAGACTTTGACGAAGAAGACGAAGAGCAACAACTGTGGTACGAATTATTTCTCGCCGAAGCACAATATGATGTCCCTGTACAAGTGGTGTTTGGCAGTATCCATCCCTACGAAGGTATCCGCCCCCTAGTGGATGTGGAAGAATTAGATCCTCTCTATCTTGGTATAGAAGCCCTCGGCAAATTTGTTCAGAAAAATAAAAAACGCCTCGAAAAAGATCCAACCCAAAACATTTCCCATCAATATTCCATCAAACTTCCTTGGGGGAATAATAAACCTCATCCTGTCAAGGTGAGAACCATGCCAGAAGTCACCGCCGAGTTAGAAGCCATTGAAGGAAATTTGCATGATGATTTTGCTGAGGAGGAAGACACAGATATTATCTCCAGTGACTTATTCCCAGAGGATTGCGTAATTTCTTTTGCTTCTTTCCCAGAAGATATTATTAAATCCATTGAGGCAAAACCTTCGGTATGGGTTGATATGGAGGGAATAGAGTTCGAAAATGAGAATGACAAAATTCCCGTAATTATTATACAAACTACCCGCCCTAAAGGTAAGTTAGTAGTAGAACAGTTGATCAAAGAAGAAGGCATCGAGTATTTATTTTTCACGTCAGGGGAGGATCCTTTTTATGGTGGAACCTTTGACCTTCCCATGATTAAAACCCAAGGGGGAATTAATCATGTGATTGCAGAAATTGAACAGGAAGGGGAAACTTTTGCCAATACTGTTAAAAAATGGTCTCAAAAAACGAAAAAGTGGCAGGGTAAATGTGGGGTTGCGATCGCCATGGGTTCTACAGGGGTAAATAGAGGTAGTCCCAAAGAACAACATATATTAGCATTCTTTGCTACAGAGTTAGTTTCCAAAGAAAAGGCAGGATTAGATAAATTAGTTTTAAACATAGAAATGATGTAATAACGACATTTAAAAACTGTTATTTGGTTTACCTTAAAAGAAAGATCCCTAAAACTAAAGAAAAGCACTATACTAGAAATCCTTTAACTATATTTTACTTTCCCTAAACCCCTAGGGATAGTCAAAATTTGACTTAAAAATTTTTCCCTAAAAATTAATTCTCAATTACCCGTAGTTTATTGTCAATTGAACCAAAATAGCTTAATATTCACTATCAACCGTTAATCCCCATACTTCTGTGTCTATTTTTAACTCTAATTCTCTAGATCCCAAAACCATCAGCCAGAATTACCAATCTGGTAACTATACCAGTGTTTTAGCGTTAAAAGAAATGATCTCTAATCTCCATAGAGAGCAAAATAAAATTCAGAATTTATTAACATCCCTTAGTTTTGCCCTACGTAATTTTAATAATTTAAATCAGTTTTTAGAACTAACTCCCTTAATGGTGACTAGAGTTACTGACGCAGAAGGGGGAGCTTTAGTATTATATAAAGAAAATAATCAAGTAGAATTAGAGCAGTTTTATTGTCAAAATAATCTTTTGAGAGAAAGAATAAATCAAGATTTTTTGCAGGTTATTCAAGAAATAAATACCTATGAAACTAAGCATAAATCCAATGAACAATCATATCCAAAGTTAGCTTGTTTTCCCGTATTTGTGCAAGAAAAAATCCATAATCATTTCTCTGGTTATTTACAGATATATAGTAGTCCTGTGGTGAGTAAAAATGTTGAAAAAGGAAGATTATATGTTTTTAGTCACGAACCCGAATTTTCTTGGACTCAAAGCCGTAAAACCCTTACTCAGTTAGTTTCTGATCAGACCGCCGTGGCGATCGCCAATCATGAATTAACAGTAAAATTAATGTCCAAAGAAAGACAAGATCGAGAACTGGAAATCGCCTCAGAAATTCAAGTCAGACTATTACCCCGACAATGTCCCACCATCACAGGACTAGAACTCGCTGCCAAATGTGAAACCGCCGACAGAGTAGGGGGAGACTATTACGACTTTATCCCAGCCAACTACGATCAATGGGATCAAGATACCGAACAAGTACCCGATTCCCCCTGCCAATCATGGAGTATTGTCATTGGAGATGTCATGGGAAAAGGAGTACCCGCAGGACTAATTATGACCATGACGAGGGGAATGTTGAGAGCAGAAGTATTAAACCGTCACTCTCCCGCTAGGGTACTAAAACATCTAAATCGGGTTATGTATGCAGATCTCGACAATTCCCACCGCTTTGTAACTCTTTTCTACTCAGAATACGATCCCCGTAGTCATGCCCTCCGATATGCTAATGCCGCCCATAATCCCCCTCTTTACTGGAATGCCTCCACAAACAACGTCAGAAAACTAGATACCGAGGGAATGTTGGTAGGTTTACAACCCAACTCTAATTATGAAGATGATGAAGTTATATTGGGAGTTCATGACACTGTTTTATACTATACCGATGGTTTAACTGATGCCATTAATCAAAATAACCAAAGGTTTGATGAAGAAAATTTGGTCAACTCCTTTCAATATGCCTGTGAAAATTTTGACCATGCCCAAGAAATCCTCGATTATATTCTTGATGAAATCAAAAACTTTATTGGTGGTGGTCATTCCAATGTAGATGATATGACCATGATTATTTTACGCCATAAGCCATCTGCTGATTATTGCCCCTGTGATGAAGATTGTGCGTAAAGTCTGCATTATGGACTTTTCTCAAAAAACTTACTCCGATAGAAACGAAAAAAATCTTATTAATAAAAAGACGCAAATTTGTTTCCTGTACACCTTTTCGATTAAACTGAAGACTTAAGTTTTAAAGATAGAAAGAATATGCAAGATAAACTAATGTTGATGATTCCGGGACCTACTCCTGTTCCCGAAAGAGTCTTACTCGCCATGGCGCAACATCCCATAGGGCATCGTAGCGGTGATTTTAGTGCCATTATAGGAGAGCTTAATGATAATTTGAAATGGTTACATCAAACCACCAATGAGGTTTTAACCCTCTGTGTTTCTGGTACTGGAGCCATGGAAGCTGGTATCATCAATTTCTTGAGTGCTGGAGATTCTGTCTTAGTCGGCAATAATGGTAAATTTGGTGAGCGTTGGGCAATCATGAGCCGTAAATTCGGTTTAGAAGTAGAGGAAATTACTGCCGAATGGGGAAAACCATTAGATCCAGAAGCCTTTAGGGAAAAATTAGAAGCTGACACCGAGAAAAAAATTAAGGCTGTCATCATTACCCACTCCGAAACCTCCACAGGGGTGTTAAATGACCTTAAAACCATCAACAAACACGTTAAAGCCCATGGGGAAGCTCTGATCATTGTTGATGCTGTCACCAGCCTAGGAGCGGTGGATCTCAAAATTGATGAGTTGGCCCTGGATGTGGTGGCATCGGGTTCTCAGAAAGGATATATGATTCCCCCCGGATTGGGATTTATCTCGGTGAGTGATAAGGCATGGAAGGCTTATGAAACCGCTACTTTACCTAAGTTCTATTTAGATTTAGCTCCCTACAAAAAAGCTAATGCTAAAAATAGCTCTCCTTTTACTCCTCCTATTAATTTAATGTTTGCTCTCCAAGCATCTTTGCAGATGATGAAAGAGGAAGGGTTAGAAAATATCTTTGCTCGTCACAAGAGATTAACTCACCTCACCAGAGACAAAGTAAAAGCCTTGGGTTTACCTTTGTTTGCCCCTGATGATTGTGCTAGTTATGCGGTTACTGCCGTAGCCCCTGATAAGCATGATGCGGAAGCGATTCGCTCTACTATGCGCAAAAAATATGATATTGCCTTAGCAGGAGGACAAGATCACCTTAAAGGTAAAATTTTCCGTATCGGACACCTCGGATTTATGTCTGATCGTGATGTTTTAACTGCTATTTCAAGTCTTGAAGCTACTTTACAAGAGTTGGGTTAATGATAGATATTAAGGGCGATTTTTCTAGTTTATGGGGCGATCGCCCTTAGCCCCTAAAATACACACAATTTTAGTTGCATACAAAGTTAAGTTTCTGCTATAATTGTTAAGTGCAATTGGAGAGGTGGCTGAGCGGTTGAAAGCGGCTTCCTGCTAAGAAGTTGTGGGGTTTATAGCTCCACCGAGGGTTCGAATCCCTCCCTCTCCGTTTTAGAGTAATGAGTATTGATTATTGGAGAGAGGAGTGACTTCAATTATCAATTTATTGCTCCTTGGTGTTCTTTCCATTTCCTCAACAAAATAATACCAAATCCGATTAGTAAAGTTTACTATTGTCCACCGTGTAACAACTGACAATAAATAATTAATATCTTTTGCCTGTTCCCCACCCTAATTAGTATATTATTCAAACAGGATTTTGTATAAAAACCCATTTTTATCAAACCTCATTCCAAATTCTTCAAAGGTAATGATATGATGTTAAGAATATTTAAATTAGGGTCGAAAATTCTTCACCTCTAAGGAAAACTCTAGCTATTCTCAGGCTAGAATTTTTTATTTTTTGATTACTCAACCTTTACCAACCAGAGAAAGTGACTATAACCGAAACTCCCCTCCCTCCTAAGCAAGATCAACCTAATAATAATTCTTCTAACAACGATACAACAAAACGTCAAATGATTCTGATTATTGATTTTGGTTCACAATACTCCGAATTGATTGCCCGTCGCATACGAGAAACGGAAGTTTATTCTGAAGTAATTTCCTATCGCACCAGTGCAGAAAAACTCAAAGAACTTAACCCCAAGGGTATCATTTTATCTGGTGGTCCTAATTCTGTATATGATCAATATGCTCCTCAATGTGATCCCGAAATATGGAGTCTTGGCATTCCTGTTTTAGGGGTGTGTTACGGTATGCAACTAATGGTAAAACAGTTGGGGGGAGGAGTTGAAAGGGCAAAAAGAGGCGAATATGGTAAAGCTTCTTTGTTTATTGATGATCCTACCGATTTATTAACCAATGTGGACAATGGTTCGACTATGTGGATGAGCCATGGCGATTCTTGTACCCAATTACCAGAGGGGTTTTCAATTCTTGCCCATACAGAAAACACTCCCTGTGCGGCGATCGCCGAGCATGACAAAAAATTATTTGGGGTACAATTTCACCCAGAGGTAATCCATTCTGAATATGGCTCTGCCCTGATTCGTAACTTTGTTTATCATATCTGCGGTTGTGAACCCACTTGGACTACTCAAACATTTTTAGAACAATCCATTGCCGAGATTAGGGAAACTGTAGGAGATAAAAGGGTTTTATTGGCTCTTTCGGGAGGGGTTGACTCTTCTACCCTTGCTTTCTTACTCCATGAAGCCATCGGAGATCAATTAACTTGTATGTTTATTGACCAAGGGTTTATGCGTAAAGGGGAGCCTGAAAGGTTGGTGGAATTATTTAATGATCAATTCCATATCAATGTAGTATATGTCAATGGGCGCGATCGCTTCTTAGCCCAAATCGAAGGAGTAACCGACCCTGAAGAAAAACGCCGTAAAATCGGTCATGAATTCATCCAAGTATTTGAAGAAGAATCTACCCGTCTAGGACCTTTTGATTATCTTGCCCAAGGTACTCTTTATCCCGATGTTATTGAATCTGCCGATACCAATGTAGATCCCAAAACTGGGGAGAGAGTAGCTGTTAAAATTAAAAGTCATCATAATGTAGGTGGTTTACCTAAAAATCTTCGCTTTAAATTAGTTGAGCCTTTACGCAAACTATTTAAAGATGAAGTTCGTAAGTTGGGAAGAGCCATCAATTTACCAGAAGAGATTGTTTCTCGTCATCCTTTCCCCGGGCCTGGTTTAGCCATTCGTATCTTAGGGGAAGTTACTTCCGAAAAACTCAACATTCTTCGGGATGCTGATTTTGTAGTTAGGGATGAAATCAAAAAAGCGGGAATGTACCATGATTTTTGGCAAGCCTTTGCGGTACTTTTACCTGTAAAAAGTGTGGGAGTAATGGGTGACAAGCGCACCTATGCTTATCCCATTGTTTTAAGATTAATTACCAGTGAAGATGGTATGACCGCAGACTGGGCAAGACCTCCTTATGATTTACTCGAAACCATTTCTAACCGTATTGTTAATGAGGTTAAAGGCGTTAATCGAGTAGTTTATGATATTACTTCTAAACCCCCCGGAACTATCGAATGGGAATAGGTAATTAATTGATAATGGAGAATTGATAATTAAACTTTCATAGAATATACAATTTTCAATTCTCTCGAGAAAATATAGTCACCATTCCTCAATATAAAAAAATAAGGTCAAGGTTAAATCCTTGACCCTTTTTTTGTCGTGATTTCATTGTAAACTGAAACAATTGTCAGCTTAAAGAGGAGCAACTTCGATGGAAACTTCCGCGATTACCTCAGCGTGTAATTTGATTTGAGCTTTATAAGTTCCGATTCTTTTGATTTCGGGTAATTCAATGGCTTGACGTTCAATGTCCAAACCGGCACTGGTTTTGATAACTTCTACCACATCTTGGGTAGTTACAGTACCAAAAATTGCTTGATCTTCCCCTAATTGCTTACGGATAACAAAGTTGTTGATGGTTTGTAATGCAGTTTTGCGAGATTTTGCTTCTTCGAGAATGGCGGCTAAACGCTCGGCTTGTTTTGCTCTTCTTTGTTCTACTTGACGTAATACTCCAGCGGTGGCTAATACTCCGAATCCTTGGGGTACGATGTAGTTACGAGCATAACCAGGAGCAACTTCTACCACATCCCCTCTTTTACCTAATTTTGTTACATCTTTATTTAAGACTACTTGTAATCTTTTCGCCATATTAACCTCTTTTAGTTTATGAAATTCTTATAGTTAGCATATTTAGTCACAAATTACAATTATACAGTAATTTCTCAAACCATGGGAATTAATTATAAATACAAGGCAGAGCGAACGCATACTCAAGCAGATAAAATCTTAAGTAAGTAATCATTATCCCATCCTGCCTTAAGTCATTTTGCCTTTTTACCTCGAGAACAACTCTTTTCCTGATTTAACAAATTTAAGGCGATATGTCTTTTTCTCTGCTATTTTACTCTTGGACTATCTCTATATTTTCTCACCACAAACCTATGCCATCAACTTTTATTTTATGTTGTAATGGCTCTTATTTTTGTTGATGTTTTCCTAACTAACTATCAAGGTTTTTTTATTGATAGTATTCACGACATTTTGCTGGTAAATATTTTAATATTTCTTCTCTATCTTTATTCATATTCACGATTCTTTCTTCTTCATTTATTTTTGCTAGATATATTCCTTGAAAGCATTGGAATATCCATCTCATTGTTACTTTTTCTGTTCTTTTTCCTAATTGGTTTCTCAATCCTACTTTTCTTCTTTTTAATTCTTTTCTTATTTCTCGTTCACATTCTTTTTTGTCACACCACAATTTCTTAGATATTCTCTTTTTCTAGGGCGTGTCATCAATTAAGCCATATAGAACCCATTTGGTATCTAGTAGAATATTGAGATGAAAACATAGAGAAATAGAAGGATGGCATATTCTAGCAGTCTAGGTGATGAAGAATGGGAAGTAATCAAACCTCTGTTACCAAAAAAGAAACGAACTTGTCCACCAAAGTGGTCTAAAAGACAAATTTGGGATGGTATTTTTTATCAACTCAAAAATGGCTGTAATTGGTCTGATTTACCCAAGGATTTACCGCCTTATTCTACAGTTTACTGGCATTATAAAAACTGGAAAAAAGAGGGTATCTTTGAAATGGTGATGTGTGAGCTTCATAAGCAACTAAGGGAAAAAGTAAAAAAAAATCCACTTGGACTCGATTAATAATCATTGATTCTCAAGCAGTCGGGTAACTGTGAAGATACAATCTATTTATAACGAATTATCCAAACTTAATATTATAGTCACTTTACTTAAGTATGAACCAATCAAGGGTAAAATAATGGATGAAGTAATTATTTTTATATTTAAGTATAATGCCCCATGATATAGAATTAAGACAAAAAGTAATTGACTATGTAGAAAATAGAGGTAACGTAACAAAAGCATCGAGAATATTTGGAATATCAAGAGCATCAATATATAGATGGTTGAATAGAAAAGATTTAAGACCAACAGTGGTCAAAACTCGTCAAAGAAAATTAGATAAATCAGCACTATATGAAGATGTAGTGAAAAATCCAGATGATAAATTAATAGATAGAGCGAAAAAATTTGGAGTAACAATGTCAGCAATATCTCATGCATTCAAAAAAATGAACATAACAAGAAAAAAAAACAGTTACGTTATAGAGAAAGAAATAGAAAACAAAGAATAGAATACTTACAAAAATTAAGAGAATTAGTCAAAAAATACGGAAGTAAGAGTATGGTATTTATTGATGAGTCAGGATTTGAGGAAATAAGTACTTGCATTTATGGGTGGTCAAAAAAAGGAAAAAAAATTTATGATGAGAAACAAGGAAAACGAGGAAAAAGAGAAAATTTAGTAGCAGGAAGAAGAAAGAAAGAAAAAGATTTTATTGCTCCAATGATCTTTACAGGAAGTTTAAATGCAGAAAGTGTTGAATCATGGCTAAAAATGTATTTATTACCATCACTAAAACAATTTTCAATACTAATAATGGATAATGCACCAATCCACCGAAAAAATATGATAAAAGAATTAGTAGAAGAAGCAGGTCATCTAGTAATGTTTTTACCAACTTATTCACCAGATTTAAATGATATTGAACACGATTTTAGTGCTTTAAAAAGAGCAAAAATGTATAGCAATAGTACAATAACTTTATATGAAATAATTTATAATTATTGTACTAGCTAAATGTCTCAGTCTTATTTTGATTGACTATAAGATCAAGTTTGTTTGCTAATGTTTGCAGTAATTCAAGGCTAATATTTTCATAAATTAACCAGATATTATCGTCTTCTGTTTTGCTGTAACTAGGTAAAATTCCTCCTGCTAACACCAAAAATCGTTCATATAATTCTGGTAATCTTTGACTGTAAGGAATAGCTAAACGCCTCTTATTAACATCATATTTCCATTTAACATCATATTTCCATAAAATATTTTCATTATTTTTCTTTAAAGTTAAAAATCTTAAACCGTACCAATCCCCTTGTTTAAAATATTGCTTATCTCGATCGTAAAATAAAGTTGCAATCGGTTTTGTTGAAAAAGAATTGATAGCATCTAAAGATTTTTCTTGATTATGTTTGAACATTTGGTACATTCCCGTTTTATCTGGATTTAAACAGTCAGTAAAATCATTATTAACTAAATATTTCCAATCATATAAACTAGGTATAATACCTTGTACAGTCGGTAAATCATCAAACCATTGCTCAAAATTAGGTAGATTTTCTAATTGACAAATAGTTAAATCATAATAATAAATTACCAAATTATATCTGCTCTTAATCTCTTGAATAATATTTTTAACATCAAGACTGTGGTTAAATTTTATTTCTATGGTATAAGGAGCATTTTTTAAGGGGTGAGAACTATATATTATCTCACCATAGTTTATCAAAATTGATATTAACTTCTGGTTTCTTTGTCCACATAAAATAAATGTTTCTTCTTCTGAATTAGATAATATTTTTAGTAGAATACAGGGATTGATAAAACATTTTGCTCCATCATCAGATATTTCAACATGACCTAATAATTTTAATCTTCTGATAATTCTTTGAGGATTTACTAAATTTAATAACTCACAAGTTTGCTTAAATAATTGCCAACTACAATTACCAATGTTACTTAACCAGTATAGTAGATATTGATATTTTGTTTCTTCAGATTCATCAAGTAAATACGCAGGAGTAAAATCAAAGGTAAAAGGATTACTTTTGTAGCGAGGTAATAAAGTTATATAATTTGAGGGTCTATAAACCATTTTTTTCGTTGTATTTTTTTGTTACCTAAAAATAAAGTTGTATAATTTTAAAGCTGACTAGATTACCTATAAATTAGAGGTCAATAAAGTTATGGGAATAAAGTTGTATATTTTTAACATCGATTTTTGAAAGAAACTACTGGTTCTAGCTTTATTGCAAAACAATCATATTTATTCACTGATTAAGTTCAATCCAGTAAATGTTTTAACGAGGAAATTTGCTTCATTAAATCTTTTTTGTAATCAAAAACAAAAGGTTTATAGCCCGTCAAAAACTCTAAATCTTGACGCTTAATACGATCGCACTGTATCTGAGTAGGATTATCATGAACTGAACCATCACAAAAGATTGCTAACCTCGCCTTAGTATAAGTAAAATCAGGCTTACATTGAGCTTCTGCAAAATAGTCTTGTGCCTTATCAGGTAAAGGTAACCCCATTTGGGCGATCGCCCTTAGAACTACCCGTTCATAATCAGAATTAGGATCAGTATGTGCCATTAAATCATCAAAATGGTTACTAGAATGAGAGTTTAGACAACTTAATTCGCTTTCGGTTAATTCGGTTAAGAAATCCTTGATGAGATGACGATTTAACAAAGGGTGATCGAACTGATTTTGATAGGATAACAGACACTCATAACAAGCAACAGAACAACTGGGCTTATCATGGATAAAATGACAAATATCCAAAGCTCGATCGGCTAAATGACGAAAAGCATGAGAGTCGTTAAATAATTGAGATAAAACCCCTGCACCACCTTCAGAAGCCTCCCAAAACAGAAGATAACGTCCCTCTCCCAACCGTTCAGAACCTAACTCATCCATTTCTAGCTTATAGTATGCCTGTATTGCTCGTTCCAAAGCATATTGAAAAGTAGTTAGAAATTCATTCATTTGCTTACCGGGCAACTTGAGAGGCTCAACTACCAAAATATTACAAGTATCCGATACCATCAAATTGACCCCTGATTGAAGCTGTTGGCTAGGAGTAGAATTATTACCATTGGTATCACCCCATTCCCCCGTCTGAGTATCCAAAGTAAAACCTTTAACTTGAGAACGGCGTAACCCTCTGTTAATGCGCCTAATTTCCGCCGTTTCCCCATAGGTTAGCCTTAATAGTTCCGTTCCATCTTCTAAACTAACCACACCCTCTTTTTTCTTCCCATCGGCATAACGAAAATGAGTAGTGAGATTATAACCGTATTTTAATCGCTCTTCTTCATCACAAGTAATGCGTTCCCGTCTTCGGGTAATCATGGTGTCCATTTTTAAACCATAATCTAAACGATCGGTTACAGCAGAGCCACAATTTTGACAGGTATTATGATTAAAGGTTGTACCTTCATGGAAATAACCGCATTTTTCACAGCAACTTACCGAATTGTAGTTTACCCCCTTGAGGGATACTCTGGTTTTGGTAATTTGAAACTTACTGCTTTCATAATAAACAACATTACGGGGTGCTAACTCCCGAATAGCTACATTACGAGGACGAGAGAGGAACTCACCCTTATCCCCAGCAGGAATAAAACAACGTAAAGGAAGACGAGGGAAATTAAAACCGGGTAAAAATCCTTCACTGGCAAAATAGCGATAAGGATAAAACTCAAATTCACTCTGAGAGCGTCCTTTACTGCTTTGCCCAACCAATAAATCCAACTGACGGGAAGCATCTTTTTCTAACCGATCCGCTTTTTCCCTATCCGATTCCGTTAGACTACCAGTACGACTTTTATCCTTAATCTCACGGGCTTCCTGTAATTGAACTTCCGCCTCATGATAGAGTTTACGCCAACGATCGCACCCACGGTCAAAACTATAAAGGGCATTTTCAAGAACTTGTTTAACCCAATCCTCACTATACCAACTGGTACGGTTCAAATCCTCTTGACAAAAGGCATCATGAAGAATCCTTTGAGCGTCTTTAATACAAACCTGTAACCCATGTTCAGAAAGAATGAATTGATCTCTCAAACTATCCAAAATAGGATAATCAGGCTTAGTTAAATCCAATATCTCATTCATGGAGTTCCCAAAACTGGTTTTAGTGTGAAATAACCATAACGAGTAAAGATGAGATTTAATCAAATCTGGGTTGCCCAACTCTAACTTTGGCGGTGCAACTACCCCTGACACCATCTGCGATTGACGATGATAAAAATACTGATCATGTCCACTTCCCGATGCCGCATAAGTAATCACTAATGCTTCTTGTCCCCCTCTTCACGCCCGTCCACTACGTTGTGCATAATTCGCAGGATTGGGGGGAACATTTCGGAGGTGAACAACACTTAAATCTCTAATATCAATACCTAACTCCATGGTAGGAGAACAAAATAAAGCGGATAATTCCCCTTGTCTAAATTTATCCTCTCGCATTTGACGGTTTTGATTTGTTACTTGTCCAGTGTGTTCCCGCCCTTCCATTGCCTGTATGGTTTGGGCTTGGACTTCATAAAAATTTTGAAAAAACCTATTTACCTGTTGACTATCTTGATTACTGCCCTGCAACCTTTTGATGGTAGTGGGGTCAATAGGAATAGAAGCTACTTTTTGAGCTTTCCAGACCATAGAATCAACTCTGAGTTGAATATTATCCTTTTCACCCTTTAAATAACCCCCATCCTTCAAAATATTAATAAAGGTTTCAATTAACTTCTCATATTCATCTTCACTCAGAGGATTTATCAACCAATTCCATACCGCAGAAGAACGCAAATAACCTGCTACTTTACTACGGGGAGTTAATTTAACTGAACCCCCAGTGTTTACAATGGTGGCAGAGGTCGCAAATGGAGTATATTCATTTGTATCAATCTTCCAATTTTCTTTTAGGGCTTGATTTACCTCTCGTTTTAACTCTCTTATTTCTTGTTCTTGTAGTATTTCAGCGTCAAGGGCTAATTTTTTTCGTAGTTGATCTAAAAGGACGATCGCACCTTGAAATCGTTGTTCTGGAGTAGCTTTTAAGAGAATAGGGTGAGGATGTTTTTCCCATGCTGATTGATTGTTACAATGTTCTTTTAAGCCGTCATATTCAATGGTTAATAAGCCAGATTGTTCCAAATTGGGCTGAACGATACGCCATCCTCGTTTTAAGTCTTCATAGAGGCGATATTCGATTAAATGCTCAAAGGCTTCCTCATTACGTCTTTTGCCACTACCTGAGTCGGAAGGAGTTTCCGCATAGTCAGCCTGAGACAATCCCATGTATTTAACCACTGTAGAAGCTAGTTTTTTATGGGTTAATATGGTTTCCTTTTGTAAGGCTTTATTTAAACTTGCCCTCAAAAAAGAAGTTTGGACAAAATCGTTAAAATGCCCTGCTTGTAGGGAAGCATCTTGACGATTATCAGTAAAACTGAGAATTTTTTCTGCACTCTCATCCACTAAAGGATTTAATTTTAAACGATTGATAGTGGATAAACAAAGTAAAGTCGTAGCGGTACTACGTCCTTCACTGCTCAAACGGGCAAGTTTTATATATTCACTAGGTTTCTTGGTATAAACCACCCCACAATTAAGACAAGTTAAAAAAGGTTTAGGGATAAACCAACAGCGGACTGGTTGAATAGGATTATCTTTGCTCACTGCCCCAGTTAAAATATGACCATCGGAGTAAATATAAAGTTCTCTGGGTACAAACTCTTCAAAATCTTTTTTAATCTTTCTACCACTCTTAAGATTACGATACCAATTATCAGGTAAACGATCCTCATTCTGTATATCCCATAAATCTGGTTCATCTAAGGTTATATATCCTTCTTGGGTGTCTTCATCATCATCTTCAAGGGTAGTAGGCAAAAGCGGTGTTACTTGATCTCGTTCCCTATCGTACTTTACCCCATAATAATCATGACCACATTCACGACAAAATAGTAAGGGAAATAAGAGGCGATCGCCCGTAGTCTTATACTGTCCTTCAAGGGTTAATTCTCTTTTGTCATGGGATTCAAGGGTTGCGTAAACACTTCCCCCCTGAGAGACAAATTGATGGAGTCGGAATGGTAAGCCTTTAGGAAGTTTATTACTTTCATTTTCACTGTTTAACTTGCTACTCCATAAAAACATCCCCTTTAAGACATTTGAGCAGGTTTCGAGGTTAATATCGGTTAATTTAGCTAGTTCAGTTGCCCCTTCCCCCAGAGAAATAGGGGATTTTCGTTGTAAATGACCATCTTCTTTTTCCAATCCAAACGTCATTTCCATGAAAGCACTAAGAGGATGATTTTTAAATGCTTCCTCTGTTTGTTGCTCAACAGGGGGTAAACCCTGATTAATACTATCTTGTAATTCTGTTATGGTAGGAAAAGAACGGGTAATAGCTCTTTCTAAGGTTTCATCAATCACCTGTTGTGGTTGAATTTCTACCCCAAAAAGTTTACTGGCAACCGTAGCCACGGTTTTTTGACGATTTTCCCTCGTTCCCTCCGTGGACATGGTGGCAGATGTACCAATGCAAAGTATATTCTGTTGCCTATGTTTGGCTAGATTACGCTGTTTTAGTTTGCGGATAACCAAAGCCACATCCGCCCCCTGACGACCTCTATAGGTATGTAATTCATCCAATACCAAATATTTTAGGTGAGGGGAGACAATTAACGGTAACTCATGAACACGGGTTAACATTAACTCCAACATCACATAATTAGTCAGCAAAATATGGGGCGGATTCTGCTGAATATCGCTTTTTTCGGTTAAACTCTCCTGCCCTGTGTACTTTTTAACTTTAATGGGGCAATTAGGAACATTATCAAGAAATTTCTTAAATTCTTCTGCTTGGGAGTTAATTAGGGCATTCATAGGGTAGACTAAAATCGCCCTTACCCCTTTTATCTCTGGATTCTTCAGTAAATCATCAATAATCGGCACAACATAGCTTAAACTTTTCCCTGAACCTGTTCCTGTCGTTACCACATAGGGTAATCCCTCTTGGGCTAATTTAAAGGCTTTTTCTTGATGTTCATAAAAATTATACTGGGGGAAGTAGCGATCGCACTCAGGATGTAAAATACTTCGCTCAATCAACTGTTTAACTGTCGCCGTGCGTTTATAGGCTGGATTAAGCTGAATGAGAGGCTCAGTCCATAAATAACCCTTATCTAAAGCAGTTTTTACAAACCCTTTGACTTTCTCATCCTTGATGTTTAAGAAACCCTCAATATAACCTCGATAATCCTTAATTACTTCATCTCTCAGGCTAAATATATCAGTGGGTATTGGTTGCACAGAATCCTGACTGGAAGGGAATGAGAGCATCTTGCTCTCTAAAATACCACTAACGCTCTCTGAAATTCTTACGCTATCCTCTGAACTATTACTAACGCTTTCTGAAATTCCTACACCATACTCTGAACTATTATTACCCCTCTCTGACGTACCAACATTGCTCTCTGAAACTCCACTAGAGTCAATATTATAAGCACCTGAAGACTCTTTAACTGATTTAATTCTTTTTCCTTGTCGTAGGTTAATATAATCCTTTATTTGTTCCCTAAAATTATTATTAACAGTATCTTCTTGGAATATTTGTTCTAGTTCAAAATCAATGGGAATCGCTGAAAATAAGACTTCTATTTCCTCAGAGGTTAAGTTACTCACTCCTGTAGCATCTAGCTTTAATAATCCTGTGGCGATAAGGGTAGATACAGGTGCGATCGCACTTTGACCATTAGAAATAATCTGAGAAAGCAACATAGGCAAAACCAAGAGAATTTGTCTTATGATCCAATTATGCCTTTTGATGGGGGAAATTACTATCAATAATCCACTGTTAAATGTAATCAAGGAAAATCAGATTGAGATTTTGGTTACAATCAATGTGCAGAAACCCTTAAATTATCGATTAAAAAACTATGATAAATATTGAAACTAAAATATTAGAAACTTTGGGAAAAATGCCTAAATCTTTGCAAGAAGAATTATTGCATTATGCAGAGTATCTTCAGGAAAAATATAACCAAAACAGTATTAATTACTCAAGTGACACTGATGTTGTGAACGACTTTCATATCTCTTGGCATGAGGCGATGACAGGGCAAACTATTCCAGTTAGTCAACTTTGGGAAGGTTTAGAAGATGACGAATAATCGGAAAATTACCGTAGAGGCTACTCTCACATTTAAACGTAATTTACGAAATCTTAAGAAAAAATATGGTAGTATTGCTCAGGATATAAAGCCGATAATTGAACAATTAGAAACGGGAGAATTATTAGGGGATAGAATCACTGGTGTTAATCATCCAGTATTTAAAGTAAGGGTAAAAAATAGTGATATTCAAAAAGGAAAAAGTGGCGGATACCGTCTTATTTACTATGTAAAAATAGAAGATGCAGTGATTTTATTAACTGTTTATACAAAATCAGAACAAGCTAATATTAGTAATGAACAAATTATTAATATCATCAAAAATTATCAAGTTAATTCTATTACAGAAAATTAAACTTAAAATACTTCCCATAAAAAAGGATAATTTTCTTCTTTATTAATATATTTTGCCTTAACAGGATTTTCTTTAATATATTCCCAAGTATTGAGAAATTGTTGGTTATTTTTCATTAAAATATCATAACGTCCATCTTGCCATACTTTCCCAATGTGCTTCATTACTTCAGGAATTTGTTTAGCACTATAGCTTTTTATACTGTGTAAAATACTGCCGATCGATCAATATTTATTTTCTGATTTTTCATAGGGTTTAATTAAAAGATGAACATGATCTGACATCACAACCCCAGTATATAAAAAATAGCGTTTTTCATGGAAAAATAAACAGCAATCTAAAACTAATTTTCTCGCTTCATAGTTTAATTCTAATCGATCGTAAGTGTTAAAAGTAACGAAATAAGTTCCCCCTTTTACCTCTAATTGGGGTAATGGTTTTTTATACGCCATTTTACCGTCTCCAAAAACTAGGAATGCGAACATCTTGTTCGCTAATTTCTCTACATAGTATCTTGTTTGCTACTTCTTCCACATAATATCTTATTTGCTATTTTATGCAATGACTTTATACGATCGAGTCAACTATTTTAAGTGATTTAGTTATTTTTAGTAATTTAGTGAGCAAGATGCTCACATTACCATCGTCCCCAAAACGGAATGCGAACATCTTGTTCGCTATTTTATAGAACCCATTTGGTATCTTAAGAAGCAGTGAGTCTTTTTAAGAGTAGTCGAATAAAGCATAAGTTAACTTTCTGGGTAGAATTAAATAAGGTTCTTTCAAAGTTTTTGACTAAATTTTTACATCTTTCCATCCAGGCATTGGATCTTTCAATAATCCATCTTGCTTTGACTACCACGAAGCCCTTTTTTCTTTCTAACTTTTTCTGTTCAGGAGATATTTTGGGGGACTTTTCAATACGAATTTTTCTTCCAATTTGTGGATAAATTTTCTCTAATTCGGCCATGATAAAGCCAGGATGATAACCTGAATCGACCAAAATTGTAATTTTATGAACATTCATGGGTTTGCGACGAAAATAATCCATATGGTTGGTTAACATCATGATTAATCCTTTATCATCAGAAACGTTTGCCTTTGTACAACAAGTGAAAAAAGGAAAGCCGAGGCTATCTACGGCTAAATGTCTTTTAATACCATTGGTCAGTTTATACCTACAGAATCCTTTACTCTCTACCCCCGCATTACAAGTATTTTGTACTGCTTGAGAATCAATGATTATTAATCGAGTCCAAGTAGATTTTTTTTTACTTTTTCCCTTAGTTGCTTATGAAGTTCACACATCACTATTTCAAAGATTCCCTCCTTTTTCCAGTTTTTATAATGCCAGTAAACTGTTGAATAAGGGGGTAAATCTTTAGGCAAATCAGACCAATTGCAGCCATTTTTGAGCTGATAAAAAATACCATCCCAAATCTGCCTTTTTGACCATTTTGAGGGACAAGTTCTTTTCTTTTTTGGCAACAGAGGTTTAATTATTTCCCATTCTTGATCACTTAGACTGCTAGAGTAAGCCATTCTTCTATTTCTCTATGTTTTCATCTCAATATTCTACTAGATACCAAATGGGTTCTATACAATATAGTGAGCAGGATAATTTCATTACCCAATACAATGAGCGAGACGCTTGTATTGAAGTCTTAGTGAGCGAGACGCTCACATTCCTAATATCCCATCATATCCCATGCGGCTAAAACTAATCTTTGGGTGCGATATTCCCCATATTTCCTAATCTCATTATTCTTTAATACCCTAAAAGTTTCACTGGGAAAATCATCGCCATAAATGTCCGTTGGGTCTAAAATATATCTTAATTCATCACGATTTAAGCCGTATAATTTGGCATATTTTGCATCTAATTCCGCCCTTAAAATTGCCCGTCTTTGTTCATCCCAAATAAAGGGTTTTCCTTCATAGCCTAAATCTTCAGCAAAGGGTTTTAAATCGTTGGCGGTGTAAACTAATTCTAATACTCTACTGCTTATATATTCGATGTCTTCTTCACTATAATTTTCTGGTGGTATTACGGGGAGTTGTTTAACATAGAACATATTAAATGTTGTTGCCCCTAATTTTTGTCTTATTACAAAATCAAAAACTAAGTTACTAAAATTAGCTAATAAACAACAAATTAAATTAGCTTTATTTGTACTTGGTAAAACTAAAGCAATACTATCACCACAGCCATATTTAGGTAATAAATCAAAAATAGCTGTTCTTTCATTTGTTGCGTTGGTAATTCTTCTAAAACCTAACAACCATTCTTTATTCCATTTATTAGCTAATCTATTTTCAACCTCTTTTTTATCAACCCAATAACGAGGAGTAACAAAAAAATCAGGGTTATTTTTATCATCTAAACTAACATCATTAGTATTCCTTTGATCGTCATAACTTGCCCAACGATGATCAAAGTGATGAAACATTTTAGCTTCATATAAAGGTAATAAATTCTCTCCCTTTTCATCCTTAAATAAATTACTATCATTAGCCATATCAAACATTCTCATAAAAGAAATACCCCAAGGATTTTCCCCTGTAGATTCATTTTCTAAAACGGGTATTCTTTGATAGATTTTTTTAGTTAAATCTGCATCTTGACGAGTGCGAAATACTGGACAAGTTAAAGTATTAGGATTAATTAAAGCTATATCTTCAGGGGCTAAAGTAAAAACTCTTTGCTTATTTTCTAAATGTTTTACTTGGGTTAAAAAGAAAGCAAAATTAGTTGATTTTATCGATTTATTAGTCATAACTAAAAGAGAAAATTTATAGCTTCTATGAACACTAGAAAATATTGCTTCTCTATTTTCAAAATCGTATAAACTGGCTAAAGATTGCCTTTGAATTAAATCCCCAAAAAAGTCTTTAGTGGTGTTATCAGTAGCAATTCCAGTGGGAACAATTACGCCACAACGCCCATTATTATTAATAATATCCCTGACAGTTTCGGCAAAAATAGCATAGGTATTAATATCACCTTTAGCAGTGAGAGGAAACCGCCCCGACTCTCGAATAAACTTACTTTGAGCCTCTGCAAAATGCTTTTCATCCTCAAATTGTTGTAATAAATTAGGGTTAGTTTGAGCTAACTTTTTAATTAACCTTGTCCTTTCAGCCTTATTTCTAGCATTTGCAATACTTTCATCTTTACCCCCAAAAAACTCTTTTTCTTGTAACTTAATGCGTTCCCACGGCGGATTACCCAAAACACAGTCAAAACCAGATCCCCCTAAATCCCCCTTAGAAAAGGGGACTTTCTCATTCTCCCCCCTTATTAAGGGGGGCAGGGGGGGATCAAACACTTCAGGAAATTCTAAACACCAATGAAAAAAGCCCTTTTCCCGTGCCAAGCGATTAGCAGATTCTACTAACTCCCTCACAGTCACCCCAGTTTCTGTATTCTCCATTCCTGATAATAACCGTTGTAAAGCCTTAGAAGTGGGCAATAACTGTAAATTTTGCTCCGTTAAAGCCATAAAAAATGCCGAAGTCCAGAGATTACAAGCACTAAAATCACGCCACCATCCCTCGTTTTTGGCACTGTGACTCTGTTGATATTGCCGTTGTTTACGTTTAACTTCATCGGTACTATTTTCAGGAATATTGCCCAACTCTCGCCATGTTTTACCGTACTCACTTCTATCCGTCTCAACGTGATCAAAAATGGATAGTTGACCTTTTTCTTGTTTTTCCTGTTTATTACGCTTCTTCAACAGGGTAGCGGAGGTTTTGTCATCCCCTGTGACAGCTTTAAAGGCATTATCGGGGATACCTTCATTTAACACAGAAATATCGAGTATTCCCACTAAGGAATTACCCCATTTTATGCGATGGTCAAGGAAATTGAGGGGAAAACCCTTACAAAATCCCTCCATCCATAGGGCTACTTTACATAAGTCCACCGCAAGGGGATTTAAGTCCACCCCATAGATGCAATTTTGAATGACATCCCGTATGGCTACGCGCAGGGCTTCGGGTGTGGGTGACATTTCCCCTGTGCGGATTCTCGCCAACTCTTTACCAATTCTTCGGGCAGCAGCTAACAAGAAATGTCCTGAACCACAGGAAGGGTCACATACTTTAATACTTAATAGGGCTGTTATCTTTTCCTCTTGGGTATCACAACCTTTTAACTTATCTTCAATAACAGGTTCTAAAGCGGATTTAATTAACTGTCCTACCAATTCAGGAGGGGTATAGTATGAACCTGTAGTCTTGCGGTCGCTCCCGGTCACCAGTCTAAAATGATAAATACCATCAAAAACAGTAACTTTAGGGGTATAATCAAGCAAACTCTCATAGACACTGCCTAACTCCTCCACATCCAAAGCAGCATAATTAACCCGACGCAATAAGCCCTTATTTTCGTATAAAGAAAGGTGACGAATCGCCCTCAATAAATCATAGTTATCGATGGCACAATCATCTAAAACAGTCAAAGTTTTTGAGCCAAATAAATCCCCATTGAGAGGAGATAAACCTAATAATTGTCCTCGCCAACTCTCATCAAATAGGCTGAAAGTCACCCTTAACCCTTGCCATTTATCTTGAAACCCCTCACGGCGATGGTGAGCGGGACGCTCCCACTCCAAAAGACGTTCAGCAAAAGCTCTAAGGCGATCTATGCTGTAATATTCATTATAAATTCGGGCTTTTTCCTCATCTTCCCCAGCCAAAAGTAAATTACGGGATTCAGCCACCATCAAAAACAATAAACGGTAAATTAAGAGCAGTAACTGACGATAAAACTGAGTTTCTGTCAATTTATCTCCCTTTTCTGTAGCTTGGGGGTGATCAATGTCTTCTTTACCACTAGAAAGGTTAGAGGTGAGGCTATGCCGTAAACGATTATTAGCAGGATGTTGTAAAAAACCATTGCCCAGTAACTTTAAGGCGAATTCTACTCCATCCCGTAGGCGATCGCGCACTCTACCGCCCTGTTGTAAAGCCTCTTGATGATAAAATTCCAATAAACAAGAATCCACATCATCTATACTCACAGGAAGGCGAGAGCGGTGGAATAAGCGATAAAATAAACTAAACTCTGCAAAATTCTCCCCATTCAGGATTTGTTCAAGGTCAAATTCAATGTAACTTAACCGTGTCATTAAAGAACAATCACGGAGTAACCTCCAACATAAACCATTCGTGACAATGCCCCACAAATGCTCAGTTTTATTCAAGTATTCTTGCAAAAGTGCATGGGCTGATAAGCGAGGATTGCCCGAAGGTGGTTTTTTATCTAAACTGAGACGAGAACCAATAATATGTATAGGGGGTGCAGGGTGAATTTCATCATTTGCCACTACCTGATTGGAACGATGAGAAATAGCAAAAGTTTGACCATCAATAATTTCAGCTTTAGCTTGATAAATAGGTTCATAACCCAATAATCTTAACAATGGCACAGCCCAATATTCCCTTGTCTCACTGGTGGCTGTATCTGTTTCCTTAATGCGTTCTAAACGTCGTTGATAAATACGCCATTGGTCTTTTGCTTCCCCCCATGCAAAGGCAATTTCGTCCTCTAATTTAACCGATTTTTCTAAGCCAAAGTCAATGTTAATTTGACCCCTGATTTCTCCTGCACTAATATCGGCAGTCATATCGGGGGCGATTAAATTTCCTTCAATGTGAATAGCAGTAATGGTCATTTTTTCTCAGTAAACAATTATCGGATAATATTTGGTATTGGCAGTGTGAGCATCTTAGTCACTGAAGTTCTTAGGAGTATTTGAATAAGATTAATCAGGTAGTAAAATATAAATCCCTAAAATATCCATTGGTAATTGAGGAGTTACTTTTACTTGTGCCTCTTTGGTGACTTTTCTCATCCGATCATGGGAGTCTAATAAAATATTAGCTCGTTCCATCCCAATAGTTTTCAAGCTCTCCTCTAAATCAGTTAGTCGTGACAAAATCTTTTCTACCCATTCCTGTTGACGGATTAAAGGTAAATCTCCTGAGGGGGTAACTTGAGCTAGTAACTCTAAGGTTTGAGCCTGAGAAAGCCATTGAGGATTACTAGGTATTCCTGTAAAACCTTTAAGTAAACATTCCTCCGCCAAAGAGTTTGAGGAGTTAGGAATATGAGCATCTTGCTCATTTATCGAAAAAACAGACGTATCTTGCTGATTTTTCCTAGCAAGCGAGACGCTTGCACTCCTATTGCTGGTTTTTGTTTCTAATAGATGTCGCAAACGTAACAATAAAATAAAAGTAGGTTTATGAACATCATCCCATTTTATGCTTTCCTCCAATACCCCTCTCCTGAATTAAAATCGAACTGTGTTCGTTTAATTGACTAATTTCTACTCCAAAACCAATCAATGTTCTCCCTTTGATTTTCATGGTGCGGCGAATAGGTTTTCCCGATTTCGTTATTAAATCTATTTTTGCAAAGATATTCAGGCCTTCTAATTGACGTTCTACCGCTTTTAAGAAGTTATATGGTTCATCAAAACCTCTTATAATGACCAATCGAGAGTAGAGGCGATCGCACCCTTCTAATTCTTGAGATTCTGGTAAGCCTAAACGAATCTTATCGGTATTGAGATTTAGTGTTTTTCCTGCTAAACGATAAATCAAAGGTACTTTATCTATGGGTAAACGCAGATGTAATTTAGATTCATCAGTTAAACAAAGATTTTTAGGAAATTCAAGCTGTCCAGTAATAGGTAAAATACCAAACTCATCTAGGTCATGAATAATGGGAAATTGACGTGAAATGGCAGAATATAAAAGATAACCATGATCTAAGGGAATTTTATCACCTAAAATGGGAAAAATAAGATTGATATAGTTGGAAATAATGGGTTTTTCAACAGACATATATGTTCTTGACTATCTTCTATTTTATTATCTGTGAGATTAATAATTATCCTCAATAAATTTTTGCACTAACCAATGCAAAACTCGATCAACCTCTGTTAATAAATCACACGCCATCAAGGAAAGAGAAAGATAATCGCTAAACTTGTCCATGATTTCAGGATGAATTATGCTTAAAGTTGACAAACCATAATATTGGATTATCTGATCTGCTAATTTATCTGGATTAATTTCTCCATTCTTTAAATTTATTGAATCCTCTTGTCTCAAAAGTGGCCGATAACTGTCTCGCAAATGTTTCAAACTAATAAATTGGGAAGGTTGATTGATTTCGTCTATTATCTTTCTTGCAAAAACTGACAATGTTTCTTTAACCGAACTATCACCATGTAACTCTTTCACATCACAGTGATTAAATGTAGGCAATATAAAATTTCGTCTAATTGCTTCTGTTGTAACTTTACTATCCTGTAATTGCTGATTATGGTTTAAGCACATTTTTACCCCCGGCATTTGATGCGACCTATGCCAGTACGTTTCACCGTATATTTTTAAGTCTTGCTCTAAGCATAACGAACAAAATTTTAGATTGGATGAATTATATAGCTCTAATTTGGGTATTTTCGCCAACAGTGCGATCGACCTTGCTTTTTTCCCTATCATGAAATTTTTTAAGACAGTTTGTTCTTTATAAGTCAAGTAACTTCGATAGTAAGGGAACAAAGTGTGATTTTCGATTAACTGCTCTACGGTTAAACTACAAGCAAAAGGAAGTTGTTTACTTAAATGACCCAATTTGCTAGGTAAAATGTGGCTATAACTATTTCCATTATTTAGGAATGATAAATCTGATCGTGTATGTTGTACTGTTCTATTTCCACTTCTGATATGATAACGACATACTACGCTATACAAAAGTTCGTCGGGATACGGGGTGGGAAATAAATGTAACATGGGTTAGTTTTATTCTGCATAACTTAAATAAAAGTCATCTTGAGGAGTATCTTTCACGATCCCAACTTCCATAAATTTCTCATAAACAGAAAAGTTTTCTGCTTGGGATTGTTGTAACAAGAGTCTCATGTCATTTTCAATGTACTCTGGATCAGGTTTTACTATCTTTGCTTTTTTTGTCTTAGCCTTATTCGCTTCCTGATAAGATTCTCCATCTATGGCGATCTTGTAAGCTAAATTAACTAACTTGGAAATATTATCTTCATCAGGATTTTCTTGAATAATTTTCTGTGCCAAAATTTTTGCTTTGTGGGCATCAACATCAAGCTCTAATAATTGACTGATAATCTGCTTGAGAAGTGGAGACATGGATTGTGATTTTTGTTGCTTTCTTTGTAATCTCCGTATTTGAGCTAAATCCTCAAAATTAGTCTGATTCAGACATTTTTCTCGATATTCTAAGACATCCAAAGGAGCTATATCACGGTATTTTTTCATTTGTATGAGGTTTCCAGACCGAATCGCCTCAAGCATTGGTTTAACCAAATATAAGCCATCCTGTGCAACCTGACGAATTAAATCTGTTGTAATTATTTCATCTCCCCCCAAAGAAATTGCACGCCATTGAAGCATTTTATAAAGTTTGATTAGTATGTCAATAATTCCTTGAGTTTCTTCATAAAGAACATCACTGATTTCTTTGGTAAAAGCAACATTTGTTTTTGTCCATTGATATTCCCACATTCCCTCAACAAATAATAACCAGTCCTCGTTATTTTCCATTCTTTTCCAACGGATTGCTCCCTCTCCTGTTCCCCTTCGAGCATTTCTAAAGTTCCCCGTTAAAATTGGTTCTGCCTCATTTGTTCCCACTCTAATTACAGGTATTCCAATTACATTATCCATTTTGACTAAAAAATTAAGAAGATCGTCTCTTCCTCGTCTGGAATTTGCCAAGTTCTGCATTTCATCAATTACCAATAGTCCTAAATGATGAGTATGAGAAAGTTGGGCAACTTGTGCCAACATATAATCTTCTGAGTTACCCCTTGAACCAAATTTTTTGAAGTTATTTGTTCCGAGCAATTTATCAATAGCTAAAAATATATCGGTACATAAACCTTTGAGAGAACCAGCATGAGGACAATCGACTTTAAGCCATACAATTTGGCTAACGTTATGTTGGGGGTGGACAATTACTTGTGGATATACTTCTAAGATGTTTGCTAGATTTGTTGATTTTCCTAATCCTGATTCCCCTATAATGGTCAAGCCCGATGCCGTTGTGGGAGTAGGAATTATCGTCACATAGTTTTCCAAATTATGACCATCTTTTGCTTGGATGGAGTCATATATTTCTCTTGATTTTCGTGCGTATTCGGGTTTAATTAGATTTCTACCAATGTAGCCACTCATTAGTAAAACTGAAATTGTTTGTTGTAAATCAAGGGTTTTGGCAATGGGGTCGAAATACCTTGATAATCTTTCAATAAAGTGGAATCGTTCCTCGGCTTCATATTTTCTTTCCCCAGGGTCAAAATCAGGATATTTAGCTACCAGTTCAATAAATCTTTCTTGGGAAAAAATGGGAGGCAAAGTCTTAATCATGGGATTATCGTTGTATTCCTTCTGATGAAAAGTACGGTATTTGGCGATCGCCCCTCTAGTACCATGGGAAATATCAATCCAATCGTAATAACTGTACTTATTCTCAAAATCCAATTGGTTCACTTTTACTTATCTCCCCTTGATTTATTTAGTTTTTCCTGTCTTTTTCGTTTCAGTAGTTCTAACCGATTTGGTTGACTGGAAGATGATGGAGTCGATGTTATCTGTTTATTATCTGATAGTTTTTGTTTGCCCTCAAGAGATGACTTCGGTTTTGTCTCAACCATTATTTGATCTTGCTCTTCTTCTTTTTTTAGCTCGAATGCTTCTTCTTGACGGCGTTTTTCTTTTTCTAATGCTCTATACTCCCTTATATTGGAGGTTTTTTGTAAATTGCTCAAGCTATCATCTTGATATTTGGCAGTTTCTTCCATAGCACGAGCTGTAATGCTTTCTATCTTTGACATTAAATTCACCTCCTTTTGCAACTGATTTGTCTCTCGTTTTTTCCTTTGCAATTTTTCATATTCAATTAAATAATCAATGTCAAACATCGTTTTATTGGCGTAGCGTTCATCAGGATCGAATAGCTCTAGTTTTTCAAAACTGTTGTCTTCGGAAGAGGAAAGATAAATAAAATCTGTTTGTCGTGGATCATAGGATACTGTAATGTATTTTTCTTCCTTAGAAAGCATCCCACTTCTAGCTTTTTCTCGCCATCTTTCCCTAACAACTTTTTCGTTGACATAGTACATAGACTTAAACTTAACCCCCCGCTCCGTAATAGTTGCCTTAGAGGTGGGCATTAGATTAAATTTAAGAAGTTCTTCGTCAACAGTGCGTAATTTCCCAGAGCGATTTTTAATTCCCCATCTCCATAAGTCTATGGGAATTGGCTGAACATCATCAGCTATCATTTCTTCGTCTCTGTTGTAGTTTGTTAACTCATGACTATTATGATAGCGAATTAATTCAATGATAATTTCTGTAAATTGATCAATATCTAGTTGAGCATCAAGACGATAATCTCTAGCACCTCGCTGACGAAAATCTTTGTCAATATAACCAGGTAAAAAGGGTTTTACATGATCGTGAATAACTCTGAAGTGACGTTCTACTAAACCTTTCCAGTCGGCTCTATAAGGAGCAGCATTTTCAATCCTAATTCCTAAATTAGGAATCATCGTTTCCACCCCCATACCGGCAAATTCTCCTCGATCAGCAAGAATGCACTCAGGTAAATGATGGCAACACCACTCTGATTCATCTATTTCTATACCAAATTTTTGACAAAATGATTTTTTGTTTGATGCCGTATTAACTAATGCCATCATTGCTCCGATCCACGAAGGACCTTCTAAACCAACATAAACCCCCGTTATCATACGACTGAAAACATCAATTACAACATAAATAACGGGTCTGCCAATAATCCAGCTACGGTTATATTTCGACACCAAGTAAACGTCTCCGATAGTAGCATCTATTTGATAACGAGAGCCAGGACCAATGGTTTCTTGTTTGGACGAACCTTTGATCGCACGATATTTTAAATCAAAATTTTTCTTTCCTTGACGTGATGTAATATCTTTCTTTACATCTTTATTTTCGACTTCATACCAATAGCGAAATTGATCTAACGTTGGTCTTTCTTCGGAAGGAACTAGGATAGGCTGTGGATGATTATTTTCATCTATTTGATAATTTTCTGTGTAATATTCCTTAACCATTAATTTATATACTTTTGGTAAGGAATTTTTCTTGGAATCTCGATAATATTTATTAATTGCGATTCTAAATATCTGTCTATCTTGTTCTGTAATATTTATTCCTTCGCCTATTTCTTGGACGTTTTTGAATTTTCTCGGTCTTCCTCGTTTTTTTGTTCCCAATTGTCTTGTTTTCCCTTTACCACCTGAATTGGCATAGTCTGGAAGAAGAGCATCTTTTATTTTTCCCCTCTGCCAAAATCTTCTTAAATATTTATGAACACTTCTTATTGTTAACTTATTTTTATCTCGTCCTTGATTATATTTTTCTATTATTTGTGTAACTAAATTTCCTCGCGTACTCCTATCATATATATCTGGTTCTTGTGTAATTATTGGCTCTATAATATTCCAAGCATGATCCCGAATGTCTTTTTCCTTATCTGACAAATTTTCTTCCACAATAATCTTGAACCAAGGATCTTTTTTTAATTTTTTTGCCTCTCCTCGTTTTAAAGCCTCTCTTAAGCCTGATACAGAAAAAGTACGAGGAAATCCTTTGGTTGACTCGATATTCAACATAAATGCGATTGTATACCCTTCATCAATCCATAAAACTCTTTCTACAACTCCAGCAAAATCATTGTTAGTTGATTCCCATTTAATTAAATCGTTAACGAAAATCTCGTGATCCATAACTTTGATAAATATTTATTTTATTTGGATGAAACTTGTTGAGAATTTTGTAGAAATTTTCCTCGAACTCATATCACAATAAATTTCCTTTCTGGCTAATAAATGTTTAAAAACAGAAAGCGAAGTTCCTAGCTCCAAATTCATCACATTATCAAGATCAGAGGTAATTTCTTGTATGCTTTTGTTTTTGCGATTGAGTTCTTCTTTAAGAATTGTTTTTAAAGTCTTAATATTTTGTTGTGTATCATCTAGGTTGTAACTAGAGTGAACCCACTCTATATTTTGAGCAAATATTTTTGATATACCTTTTTCCGTCACTACTCCCCAGTTAATATTAAAATTTTGGTAATACCTTCTTTCTAGCTCCAAAAGCTCAACTTTCCTTTTCTTAATAAGTTCAGAAGAACTTACAATAGTTCTTGCGACATCAGTTATTCCCTCATCAGTCTTAATAGAAATCATAAAATCTGTTGTGAGAATATAAGGAGTGCTTGACTGAGAATCAATAGGATACTTTATTCCCATTTGATCTGCAATCTTCATTGCTAGTTCTAAATCTTGGAGAGGATAATGTTCTTTAATGTCGAAAACAATGTCCGACCAATCTAGCAAGAAAAACATTTTCTTCTCTTGATCAGAAAAGAAGTGATGAATTCTATTTGTTTTCCAACCAGATATTCTCGAAGAACGGCCAC
Organism: Cyanobacterium sp. HL-69; assembly: GCA_002813895.1. NCBI lineage: Bacteria > Bacillati > Cyanobacteriota > Cyanophyceae > Chroococcales > Geminocystaceae > Cyanobacterium > Cyanobacterium sp. HL-69. Next base: position 562,438 of record CP024912.1, on the reverse strand, counting down.
AAGAAGGAAAATCTTGAATTTTTTTCCAAGGAACATAATTTTTTCCCTCTCCTTTTCCTCTACCTTCTTGTAAGTATCGACTCAGTTTATTTTGTGACCAATCACTTTTTTTTCGAGCCATGGCAGTTTGTGAGTAAAATCTTTCTTTTAATAAAGTCGAACAAAGTTATACAACTCTACTTGAAATTATACAACTTTATTTTTTAATATACGACTTTATTAAAAGTTATACAACTTTATTACCATGCTACAAAGGTGGGTAAAGCCCACCCTAAAACTATTCCACCGTAACACTTTTAGCCAAATTACGGGGTTGATCCACATCCAAACCACGCAAAGAAGCGATGTAATAGGAAAGCAACTGTAAAGGAATTACCGCCAAAATAGGGGACAATAACTCTTCCACCTCTGGCACATTTAAAATATCGTGGAATACCTCGTCATCATAACTTTGGGGTACAACTCCGATCAGACGAGCATCCCTTGCCTTGGCTTCTTGGGCATTGGAAATGACCTTTTCATAAACACTCCCTGCCATGGCGATCGCCACTACAGGTACATGGGCATCTAAAAGGGCAATGGGGCCATGTTTCATCTCCCCTGCAGGATAACCCTCCGCATGGATATAACTAATCTCCTTGAGTTTCAGCGCCCCTTCTAAAGCAATGGGAAAATTGATACCCCTACCGAGGAAAACAAAATCTCTAGTTTCAGGGAAATTATGCGCCAACTCCTCAATCTTGGACTCCTCCGTTTGTAAAATCTTCTCTATCTGGGTAGGAAGTTGCAACAAACCAGCCAAAATTTGGTCAATTCTTTCGGGATTGATAGTTTTTCTTTGCCAAGCCAAATCTAACGCCAACACATAAAATGCCATCACCTGTGCCACAAAAGTTTTAGTGGCTGCCACCCCAATTTCAATCCCTGCATAGGTGTTAATTAATTGATCGACCATACCACCGAGGGTACTTTCAGGGCGATTAGTAATACCAACAATGCGAGGGCGAAAAGGTTTATCTAAACGAGAGCGTCTTTGTCTTTCCATACCCAAAGCCGCCAAAGTATCCGCCGTTTCCCCCGACTGAGTTACCCCAATAGTCATGGTATTCGCCATAATTGGGCCTGGGGAATATCGAAACTCCGACGCATATTGAACAAAAGTAGGTATCTCTGCAATTTGTTCTAACAAATATTTACCGACTAAACTAGCGTGCCAAGAAGTACCACAGGCAACGATTTGGATATTTTCTAAATCTTCTGATAATTCGGGGCTGAGATTGAGGTTAACAGGTTTTGTTGCCTTTATCTGCCAATCAGGATTAAAATAGACCTCCAAACAAGTGCGCACCACCGAAGGTTGTTCGTGGATTTCCTTGAGCATGAAATGGCGGAAACCTTGTTTTTCTACCGTTACAGGATTCCAATCTAGTACCCTAGGGCTACGGCGTAATCTTTTACCCCCAAAGTCATATAACTCTACTCCTAGGGGGGTTAAACGTCCAATTTCGCCATTTTCAAGGGCTAATACAGCGTTAGTATGGTTTACTAAGGCGGTTACATCCGAAGCACAGAAAAATTCTCCCTGCCCAAAACCGATAATCAAAGGGGCGTTTTGACGGGCAACAATTAATTCTTCGGGATAATCAGCACACAAAAGGGCGATCGCAAAAGCTCCCTCCAAACGATGTACCGTCTTCATCACCGCATCCATAAAAGGATCATCCCCTTGAGGATTATAATATTCTGCTAATAGATGAGGAATTACCTCCGTATCAGTATCCGAAACAAAATTATGTCCTTTCTCCTTCAACTCCTTCCGTAAATCTTGGTAATTTTCTATGATGCCATTTTGCACCACCGCAAACTTTCCCTTATTATCACCGTGGGGATGGGCATTATATTCCTCTGGTTTTCCGTGGGTAGCCCAGCGAGTATGCCCAATACCGATTTGAGCATAATCAACATTATTTTCTAACTTAGTGCGGAGATTGTGCAGTTTGCCCTTCGCTTTGATGGCCGTCAACTGCTGATCATAAATAGTAGCGATACCAGCAGAATCATAACCCCGATATTCTAGTTTTTCCAACCCACCAATGAGAATACCAACTGCTTTCTGAGTTCCAATGTAACCTACAATTCCGCACATAAATTTAATCGTTAATGATTAGTCAATGATTATAGACCATAACAAAAAAATCGGAAATAATCATGCCCCGATGAACAAAATTTATAAAATATCTTTTCTAAAATTTACCAGTGTCATTGGGATTAACCGTACCAGGACGATTAAAAAATAAATTACCTGCCGAATCATTTTGATAAATACATTCAATCCGAGGTGATGCTTCCAAAGGCCCTGTGAAACCAAAGGTATTCATTCTATTTTTACACTGTTTCACCTGTTCATTACTTACCAAGTTTTGCTTCTCAAGAATTGACCAATTATTGCGTCTCAATACACAACCTGGTTGCATGGTGGGCTGAGTAACATAGACATTAAAAGGGTTGAGGGTAATAAATACCCGTAAATCTGATACCATCGCACTAGCGCCAAATTGTACGCAAACTTCAGGATTAGGCGCTGCCCTATCAATCACCTCCCGAGAGGCAACATTGGGACTGTTACTGGCTTGTCCCGAACTTAGGGCAATACCCAAACCAATACCCAACATAAATATCCCTGCACATATAGCCGCAATGGTATAGTTTAATCCTTCTATAAAAGAAGATTTTTTGGGAGAACTATTACCATATTTACTTTTACGAGAAGGGGCTTCAGAATAGGAATAGGGAGGTTTTGATCTACGTGGCATAGGAGTAATTTTATCGATTATGGAATAATCATCATCAATATTATAGCGTTAGGGGAATTAACACTTATCTAAAGGCAGAATTAGATCCTTGATTGATGACATTTAAATTAACAAAATCTTCAATGTGTTTTAAGCTCATATCCCCCACCAAATAACCAATACCTCGATGGAGATGGAGCAAAAATTGTTCCTTGAGGGTACCATCATCTAACCCCAAACCGTCTTGATGACATCTTTGTTTGAGGACGAGTAATAGTATATCTCCCATGTCACCCCCAAATACTTGCCATGTCATTTCGAGGTTACTGTCGTTAGGGATGGGGTAAAGAGTTGGTTTATTTTCTTCGGCAATGGAACGACAAAAAGCCCAGCGACAAAGCACGTTCCAGTTTTCGATTTTGGTGATCCTTTTTAGCCGAATTAGTTGATCTTTTCCTTTTTTTGATATTTTTATTCTTTCTATGGGCGAGCGCACTTTATTCCTTAATACGGTGAGAATAGGATTCTATTATATCTCTCAAACAACCCAACGGAATATTGATATTTAAGGGCGATCGCACAAACAATGCAACCATTACCTTGAAATTTATTGTATTAAAATAAAAAATTATTACCACTGGCAACCTTCAAACATAAAAGCCATGACTCAAGCCATATCTAAACCCATTACCCTAGAAGAATTTTTACAACAACCAGAAACACAACCCGCCCAAGAATACATAGAGGGAAATATTTACACGAAACTGATGCCCCAAGGACAACATAGCACAATTCAAGGCGAACTCGTTACCATCATTAACAGTGTTACCAAAAAATCAAAAATTGCATGGGCTTTTCCTGAATTAAGATGCACCTTTACCGATAAATCTATTGTGCCAGATGTAGCAGTATTTGAATGGAAAAATTTACCCGTCAATGATGATGGTACTATTTCTAATCAATTTTTGTTGCCTCCTGATTGGATAATTGAAATATTAAGCCCCAATCAATCCCAGAGTTTAGTTACAAAAAAAATTGTGCATTGTCTCACTAATGGTACTCAAATGGGATGGTTAATTGATCCTAATCAGAAACTAATTTTCACCTATACCATTAATAGCCATCCTCTCTATTTTGAAACAGAAAACGAAGTAATTCCTGTACCAGATTTCACCACAGATGTAAAAGTCACTTTAGGGGATATTTTTGGCTGGTTACAAGTAAAAGCATGATTCCTTAAACCCTTAGACACACAAGTATAAACGATTCAAACTGAAACAAGTTACTCCCTCTTGGCTAACTCGATGACACCACTTTTACCCATCGCCTAAACTATTTATTATCCATTATCAATTCTCCATTCTCCATTAATTTGTACTCCACAATGGATTATCATATATAGAAGTATTACATATAATTAAGACATAAATTAAAGTGAGCCAAACTAACCTAAACTATTTAGCCGATACAGATCCAGCCATAGCGGAAATTATTTCTAACGAGTTACAACGCCAAAGAACTCACCTAGAATTAATTGCCAGTGAAAACTTTACCTCCCCTGCGGTAATGGCGGCGCAAGGTTCTGTTTTAACCAATAAATATGCAGAGGGTTTACCCGGGAAACGCTACTATGGCGGTTGTCATTTTGTTGACCAAGCGGAAGATTTAGCCATCGAAAGAGCTAAAAAATTATTTGGTGCAGAAATGGCGAATGTTCAACCCCACTCTGGTGCGCAAGCCAACTTTGCAGTATTTTTAACCCTTCTCAACCCAGGGGACAAAATTATGGGCATGGACTTATCCCACGGTGGACACCTTACCCATGGTTCCCCTGTAAACGTTTCTGGGAAATGGTTTGAAGTTTGTCAGTATGGTGTCAGCAAAGAAACTGAGCGCCTAGACTATGATGAAATCAGAGCATTAGCGCTAAAAGAGCGTCCTAAGTTAATCATTTGTGGTTATTCCGCTTATCCTCGTATTATTGATTTTGCTAAATTCCGTGAAATTGCTGACGAAGTAGGGGCATATTTACTTGCAGACATCGCCCATATCGCCGGTTTGGTAGCCAGTGGACATCACCCCAACCCCGTGCCTTATTGTGATGTAGTCACCACCACCACCCATAAAACCCTCAGAGGCCCCCGTGGTGGCTTGATTTTAACCCGTGATGCAGAATTAGGCAAAAAACTTAATAAATCTGTATTCCCCGGCACCCAAGGCGGTCCTTTGGAACACGTAATCGCAGGGAAAGCAGTGGCTTTTGGAGAGGCGTTAAAACCTGAGTTCAAAACCTATTGTGGACAAGTAATTGCGAACTCTCAGGCTTTGGGTTCTCAGTTGGTAAACAGAGGCTTTAAACTGGTATCTGGGGGCAGTGACAATCATTTAAACTTGGTTGATTTACGTTCTATTGGTATGACTGGTAAAGTGGCTGATAAGTTGTTGGGAGAAACCAGCATCACAGCGAACAAAAATACTGTACCTTTTGATCCTGAATCTCCTTTTGTTACTAGCGGTTTACGTTTAGGCTCTCCTGCTGAAACCACTAGAGGCTTAAAAGAGGCTGAGTTTACCGAGATTGCTAATATTATTGCCGATCGCCTCTTAAACCCCGATGATGAGGCTGTTAGAACCGATTGTGTGCGCCGTGTAGAGGCTCTGTGCGATCGTTTCCCTCTCTATCCTCATATTACCATCCCTGTTCCTGCCTTAGCTTAATCTAAAAACTTAAAGGCAACCGAATATTATTCAAAGCAACAGGATATTATTATTCAAGGCAAGGGGCTTAAGCCCCTTGTTTCTTAAAAGAGTGAACTAAGATTGTCAACCAAAAATTCTGATCATGCTATTACAACCACACCAAAGAGTAAAATTAGACGACACCGAAGATACATTATTTTACGCCTATCCTCGTTTTGTTACCCATGTTGACAATAACTTTATCAGTCAGTTAACCAACCTCTATCGCCAAGAATTAAAACCTAATACAAAAATACTAGACTTAATGAGTAGTTGGGTTTCTCATCTGCCCCCAGAAATGAAATTTAGCCACGTAGAAGGCCATGGCATGAATGAGGAGGAGTTAAAAAAGAATGAGAGATTAGACCATTATTTTCTCCAAAATCTCAATAGTAATCTGCAATTGCCCCTCCAAAATGAAGATTTTGACGCAGTATTATGCACAGTATCTATTCAATATCTGCAATATCCCGAAGCCATATTTATGGAAATTGCCCGTATCCTCAAACCCCAAGGAGTGGCTATTTTTACTTTTTCCAATCGAATGTTTTACCAGAAAGCTATTACCGCTTGGCGTGATGCCACCGATAGACAAAGGATATTTTTAACAAAGTCTTATTTCCAGTCTGTGCCAGAATTTGAAGCCCCCAAAGTCATCGCTCAACAAGCGGAAACTCCGACTTTTTTACAGATTTTGGGTATGGGGGCAAAAGATCCTTTTTATGCAGTTTATGCAAGGAAAAAATCCATAGACTTGTAATAAAATAATTCTGTTTTTTGTGTACCGAAGGTGAGAGATTTTTAATACACTAATTTTATTTTTATCCCAAAATCTTTGATTTTTTCATTACCATATCTATTAAGTCTTTTTCTTCCATTTATCTTTCTGCTTTTTTGTGGCCTTCCCATCGATTAAAGATTAGCCCGCAGAGATACGGGGACTTCTAAACAATTTTCTTCCATCAAAGCCCGATCGCCCATAATTGTGATAGGGTCACCATCAGCAACAATTTTTCCTTGACTTAATACTATAGTGCGATCGCACACTTCCCTTATCAACTCCAAATCATGGGAAGCAATTATCATCGTCTGTTCAGAAGATTTCAGGAAATTAATTAATCGGCGTCTTGCTCTCAAATCGAGATTGGCACTAGGTTCGTCATATAATATTAGCTTAGGTTCCATAATAAGTACAGAGGCGATCGCAACCATACACTTTTCTCCCCCCGACAACTCATGGGAAAAACGATTTAATAAATGTTCAACCCCAGTGGTACTCAATACATCCTTTAAACGCTCTTCTATTTCTTCCGAAGATAAGCTCAAATTTTCTGCCCCAAAAATAATATCATCCCTCACCTTTAAGCAAAATAATTGATCATCAGGATTTTGAAAAATTAAACCAATTTCAGGATAAAACATTCCCTTTTCTATTTTTTTATTAAACAAAAAAATATTCCCCTTATCAAGAGTCAACAAACCACAAATTGATAAAAATAAAGTAGTTTTTCCCGAACCATTAGCCCCCAACAATCCTATTTTTTCCCCCTCATAAATTTCTAAAGATAAATCTTCAAAAACAACCTTATCATTATATTGAAAATGTAAATCTGATATAGATAAAACCATCATACAGAAAAAAACTTTTTAATAAACTAAAACTATCAACTAGAAAAAAGAAAAAATATAATCAACCATGCTATGATAACCGCAATCATTATCACGCCATAAAAAACTATCAATAAATTAGGACAATGAGAAGAATCAACTATTATCAATGGGAGCAAATTAGAGAAGAAATAATTCTCCTATGTATTCAATGGTACTTATTCTACTCATTAACCTATGAAGAAGTGCAAGAAGTCATGGCGCAAAGAGGATTTGCCATCGATAATGATACCATCAATCAACTGATAGAAGAATATTCTGTCATGGCAAAAAAAAGATGGGAAAAAATAGAAAGAAAAAGAAAAAGAGGATGGAGAGTAGTTGAAATACCCTTTAAAATTAAGAGTCGTCGTAAATATCTATATCGAGCATTAGATGCCCAAGGAAATACCCTAGATTTCATAATTTCGGCTAACAATAATAAACGAAAAGCTCACCAATTTTTCCAAAAAACCATCTCTCAGAGTTTAGAAAGCACCAATAAAATTATCTTACAAACAAAATCAAAACAACCAATACAAACGAAAATTGTATCATCTTTTATTTTTATTTCTATACTAATATTAGTAGGATATATTATCCTTGATAATATTCCTTTTAACACAGAAAATATACAAAATAAGACAGAAGAAAATCAAAACAATTAATTAATACTTAACTTATTAATGCTAAAACAAATAATTTATCCTTTAAGTTTGCTAAATACTGCTTATAAAAAATATCTTTTTGCTATTTTTAACTTAACCTTTATTTATAATTTAGGGGTTATATTTATAATCATTTTTTTGATTCAACAGTGGAAAAATCAATGTCAAAATATTATTAAACAATTTGAAACTAAATTACTATTAGTTATTACTATTTCATTTATTATATCCAGTATATTTGCTCACAATTCTCTGGACTCGTGGTTAGGATTGCCCAATTTTTTACCTTTTTTTGCTCTTTTTTTAGCCGTCAAAACCATTATTACTAAAGCAGAAGATTTAATTGTTTCAGCCTTTTTTGTTAGTTGTACATCAATATTTGTCCTAATTATTGGACTAGGGCAATTATTTTTAAATTGGCAAATAGCGGGGGTTTTTCGCTCTGTCATTGGATGGCGAGTTATTCTCAATGGGTATCCGCCTGACAGGATGTCCGCAATTTTTACCCATGCCAATTCATTAACACTTTTTTTATGTACCAGTTTAACTTTTTGTATCGGCTTACTATTAACTTCTCAACCTAAATTTAAAATTAAAATATCTTCTAAACAAAAATTTTACCCCATAAAACAAAGAGTCGTAAATGTATTTAACAACCCTAAAAATATTCGTTATTTTCTTATTTTAACTATAATTTTTGACCTAATTGGGATTTATTTTACTAACTCTCGTATGGGTTGGATGATTACTGTTTTTATCCTTGTAAGTTTTTCTATTTATTGTCATTGGTACAAAATATTACAACTAATAACCATAGCGGGAATAATCGTTGGTTGGGCATCTTTTGGAAATTTACCTGGACAATCAATTATGCGTCAAATTGTCCCTGCTTCTCTATGGTTAAGACTATCGGATCAAATGTTTCCAAATCGACCTGTAGAAACCCTTAGAATCACTCAATGGCAGTTTGCTTGGGAGATGATGGGCGATCGCCCTTTATTCGGTTGGGGACTGAGAAACTTCGATTATTTATACCGTCAAACCTACGACATATATATAGGACATCCGCACAATTTATTTCTGATGTTGGGGTCAGAAACTGGGTTAATAGGTTTAACATTAATGTGTATTTTCGTAGGAATTACTTTGTATAAATCTATTATATATTTAAGTCTTTTAAAAAATAATAAAAAAGAATCAATTATAGTATTTACCTATCTAATAAGTTTTGGAAATTGCATTCTTTATAACTTATCAGATAGTAGTATTTTTGACCTCAGATTAAATCTTATTGGTTGGATAATTTTAGGCAGTATTGCAGGAATAAGTGACCCAATTAACCACGAGAATTATAATCTGCGATCGCAAGGCGAATTTGTTCAAGACGACGACGATTAACCCCCAAGTCAGACTCTCCCAGACGAGCAGCCGAGCGCACCTCAATCACAGATTTATCAGAAGGAAAATAATACTCCCCATCGTCCACAAAACCCATAAGTTTACTACGAGACTCAGTGCGGATATAATTATCAGTCTCCTCCACCACTACCGTATTAGGCACTACTGACAAGACCTTCAAAAGAGTATCTTTCGCCGTAGCCACATCAGAATTATAGCTAAAAGGCTCGATATAATGGTTTTCGTCAGCAGATTCATTACTAACCACACAGTTAGGAGTCTCGGGGCAAGAGGTTAAATGTTCTTGATAAACACCTAAATTGTCAGGCAATGCACCCTCAAAATGAAAAATTGATGCCAAGGGACTATATATACAAAAAAGTACGATTAAAGAACTAAAAAAACCAGTTAAGGCAACCATTATTCATCAGTAAGTAGTTTACACCTCAAATTTTAGCAACGAGGATCATAATTCACAATAAAAATTTTAAGAACTCATTGAGTAAAACATTAGTTTTTGTTTCAAATATTATTACTCAAAAAAAATATTTTATTAATCAAAAATAGAAAACATGGATTAATTTCATCAAAAATTTTAATCCAAAACTTCGCAACTTTTTAATGATTTACCATAGGTCACAATTTTCTCGTAAGCTAAAATGATCACCATTACCAATAATTAAATGATCTAAAATTGGAATACCGATGATGTTGGATGATTGTAATAACTTGTCGGTTAATGACATATCTTCTGCAGAAGGCTCTAAATTACCAGAAGGATGGTTATGGGCAATGATGATGTTAGTGGCGGATTGACGAATAGCCTCCCGAAAAACCTCTCGAGGATGGGCAAGGGTTTCGTTAGCGATACCTACAGTAATTACATGGGTACCTATCAGACTATTTTTACTATCTAACAATAAAACTGCAAAACGTTCCTGAGATTGCCACATCAATTCATGGCTAAAAGCCGAAGCTGCTGCTTGGGGACTATCAATAATTGCTCTGGCATTGGGACGAAATTGAAAAGTTCTTTTCCCTAACTCTACCCCTGCTAAAATTGTAGTAGCCTTGGCAGGGCCTATACCTGGAATAGTCATTAATTCTACGGGGGAAATATCTCTTAAAACATCGAGGGGGTCTCTTTGGTTTAAACTAAGTTGACTAAGGATATACTGCCCCAATCCCACCGCTGATAATTTACCTTTACCTTGTCCTGTACCTAATAAAATAGCTATCAATTCTGCGGTAGAGAGGTTCTTTGCTCCACTTTCTATTAATCTTTCCCTGGGGCGCTCGCTCAGGGGTAAGTCAGCTATCCTTAGATGGTAAACCATTGCGATGATTTTATTAACTAAAATATTTATTTTTGCTAATAATCTTATTATTTAGTTAATGATTTTTGATTCTTTGGTATCAATTTTTAACATATTGTCTATTCTCTTCAAGTCATGGATAATAGTTGAAAAAATTTAATTAAGAGTTACTATCCATTATCCATTTTCAGCTATCAATTATTATCCCCCTTGTCAAGGGATAACTTATACAGTTAGAATAGATAGTCTGAATATGTAGGTAAGAATCCTAAGTTAAACTATATAAAGTAAATAATCATAAGTATAAGATAGTGGCTAATTCTAAATCAGCAATCAAAAGAATACAAATCAACGAACGTAACCGTATGCGCAATAAGACTTACAAGTCTGCGGTTAGAACTTTGATGAAAAAATATCTCCAAGCAGTAGAAGTTTATTCTTCTAATCCTAGCGAAGATCAAAAGAAAGCGGTAGATGCGACCATGTCTGCTGCCTATAGCAAAATTGACAAAGCTGTTAAAAAAGGTGTATTCCATAAAAATAATGGAGCTAGAAAAAAAGCTAGATTAGCTAAAGCTCTTAAAAGTGCAGCATCTCAATCAGCTTAAGTCTATTACAACTATTTCCTAAAGCGAGTGGGGTGGTCTGATGGTGTTTCTTTTGTCTGCTAATGCGATCGCAAAGTGGCAGACTATACCTGATCGCCCTTACACTATGGTGTAAAATTATAGAGATAAGAAATTAATCCCTGAAGTAAAAAAACAAGGTTATGCAATTAATAGATACCCATGTTCATGTCAATTTTGACAGATTCAAAGGGGATTTAGAAGAAGTTTCCCATCGTTGGAGAGAAAAAGGAGTAAGCAAATTAGTTCATTCCTGCGTCCATCCCGATGAATTTGAAACCATTAAAGAATTATCTTTACAATTTGCCGAAATGTATTGTTCGGTGGGCTTACATCCCCTAGACACCCGACGCTGGGAAGGGGAAACCACAGGCCAAAAAATTCTCGCCTTCGCCCAATCTTTCCCCAAAGTAGTAGCCATCGGTGAAATGGGGTTGGACTTTTATAAAGACGAAGAAAATGACTTACAAAAAGAAGTCTGTTGGCGACAACTAGAAATTGCCCATCAACTTGATAAACCAGTCATCATCCATTGTCGAGATGCCGCCATGGCAATGCGTCAGATACTGACCGAGTTTTTTGAAGCTAAAGGCAGAGTAAACGGGGTAATGCACTGTTGGACAGGAACCCCAGAAGAAACTCAGTGGTTTTTAGACCTAGGAATGTATGTTAGTTTTAGTGGTGTTGTCACCTTCAAAAAAGCCCATACCGTCCATGAGAGTGCCAAAATGGTACCTTCCGATCGCCTTTTAATTGAAACCGACTGTCCTTTCTTAGCCCCTACCCCCTATCGAGGTAAACGTAATGAGCCTTCCTACGTCCTCTATGTGGCCGAAGAACTCGCCGAGCTTAGAAAAGAACCCCTAGAGGCGATCGCCTCTTACACCACCGCTAACGCCCATAAACTGTTCAAACTATAAACCTTTTTCCCGCAAAAACTAAAGATAAAGGGTAAGGGAAAAGCCCAGATCAGCTAAAAAAACGGCAAAAGAAGCGTTATGATGAATGAACGCTGTTTTTATTGCCCCATCGAAACACCAGAATCAAAAACCTGAAACCGACTTATGAGAACCCAAGAACTGTTACCCGATTTAATCGAAATTCAACGCTCTAGCTACAAATGGTTTTTAGAGCATGGCATTATTGAAGAACTCAACAGTTTTAGCCCGATTACCGACTATGCAGGAAAATTAGAACTACAGTTTATCGGTGAGAAATATCGCCTCAAAGAGCCAAAATATAACATAGAAGAAGCAAAGAAAAGAGAAGCTAGTTACGAAGTTCAAATCTATGTTCCCACCCGTTTGATGAACAAAGAAACAGGGGACATCAAAGAACAGGAAGTATTTATTGGACAACTACCCCTCATGACAGACAGGGGTACATTTTTAATTAACGGTGCAGAAAGAGTCATCGTTAACCAAATCGTGCGATCGCCTGGGGTATATTTTAAATCAGAACTAGATAAAAATGGAAAAAGAACCTACTCCGCCTCCGTCATTCCCAACCGAGGAGCATGGTTAAAATTTGAAACCGACAAAAACGGAGTCGTATGGGTAAGAATCGACAAAACCCGCAAAATTACCGCCCAAGTCCTGCTCAAAGCTATGGGACTGAGCGATCGTGAAATTATGGATCGCTTCCGTCATGCCGACTTCTACCAAAGAACCATCGACAAGGAAACAAATCCTAGCACCGATGAAGCCCTCATGGAATTGTATCGTAAACTAAGACCAGGGGAACCCCCCACAGTAAGTGGTGGTCAAGCCCTCTTAGAAACCCGTTTCTTTGACCCCAAACGTTACGACTTGGGCAAAGTAGGGCGCTACAAAATGAACAAAAAACTACGGTTAAGCGTTCCCGAAAATATGCGGGTATTAACCATCGACGATATTCTTTCCACCGTGGATTACCTCATCAACCTAGAATTTGACATCGGTAGCACCGACGACATCGATCACCTCGGCAACCGTAGGGTAAGAAGTGTAGGGGAACTCTTACAAAACCAAATCCGAGTCGGTTTATCTCGCCTCGAGCGCATCATCAAAGAAAGAATGACCGTAGGGGACCCTAACACCCTTAGTCCCACCGCCCTAGTAAACCCCAAACCCCTTGCCGCCGCCATCAAAGAATTTTTTGGCTCCTCTCAGCTATCCCAATTTATGGATCAAACCAACCCCCTAGCGGAATTGACCCACAAACGTCGTATCTCCGCCCTAGGTCCTGGAGGTTTAAGCCGAGATAGAGCAGGGTTTGCCGTCCGTGACATTCATCCTAGCCACTACGGTCGTATTTGCCCGGTAGAAACCCCAGAAGGTCCCAACGCAGGGTTAATCGGCTCCTTAGCTACCTATGCTCGAGTTAACGAATATGGCTTTATCGCCACCCCCTATTACAAAGTAGAAAACGGTAAAGTGCGCTGGGATTTAACCCCCGAATACCTCACCGCCGACGAAGAAGACGATAAAAGAGTCGCCCCTGGAGATCTTTCCACCGACGAAGAAGGAAACATCTTAGGGGAAAGTGTACCCATCCGTTATCGTCAAGAATTTTCTACCACCAGCCCCGATCAAGTGGATTATGTAGCCGTATCCCCCGTACAAATCGTCTCCGTGGCTACCTCCATGATTCCCTTCCTAGAGCATGACGACGCTAACCGCGCCCTGATGGGATCCAACATGCAACGTCAGGCCGTACCTCTTTTACGTCCCGAGCGACCCTTAGTCGGTACAGGATTAGAAGGACAAGCAGCCCGAGATTCAGGAATGGTAATCGTATCAAGGGATCACGGTACCATTAGCCATGTGGACTCCAAAACCATCAAATTAGTCACCAAAGAAGGATTGGAAATCGTCTATAACTTACAAAAGTATGAACGCTCTAACCAAGACACCTGTTTAAACCAACGCCCCCTCGTGGACGAAGGAGAAGAAGTAGTACCCGGTCAGGTATTGGCAGATGGTTCAGCTACCGAAGGGGGAGAACTTGCCCTTGGTCAAAATATAACCGTGGCTTACATGCCTTGGGAAGGTTATAACTACGAGGACGCAATTCTTATCAGTGAAAGATTGGTGCAAGAGGACGTTTACACCACCATCCACGTAGAAAAACACGACATCGAATCCCGTCAAACCAAATTAGGGCCAGAAGAAATTACCAGAGAAATTCCTAACGTCGGGGAAGATGCCCTTTCTAACCTTGACGAAAACGGTATTATCCGTGTGGGGGCATGGGTAGAAGCGGGAGATATTTTGGTCGGTAAAGTTACCCCCAAAGGAGAATCAGACCAACCCCCCGAAGAAAAACTATTACGGGCAATTTTTGGTGAAAAAGCCAGAGACGTAAGAGATAACTCCCTCCGCTTACCTAACGGTGAAAGGGGAAGGGTTGTATATGTTCGTGTCTTTACCCGTGAACAAGGAGACGAATTACCCCCCAACACCAACATGATTGTACGGGTATATATCGCTGAAAAACGTAAAATTCAAGTAGGGGATAAAATGGCAGGGCGCCACGGTAACAAAGGGATTGTATCCCGCATCCTACCCAGAGAAGATATGCCCTATCTTCCTGATGGTAGCCCCGTGGACATTGTCCTTAACCCCCTCGGTGTACCTTCTCGGATGAACGTTGGTCAGGTATTTGAATGTCTCTTGGGTTGGGCTGGGGAACACCTAGGCTATCGCTTCAAGATGACTCCCTTTGATGAAATGTACGGGGAGGAAGCATCTCGTAATACCGTTAATGGTTTGCTCCGTGATGCAGCCAAAAAACATGGTAAGGATTGGGTATTTAATGAAAATCATCCTGGAAAAATTCAAGTTTATGACGGACGTACGGGAGAACCTTTTAATAACCCTGTAACCATTGGTAAGGCTTATATGTTGAAACTAGTTCACTTAGTACAGCACAAGATTCATGCCCGTTCCACTGGCCCTTACTCCCTCGTAACCCAACAACCCTTGGGCGGAAAAGCTCAACATGGTGGGCAAAGATTCGGAGAAATGGAGGTATGGGCATTGGAGGCCTATGGGGCGGCTTATACCCTACAGGAGTTATTAACGGTTAAATCTGATGATATGCAGGGGCGTAATGAGGCTCTAAATGCGATCGTTAAGGGTAAATCTATTCCTCATCCTGGTACCCCTGAATCATTTAAGGTACTACTCCGTGAGTTACAATCCCTCGGTTTGGATGTGTCTGTCCATAAGGTAATTGATGGCAGTGAACACGTGGAAATTGACCTGATGGATACTACCCAAAGGGCACCAAAGCGTCCTACCTATGAAAACCTTGCTAGTCTTGGGCAAGAGGATGATGAATATTAAACGCCATATCAATTGTTAATTTCTTTCGGAAGTAAGTAAAAATTTGTAGGGGTCAAGAAAGGTTAGTTATTATCAAAAAAAACCGTAACACTAACTTGCCCCTTCTCAATACTTCCCTTTGTCAAAGGTAAATAATAATACCCAATACCCATTACCAACCAATAAAGATGATGTCTCAAAATAAAGAACAAAGCAAAAAACCCCAAGTTTTCTATAACAGAATTATTGATAAAGGGGCTTTAAAGAAACTCATTGCCAAAACCTTTACCGAATTCGGTTCAGCCCGTTGTGCAGCGGTATGTGATCAGTTAAAAACCATGGGTTTTCATTATGCTACCCAAGCAGCGGTATCTATCAGTGTGGAAGATTTAAAAGTACCTGATGCCAAGAAAATGATGTTGGCGGAGGCAGAAACCACCATTAAAACTACCATGAACCGTTATGCTAATGGGGAAATTACTGAGGTAGAGCGTTTCCAAAAGGTAATTGATACTTGGAATGATACTTCTGAATCTCTTAAAGATGAGGTGGTTCGTAACTTCCGTCAATCTGACCCCCTCAACTCCGTCTATATGATGGCGTTTTCTGGGGCAAGGGGAAATATTAGCCAAGTACGTCAGTTGGTTGGTATGAGGGGCTTGATGGCTGATCCTCAAGGGGAAATTATTGACTTACCTATTAAAACTAATTTCCGTGAAGGTTTGACCGTCACTGAGTACATTATTTCTTCCTATGGTGCGAGAAAAGGTCTGGTAGATACAGCGTTGCGTACCGCTGACTCTGGTTATCTTACTCGTCGTTTGGTGGATGTATCTCAGGATGTAATTATCCGTGAAACCGATTGTGGTACTCATAAAGGGGTCTGGATTGAACCCATGAAAGATGGCGATCGCACTTTAATCCCCTTAGGAGATCGTCTCTTGGGTCGGGTATTAGCCGATGATGTGGTACATCCGATCACAGGGGAAGTTATTGCCCTACGCAACCAGTCCATCGATCAAGATTTAGCTAAAATTATCGGTAACACCGTGGAGAAAGTAAAAGTAAGATCTCCTCTCACCTGCGAAACTGCCCGTTCTGTATGTCAAAAATGTTACGGTTGGTCCTTGGCTCACGGAGAATGGGTAAATATGGGAGAAGCCATCGGTATTATCGCCGCTCAGTCCATCGGGGAACCAGGTACCCAGCTTACCATGCGTACTTTCCACACTGGGGGGGTGTTCACTGGGGAAGTAGCCCAACGTATTATCAGTCCCGTGGCAGGAAAAGTCAAATTTGATAAAAAATTAAAAGTTAGGGAAAATCGTACCCGTCACGGTGACCAAAAATTATTGGTAGAAGTTAATGGTAACTTAATTATTGGAGATCAGAAAATTTTAGTACCTGTGAACAGTTTACTGGCGGTGCGCGAAGGAGATGAAGTTATCCAAGAACAACTCCTAGCCGAAGTAATGCCCCAGAAAACTCGCTCCACCGAGAGAGTGACCAAAGACGTAGCCTCTGACCTTGCAGGGGAGGTGATTTTCCAAGAAGTAGATCCCCTTACCACCACCGACAGACAGGGCAACAACACCATCACAGCGTCCCGTAACGGCTTGATTTGGGTACTCTCTGGGGAAGTTTATAATCTTCCTCCTAATGCTGAACCCGTGGTTAAAAACGGTGAAAAAATCAAGAAAAATTCCGTATTAGCCGAAAGTAAGCTAAAAACCAAGAGTGGTGGGGTATGCCGTTTAGAAGAAGGTAGTCGGGAAATTGAAATTATTACCGCTTCTGTGTCCCTCGATCAAGCGGATATATTCCTCGAACACCATGGCAATCAACAACAGTATGTAATTCATACCCCTAGGGGCGATCGCTTCTCCCTCAAAGTCAGCCCGGGCACCAAAGTTCAAAATAACCAAATCGTAGCCGAATTAATTGACGATACCTTCACCACCGAAACAGGTGGTATCATGCGTTATGCAGGACTAGAAACTGGTCGTGGGAACAAAAAACAGGGGTATGAGGTAACCACCGAAGGAACTCTTATTTGGATTCCTGAAGAAAGCCACGAAATTAACAAAGACATCTCCTTGTTGATGGTGGAAGATGGACAGTATGTAGAAGCAGGTACAGAAGTTGTAAAAGACGTATTCTGTCAATCTAGTGGTATTGTCGAAGTAATTCAAAAGAACGACATTTTAAGGGAAATTATCATCAAACCAGGTAAGCTATACATGGACTTAGATCCTGAACATATGGCAACCCTAGAAGATGGCACCATTCTTGCCCCTGGTACCGAAATCATGGCTGGAATCACCACCGAAGATGAATGTATCAGTGAATTTGTTGATACTAACGAAGGGGTGGGTTTATTACTACGTCCCATGAAACAGTATGAAGTAATTAATACCACCCAATCTCCTTCCCAAGAATCCCTAAACAGTGCAGGGGGAAAAATTAACCTTCGTCCCGTATTACGTACCTTCTTCAAAGATGGTGAAAGGGTGAAAAGTGTGGAAGGAGTACAGTTAGTTACCACCCAATTAGTTCTCGAAACCACCGAGGGCATGAGCGCCGACATCGAATTAATCGAAGATGAAAATAATGACGATTGTTTCCGCTTACAAATCGTGGTTCTTGAGTCTGTCATGCTACGCCGTGAGCTAGAAACAGAACCGAATATCGTCACCACCGTAACCGTCAGCGATGGACAAGAAATTATGCCGGGGGATGTAGTTGCCACTACCCAGATTCTCTGTCAAGAAAATGGTATCATTCGTGGTATCCGTGAAGGGGTTGAGGCTATTCGCCGTATCCTTGTGGTCAGAGAAAATGACATCATCGAAATTGAAACCGAAGGTGTATTACTCAAACAAGAAGGAGACTTTGTCACCCAAGGAGAGCTGATCGCTGAGGGAGTCAAAGCCCCTGATTCTGGCTATGTCATGGAAACTGAAGGTAATACAATCAGTTTACGCCATGCCCGTCCATACCGTGTTTCTACGGGAGCAATTTTACACATTGAACAGGGTGACTTAGTTCAAAGGGGTGATAACCTTGTACTATTGGTATTTGAAAGGGCAAAAACTGGGGACATTGTCCAAGGTTTACCGAGAATTGAAGAATTACTAGAAGCCCGTAAACCCAAAGAACCAGCTATTCTTGCCCGTCGTCCTGGGGTGTGTCAAGTAGAATATAAGGATGACGAGGCGATCGATGTTAAAGTCATTGAAGATGATGGCACTATTTCTGAGTATTCCTTAGGGCCTAACCAAAATATTATCGTAGGTGATGATCAAAGGGTTAATACAGGAGATTCCTTGTCCGATGGTTTAGTTAGCCCCCACGAACTGTTAGAAGTCTTTTATGACTACTACAAGGAGCATATGGGAGCCTATGATGCGGCCCTCGGTGCCATGCAAAAGGCTCAGTTATTCTTGGTTAACCAGATTCAAGGGGTTTATCAATCTCAGGGCATTGATATTTCTGATAAACATATCGAGGTGATTGTACGTCAGATGACTTCTAAGGTTCACATTGATGATGGTGGCGATAGTATTCGTTTACCTGGTGAGTTGGTAGAGTTGCGCGACATTGAAAAAGATAATGAAACTTTATCTCTTACTGGTGGCGCTCCTATTGAATATACTCCTAAGTTGATGGGTATTACTAAGTCTAGTTTGAATACTGATAGTTTCATCTCGGCGGCTAGTTTCCAAGAAACCACAAGGGTATTAACGGAGGCGGCTATCGAAGGTAAGTCTGACTGGTTAAGAGGTTTGAAAGAAAACGTCATTATTGGACGTTTGATTCCTGCTGGTACAGGGTTTAATGCCTATGATGAAAATATGGACTGGGAAGATACTGAGGTAGGTGCGGGTAATTCTAATTACCTTGGCATTGATGATGTTAGTGCGGAGTATGAGGAACAAAATTATATTATTCCTGATTCTGAAGATGTCATCATTGATGATAAAACTGCCAGGGTCTTGTCTCCAGAAGATGCCATTATGGATGATGATTTGATTGATGATAATTATCAAAGTTAGTCTTCTACTCTGTTCTCCCATGTCGTAAACTAAAAAATAAATAGGTTTGCACATGGGATGGGGCTTTTTGAGAGCTTAATTTGTTCAATAAAAGCCTGTTATCTATCTATATCAAGATTTATGAGCAGAAATTATCACCCATCATCATATTTGATGGTGTGAGTAGTAAAACTATCTATTCATTCAAATGTCATGAAAAATATAGTCGAAATTAAAAAACTACAAAAAAGCTACGGCAAAATAGAGGCTGTTAAAGATATTTCTTTTTCGGTGCAAAGTGGAGAAATTTTCGGCTTATTAGGACCCAATGGGGCGGGAAAAACCACTACTATCCGCTGTTTGACTACCCTTGCACAACCTGATGGGGGGGAGATAAAAGTGGACGGTATCTGTGCTATGAAGCAACCTAAACTGGTACGCCAGAGACTGGGTTATGTGGCACAGGAGGTGGCTATTGATAAGATGTTGACGGGGAAGGAGTTGTTGCAGTTGCAGTCGGCTTTGTATCATATTCCCCCGAAAATTGCTTCCCAGCGTATTGAGCAATTATTAGATTTATTGGATTTACAGGAATATAGCGATCGCAAAAGTGGCACTTATTCTGGGGGGATTCGCAAAAGGTTAGACTTGGCTTCTGGATTATTACATCAACCCCAAGTATTGATTTTGGATGAACCTTCCGTGGGTTTGGACATTGAAAGTCGCATGATTGTTTGGGAGTTTTTAAAGGCACTTAAAAAGGCTGGTACAACTGTATTAATTACCAGTCACTATTTAGAGGAAGTTGATGCTCTAGCTGACCGCCTTGCTATTATCGATAAAGGGGTAGTCATAGCCGAGGGTACTCCTTCTAGTTTAAAGGATAGGATAGGGGGCGATCGTATTACTCTGCGCATCAAAGAGTTTTTACCCACCAAGGAAGCTGAAGAAAGTAAAACAAAATTAGCCCAACTTCCCTTCGTTAAAGAAATTATTATCAACCAAGCCCAAGGCAACTCCCTTAATCTTGTGGTTGCCCCCAACAGTAACCCCATTGGTAAGATTGAAAATACCCTTAAGGAAATGGATTTACCCTTATTTAGTATTAGCCAATCAAGGCCTAGTCTTGATGATGTTTATCTGGCCGCGACAGGGCGCACTCTCCTTGATGCGGAAATGGAAGCCGTCACCAAACGAGATTTAAAAGCAGAAAAAAAACAAGCAATGAAAAATAACTAGGGTTCTTTGTCATATTGTCATCATAAATCAACACAGAAAAAATAGACTTATCTTATCAGATTAGCTATCTTTACCATTCTACTTTTTCAGCAGTATTTAAGTAGTTTGAAAGATATTTTGGATCATTTTTCTATCTAAATTAAGGGCAATTTTTTCTAATTCTTGTACTTCTTTATTTGTCAAACGCCATCCCAAGGCTCCAATATTTTCTTGGGCTTGTTGAAAGTTTTTTGCCCCTGGAATAGGTATAGTACCTTGACAAATGCACCAGTTTATGGAGACCTGTGCCATGGTTTTGCCATTTTTAAGGGCGATCGCATTTAGCCGATCTAAAAGAGGTTGAATACTGGGCAACAAACGCTTAAATAAGAACCTTCGAGAGCCTTTGGGCAAGGGATCATCTAAACTATATTTCCCCGTCAACAAACCCAACGTAAGGGGGCTATAAGCAATAATTTTAATGTCCAACTCCTTACACAAATCCTTTAAGCCTAGATCAGAAATAGCATAGGTAGAAAGCAAAGAATACTGTACTTGTAACGTGCTAATTTTTACCCCTTGCCCTTGGAAAAACTGATGCGCTTTGAGTAAATTATCAGGTCCATAATTGGACAGACCGATCGCCCTTACCTTACCCTGATGATATAACCTCGCCAAACCTTCTAAAAGGGGCTTTTCTTGCCATGGAAAATACTTGGTAGGAGGCCAATGTAACTGTACCAAATCCACGGGTTTTTGTAGCCTCTGGGCGGATTTCTCACAGGCTTTTACCATAGATTGAGGAGTTAAACGCCAAGGATATACCGCTAGTTTAGTGGCGATCGCAATTTCTTCCTGATGCTCCCCCCTATACTGTGTAGCAAACTGCCCCAAAAGAGACTCACTGCGCCCGCTAAACTTCCCCGTGCCATAGGAATCCCCCGTATCAAACCAAGTCACCCCCTGCGACACCATCAAATTAAAAACCCGTTGTAACTCCTCATCCATATCAGGAGTATAATCCCACAAAAACTGATTTCCCCAAGCCCAAGTGCCACAACCCATGGCAGACAAAGATAAACCATCTGCCACCTCAATCTTCGACTCCACAAAACCCACAGTAATACCTCCCTCACAACTAATCAAAAATCGATACACTAGATCGAATCATACCCAAAAAGCTTTCAAAATCAAAACAAACTTCATGACATCATCCACCAAACCCACCGACAAAGAAATACAAAATATCTTCAACAACATCGCCCCCATCTACGATCAAATGAATAACTGGCTTAGTTTTGGGGTTCATCATATCTGGAAAAAAATGGCAGTAAAATGGAGCAACGCCCACCCCCATCATCAGGGTTTAGACCTTTGTTGTGGTACAGGTGATCTTACCTTTCTTTTGGCAAAACAAATCACCCATGGGGAAGTTTATGGGGTTGATTTTTCCCCTCAACTCCTTGCCGTTGCCCAAGAAAAACAACAACAAAAGCCCCTAATGAATAATATAACTTGGTTAGAAGGTGACGTGTTAACCCTTCCCTTTAATGATAATACCTTTGACTGTGCCACCATGGGTTATGGACTGAGAAACGTTGTTAATATACCCCTTGCCCTCGAAGAAATTTACCGAGTTTTAAAACCTAATTCAAAAATAGCTATCCTCGATTTTCATCGCCCCTCCGACTCCCTACTTGCCCAAGCCCAAAAATGGTACCTAGATAATATTGTTGTTAATATGGCTCAATATTTTGGCTCAACAGCAGAATATGCCTATATTAATCCCAGTTTAGATCGATTTCCCTGCGGTGAAGAACAAATAAAATTAGGAAAAAAAGCAGGATTTCACTCCGTCGTCCATTACCCCCTAGCGGGTGGTATAATGGGGGTCTTAGTATTAACAAAGTAATTGATAAAACTTTTATTTAAAAAGTCAAAAAATTAAATTAATTTAGGTAGGGCGCATAAGCCCCTTGTGAGAATTATTTAACTATCAAAACTATAATTAATTTTGCAAATCTATTTATTTAGGTAATAAAAAAAGCAAGAAAAAACAGTTACCAAAAAAAATTAATGTTTTTAGGATTTAATAACTGGTGGCAATATGTAGTCCCCCCCGCTGCAGGGGCAATAATAGGCTATTTTACTAATGATTTAGCCATAAATATGCTATTTCGTCCCTATCGCCCCGTATATATTTTCAAAAAAAGACTTCCTTTTACTCCTGGTTTAATTCCTCGAAATCAAGAGAGATTAGCCAAAAGGGTTTCAGATACCATTATGGGTTCATTATTAACTCCTTCTGAGTTACAAAATTTAGCCAAAAGATTATTACAAACAGAACGAGTTGAAGGGGCAATCACGTGGTTATTACAACTAGCTTTAAAACAAATTAAAGAGGATAAAGATAACAAAACCTCTCGTATTTTGGCTGATGTTTTAAGAGATTTATTTGGAGAATCTTTTCCTAAATTATTAAGAGCTTTGGCAAGAAAAGAGAATTTTTTTCAGGCTCAAATTGACCAGATTTTTGACCGTATCTTATTAGAGTTTACGTTAACGGATACTCAAGCAAAACAGTTGTCTGATTGGTTATTGAAGGCTGTTTTTTCCCCTGATTTTTTACGAGAAAACTTAATCAATTTTCTTACTGATAGAAATATCACAGTTATTGATGAAGGATTTAGGGAAAAAACTAGCGGTACTTATTGGGTAGTGGCTAATTTATTTGGGATTAAAAATACTTTACAACGTATAAGAACTTTTTGTATTGAAGAAAAAGAAACGGCAAATTTAAGAATCAAAGAAATATTATTATCTTTAGAAGTTAGAACTCGTTTAAAGGAGTTTTTCTTGAGTTTGTCTTTGCAAAATTTACCTGTATCAACGGTTAGACAATTAAGGGAAACTACGGGAAAAATTGTCAGGCAATATATTCAAGAGAAGGGGGTTGATTTTTTACAGGATTTTAGCTCTTCTATTGACTGGGATAAGGTATCTATTTTAATTATTAGTCGTCTTCAATCTTCTACGGTGGTAAATACTTCCTTGGGTGCGGTGAGTAAAGAGTTGGCTTTGATTTTAGAGCGATATTTGGAGGAAGATTTAGAGAAAATTGTAACCCAAGCAATTCCTATTTTAGCTATTGATCAGGTTATTATTGATCGTATTAAGGATACCTCTCCCGAACAATTAGAAAATGCTACCCAGTCTATCGTTAAAAATGAGTTACAGGCGATCGTTAATTTGGGAGGAATTTTAGGATTTTTTATTGGAGCTTTACAGACTGTTATTTTATTTTTAAATTGATTATTACTTAACCTGTTTAAATTAGATCAAATTAACAAGATAACAATATATTTTATAGGCAAAAAATGGACAAATTATTAAAAGTTGGGGACAAAATTAGGGTAATAAAACTACCTCCATATCTAAAAACAGCGGAACCAATGCCCATGTTAAAATCAGCTTCAGAAATTGCTATGGGGGAAGAAGGAGTTATTTTATCTCCCAAACCGAGGGGATATTGGGCTATTCGTTTTACTCAAAAAGCTTTTTTACTGGAAAGTCAATATTTTGAGAAAGTGGAATAATGAAATTTTGTTTCCTTATTAAAAAAGGATTTCCTCAATAAAGGCTAAAAGATAACTTCTAGCTTGGGAATCTTAAACACAAATAAATACATTAACCTCTGTCAATTGTATGATAATTTGATCAATAAGTTGGGTTTTTCGTCTTAAAATCCCTCAGTATAGTCTTTGATGTGGTGACGGGAGAATATCACTACAACCTGAATTAAAAAAAACAAGTTAAAGTATAGATGTTAAGTTTTATGAAGACTGAGGTCGGTTTATGTTAGAACTATATCAATTTGAATTATCGCAATTTTCTGAAAAAATACGTTTAGTATTAGATTACAAGGGGTTGGAGTACAAAAAAATAGAAGTTACCCCCGGTATCGGGCAGTTAGAGGTTTTCAAAATTTCTGGACAAAGACAAGTACCTGTTTTAAAAGATGGTGACACGGTAATTAGTGACTCTACGGAAATCGCTTTATATTTGGATCGTAAATATCCTGAAAAACCCCTTATTCCTACTGATGCAGTGGCTAGGGGACAATGTTTGTTAATGGAAGAATGGGCGGATGAGTCTTTGGGTTTGAAGGGGCGTAAGACTTTTTTGGGAGCGCTTAATCGGTATCAAAATTTCCGTACCTATTTTTTACCCACTGATACCCCTGATTTATTGAAAAGTCTTGTGGGTGCTATCCCCGGTGACCTTTTAGGGGCGATCGGTCATGATATGTTTAAGGAAGCCGAAAGAGGTTTGAAACAGGATTTAGAAGCCCTTAGCTTAATCTTGCAAAATCAACCTTATTTAGTGGGTGATGAGCCTACTTTGGCGGATTTAACGGTGGCTGCCCTTAGCACTATTATTAAATTCCCTGAGGTGGCTTATTATGATGTACCTATGGATATTACTGGGAAAGGTATTCCAGGTTTGGCGGATAACAGTGCCTATGAGCCTTTCTTTACCTGGCGAGATCGCCTTTATGCCCAGTATCGTCAACCTTTAGATAACTCTAACCGCAATAATGGCAATGGTAGTGGGGATAATAGCACACCTACTTCCATCGAAATCGAATAATTAATCATTAAAGGGCGCACTACAACGCCCTTTTTTTAATGAGACAAGATTTTAGTTGCTGTAGTTTTCATCAAATATCTCTTATTGCCTTAATCACCATAGATTTTTAGGCATACTAACTATTTTTCTACTATACTCTAAAAGATTTTAAGATAAAAGATTAGTGATAAAAATGGTGGAGGCTAAACATTTTTAATGGTTCAATACCTTGTTTTCTTGACAATTTCCACGGGTTTATATGCCCTTTTCGCCCTCGGATTAAATTTACAATGGGGCTTTACGGGGTTAATCAATTTTGGTCATGTAGCATTTATGACCATTGGTGCTTACACTACTGTTTTATTAAGTCTTCAGGGAGTACCCATTTTTCTCTCCGTCATCATTGGCATTGCAGGCGCTTCAATACTAGGTTTATTAATGGGGGCTTCTACCCTCAGACTACGAGAAGATTATCTTGCCATTGTCACCATTGGGGTGGCTGAATTTCTCCGTTTAGTAGCACAAAATGAAGAATGGTTAACGAAAGGGAATTTTGGTATTCAGAGTTATCCTTTACCTTTTGGCTCTTTTCAACCTAATTTTGCGGGAAGGTTAATGATGATTTTGATTTTAACTATCTTAGCTGTTTTCGTGATTTGGCGTTTATTTATTAATATTAAACAACAGCTAAAAGGAGGAAAAGAAGTACAGGGAAAAAGTTTTCAATATTCCAAGACTAGGGATGTTTATATTAAAGGATTTATTACTTTTTTGTTACTTCTAATTACTTATATAAATGGAGTTATTGCCCTTTATAATTATACTTATAAATCGGGTTTAATGTTATTAATATTAGTTGCCTTGAGTATGGTTTATTATGGATTAGATTTATTAGTTCATTCCCCTTGGGGCAGAGTTTTAAAGGCAATCAGAGAAGATGAAGAAATACCCAAGGCTCTAGGAAAAGATGTTTTTTGGTATAAATTACAGTCTTTTATGTTGGGAGGGGGAATTGCTGGTTTAGCGGGTTCTTTTTATGCTTGGCAATTTACCACCATTTATCCTAGTAGTTTTGAATCTTTGATTACTTTTAATGCTTGGATTATTATTGTGGTAGGGGGTGCTGGAAATAATGCAGGCACTATATTAGGATCGGTTATTTTTTGGGCTTATGAATCTTTAACTAGATTTATTTCTGATAATTATGATTTTATTACTACCGCTCAATTAAGTTCTTTGAGAATGATGATTATTGGTTTAGTTTTAATGATATTAATTGTCTCAAGACCCCAAGGTATTTTAGGAAAAAAAGGCGAATTATCTTTAGGAAAATAGCTACAAAAAACCCCCTAGAAAAAAGGGGGGAAAATATTTTTATTTATGTAGAAAAAAACCTAAGCGAGGGCGGGAACTGCTTCTTCCCAACGTCCTACGGCTTTACCGAAAACTGCTAATTCTTTAACCAAAGCATCGAAGGCATCGGGGGTTAAAGATTGAGGTCCATCGGATAGGGCTTTGGCAGGGTTAGGGTGTACTTCAATCATTAATGAATCGGTACCTGCGGCGATCGCACCTTTTGCCATAGCAGGAACATACTCAGACTTACCAGTACCATGACTAGGATCAATCATAATAGGTAAGTGAGTTAGAGTTCTCAACACAGGTAAAACAGATAAATCTAACACATTACGGGCATAAGAGCGATCAAAGGTACGAATACCACGCTCACACAAAATCACATTAGGATTACCTGCCGCCAAAATGTATTCCGCCGCCATCAACCACTCATCAATGGTGGCAGACATACCCCTTTTCAAGAGTACAGGCTTAGGTTGAGCGCCTACTTTTTTGAGCAGGGAGAAATTTTGCATATTTCTTGCCCCAATTTGTACCACGTCTGCATACTCAGAAATTACATCTAAATCTGCGGTATCCATCACTTCGGTAATAATACCCAAACCACTAGCATCTCTAGCAGCGGCTAACAATTCGAGAGCACTTTCACCATGACCTTGAAACGCATAAGGAGAAGTTCGAGGCTTGTATGCACCACCCCGTAAAAACTTAGCTCCCGCCGCCTTGACTCTAATCGCCGTTTCCACGATCATCTCTTCATTTTCAACGGAGCAAGGCCCTGCTACGATAGCGATAGGATTATCTCTACCAATAGCTACATCTCCATTAGGAGTAGAAATAACAACCTCACTGGGCTGTCCATGGTGATATTCTAAACTAGCGCGTTTGAAAGGTTTTTCAACTCTCAAAACACTCTCAATCCAAGGACTAACTTCTTGAATTTGTTCACGGTTAAGGGATGCGGTTTCGCCTACTAAACCAATAATCACCTTAGTTTGTCCCACGATTTTTTCTGGTGTTAAACCCCATGATCCCAATTCCTCGCTTACACGGGTAATTTCGGGTTCAGGAGTACCCACTTTCATTACAACGATCATAATCAATATACCTATTTATTCAATGGTCAACTGTCAATCAAACATTGATCAGTCTTTTAATTTATTTTTGGCTTCTCTGGCTTCTTGTCTGGCGGTACGCCAAGCGGACAACATTCTACCAACGTTGACAGAAACCTGCTCTGTACCCAACAAACTACCAACTTTCCCCTCATCCCATGAAGTGGAGAAAATGCCATAACTCAAACCTAACACACCTAACCCAAATAAGCCCAAACTGACTAATAAGACAGCGGTGTTAGGTACTTTTAACCACTCTTGAGTGACAACTAAATAGAACACAAAAAAGGAAGATATACCTAATCCAGTGGGAATCCCACTAAAAATCGCCATTCTCCGAACCATTCTTTTACTCACTTCTTCGGGAATTTCCTTCAAAGATGCTTCTTGTTTTTTGTTCCTTTTTACAGTCTCTTTGGTAGGCTTGACACTGCTTTGAGGTTTGTTATCAGTAGGGGGTTTTTTCTCTACTTTTTCTTTTTTGCTCTTGGGCTCGAAGGGTAATGGTTTTCTTTCTGAAGGAGATGGCATAGTTAATATATTTCTCTTTTAATTCCTATTTTTAACCACGAATACCTAACTTTTTGATTAAATCTTGGTATCCTTGGGGATCTTTTCTCTTGATATATCCTAACAAACGTTTCCGTTTACCAATGATTTTTAGAAGACCACGACGGGAGGAGTGATCTTTTTTATTAACCTTTAAATGTTCGGTTAATTGGGAAATTCTGGAGCTTAGAAGGGCAACTTGTAAACTAGAAGATCCTGTATCGGTTTCATGGGCTTGAAATTGACCGATGATTTCTTGTTTTTTCTCTTGGGTTAAACTCATTTTTCCTAATATTTTTGAAACTGCAACCTACAATTATATCATAATCAAGGGAACAGGCAATGGGGAATAGTTCAGGTATTAGGTTTTAGGTAAAGTTATCTTGTTTCGGGCAATGTATGGTTTTCTTTATCACCTTGGAATTATAAGCTATTCAACTAATGTAAAATCAATGGTGTTTTAGGAATTTTTTTTAGGTTATGCGCATATTTATCAGTACGGGGGAAGTGTCGGGAGATTTACAGGGGGGGATTTTGACTGAGTCTTTGTTACGGTTGGGTAAATCTTTGGGAATGGAGATGGAGATAAGCGGTTTGGGGGGGCAAAAAATGGCTCAGGCGGGGGTACATTTGATTGGGGATACCACGGCAATTGGCTCGGTGGGTTTGTTGGAATCTCTACCTTTTATCATTCCTACTTGGCGGGTACAACGGTTGGCGAAAAAACATTTGCGGGAAAATGTGCCTGATGTGGTGGTGTTGATTGATTATTTGGGGCCTAATTTAACTATTGGTTCTTTTTTGAAGGAGAATTTTCCTGATATTCCTGTTATTTGGTACATTGCACCACAGTTTTGGGTATGGACTCCCATGGAACAAAATGTTAATCAATTAGTCAGTGTAACTGATAGGCTATTGGCTATTTTTCCTGAAGAGGCAAAGTTTTACGAGGAAAAGGGGGTTTCGAGTACCTATGTAGGTCATCCTTTGGTGGAAAAGTTTACGGATAATCTTTCTCGAGATGAGGCTAGAAGCAGGATAGGGCTTAAATCTGACGAAAGGGCGATCGCCCTTATCCCTGCATCGAGAAAACAGGAGTTAAAATATCTGTTACCTGTGATGCTAGAAACAGCCCAAGAAGTTCAAAACCAAGTAGAGAAAGTTAAATTCTTTTTGCCTGTATCCCTACCCCAATATCGTCCTCAGATAGAGTCGATGATCAATAAATCGGGGTTAGATATTACCCTCTATGATGGGGATAGTTTGGAGTTATTTCCTGCCCTTGATTTAGCCATTACTAAGTCTGGCACGGTAAATTTAGAATTAGCTTTATTAAAAATTCCGCAGGTGGTGATTTATAAAGTAAATCCTTTTACTATTTGGGTAGGTAGAACATTTTTAAAATTTTCTATTCCTCATATGTCCATGGCAAACTTAGTTTTGATGGAGAATATTGTACCTGAATTGTTACAAGAAGAAGCTACCGTCAGTAATATTGTTCAAGAATCCCTTGATTTATTACTAAATGGCGATCGCCAAAAACTTCTACAAACTAACTATCAAAGAATCATCGACAGCTTAAACCAATACAATCCAGATATATCAGCCACCCAAAGAGTCGCCCAAGAAATTATTAACATTACCAAAAAATAACCAACATACCATGTTACAAACTATCAAATATCCATTCCTCATCATCCTCAGCACAAGCCTATTATTACCAGGCTGTGACTTAGAAAACAACGTCAATCAAGCCACTAACCCCCCAGAAGAAGAAACCATCACCGAAACCCCGGACACCTCAGAAACATCCATCCTTGTGGATAATTCACAGTTAAACCTACAAACTTCGGGACAAGGAATTTTTGAACTAGAAAACAGAGAAGCAGTCGAAATTACCGCCGTTTCCTTCACCATGGCAGACGACAATACCAGTGAAATCATCATCACCCTCGCCGACAATCGCACCATGGAATTTGCAGGGGAAACCCAACAAGATAATGATTCTATTATCACCACCCTCACCAACTCAGGCATGGCAGACGCCGAAGGTTACTTAATCATGCAACATCAAGACAACGCCATAACCATGTTACAAGGGGATGGTGTCCTCGATTCTCAGGCATTTTCTATCAGTTTTGGGGAAAATAAATATGCTAACCCCCAAGAAAATCAACCCTCCGAATACATACCCTTTTATCAACAACAAGGCAGAGGAATATTCACCCTTGAAGGAAGAGAAAATGAGAATATATCTTCCGTGATGGTACAAATTGATGAAGATAATAAAGCCACCATCGGAATTTCTCTCAGTAATGATACAATTTTTAACTTTCGTGGCGAAGTCTCCCACCAAGACGCTTACACCATTAACATCCAGCTAACCTCATCGGGAATGGCGGACGCTGAAGGTTTATTAAAACTAGAATATGGAGCGAATAATTCTATTAACAATTTAATGGCAAACGGTAAATTAGACGGACAACCATTCTTAATTAACTTTAGTAAATAAGATAAATTTTGAGAACAATAACTGTAGTATAGACGATGACTAATTTATTGTTTTTAGATTAAAAAAAACCCCAACATCCCCAGCTTTTTTCACTATCTGAAACCAGCAAGAGAAGGAGGTGTATGAAACACAAATTAATCAATAGCAATTACTCTAAGCCCCACTGGTGCTTGAGTACGTCTTTATACATATTTTCCCTAACGAGCATTTGTTCATAGAGTTTGATTAAAAAATCTCTAGCTTGTTCCCTACTCATTTGAGC
Source organism: Cyanobacterium sp. HL-69 (assembly GCA_002813895.1). Classification (NCBI taxonomy): domain Bacteria; kingdom Bacillati; phylum Cyanobacteriota; class Cyanophyceae; order Chroococcales; family Geminocystaceae; genus Cyanobacterium; species Cyanobacterium sp. HL-69. Next base: position 531,270 of record CP024912.1, on the reverse strand, counting down.
AACCTGAGTTTCAAATGAACGTAGATTAAATTGTTGTTCTAGGGATAGTTGTGCTTTTTGGTTCATAACTTTCATACACTCCTTTATTTTGTGATAATTGTGCCTAAATAACTAAGCATTTATCAGAACGAATAACTATCCCCATCATAGCAATAGGATTCTGAAAATAAATGCTCATTCTGAACAATAAGTACTTATACTCATGCTGTTTTTGGACATATGAGTTACTCTTAAACATTCACAACCTTTTATGAATAAGGATTTAACCTCAATACACTAGAAGTGAAATCTCGTAAAGATTTTTTATTAAAACGTTACAAAAACAGATGATCTGTTACACAATTTTCAGGAAAATGGGCAATTCTCAAAATTTAATTCTAAATTTTTAACTACCCTCACGACTTCACTTTTTTATCAAACCCTAACTAGATGCCGTGGCTTTTACCCAATACCCAATGACGGCGGAAAAAACGATATAGGGATGATTCTTCTAAGGATAGATAAATAGGGCGTCCGTGAGGGCAAGTGTGGGGATTTCTCGTCATTTTCCATGTATCAACGATGTCTTGCATCTGATTAATAGTCAATTTTGTACCATTGCGAATAGCACTGCGACAGGCAACAGCAACCATGGCACTATCTACATCAGCACCCCAACTCAACTCCATAAGGGCTTCTTGGGTGTCATCTCGTTGGGCTAACATCTGAGGAATATTACGCACTGCCCACAAGTTTTCTCCAAAACTTTCAATGTCTAATTGTAGGTTAATTAATTGTTCAAGTTGTTTGGGTAAAAGGTTTTCGAGGATAATGGGTTGAGGGAGGGGAATTAGTTGCCAGTTATCTTGCAATTGTTCGTATAGTATTCTTTCATGGACGATATGTTGTTCTATTAACCACATTCCTTGGCTATGTTCAGTTACTATATAGGTGTTTCTTGATTGGGCAATTACTTGTAAATCGATTAAGCCAAGAGCTTTTTCTTGGGGTTGTTTTATTTCTTGTTTTTCGATTTGATAAAGGGTTTGATTTTCAGCAACTTTGAATATATTTTCTATTCTTTTATTTTCTATTTGCTGATTGATGTTATTGTCAGTTATTCTAAAAATATTGTTGATAGCTGATTTAATTTGCTCTTGCCAAAAGTCAATATTATGTAGATAAATTTCTGCTTTGGCGGGGTGTCGATTCCAGTCTATTTGTTGGGGGGAAGTTCTGAGATGGATAAAAATAATGGGAAAACGATCGCGCCCTAGGGTACGATGAAAAGCTGAATAGATTGCTGATTCTAGTTCAGGAGATTTTACTACTCTGCCATTTAATCCTATTTTAACCCAATCGGGGCGAGGGCGCGAAAGGCGATCGGGTAATCCGAGAACTATATCAAGGGAAGACTGATTATTTTCGGTGGGGGTATTTACTGTTATTTGTTGATAAGTTAGATCGTTATAGTTAATAGTTTTAGACAGTTGAGAAAATACTTTTTTTATTTGTTCATTTCCATTAATATAGAGTATCAATTTATCATTCACAAATAGTTGCCAAGTTACATGGGGATGACAGAGGGCAAGTTGCCCAATTAAGACTTGAATTTGTTTTATTTGTTGTTTAAAAGGGGGTGTTGCCTGACGACGGAGAAGAATATTTCTAAAAAGATTTTCTACCGTGATTATGGTGCCTGAGGCGATCGCAACGGGAGTAATCGCACTACAATGATTATCATGGCAAAAAACTTGATAACCACAATCATCCGCCACCCGACTAGCAATTTTCACATCCGCTAGCTGGGCGATGCTATGTAAAGCCTCCCCCCGAAAACCAAGGGTATTGATGTGGTGTAAATCCTTGGTATCCCTTATCTTGCTGGTGGTGTGAGCTTCAGTACAAAGTAACAAATCATCCCTATCCATACCTTTGCCATTATCCGCCACCTGAATCATCCACAACTCAGGCTTAAGACTAACAACAATACGCCCAGCCCCCGCATCCAAACTATTTTCCGCCAACTCTCTTACCACCGCCGTCAAGGAGTCTATCACCTCCCCCGCCGCAATTAATTTTATGACATCGATAGGAAGTTTTTGGATTAGCATAATTTAGCAATTGTTTCTTGGTATATTGATAGTCAGTAATTATCAAATATAAAAAAGAATATAGTATGGCAGGTAAAATAAAAAAAGGAACCTACGTTAAAGCCGTCAGAGAAAAACTAGAAAACAGTCTCGAAGCCAAAGCCAGTGATAGCCGTTTTCCTAGCTACATATTTGAAAGCAAAGGAGAAATCCTTGACTTAAACGATGAATATGCCCTAGTAAAATTTTACACCCCTACCCCTAACGTTTGGTTTCGTCTCGATCACTTAGAGATAGTAGAATAGAAAATAATACCATGGCAGAATCCATCTATCTCTCATCCTGCAACAAACTAGCCAAGGTTTCCATTATCGGTGCAGGAAATGTGGGGCGTACCCTTGCCCAACGACTCATCGAAAGAAATTTGGCAGATGTTTGTTTACTCGATATTGTCGAAGGTTTGCCCCAAGGCATTGCCCTTGATTTAACTGAAGCCCAAGGTTTACAATATCACCACTGCGAAATTATGGGTACTAACGACTATGCAGATACCAAAGACTCCGATATTGTAGTTATTACCGCAGGAATTGCCCGAAAACCAGGGATGAATAGAGATGATTTATTAAAAATAAATGCCAAAATAGTAATCGAAGCCACCCAAAAATCTCTCCATCATTCCCCCAACGCTGTTTATGTAGTAGTTACCAATCCTCTGGATGTCATGGCTTATTTAGTTTGGAAAATCAGTGATGTGCCTTTTCACAGAGTGATGGGTATGGCAGGGGTGTTGGATTCTGCAAGGCTAGAAACCTTTATCGCTTTTGAATTGGGGGTATCCATTCACGATGTGCAAGGAATGGTATTAGGAGGACATGGGGATTTAATGTTGCCTATTCCTAGATATTGTACCGTGAGTGGCATTCCTATCACCGAATTATTATCACCAGAAACCATTGATAAACTAATTCAACGTACAAGGGATGGAGGTGCAGAAATTGTCCGCCTTCTCAAAACGGGTAGTGCTTATTATGCCCCTGCTTCTTCGGCTTGTTATATGATTGAGTCTATTTTGTTTAATCAGTCTCGGTTATTGACTGCCGCGGTTTATTTACAAGGGCAGTATGGTTTAGAGGATTTATTTTTGGGTGTGCCTTGTCGGGTGGGTTGTAAAGGTATTGAGCAAATTTTGGAAATTAATTTAACCCCTGAAGAAAAGGAAATTTTGCAAAAGTCTGGTCAATCTGTTCGTGATAGTATCAATATCGCTTTAAAGTTTTTGTAGATAATCTCTTCTCCATTAACCATTCCTTATTTCTCTTTCCAATTAATAGGGGTAACTTGTTGAACTATTTTTCAAGAAAAAGCGTCAAATATAGTGAATTGTTGTAAAATGACTTGTTAACCTCAAGCACTCATCCATACGAAAAAAAAGAGATACTATGTGGAAAAATTTGACCCTTAAATTAGCATCAAAACTAGGAATCATCGCCTTTTTCTGGATGATACTCTTTTCTAACTCCGCCCAAGCGGCCTTAGAATTAAGGGTAATGGTGCGTAAAAGTGCCAACAGTTTACCCATCGGAAGTTCGACAACCGCAGTGGTAAAAGGTGGCAATGGTGCAGTATTAGGGCAGGTAGCCGCTAGAAACTCTTTTAATGTTCGTGCCAATGGAAATAATGTTAATTTAGGGCAATGGAATTCTAATCGCATTTGGTTAGAACCCACAGGAGATGGGGTAGTATGGATTGGGGATAAATGGTATAGAGGTAGAGTTTTATTAGTTAAGGAAGGTAATGGAGTTACTGCCATTAACTATGTTGACATGGAAGATTATTTATATAGTGTGGTAGGGGCAGAAGCCATTCCCAGTTGGCCCCAAGAAGCCCTCAAAGCCCAAGCAGTGGCAGCCCGTAGTTATGCCCTCCATCAAAGAAATAACTCCCGTAACTCTTTGTATGACCTTGACACTACAACGAGGACTCAGGTATATAAAGGATTAAGTAGTGAATACACTACTACTCACCAAGCCGTTAAGGCAACAGCTAGTCAGGTAATGACTTATAACGGTCAAGTAATTTTAGCAGTATTTCATTCCTCTTCGGGAGGACATACGGAAAATGTGGAAGATATTTGGACTTCCCCCTTACCTTACCTTAGAGGGGTGGTAGATTATGATCAAACTTCTCCTGTATTTGCTTGGAATAAAACCGTTACTCCCAATCAAGTTAGTAGCGCTTTGGGGGGAGTGGGAAATATTCGCTCGATGGTGCCAGAAAAAACTACTCCTCAAGGTAGGGTGGTATCTATGCGAGTGGTGGGAGATTCTAACACCCGTAGTGTTAGGGGTACAGATTTAAGACAGGCTTTAGATTTGCGTAGCACTCTTTTCCGTGTTTCCCTTGGTAATGGGGGAGTACAAGTTTCGGGAAGAGGTTTTGGCCATGGTATCGGTTTAAGTCAATGGGGTACTTATTATTTGGCTCAAAATGGTATTAATTATCAACAAATTTTAGGTCATTATTATCAAAATGCCCGACTTTCTCGATTACAAACTAGATAAATTTTATATTGGAAATGACCACAATATCTCCTCTTCAGGATTGGGAAACGTCTTTTGATTATCTCTGCACTGCTTTAATAGGGCAATTGGCAAATGACCAATATTTGGTTTTTGAGTTGACGGCAGAAAATAGTCATTTTGTTCGTTTTAATAATGCTAAGGTGAGACAGACAGGAATTGTGGTGGATGGGCTGGTGTCCATGAAGATGATTGCGGAGGGGAGAATTGCTTATGCTGATTTTCCTTTGACGGGAGATAAGGAGATTGATTTATCTGTTGCCCAAGAATCTTTTGATTATTTACGGGCAGAAATTTTTGAACTTCCTCCAGACCCTTATATTGTGTTACCTTCTAATCAAGGTTCTTCCCATGAGGTATATGAGGGAAGTTTACTTCATCCTGATGAGGCGGTGAATCATATCTTACCAGTGGTGCAGGGATTGGATTTTACGGGGCTTTATGCGTCGGGGAGTTTGATTCGGGCAAATTATAATTCTTTGGGGCAAAAACATTGGTTTGCTACGGAGTCTTTTTTTGTGGACTATTCTTTGATTAATGGAAGGGATAAGGCGATTAAGGGTTGTTATTCGGGGCGTAGTTGGGATGATGAGCTTTTTCGGAAGCACATTGAGGGGGAAAGGGTTTTATTGCAACGATTGGATTTACCTATTCATGAGGTTTTACCTAATTCTTATGGCACTTATCTCGCCCCTGCGGCAGTTGCTGATTTGTTACATATGTTTTCTTGGGGGGCTATAGGAGAGGCTTCTATTCGTCAGGGGGGTAGTTTTTTGTCTGCCATGAGGGATAAGGGGAAAAGTTTATCTCCGATGTTTAGTTTGCAGGAAAATTTTGCGGGGGGTAGTGTGCCTCGGTTTAATAATTTTGGGGAAATTTCTCCTTTATGTTTGCCTTTATTTCAAGGGGGAAAATTGGTCAATACTCTAATTAATAGTCGTACGGCGAAGGAGTATGGCTTGAGGGAAAATGGAGCGAATGGGGGTGAAACGTTGCGATCGCCCGAAATACTAGCAGGAAACCTTAAATCGGAGAATATTTTATCTGCCATAGGTACAGGATTATATATTTCTAATTTACACTATCTTAATTGGAGCGATCGCCCTAGTGGTAGAGTAACGGGCATGACTCGTTATGGTTGTTTTTGGGTAGAAAATGGCAAAATAGTCGCAACTATCAAAGATTTACGATTTGATGATTTTATGAGCCAAATTTTTGGCGATAATCTCGTTGATTTAACTGATTTTCAAGAGTTTATTCCTAATATTGGCACTTACGGAAATCGCTCTCTTGGTGGTAGTCTTCTACCCGGTATCTTATTAAAAGCCTTTACTTTTACTCTTTAGAGCGAAATAATTTGGTATATCAGGCAGCAGCGAATAGTTCTTTAATTTAACTATTTCTTTTTAATTATCATAACACCGAAGAAAAATGCCCAAAAAAATGACTTTCTTCCACGGTGCCAAATAACAGTTTTAAATTAGGCTATCAACTACCATGCCTGTACATAGCAACATCATATAAAGAATAGAGTATTTAAACATAGATTTTGCTCTATCCTTATCTTCTGGTTTTTCTTGTAATTCCCATGCTTTGGCGATAAATAAACCACCCAGTGCGATCGCACTTATAAGATATACTAATCCAGAGGTATGCAGAGGATAAACCAGAACAAAACTAAATACCACCGTAATGATAGTATATACCCAAATTTGTTTAACAGTAGGTTCTGCTCCTTCTACCACAGGCAACATCGGCACATTTACCTCCGCATAATCATCGCTAATCATCAAAGCCAAAGCCCAAAAATGAGGAGGAGTCCATAAAAAGATGAGGGTAAAAATTGCCCATGCACTCCAACTCAAATCTCCCGTTACCGCTGCCCAGCCTACTAGGGGAGGAATAGCACCTGCAGCACCACCAATGACGATATTTTGGGTAGTATGACGTTTTAGCCAATGGGTATAGATGAGCATATAAAAAACAATGCCAGATACTGCCAAGAGGGCAGAGAGAAGATTTACCCACACAGCAAGGAGAGTGAAAGATGACACACCAAGTAAAATACCAAATATAAGGGCATGGGTGGGATGAACTTTTCCTGAAGGAATAGGGCGCTTACGGGTGCGCTTCATTTCATAATCAATATCTTGATCATATATGCAATTAAAGGTTTGAGCGGATGCCGCTGCCAGAGTACCTCCCAAGAGGGTAATTATCAATAAAAATGGGTCAATATCTCCTTCGGAGGCGATAAACATTGAAGCGGCAGTAGTTATTAACAGTAGAGGAATAATCCGTGGTTTTGTAAGCAGATAATAACTTTTAATTACTTCCCTAAAATTTTCGTTGCGAGAGTTTAAACTTGTTCCAATCATTATAATTTTTGTTGTGAATCGATGGTTAATGTGTGATAAAAATTGCCTTTGTTTGTATATACTGAAAATGATTTGCTATGGATACTTTTAACGGTAAAAATTGACCATAGAAAACTTCTAAAATATCAAAATAAGCAAGACAAAATAATGTTTTATGGTTTATTTATTGATAGCTTACTTCTGAATCTCTACTGGCAAACACACTAAAAGATACTAAGCTGCCAAACAAGGCCGCTCCGATGGTATGATGAGCGATGGTTAGTGGCTCTACTTGAAGGTGAAGATAAAAGGTTGCTACCCCCAAAAGAATTTGACTCACCAGCAATAGGGAGATAATCTTGGCCAGGTTTCTCAGTTTTACTGCCAAAGCAGGGGTACGCCAAGAGAAAATGATTACTAAGAGGGTGACAATGGTGGGGGGAAATATCCCGATGATGTGACTATTCATGACAAAACAGAGTTGCCCTCCTGCCAAACATTGATGGGCTGCCCACTGACTGGCTACTAAACCCCCTAAAATACATTGAACATACACAAGGATACTGGCAATAATACTCATGCCCTTGAGGTTGCCCACGGTGGCTGTACCTTGGTAGGGGCTGATTTTACTACCGATAAATACAAGGGTGGCAAAAAATAATAGGGCTGTGCCTAGATGGGCGGTGACAATGTCAAATCTAAGTAGCTGAGTGACGGTTAATCCCCCTAATATTCCTTGGAAGACGATTAAGCCGAGGGCGAAAGTGGATGCCCATGGTAGCCAACGGGGTAGGGCTGATTTTTTCCACCATGATAATCCTGTAAGGGCGATCGCACTTAGCCCGATAAATGACGCATCTAGGCGATGAAACCACTCTAGGAATACCTGTAAATTCATCTGTTTGGTGGGTACTACCTGCCCATAACAAAGGGGCCAATCTGGACAGGCTAACCCTGCATTCATTACTCTGGTAGCTACCCCAATAGCCATTAAAAGCAAAGTTGCGATCGCCATTTTCCACACTAACCATAACACCCATTTTATCGGTTTGCTAGGTTGTGCAGATCGGGGGATTGATGTATATAAAATAGATTCCGTCATACTAAACAAGGCAATTGATAACTGTACTTTTGATCCTAGCTTAAGATCTATTTCTGGAAACTTGACCTACTTTTTATATTTTTCCCTGATTATCTTTACAAAACTTTACAATAGAACAGCGGGTAAGTATCAAGTTATAGGCTTATCTTTTACCAAACGTCACTATTCTCAATTATCGATAAACACCATTACTCCACTTTTTCTCTAACCCCTGATTACGAAGAATTCATATGTGATTTTCACCTAATATTTATCACCTAATAAATATCTTGTTTTGACACTATCTTAATTTTTAATGGCTTAATAATTACTCTCTGGATAACCAAAAAGACTTCATTCCCACAGCTTTTGCTCCCCAATAATCTTCTTTTTTACTATCCCCAATATACCAAGCATTTTCAGGAGGACAATTATAATTATTGAGTGCTTTAATAAAAATATCTGGGTGAGGTTTAGCGACTCCTGACAAGGATGAGATGGTAATACTAGAAAAATATTGACTTAAATCAAGACTGTCTAAAACCGAAAAAATACGAGTATCAAAATTAGAAATAATAGCTAGTTCAACCCCTTCTTTTTTCCATAAATTTAAATTGGCTATTACATCATCATAAATATACCAAGGTTTCTCAGTGGCAAAGTGTTTATATAACTCCACAAAAAAATCATCAAAATTACTAAAATTATCTAGTAAATCTAAAGATTCAAAAGTATTTTTAGCGATTTGTTTCCACCAATCAAACTCAAGGGATTTTACTAGGGCTTCTTCTTGGGTATCAAAAGAAAGAGGGGAAGAATCTTTAAAACATTGATAAAAAGATTGATTAACTAACTCGCTGTCATAGTCACCCCCATGTTTTCTCGATATTTCAGTATAAGCCCAACCAACATTATTTTTCACCCCAAAAAGAGTGCCGACGGCATCTAAAAATATTACTTGTGGTTTCATCATCAATTTTGCTCTAAAAAACGACGGGCTAAAAAGTAGGCGGTGACTGATTTGGCATCAACTTCACTCCCACGATAGATAATTTCTTCTAACTCTTCTGGTGACATTAACACAACCTCAATATCTTCGTCCTCATCTTGATTAGGAGGGTGGGGTAATTGCTCTAAATTTTGGGCAAGAAAAGCGTAGATATATTCATCAGAATAACCCGGGGCGAGGGGAAATTTACCAAGGTTTTGCCATTGGTGGGCTTTATATCCTGTTTCTTCTTCGATTTCTCTTTCAATGGTGGAAAGGGGGCTTTCTCCTTTTTCGATGGTACCCGCAGGAAACTCGAAAAGTCTGCCTTTGACGGCAAAGCGATATTGACGTACTAATACCAGTTTACCTTCTGGGGTGATGGGGACGGCTAATGCACCCCCAGGGTGACGAATACATTCCCATTCTCCTTCTACGCCGTTGGGTAATCGTAGTTTATTTACTTCAAATTGAAATTTTCTGCCTTGAAAAAATAGCCGTGAGCCGAGATTTTGGGGTAATTCTGGTATTATTGACATCTATTTTTCTGTGCTTTCTTCAAGGTTTATTGTATTCTCATCGGTGTCGGAGGGCAAATCTTTTTCTGGTTCTATCACCGATTTTCGCTGATTTTTAATGTTAATGAGTTTTTCCATTAGTTTTAACCAATTTTCTTCTTCAGGGGTCAATTCTTGGTTAATAAGGATGTCTGAGATAGATTTTTGTTGAAGAGTGTCAATGGTAAAAATTGGCAAATTACACAGTTGAGGTAAATCCCATTTCCACAGTTTTAGGGTTTTATCATCGCTTCCTGTAATTATTAAAGTGCGATCGCACCCTATCCTAACATGGCGAATAGGTTTTTGATGACTTTTTAGCACTCCCATGGATGCACCATCGGGCAAACTCCACAACCTGACGGTATTGTCTCGGCTGCCTGTGGCGAGTAAGTTACCATCTTGACTAATATCCATACACCAGATAGCCCCTTGATGCCCTTCTAGGGTTGCTTTTAGGATACCTGTGGCTAGTTGCCAAATTTTGATGGTATTATCTTCACTGATGGTAACTAGGGTTTTTCCATCGGAGGAGATAGCTACCTGCCAAATGGTGCCTTCATGCCCTTGGAGGGTGGCTTTATTTTCCCCAGTGGATAATGACCATAATTTTACAGTACCATCTTTACTGGCACTGGCAAGGATTTCATTAGACGGACAAACAGCGAGGGATGTAATGGCGCCTTGATGCCCCGTGAAGGTATATTTATTTTCTCCATCAGGAAGACTCCATACCCTTACGGTATGGTCATTTTTTCCGCCCCCTGCCATTAATAAACTATTATTTTTGGTAATCACAGTGCATTCTACCTCAGTTTTGAAACCTGTGAGCGTTTTGTAAAGTTTTCCTGAAGGGTATTGCCACAGACGGATTTCTCGATAACTAGCACTGGCTATTATTTTACAGTCATCGGTCATGGATAATGACCAAACGGAAGCATTATTGGCGGATAAATTGGTTAGATTATTACCTTCAGGAATGCGCCAAACTGATACAGTTTTGTCTCGGCTACCACTGGCAAGAGTGATGTCATCTGCCCCTAAAGCAAGGGCGGTAACTCCTTTTAGATGTCTTTTGAGGGTAGTAATTGTTTCCCCTTTTTGGGTATCCCATAATTTTATAGACTCTCCCCCAGCACTAACTAATATTTTATCATCACTGGTAAGGGCGATCGCACTTATACTATCCCCATGATTCCAGTCATACACACAGCGAATCAACTTCCCTTGAGGAATAGACTTACCCTTAATTTTCAGGGCAAGGTTAAGTATCTCGTTAAAAACGCCTTTTTCTTCTGGTGCTTTAGGTAACCAACGATTATTTTTGAGAGTTTTGACAATTTCCAAACTCCAGCGCACAGGCACAACGGTAACTAATTCCCAAAGGGTTTCCCAATTTCTCGCCGAAGCCAATACCTCTAATATTCTTTTCCACCTATCCGCAGAAATAATGGCTATCCTTCTCCCTTCTTTCCCCCCGAGTAACATCCATAGCCACTCCAATCTTTTTAAACCCATGCCATGGCTATCAATTCTTTCTTTTAAATCATCAGGTGCATGATAATAAACCTCCTCCAAAAGATGATAGTCGGGGTCAATGTCTTGATAACGTTGCCATTGTTCAGTAAAATAATAAAACAAGGCCGACTGGGAAGGCTCAAGGGGTCTATAATTAACCTCAATGGCAATATCTAAAGCATCCTGATTATTATCCTCACTAGCCAAACGACACACATGGGCTTGTAAATCTTCGTCACTCAAAGATGTTAACCATTCCCTTGCTTTATCTCTGATTTCCCCTTCCTTATCCTTTAATAAATCCAAAAGAATTTCTACCACTTTGATTTTATCTTCTTCCTCAAGTATTCCTTGCCACCCTAACGACACCGCCGTTAATACCCTTAGTTTTAGAGGGTTATAAGCAACCCATCCTTTCAGTTTAATTAATTTAGTTAACTCTATTTCTCGATTATCTGCCCACAATTGACAAACAGTATTAATCAAGGATATATCTTGTAACTTGATTTGTCGTAGGGTATTTAATACCCCATTTCTCACGTTTTTATCTTCACTAAAAATTAACGCTTTAGTTAGTATTTCAATGGATTGAGGGGTTTTGATTGCCGATAATTCTTTAATGGCTTGTTGTCTAATGCGATCGCCCAATAGGGGAATTTCGCTGTATAATTTAGACTCTAGCTTAGTTAGTTTTTCTGTATCCATTGAAACCTATCCACAATCATTTTTCTAATTTATTATACTAACTATTAACAATCCCTAATATAAATTACTAATTCTCCATCCAAAACCTTGACCAAATAACCATACGGAATTTCATTTTAAATCATCATCAGTAACGAGCAAATTTTGCCCCTCATAAACATAAAAAGTTTCCACCACCCCCCCCCCTCTTAACAAAGGAATTTCCGTAACAAAATCAAAACTATCGAAATATTCCCCCCACTCGTTGATTAGTACATCATCCTGCCCAAAAACTTTTAGCGTAATAAATAAACCATCATCCCCCTTGAAATCTTCCAGAGGTTGCCAAAACTCGAAACCCCTCACATCATCACCAATGCAAGTAATGGGCATATCTATCATATCTTCATTTTGTGCCAATGCCATAGCCACATAACCTCCTAGATAATAAGCATTAGTAAAAACAAAATCACTATTACTAAACGCCTCCCGAAACTCCGAAGAAGAATTTAGCCTTTCCCCCAACTGCACCACATCAACTAATTCTGTGGAAGGATCATTTTCTGGAGCTAAAATACCCATAGATAAAAAAGGACTGGGTTTTTGTAATGCTCCCGTCGTAAAGTGTAATAAACCAATGCTAAATAGAGTATAAATAAAAATGGCCGAAAAAACTAACCAGTTTTTTATCCTACGAGGAAATTCTCTATGCCAAGCACACACATAATGCCCAAACATAATAGTCAAACCCCAAAAACCAGGCATTGCCCATGTCGGTAAAATTTGAGTAAACGCCCCCAACAAAGTAAAACCAATCACCATAGGAAAAGATACCCACAAAATTAGGCGACTGGGATAATGGGGGCGACTAAAAATTTCAATCAGAAATGAGCGTATGGTTATCCACCATAAAGGAATACTAAAACTAGGGAATAAATAAGCGATTCCAGCAAGGAAAAAAAGAATCAGATTAAGAATATTTATTTGTATATCTGTAGAGGATTCAAAACGCCCTGAAAGTTGAAAACCAAAGGATACCCAATCGTGTTGCCAATTCCAATACCATAAAGGGAAAAGAGTCAGTAAGAATAAGCCAAAAGATAACCATAACCAAGGGGAGGAAAATACTCGCCGATATGGTTTACTACTGACACAAAAACCCACTAATCCTAAGCCTAAGACGAAACCATGATACTTACTCAGACAAGTTAAACCCACTAAAACACCAATAATGGCAATACGGTAAGAGGGTTTATACTGCCAATGAGAATTAAAAAATTCTTCACTAACTACATATAATGTTAATGTCCAAAAAAAGATTAATGGTACATCGGGTAAAGTCAGGATTCCAAAAGCAATTTGAAATATAGGGATTAAGGATGCAATGACGAGTGCAAAAAAGCCAGCAGACTGGTTATACATCTTTTTGCCTGTCAGATACAGTAAATATAGGCTACCAGTGTGTAGTATTAAGGTGCCAATCCGAATGGTAAATTGATTAACAATACCCGTTATCCAAACTCCTATTCCCGTGGTTAGTGCTACTAAAGGAGGATGATCAAAATAACTCCAATCTAAATTTTTGGCATATAGATAATAGTACACTTCATCGTAGCCTGGATTTAGGAAAAAAGCAATTATAGAACGAACAATTAACCCTATTATCAAGATTATATATACTTTTTTCTGGATAGTTTGGGTGTTTTTGCTGATAATCATTAATATTGGAACAGGTTTGATAGTGTTACGATAGCAATATCTTGATAAGATATGTTGATTTGAAAATTAATTTTACTGTGAATGCGTCGGTTTAATCTATCAATAATGGATAGCTACATTTTGAGGGAGTTTATTATGCCCTTTATTTTTTGTGTAGCTATGTTTTCTTGTGTTGGAGTTGCCATTGCAACTATATCTGATTTATCTCATCGAATTATAGAATCTAACCTACCACTTTTTTCTGCCTTTCAAGTCTTTATTCTCAAATTTCCTGAGTATGTGGGTTATGCCCTACCTTTCTCTGTATTACTAACATCACTGCTTACCTATAGCCGTCTGAGTAAAGATAGTGAATTAATTGCTTTACAAAGTAGTGGTATCAGCCTTTATAGAATTATTGCCCCCACCATTGTCGCCAGTCTGGTTATTACTCTGGTTACTTTTGCTTTTAATGAGTTGATTATACCGCCATCTAATTATCGAGCCACATCTATCCTTGCGGGAGATTCAGGAATAGTTAATAAATATACAGTACAACAAGATATTTTTTATCCTCAATATGAGGAGATAATAACCGCTGATGGGAAAGTGAAACGAGAATTAAAGAGTCTTTTTTATGCCCAAGAATTTGATGGCAGGGAAATGCAAAATATTACAGTAATAGAAACTAACAATCATCAATTAGAAAAGATTACTGTATCAGAAAGTGGTAATTGGAATAATAATGAGGATGAATGGGATTTTTCTAACGGTGTTATCTATGACATCAAAATAAATCTATCTCAAATTAGTAGTAATTTTTTCCAACACAAAAAGATACCATTACCCAAAACCCCTTTAGAATTAGCCTCAAAAAGTAGAAGCCCCTATGAAATGAATATTCGTGAATCTTTTGAATATATCGAGATTTTAGAACAAGTGGGCAACCAAAAAAGTATTCTGATGTATCGTGTACGTACGGCACAAAAAATATCTTTTCCGTTTATCTGTATCATTTTTGCCATGATTGGTTCTGCCATTGGAGCAAAATTTAATCAAAATAATAAGGGTACAAGTTTTGGTTTAACGGTGTTAATCGTTTTTGGCTACTATCTAACTAGCTTTTTTATCGGTAGTCTTGGTTTAATTGATGTACTCTCACCCACTATGGCGGCATGGCTTCCCAATTTTATCTGTTTTGGTATAGGGGTTTATTTATTGACGAAGTCTTAATGAAAAACAAAAATCATGTTTTTAATTTTTGCAAGGATGTAAAAATAAGCTAATCAAAATTAATTTTGGTGATATAATTGTTGAGAATTAATGAACTATGCTGGATAACTGTTGCCAAATTTACCTTGTTAGTTTGATTAATTTACCTTTCAGAATATTGAGACTAGATAGGATATGAAATTTACCTTTGCTTCTTTTTATCACTTTATCTCATTAGAAGACCTTGAAATATTACAAGAGAAGTTACTACATTTATGTAATGGGTTAGGGATAAAGGGGACTATTTTGATTGCCCCTGAAGGGATTAACAGTAATATTGTGGGTTTGAAAGAAGCTGTTGAAAAAGTTGTCAGGGAAGTAAAAAAAAGTCTTGAGAATCAGGAGTTTGATGTTAAATATTCTCAGACTAATAATATACCTTTTGAAAGAATGAAGGTAAAAATTAAAAAGGAAATTATCACTTTTGGGATTCCTGAAGCGAATCCTAACGAGCAAGTGGGTACTTATTTATCTCCCCGTGAATGGAATAAATTAATTTCTCAATCTGATGTGAAGGTGGTAGATACTCGTAATGAGTATGAGGTGCAAATCGGTACTTTTAAAAAGGCGGAAAATCCCCATATTCATTCTTTTCGGGAATTTAATAACTATATCGATGATAATTTGAAGGAGAATAAAGAGCAAAAGGTAGCTTTATTTTGTACTGGGGGTATTCGTTGCGAAAAGGTGACGGCTTTAATGCTAAAAAAAGGTTTCAAGGAAGTGTACCATCTGAAGGGTGGTATTTTGAAGTATTTGGAGGAAGTACCTAAGGAGGAAAGTTTGTGGGAAGGGGAATGTTTTGTTTTTGATGATAGGGTGGCGGTTAAGCATGGTTTGCAGGAGGGTAGTTATCAATTATCTGAGTGTGGTAATCCTGTTAAAAAGGAATATATTGACAATGTGAATAATGGATAATTCAAACAAGGGGCAATAAATAATAAAAGGGCGTTGCAAAGGTTATGGTATAAAACATGGTGGAATTATCGTAATAATTCAGGATTCAGAATATTGTCACCAACTTCAATTAAATTCAGCACTTTTAAATTTAGCAATACCAATTAAAGCTAGTCTCCTAATACTTATCATCTAATACTAATTAATATGCAACCTGTTGACTATACAACCCTTGTGGCAATCTGCCATTCTCTCAATGCCGAATATATACCATCTCGTTTAGAACAGGTGTATCAGTGCGATCGCACTTCAATCTCCTTATGTTTACGTAGTCTGAAAAAAAAAACATGGTTAACCATTGCATGGCATCCCCAAGCAGCCCGAATATGTATTGGGAATCCTCCCCCCCGCAAAAAAGATACTTTCACCTTCAGTGAACAACTACGCCACCTTATTAGCGGTTATGCTTTAATTGGAGTAAATATTGTCAGTAAATGGGAGAGAGTGGTTGACTTGCAATTCGCCCAACGCCCTAACGAAAAACCCTTGTATCATCTCTATGTAGAAGTGATGGGGAAATATAGCAACGTTATCCTTACCAACGCCCAACAACAGATTATCACCGTTGCTAAACAAATTACCTCCGCCAAATCCAGTGTGCGCACCGTCGAAACCAGTCAACCCTATCAACTACCCCCACCCCTGACGGGTAACACTCCCAAAATAGAGGAATCTTTCACCGACTGGCAAGAAACCGTTAACCTAATTCCTGGCAGACTCGATAAACAGTTGATAAAATCCTATCGAGGAGTAAGCCCCACCATTGCCAAAGAATTGATACATGAAGCTGATATGGAATTATCTATACAAAATAACCAACTAACTCCAGATGAATGGAAAAGTCTTTATCAACAATGGCAAAAATGGTTAGCCACTATCCACCAAAAAACTTTTTATCCCCATACCACCCCATTAGGTTATAGCGTATTGCCTCCCCATGACCAAAATATTGTCAAGGACAATTTACACGAAATAATTGACGATTATTATACTAAGAAAATTAACCAAGAAAATTTCCAACAATTACAGCAACAACTACAACAAAAAATAAAAAATATTGCCAAAAAATTACAGGTAAAAGCAGATAAATATAAAGATAAAATGAAGCAGTCTGCGAACTCTGATACT
The DNA here is from genome assembly GCA_002813895.1 of Cyanobacterium sp. HL-69. Lineage (NCBI taxonomy): Bacteria > Bacillati > Cyanobacteriota > Cyanophyceae > Chroococcales > Geminocystaceae > Cyanobacterium > Cyanobacterium sp. HL-69. Next base: position 514,379 of record CP024912.1, on the reverse strand, counting down.
TACCGTACCCAAGCCGATTTATTAATGGCAAATCTTCATCAATGGCAGATAGGCAGTGAATCAATTACCCTTGATGATTTTACCACAGGAGAGCCTATAAAAATTTCACTAGCCCCCGATAAAAATGCCATCCAAAATGCTCAAGCCCTTTATAAAAAAAATCAAAAATTAAAAAGAGCAAAAGATGCTGTTAAACCTTTATTAGAAGAAGTAGAAGAGGAAATAAATTACCTTCAACAAACTTTAAATAATGTTTTACAACTAGAAAATGATGAGTTAGAAGACTTTGAAACTTTAGAAGAAATAAAAGCCGAATTAATTAACCAAAAATATATAGAAGATAGCCAGTATAGACAGTTAAGTAATAACCAAGAATCTCAACCCCGTGCCTTTAAAACCCCTTCTAATTTTGAAGTATTTGTAGGAAGAAATAACAGACAAAATGATTTATTAATTTCTCGCATTGCTACGGATTATGATTTATGGTTTCATGCCCAAGAAATTCCAGGTTCTCATGTTTTACTAAGATTAAATGCAGGAGATATTCCTGACGCAAAAGACTTACAATATACAGCTAATATTGCGGCTTATTATAGTCAAGGAAGGGAAAGTGATCAAGTTCCAGTTATTTATACAAAACCCAAATATGTTTATAAACCCAAGGGGGCTAAACCAGGTATGGTAATTTATAGTAATCAGACAGTTATTTGGGCAAAATCATCTGATTTTATTGATAATTAGGATATTTTAATTAATAGAAAATCCTTTGGCTTTGAGTTGATTATAGAGAGTTTCTATCATTAAACTTTCAAGGGTTGTATTATCTTCTAAAATAGGTCTATTTTGAGTGATATATTGGGTTCTTTTTTCTGATAGTTCACTAATTTCTGTTTTTATTTGTTCTCTTTTTTCGATCATTTCATTAATTATATTTCTTAGTTGGTTAGTGGTTAAAGAACGTAAATTTTCTGGTAATGTATTGGTGTCTATATCACTTAAATTAACACTATTAGAGGCGATCGCCTCTACCAAATCCCAACTACCAGTGTTATAGTTAGATGTAATCTTGGTAATAGCCCTATTTAAACCAGCACTGGGAGAAGGACTAGAAAAAGCATTCACATCCTGTTGTCTTTGTCTCTCATAGGAAACGATGCCCTGCTCACCATAGGGAATGTAAGTTTCATTTAATTCTTGATTAAGTTGTCTAATTTCCCCATCATAGGGAGTAGGAATATCGACAATACGTTCATTTTGGTCAATATTGAAATAACTTCCCTTACCTACATCAGCACCCCTAGCCCAAAGATTGCTTTCAGCATTTTCTGCATCTCCACAATAAATAGTATTAATAACAATATCTTTGCTTGACGCTAAATTTATAGCATTTTCCCAAGAAATATTACCTTGATCAAAAGGCTCATTTCCAGCGATAAAAATAGCTCTAAAATCTTCATTATTAGCACTCCATTCCAACTCTTTAACAGCTGAATTAATTACCCATCCTGCATATTCTTGTCCACCATTTGTTTGGATAGAAAACAAATTTTCTGAGACTACATCCAAATCATTTGTTAACTGAGTTAGCATTCTATTAAAACCTTCTGTGGATGGTAAACCATTATTTCCATAATGATAAAGAGAGACTTCAAAAACTGGAGTTTCACCATTGTTACTTACTTTAGAGACGGCATTAATTACTGACCAAATTTGAGTACGAGTTTGTTCTATCAAACCATCCATACTATTACTAGAATCTAATAAAATAGCTATTTGTATTTTAGGTTTATTATCTGTAATATTTTGACTAATAATAGAGTCATTTTTCTCAATAGGTGGTTGTCTCAATATTATTTGTTCTTCTGCATTTATATTTCTAGTTATTGTGAAATAAAAAGCAAAATAGCATAGAAAAACAAACGTCATTATATTCATAATTTTAACTCCTTCGTTACTTTATTTTTCATTTTTGAAAATATATTTTATGACTTATGGTTATTAGAATATAAGTAGGTAGGTGTAATTAAATCGATCTAGCCAAAAGGTTTAAGCCTTTTATTAATAAAGGTTTTGGTAATACTAAACCCATCATTAATAACGCCAACTTACTTACACCCTCAAACATTTACATTATAGATAAAATTGATTAAAAAAGTCTGCACTGTTAATTAAAGTTAAAAGTATTATAAATATATTTGAAATAATAATATTACTTTATTTTCATTAAATCTACTAAACTAGGATACAGTAATTACACTTATTTTTACGAAACAAATATATTAATACTTACGTGCTACACCTTTTGAAATATAGTTTTATAAAACTTTTTTAAACCTAGAAAAACATAGAAAAATAGACATTATAATGATTGCAATATGAATAAATTTGATAGCATTTTTAAAAAAAATTATTAATTTAACTATTTAAATTCAAATTTAGTTTTTCATAATCAAACTCAACTCTCACAAATTTGAAAATATAAATCCATTATGATGATCAACATTAATAAAACTGTTCAATATACTTTAATTTCTGTGGGAGGACTTCTGATGACTTCTTCCGCTGTTTATGGTGCTAATCTTAACCTTGATTGGAATAACACGACTTTTGTGGCGGGAGGACTAAATCAAACTTTCTCCGTGGGGCAAGGAGAAGTTAATTTACAATTTTCATTGAAAAATGGTTCCAGTTTTGCTGGTTTTGAAGGAGTATCTACCCCTAGATTAACGCAAACATTAACGGGTACAAATCCAGAAGTTAGCTTACACCTCCAAAGACAACCTAGCAGTAGTTCCAATAACAGAGGTAGTATAGAATTAAAAACCAGTTTTCTTGGCTACAATAAAGGTATTGTTAAGGATCTAACTTTTGATATTTTTGACATAGACCGTTCCGCTAATCTTCCAACATCAGGTCCTCCAAACGCAAGTAGTTGGCAAGATAGAGTAATTATCAAAGGGTTTTTGGGTGGAAATGAAGTTACTCCTACTTTTACTATTTTCAATACTACCAACGTAAGAAAAGTTGGTGACTTTACCTTGGACGGAATTAGAAATGTAGATAATCGGCAAGATGGTGGTAATGTCAGAGTATCTTTTGAAGAAGCTATTGATAGTTTTATATTGACATTCACTGATAATCCTAACCTAGTCACTACTACTTCTACAAATAATCATGGAATTGGTATTGGCAGCATGAGTTTTCAGACTGTCCCTGAACCTAGTATGATGGGCGGATTATTGTTATTTGGATTTTTAGGTTTGGCAGGAAGCAAAAAAAAGTCATCTAACTAACTACTTTGATTTTACCTACGCAGTGTAATTCTTGTGAGGAAATAGTTAACTCAGATAGTGAAACATCGCTACCTAAGTCAATAACTAAATCATCAATTACACTGTTATGCAAATCTTTGAAGCCATCTATTTGTACATTTGTAAGCACTAATTTTTGTTCGTCTTTTATATCTATATTACTAATAATAGTTAAATTATTGCTGGAGTTATCTAAACTATTAATAAACTCTCCTGTGATAGTCATTTTTTGAGTTTCTATCATAATATCATTCCAATCAATTTTATATTTTTTGATAATTTCTTCTGCGTTTTTAATTCCTTCATTTTCTAATAAAATTTTAAGCATATCAGTTAAGCCTTGAGTCAGCAAAGAAGATTGAAGGGATGTTTTTAATTCTTGGGCAGTAATAACCACATTTCCTGAAACGAAAATAGGATGTAATAGTTTTAACGGTTTTCCTCGTAAAATTCCCCCTAAGTTAACAGCGATATTTTCTGTGGTAACGGAAGCATAATTGATAAGAATACCTTGATAATTAGCTTCTTTTGCAGTTAAATTTATTTGGTTAATTTTCCCTGAAAGAATCTGTTTATCCCCCGCATCAATCAGAATATCTAAGTCACGAGTGAATTCTACTTGGGTGCGAATCCATAGTTTAACGGCAGGGGAAAGGAAACGAGATATTATGTCTGACTTTTTGCTGGTGTTCATAATAATTTGAAAGTTGACCAATGAAAAGTTTACAATGAAGAAGTTACCAAAAAATAGTTTTTATTAACCAAAAAATTTGTTTAGCATTTCTTTGTGATGATTGAAGTATTTATGGTGTTGTAAAATTTAGATTTGATTTTCCATTTAGGCTAAGAATGAGGAATGGTAATCAGATTTTAAGTATGAAATGCTTGTTGTCGTTTAAAAATTGTTTCTAGCATTATTAAGCAACGCCATATTTACAAATCATTTAACTTTATTATGAAGGGATAAAAAGGATCGTTTTTGGCTGATAAATTGAGCTAATTCGTGTAATGATGATTAGTGGTTAAATATGATTGTTTTTCAATAATCAAATTAATGGTTGATAGAGTTCAAAAAATATTGAGAGAATGGGGAATTGCTTCCCGTCGAGAGGCTGAAAAGATTATTTTGGCTGGAAAGGTGAAGGTTAATGGTCATGTTATCACTTTAGGTGACAAAGCAAACCCCAATAAGGATAAAATAGAGGTAGATGGCAAAGTTTTGAGTCGTCGAAATCGCCCTGAGTTAGTTTATATTTTATTAAATAAGCCCAAGGGAGTTGTATCTAGTTGTGATGATCCTAAAAAGCGCAAAACTGTTTTAGATTTATTAAATCCTGAGTTACAATTAGGGCAGGGTATCCATCCTGTGGGTAGATTAGATATGGATTCTACGGGGGCTTTGATTCTCAGTAATGATGGTGGTTTTACCCTCAGTTTGACTCATCCCCGTTATCATTTGCCTAAAACTTATCAAGTCTGGCTAAAGGGTGATATGCCGGATAATCTGATCAAAAAATGGTCTGAGGGTTTTTTATGGGAAGGGAAAAAAACTCTTCCTGCGCAAATAGTTGTTAAAAAAAGGACTGTTTCTAAAACTCTTATTGAGATTGTCCTCCATGAAGGGCGAAATCGTCAAATTAGACGGATTGCTGAACTTTTTGGGCATCCTGTTATTGGTTTACACCGAAGTGCGATCGCATTTATTCGTTTAGGAAATTTAGGATTAGGAGAATGTCGTTTTTTAACTGCTTCGGAGGTGAACAAATTGAGTATAATTGCCCATAACCCAAAAAATTAAGATTTAGATAGAATGAGCAAGATAAATAACATATATGTTAAAACTTTTTAGCGGTAAAAAACCCATAGAGGTTGATTATAACCAAATTCGTCAAGAGGAATTGGATAGGGTTAGTGTCTTATTACAGCATAAGAGACAATCTTTGGGGTGGGATATTGAATCTGTTTCTAGTAACATTCATATTACTAAAAATATATTAAGGGCGATCGAAAATGGTGATTTAAACAAATTACCTGAGCCTATATTTGTTAAAGAATTACTCAAAAAATATTCTGAGTTTTTAAGCATTAACATTGAGGAAACTATTAATAGTTTTCCTACTGAGAAAAATAATAATAAAGGTTATAAATCCGCTCACCAAAGAAATATTAATCCTTTTAATTTTAGAATTAATTTTAACAGTAAATACTTATATGTTGTTTATATTGCTCTTTTATTTTTCTCCATAAAAAGTCTCAATGAAATGTTGCAACCAACCTCTTTTACTACTCAAGAAACCACGGAGACTCAAAGTAGCCATAACAATACCCAAGAAAATCAAACCGTAACAGATAATCTAAGCAATAATACTGATGAAATCACCGATAACCCTACTATCCCTGTGGTTGATAATAATCCAGAACAACTAAAAGTAAATATAAAAGCCCAAGATAATTCATGGGTAAGGGTTGTTATTGATGGTAATACGGAGTTTGAAGGCATCCTAACTCAAGGTAGTGAAAGGGAATGGATTGCTAGTCGAGAGTTTACCATTCGGGCTGGTAATGCGGGAGGGTTGTTAATTAGTGTAAATGAGGAAACCCCTAAACAAATTGGGGAGTTGGGGCAGGTGGAGGAAATTACTTTAAATTTGTAAGAATCTAAATAGGATGTGATGAACAAATAAGAAAGCTATAATAATCAGATTTTTAGGCATATATAGTCTCTTAAAATACGCAAAAATAGCCCTTTTTTATACAAAATACATGATTACAAATAGTACACTAATAAATCAATCAAAATGAAAAAACCATTGCCCATTCCCTATTCCCCATTCCCAACCTCGACTACAAAACCTTTTCTTCATTAACTGTTTTTATACTTCCCACTAACTGATAAGCCTGAGATACTGCTTTCCACAATAGATAGGGATAGTCTTCTAGTTGATTTTGGGGAGAAATTACTTCTAATTCATGGAGGGTATCTGCAAGGATTTTTCTGGCTTTACTACCAAAAGCAATGCCATTAATTTTGTGAGGAGAAAGCCCCATCTCCCTCATTTTAACAGCGGTATGTTCATTTGTTCCTCCTGCTAGTTGTAAATAATCATCAAACCCTTCATTAATCATGGTTTGGGCATATTTTATGGTTAGATGGGTGGTGCCTTTGCCAATATCCCCACTCATGGGGCGCCCGTCAGTTTGCCAAATTAAGGGGATGGGCAGAGGTTTGATATAGGTTTCTATTTGGTGTAAATAACTGGTGACGGTGGGGGTATAAGGGCAACTAATGGCGATTAATTGTAGTTGGGGTAGGTGAGGTTTAAGCCATTGCCATAATTTACAAAAATGCTCAAAATGCCCTTCTTGGGTGTGGATTTCGAGGGCGTTAATGGGTAATTCTGTAAGCCAATTTAATACTTCTTGGATGCCAATAACATGGGATTGAGTATCGATTAAACCATAGGGGCAAATAGGCACACAACGCCCACAACCATAACATAGTTTTTCTTTTACTCCTTGGGTGGGATGCTCAAATTTTATGGCATCGGCGGGGCAAATATGCTCACAGGGCCGATCGCACTCAGGGGGACATTTGCTAGGATTAAAGTATGCTTTACGAAAATGAGGATCTTCCCCATCATTCACACTTACCATTAAAAGAGGATTACTAGGATTATAGCTAAGAGCGATCGCTTCTTGCCGAAAACTTTTTGCCACCTCCATACCCACCAAAGCAGCATTAATAACAGCCCTATCCGCCGCTACATCAATACAATCAACCCCTGCCAAAGTATAAGCCAAAGCCAAATTACGAATAGAAGGTAAATGTTGATAACTAGCACCACAAATTAACTTAAACCAACTACCCGATTCCAAAGACAACAACGCCGAATCCTGTAATAACAATATTTTTGATTCCCAAAAATTTAACTCAAAAAATCTCCTTGAATAATTATCAACTATCCATTTTCAATTATCAATTAGTTTAAGTTTTTGCTTCCACCATTTCAATTACCCTATTGTCCAAATCCTTCACTAAAAAATTAAGAGGATTATCACTACGAATCTTATACTTCAAACGGCGAGACTGTACCCTCAATAATAAATCATCCAAACACTCATGATCAAAACAAACATGACGCTGAGAATTTTTATAACCCAAAGTGGCACCGCCAATAACGTGTAATTGAGTATTTTTGCGCAATTGATACCATAAACCACGATTTTCCTGCAAAACCGTAGCATTACCTCCACTACCAGTATAAATAGGATCAAGCATTGCAGAGCCTAGACTTTGATCATAATTGTAATAGTAATGCAAAGGCACATCCGCCACAGGTAAATTTAACAATCTCTCATAAAACTCCTGGGCTACCGCCAAATCAGATACCATGATAGTATGCACCTTAGGGGCGCTGGTTAAAAACATCCACATGGCACCACCATAAGCCACCAAAAGCATTACCATAATTCCCTGAGTAGAGAATAAACCATCCGTTATACCGGGTAAAAACGCCCCCAAAATATTTACCATAGTTAGACTGCTGTTTATCATATAATTTCAGTGTTGAACCTCGTATTAATATTGTGGGATATTTAGTGGCTATTTAGCAATAATTAACTTATCATCAACCACCGCCGAATTTAGCTATCATTTATTTTGTCATTGAATTTCATATATGAATCCGACTGATTTTCCCGAAGCAAACCACCCTTTAATATATCCTTTACTACAAATAGACGATGTTACCCTACTAGATTTGTTACAAAACCATTTAGACAAGGGAAAATATTTAGTTTCTCTCTTTTGCCGCTATCATAACAAAATAGATGATGTCATTTCAGGATTTTATGAACCAGAACATTTATCTTCCATTTCTTTTCAATTATGGAGAGAAATTAGTTATTTTTTCTTTAGTTTAGATCTTAATCAAGATGATAAAAGAGATAATATTTATTATGAAAATATAATTATTGAATATGCCATTGATTGTTTACCAAAAGAAGATTTAGAAGAATTAAATGTTAATAAAACGTCCCTTGAATTAAGGTATTTTCCCTTACATTTTTACTTAGAACAATCTATTAATTTATTATCTCCAAAAGAACGACTAATTATCATAACTAAAGATAAGTTTGGATGGCAAGAAGAGCAAATTATTAATTATTTAAAGGCTGAAGGAAAAAGTATTTTATCAGAGGATATTGGAGATTTATATAGTTCTGCTCACAAACAACTTTTAAAGTTGATTCCCCTTGATATTCGTCTTATTTATTTAGATAAAAGAAATAGTATTATTGCAGGAATTTAATATACAAATTAAGGTTAAGTAGGTTGGCGAAATTAATTATAGCTCTTATTTTATTAAGACTCTTATGAACAATGGGTTTAAACCCCTTGCCTAAATCGATTTAATTATGCCTACTTACTTATCTAGCAATTAAAACAAATATGGCTACCACTAAAACAAAATAACCAAAACCTTTTTGTAAATATTTAGCATCAATTTTTTTACTTACAGAAGAACCAAAAACAATACCAATACTAGCAGCTAAAGTAAAACCAATGGTTAAAAACCAATCAATATCTACTAAAGTTAAATAACCCACAAAAGCACTAGCGGATTTAGTGGCAATAATTAATAATGAGGTGCCGACAGCTTCTTTCATGGGGATACCACCAATTAACACAAGGGCTGGAATAATCAAAAATCCACCCCCAACCCCCACAAAACCTGTTAGGATACCGACCACTAACCCTTCCACAATGGTTAAAAGAATCTTTTTAGTTTTATCGTTTCCAACGGGTTGTACCTTTACGGAGGTTACTTCGGTTTCTGATGGTTTACCACTACTTTTTTTTATCATGAAAAGACTAGCTAACAACATGACTATGCCAAAAGCAACCAGTTGAATAGTGTCGGTAATAAAAGGTAATTGGGTAATTTTTGCACCAATAAAAGCACCTACCATAGCAGGGGGAATAAAACTAATGGCTACGGGTAAATTAACGTTACCTTGTCGCCAATGGGGAATGATGCCAATGAGGCTAACAACACCGACGATAAAAAGGCTCATGGCGATCGCACTGCGAGGCTCAACCCCCATGACATAACGAAGAATCGGCACTGCCAAAATTGAACCACCACCACCGATTAAGCCTAAACTAAGTCCGATGATGATGGCAAGTATTAGTCCAAAGGTTAAGCGCATTTAAAATAATTGATAGTTGAGAATGGATAATTGATAATAAAGATATTCTCTGATCTAATATTGAAAGGGGTTTGATGGTGTTTGATCAAACTGATAAATGTCCTTAAGCCACCACGGGGAAATGAGCTTGTTGCCATGCAGATATGCCCCCTTGTAGCTCGGTTATGGTAGTGAGTCCTGCTTCGATCAATTTTTCTGCGGCAGTGTGAGAACGCTTCCCAGAACGGCAATAGAGAACGATATTAGGATAGGATGCCAACTCCTTGGCAGAAAATTCAGAGAGGGGTTTTAGTAAGGCTCCCGGAATGTGTCCTTGGTCATATTCATCTTTTTCCCGTACATCAATTAAAACTACAGATTTATTTTTCATTCTTTGTTCTAACTCTTGGGGGGTGATGAGTTGATACTGGGCTTGAATAATATTAGCAATGATCATAATTTTTTTCGGGTAGGGTTAACAAAAATTGTTCTAAACTTTGCCACACATTTGATTGGCTGGTACTGCTTCCATGATTCTTTGAGGATTGGGTAAATCAAGGTTATCCATTAGCTCGATAAACTCGTCTCTTTTTTTGCCGCTAATACGGGGATTGTGGGCTTTTTCTTCGGCGATGGTGGATACCATATGTCCTCGATAGTCGTGGGCAGGATACACCAAAACATCATCAGCAAGGGCAAAGAAACGTTTGGTGATGGTATCGTAGAGCATTCCAGAATCACCGCTTTGGAAGTCGGTGCGTCCGCAACCTCTGATAAATAGGGCATCCCCTGTGAGTAGGTGACTGTTATTTACGAGATAAGCAAAATGGCAGTCTGTATGGCCAGGAGAGGCGATCGCCTTTATTTCTATATTTCCTACCTTAACGACCTCATTGTCAACTAAGTGGCGATCGGCACAATTTACCTCGGCTTTTTCAGGCACTAAACCCTTACACCCAGTCAATTCTCGCATTTTCCCTGTACCCGTAATATGATCCGCATGAACATGGGTTTCTATGCAGTATTTGAGAGTCAAACCCAACTCCTCTATCAACTTCAAATCCCTTTCTACCTGTTCAATGACAGGATCAACCAATACCGCTTCCTTCGTCTCCAGGTCAGCAATTAGGTAGGTATAAGTCCATGTATCTTGATCAAATAATTGGCGAAATAACATTCTTATATTTTATATTTACTACTCACTTTATTATATAACTATTTTACTATTTCGTTATATGCTTAACAGTTTTTTAGCAAAAAATGTCATAAAGCTAAAATACAGATAAAAAATTAATGATCCATTACCAATTATTCATTGCCCCTAAGCCAAGATGTAAGATAATGATAGAAAGAAAAATATTATAAAAAAGAAACACTGTGACCACCACACCCATAAGACCTAGCAATAATTCTATTCGAGTACCAGACAACTTCGGACGCTTTGGCAAATACGGCGGAAAATACGTTCCCGAGACTCTCATGCCCGCCCTCAGCGAACTAGAAACCGCCTATAACCAATACAAAAACGATCCCGACTTTAACCAAGAATTAAACCAACTACTAAAAGACTACGTTGGTAGGTCAAGTCCCCTCTATTTTGCCGAAAGACTGACCCAACACTATGCCAAACCTGATGGCACAGGGCCTCAAATTTACCTCAAAAGAGAAGACCTCAACCATACAGGCGCCCACAAAATTAATAACGCCCTTGGGCAAGTATTACTAGCCAAACGCATGGGCAAAGAAAGAATTATCGCCGAAACAGGGGCTGGACAACATGGAGTTGCTACCGCCACTGTGTGCGCTCGTTTTGGTTTGGAATGTGTGATTTATATGGGCGTAGAAGACATGGAACGCCAAAAATTAAACGTGTTCAGAATGCGCCTTTTAGGGGCCACCGTGCAGCCCGTTTCCGCTGGTACAGGAACCCTCAAGGATGCCACATCAGAAGCCATTAGAGACTGGGTAACTAACGTAGAGAACACCCATTATATCCTTGGTTCCGTGGCAGGACCCCATCCCTATCCCATGATGGTAAGGGATTTTCATGCAGTAATTGGTGTAGAAACCCGTGAGCAGTGTTTAGAAAAATGGGGAGGTTTACCTGACATTCTCCTCGCCTGTGTGGGGGGAGGTTCCAATGCCATGGGCTTATTTTATGAATTTGTTAAAGATAGTTCTGTGCGTCTTATTGGTATTGAAGCGGCAGGAAGTGGGGTGGACTCTGGAAAACACGCCGCCACCCTTACAGCAGGGCAACCTGGAGTGTTGCACGGTGCTATGAGCTATCTATTACAAGATCAAGATGGACAAGTTACCGAAGCCCATTCCATCAGTGCGGGGTTAGACTATCCTGGAGTAGGGCCTGAACATAGTTACCTCAAAGATGAAGGTAGAGCAGAATATTACAGTGTTACCGACCAGGAGGCGCTCGATGCTTTTCAACAACTCTGTAAATTAGAGGGCATTATTCCAGCCCTTGAAACCGCCCACGCTTTTGCTTACCTTGACAAGTTATGTCCTACCCTAGAAGGTAATCCAAAAATCGTGATTAATTCTTCTGGACGTGGTGACAAGGACGTTCAAACGGTGGCGAGACACATTAAAGGGATTGATTTATAGAGGTATTGGGTAATAGAGAATAATAAATAAACAAAAAAGTAAGGTGGGCAATGCCCACCTTTTTTAATCTTGCTATTTACTTAAAACTATTTGATTACGCTTCTTCGCCAAAATCCATGGGGGCTTTGTCAGGATTGTACTTTAATAAAATCCCTTGTTGTCCTAAAACAAAACCTTGGTCTGCATTGGGGAAAACAACACGATATAAATTAGAAGGTACATCTTCCACTTCTCTATCTTTAAACCAAGTTTCGCCACTGTCATTGGTAACGAGAAGATTTCCGCTACCTCCTGCCACCCAAATTTCATTTTCACGGGTAGCTAAATCAAGGAATCCCCAACTGGTAGAGTATTCAGGGGTGATAACGTCTTCCCAATCTTCAAAATCTGCCGAGCTAGTTAGTTGAATTCTTCCGCCCCTAGCAATTAACCAGAGTCTCTCATCATCAAAGAAACCCATGTTTTGTAAACGACGGGAGGAGTTGCGTAAATGGGGGGTCCATTCGGTGTCTCCGGGTATCCAAGTAGAGTAAAAGTTTCCCCTAGCACTTACTGCTACATATTTTCCACTAGGAGAGCGACTGACGTTACGGGCAACACCCACAGCACCTTCTACCAAGGCTTTCCAGTTTTTACCACCATCGCTAGTTTTATAGATAGCACCCAAGTTAGTAATCATTTCGGCGGTATTGGGAGCAAGGGCGGTTACGCCATAGGGTACTCCTGGAAGTTGATCACTAAGGGGGATTCTTTCCCAGTTTTTACCACCATCAACGGTATGTAAAAGAATAAAGGGTTCTCCTGAAATCCAACCTTCTTCACCGTAGAAACTAACACCATTAAAGGTTATTTTTTCGTCTCCTAGTTCGATAATTTTTTCTTGCCAAGTGTCTCCACCATCAACGGTTTCAAAGAGACTCGCTTTTGTACCTACTAACCAACCATGATTGGAGTCATCAGTAAAAGCGACATCAGCAAAGGTTGCGTCGGTATCAAGGGTAATTACATCCCATGGGTTACTACTGAGGTTGGATGCCACAGCACAACTGACACAGAATAGTCCGACTGTTATAACTACAATAAATTGTTTTAGCTTATTCAATAATAAGTTCATTTTTAATTCCATAATATATTTTAAATTTGATCTAACCCAATGTGTAAAGGCTCAAAAACAATAGAAATCCGACAAATAATGATCCGAAAATTAGGAGGTTTTTTTGTCCTGGGGTTAAGTTATTGACACCAAAGCCATAGTCTAAGTTTTCTGCAAATCCCGAGGGAGCATCGGTGGCTCCGATGTTGACAAAGGCTGTTTTACGAGCGCCACATATGGGGCATCTCCACGTTTTGGGTAAGTCGGTAAATAATGTACCTGCTGGGGTTTCACTTTTAGCATCTCCTTTGGAGGGAACATACCTATATCCACAGGAACGACATTCATAACTCGGAGGGGCTTGTTCGGCAAGAGTTTTTTCGTTGGCGGCTTCACTCATGGCTTTATATCAGAAATCTTAAAAGTTCTTTAAGAATTATTACATAAAAAGGGGAGAGATAATTGATAATGAATAATTGATGATAGATAATCAAGTTTTAATTAATTTAGTGTTAGTTTTTTTTAATTTTTGGAGTGAATAACTCATAATTTATCTAGTCGAGGTGGGTAATATGGGTTTGATTTGCCAATGGTGGCTTAGGTCTGTTAATAGTTGATCTTGGCGATTTCTGAGGTCGTCTAAGCCGTTAGCGTAGTTCATGATGGCAAAATAGACGGTTTCTCGTTCTTGGGTGTCGATCGCCCCTGATAAGGCACTTACAACGGCTAGGGAGCCTGTTTTAACGGGTATCCCAGAGGGAATGTTACGATCTTTGATAGTTCCTTCATCGATGCCTGACACGGGAAATAAGTCGGCGATGGTGAGGTTATCTGGTTTTATTTTTTGTTCGATGGCAATGAGGATTCGACAGGCTGCCCGGGGTGACATACGATTACTTTCCCCTAATCCTGAGCCGTTTATTAATTGGATTTCTTCGGGGGGAACGTTACTTAGCCTAGATGCGATCGCACTTAATTCTATTCCTCCGCCCATCTGTTGGGCAAGGTTATCGGCAATAAAATTATTACTAAAAAGATTCATCGCCCTGAGAATTTCTGGTAAGGGTTTCGATTCATGGGTATATAAAGCATTGGCTTGGGGGGGTACACCATCCCGAAAAATATTTTGTCCTTGGATAGCTAACTGGGGGCGTGGAGGTGCATTTTCCATCTTTTGATACTGGGTTTCTACGGCATAATTCCAATTTGCACTGTTAAAAGCCCGTCGCAAGTCATCCCCAGAGCTGCGGTTATTTTCTTTAAAATTCATCTGCCAATTACCCACTATGATGAGATTCCCCGTAACAGTTTCGATGCCCAATTCTTGAATTTTGTTAGCAAGGGCGATCGCATCTTCCCACACAAAAAAAGCGTCACCTCCCGCCTCAATAATTAAATCTCCCTCCAAAACACCCCCATTAACGCTTCCTGTTGTGTAAATGTTGGTCAAAAAACGATGATTGATCGACCACTTATCCAAAGCCCCTAAAGTAGTCGCCACCTTAGTAATAGAAGCCGCAGGAGCCAGAATTTTACCCCGATTATCCGCCAAAGTTGCCCAATGGGTTTGAATCCAGATACCCTGTTGATTGAGAGGAATATTACGGCTTTCTAACCCTTGTAAATACCGCTCAAAAATTATATCTACTTGCTCATCTCCTTCGGTGGGTAATTGAAAAATAGAAGCCTCATGCCAAGGAATTAAAGGCACCTGATGGGGGGTAGAAGAAAAATTAAACCAGCCAGAAAGAATTGTTAAGATACCAAAGAACACAGTTTAATCAGTAAAAAATAAAACTTTATTGTGGCTTGTCCATGGTTGATTGTCAACGAGTTTTTTTGTCATCATTCAAAGACATCTCCATTTTTCTGGTGTTACAGACTCAAAAATATTTGCTACGATTATTGTCACCTAGGTTAATCAAATTAATTTAAACTGTTTCTTTCTATCCCTATCAGCCAGATTCAAATTGATGATAAGGAACATAACATTTTAACTTAAAGCATTAACTCATTACCTTTTCGTTTATTTTTTTCAAATCTCCATGGTTAGAGAGGAAATCAAGATGGATTGTAGTCACATCAAATTTTGTACCGATAAAGAAAAAATTGACCTAAATCAATTGTTGATACTGTATCGAAAAAATGCTTTTTGGACACAAAATCGTAATCTTGAAGATGTTTCCATTGCGATCGCCCATAGTAATCCAGTAATATCAGTATGGGATAATAAACGACTTATCGGCAGTGCAAGGGCAACCTCCGACGGCATCTACCGGGCCACCATTTGGGATGTAGTGATTGACTCAGAATATCAAGGACTAGGACTAGGACGCAAATTAGTAGAAACCTTAATCAGTCATCCCCTCCTCAACAGAGTAGAAAGAATATATCTCACCACCACCCATCAACAAAACTTTTATCAAAGAATAGGCTTTGTGGAAAACGAAACCACCACCATGGTTTTATATAATACCTATCCTAATCCAGAAGACCTCATGCAACAGTCTCACAATTGGGAAGAAATATCTCTAAACAGGTAGTTTTTTCTGTCACCTCACTAATCCTACATTGCCCTCCCATTAAACTAATTAAACTTTGGGCGAGGGTAATTTTCGCACCACTGGACAACATCGGAGGAGACTCCATACCCCCTTGCTCATGAAAAGGTAAATCCTCAAATCGGCTAGACTCATTAAACTCCTGGTTACAAAAAGGAAAATTAATAGTCATCCTTGAATAATTAGCAGGGGCTTCACAATCTGCCCCCATAGTAATAGTACCTAACTGAGTAAGGTCGATCGCCACTTCTAACCAATAAAAAAATGCTTGGGCTAACTTTTCACGATCAGCTAAAATAGTTAAACTTTCATCTACCATGGCTACATCCAAAACCATATTACGATTTGCCCCCTGCATCCTCATCTTTTTTGCTACAAAATTAAAAAAGTCAACACATTTGAGGGGAGTTAACTCTAGTTCAACTTTGGCTGTCTCTAGCTTAGAAATCTCAATCAATTCATCTAACATATTCATCAACTTCTTACTATATTCATAGGCTTCGGCGATAAATTGTCTTTCCTCCTCCTCACTTTCACACAAATCGTTCAAGATTAACTGATGAATACTCATCAAACTCCCTAAAGGCGATCGAATTTCGTGGGATACCCTACCTAAAAAACCAGCCTGAAAACGAGCATATAATGAAGCATTATGATAAGCAATTTTAGCTTCTTTTAGCTCTTGAGCTAACGATGTATTTCCATTCATAACTGAATTAGTTTAAAAAAGTTTTCTACTATGCAAAAAAAGTCTTACTTTTATAGTAAGTTAATCATAAAAAAAGTAACCAATTCCATTTTATGATTTAATCTTAAGTAAGTTTTTGTTGTTAAACAAAAATGGGTATTATCATACAAATGTTGTAACCAAAGTTAAAGCAGTGAGAGAAAAAATTTTTGGCAGTTTAGAAAAACTAAAAAATATTGTCAACGGACCTAATCGAGATTATGATTCCTTTGACGAGGAAAATAATTACAATCCTTATGAAGAGGAAATGGAAGAGATGATGTCCGAAGAAATAGAAGAAGAGGAGCAGGAAAATTCTGAGGTATTACTACAACAAAGGATTAAACCCCGTCGGGAAAGTACAACCATCAGCCCCTCCCCTTCTTTGAGTCGTCGTCGCCGTCATACATCCTCCATGGATACAGATAGTAATCATGATATGGATATGGAGCAAAATAGTAGAATGTCTAGTCGTTTCCCTAGCAATGTAATTGGATTACCCGGAGTTAACACCACCATGAATGAAATCGAAATCTTTGAACCTCATACCTTTGAACAAGCATCAGAAGTGATAAAGTTATTAAAACAACAAAGAACTGTTGTACTGAACTTAAACTTAATGGAATCCTATGAAGCTCAAAGGGCTGTAGATTTCGTGACAGGAGGCACCGCAGCCCTCGATGGTAACTGTGAAAGAGTGGGAGAGTCTATTTTCCTCTTTACCCCCAGAAACGTCCATGTTACCAATTCAAAAGGCGCCTCTAGTGTGGGAAAAAAACCTGATAATGGCATCTCTGATGATCTTACTTCCAGTAATTTCTCTGATAATCTCTGGAGTAATACCCCTTTACCTGATTTATCTTCCTCTTTGGCTCAATAGTCAAATTTTCAGCCTTTGTTAACTTATTAAATGTAATAGTTATTTATTCTGTGTCTTATAAATTAGGGGTTATTGGTGGGGGAGTGATGGCAGAGGCTATCATCTCCTGCCTTTTAGACCAAAAAATATATCAATCTAATCAAATACAAGTCAGTGAACCTCAAGTCTCTCGCCGAAAATATTGGCAGGATAGCTATGGGGTAGTGACTACCAATAATAACCAAGAACTTTTTGACCATTGCGAGGTTTTATTATTAGCGATCAAACCGCAGATTTTTTCTTTGGTGGCTTCTGAATTGGAGGGGATAAACTCTGCAAATTCTCCTCGTTTGATAATTTCTATTTTGGCTGGTACTTCTTTAGATAAATTGGAGTCAGTTTTTTCTCGCTCTGGAGTTATTCGAGTGATGCCTAATACTCCTGCTTTGGTGGGTAAAGGGATGACTGCGATCGCCCCTAATGGTAAAGTAAGTAAGGAAGATTTAACCGTAGCCCAATCCATTTTTGGTGCCATTGGGGAAGTGATAGAAGTACCAGAATATCAGATGGACGCAGTGACTGGATTATCAGGCTCTGGACCTGCTTTTGTCGCCATGATGGTAGAGGCTCTGAGCGATGGTGGTGTAGCGGTGGGCTTACCCCGTGCCATTGCTTCTCAACTGGCATTACAGACGGTGTTAGGTACCGCAGAATTGATCAAAACTAAACAACTCCATCCTGCTGTGTTGAAAGACCAAGTTACTAGCCCGGGAGGCACTACCATTGCAGGGGTTGCTCAACTGGAAAAAAACGGTTTTCGCCATGCCCTCATAGAAGCTGTCAAGGCGGCTAAGGTGCGCTCGGAGGAGTTGAATGGATGATTAGGCGTTAGGAATTAGGTGTTAGGGAAAAGACTTGTAATTGAAAGATTTAATTCTCAATCTTGTTCATTGCTTTTTGTAACAATCACCACGTTTAATTAAGCCTTATTGTTATGATGGAAATGTAGCTAAATATACAAAAAAATATTTACTATTTTTACACCATCAAATCCAAAAGAGGTGATTATTTATGACTCCTGAATACATGGACACAATTTATATCATGGTAATTATTACCCTTGCCAGTGTGGTTTTATTACCCATTTTTAGTTGGGTAATTTCCCATCGTAGTCATGCCTAAATCAAAGGTTAATTTTTATTTATTTTTCTTGATTTCGTTTTATTTTTTTGATAGGCAAATTGGCCTTTAAGGATGTAGTGCGATCGCTACTTTGAATAGAAAAATCCATCTCTTCAATATCAATATCAAGATAGCGACTAACTACTTCTAAAATTTCCATACGCATTTTATCAATTAGCTCAGGATTAACCCCT
This sequence comes from Cyanobacterium sp. HL-69, assembly GCA_002813895.1. Classification (NCBI taxonomy): domain Bacteria; kingdom Bacillati; phylum Cyanobacteriota; class Cyanophyceae; order Chroococcales; family Geminocystaceae; genus Cyanobacterium; species Cyanobacterium sp. HL-69. Next base: position 495,638 of record CP024912.1, on the reverse strand, counting down.
GCCCTATCGTTGGCAAGGACTAATTCAAGGCGATTTTTTGCACTTCTACCACTTTTTTCTTTACTACCCCAAGAGGTAATAGAATTAAAAATATCTTTGATCATATCTGCATTATTTTAATAGTTATATAAAAAGAAAACAATTTGCTTTTGTTTAATTCCTTCAAAAAGGATCATAATAAATATTTTAGGCACTAGATAAAAACAAAAGTAGTTAGTTATTCTTTATTAAGATTTACTGTGTGATCGTTTTCAATTGTGCTATTTTGTGGTTTCTCTTGGTTGATATATTTCGCCTTTACCAGAATTTTTAAAAAGTAATTTATAAAAACCATAGTTAAATTAAAATAGTTATTAATCCTTATCAGACATTCCAAAAAAACGCTTGATTTTGGTAAAAAGATTATCTTGAGATGCCATCAAATCCAAATAAGGTATATCGGCGCCCTCGAGTCTTTTCGCAATATTTTTTATGGCAATGCCGGGTAAAGAAGGCTCTTTATTCAAAACCAGAGGTTCCCCACGGTTAGAAGATGTAATAATTCTCTTATCATCGGGAACAATACCAATTAAAGGTACAACCAATAAATCAATAATATCCTCTACACTAATCATTTCATCCATTTTTACCATTTCAGGACGTAAACGATTAATAATTAAACGAATGCTAGACATTCCCTCACTTTCGAGTAAACCGACTACCCTATCAGCATCCCTTACCGCTGCCACTTCAGGAGTGGTGACAATGAGGGCTTCGGTGGCTGCTGCGATCGCATTTCTGAACCCCATTTCAATACCAGCGGGGCAATCCACGAGGATATAATCAAAACTAGGTTTGAGTTGAGCAATTACCTGCTTCATCTCTTCGGGGGTAATGGCATCTTTAGTGCGATTTTGAGCCGCGGGGAGTAAGTGTAAGCCTTGGGTGCGTTTATCTCTAACAATGGCTTTTTCTAGGGTACATTCCCCCGCTAGGGCATCCATAATGGTATATACCACCCGTTGCTCTAATCCTAGCAGTAGATCTAAGTTTCTTAGACCAAAATCTGCATCGATTAAACAGACTTTCTTTCCTAGTTGTGCGATAGCTGTACCTAAGTTTGAGGTAATAGTAGTTTTTCCTACTCCTCCTTTACCCGATGTAATTACAATAACTCTACATTTCATATAAATAAAATTACTAATACTCAGTTATGAATAATAATCAATAGTTTATAGCTATTCTCAGACAATAAACAAATAATTATGAGTCTTAGGGAATTTGGGTTGATTTTTCTATCAGTTTATGACATAATAGTTATTGCTTAAACAAGCAAGGGGCTATAACTCAGTTGGTAGAGTGTCACAATGGCATTGTGAAAGTCAGCGGTTCGAATCCGCTTAGCTCCATATAATAATTAGAGTTGGTAGTTAAAACTTAATCAATGGTTTTAATTGATAATGGATAATTGATAATAATTTTTTGATTGGGCGAAGTTAAATCTTCAACTAACAAGCGTAAAACCTAACCATGCTAACAAATCCCGAACTGAGGTTAATATATTAAGATAACCGATAATTTAAAAAACTAATTATCAACTATCAATTATCAATTCTCCATTGTTATTAAATGACCTTTTCTTCTGTTATAAGGGCGATCGCACATTCCCCCCTCACCAACGAATTAACCAATAAAATTAAGCCCGATAAACCCTTCCATCTCCAAGGGGCATCAAGACTCGTAAAAGGCTTAGTCACCAGCGCCCTTGCCCAAAAACAGAACAAAAATTTATTAATTATCTGTGCCTCCCTCGAAGAATCCGCCCGTTGGATGGCAAATATTGAAGCCATGGGCTGGAAACAAGTTTTTTTCTATCCCACTACCACTGCCAGTCCCTACGAAGCCCTTAACCCCGAATCCGAGATGATTTGGGGACAGATGCAGACCCTCAGCGGTTTAATCAGTAACAACGAACCCATTGCCGTCGTCACCACCGAACAAGCCTTACAACCCCATCTCCCCCCCGCCGATGTTTTCAGTAAATACTGTTTGAGCTTGGTACAAGGAATGACCCTAGATAGTAAACAAATTGACCTCACCTTGGCAAATATGGGTTATGAAAGGGTTAATTTAGTCGAAATCGAAGGACAGTGGGCGAAAAGAGGAGATTTAATTGACATATTCCCCGTATCCGCAGAATTACCCATCCGATTAGAGTTTTTTGGGGATGAAATAGAACAAATCAAAGAATTTGATCCCGTTTCTCAACGTAGCTTAGACAAAATCGAGAGTCTGAATTTAACTCCTAGTTCGTGGGATAGTATTATTTTGCAATACATCCCCACCATAGAGTTAATTAAACCATACTTGACCCCCCTAGAGCAAGATAATTTAGAAAATGATATTTACCCCGAAGGAGTTGCTCGTTTTCTGGGCTTTGCCTTTGACCCTGTGGCAAGTATCCTCGATTACTTTAATGACAATACCATGGTCGCCATGGACGAACCAGCCCAATGTTTTGCCCATAGTCACATTTGGACAGAACAAGCGGAGGAAAAATGGCAGTTAGTAAATGAATCCATCGGGCAAAATAAGGATCTTTTACCACCCCTCCATCGTGCCTTTGAGCAATCCTTAACTCAGATAAAATATCCTCAAATTCATTTAACAGAAATTGCCCAAGAAAACCAAGAAAATAGTCTCAACTTATCATCTCGTCCTCTGCCCATTAGTCCCCATCAATTTGCCAAATTAGGGGAAATAATTAGGGGTAAAAAAGAAGTATATAACACCATCGATTTAAGTAAGTATAATACTTGGTTGATTTCTGCTCAACCCATGCGCTCTGTTGCTCTTTTACAAGACCATGATTGCCCTACTCAATTCATCTCTAATCATCTCGATTTTCCCACCATTGAAAAGTCCCATCGGCAAAATACTGCCGTTGCTCTCAAGTATTCAGGACAAGCAGAATTAGAAGGTTTTATTTTACCTACTTTTCGCATAGCAGTTGTCACCGATAAAGAATTTTTTGGACAACATAATTTAGCTACTCCGAGCTACATCCGAAAAAGGAGAAGAGCCGCTTCCAAACAGGTTGATTTAGACAAGTTAAGACCTAATGATTTTGTGGTTCATAAACATCATGGTATCGGTCAATTTATTGAATTAGAAACTTTAGCTAGTCGTGAATATTTAGTAATAAAATATCTTGATGGTATTTTGAGAGTACCAGCAGAAAATTCGGAGGTATTAAGCCGTTATCGTTCTAGTGATAGTAACCATCCTAAGTTACATAAGTTAGCAGGAAAAGAATGGAATAATCTTAAAAATAAAGCCCGTCGAGCTATTAAAAAATTAGCGGTAGATTTAGTAAAATTATATGCCACCCGTGCTAAATTAACAGGGTTTGTTTATCCCGAAGATTCTCCATGGCAAAGGGAGTTAGAAGACTCTTTTCCCTATGAGCCAACCCCAGATCAATTAAAAGCAACTCAGGATGTAAAAATAGATTTAGAGAGCGATCGCCCCATGGATCGTTTAGTATGTGGAGACGTAGGTTTCGGTAAAACAGAAGTCGCCATTAGAACCATTTTTAAAGTCATTACCGCAGGTAATAAACAAGTTGCCTTTTTAGCTCCTACCACCATTTTATCCCAACAACATTACCATACCTTACTAGAAAGATTCTCCCCTTATCCCATTAATGTGGGCTTATTAAATCGCTTTCGCACCGCCTCCGAAAGAAAAGAAATTATGCAAAAATTAGCCACTGGAGAATTAGATGTGGTGGTAGGTACTCACCAACTTTTAAGCAAGACTATTAAATATAAAGATTTAGGCTTATTAGTAATAGATGAAGAACAAAGATTTGGGGTAAATCAAAAAGAAAAAATCAAAGCCATGAAAACCTCCGTGGATGTTCTTACCCTCAGTGCTACCCCCATCCCCCGTACCCTTTATATGTCCATTTCTGGGGTGCGAGAAATGAGCCTTATTACCACCCCTCCTCCCAGTCGTCGCCCTATCAAAACCCACATCGGAGCCTTTAATGAAGGGATAATCCGCACCGCCATCCGTAATGAGTTGGATAGGGGAGGACAAATATTTTATGTGCTACCCCGCATCGAAGGCATGGATAAGGTAGTGGAAATGTTACAGAAAATGTTCCCTAGTTTGCGTATTGATGTTGCCCATGGACAGATGCCCGAAGGGGAATTAGAATCGGCTATGTTAGGTTTTAATAATGGGGATGCAGACTTGTTGATTTGTACCACCATTATCGAGTCTGGGTTAGATATTCCGAGGGTAAATACCATCATTGTGGAGGATGCCCAAAAGTTTGGTTTGGCTCAACTGTACCAGTTGCGCGGGAGGGTAGGACGTTCTGGAATTCAAGCCCACGCTTGGTTATTATATCCTGACGATATTAACCTCTCAGACAAGGCTAGAAAGCGTTTACGGGCATTGCAGGAGTTTTCCCAATTAGGTTCGGGGTATCATCTGGCTATGCGTGATATGGAGATAAGGGGGGTTGGTAGTCTTTTGGGTGCAGAGCAATCAGGGCAGGTGGAAGCTATTGGGTTTGAGATGTACACGGAGATGTTGAAGGAAGCCATTGACGAAATTCAAGGGCAGGAAATTCCCACGGTGGAGGATACCCAAATAGATTTAAATCTTACTGCTTTTATTCCTAATCGTTATATTACCGATGTGGAGCAAAAAATGGACGCTTATCGGGCAGTGGCGACGGTTACTTGCGATCGAGATATTAAGCAAATTGAGCGGGATTGGTTGGATAGATATGGGGAAATTCCTGAACCTGCCCGACAGTTGTTACAAGTGGCGGATTTGAAACATAAGGCAAAATCTATTGGTTTTTCTCGCATTAAGCCTGAAGGGAAGCAAAATATTATCTTGGAAACTCCTATGTTAGAACCTGGTTGGAATCTATTATTAGAAAAGTTGCCTCCCCATTTACACGGTCGTTTTGTCTATGGTAAGAAGAAGGTGATTGTTAGGGGATTGGGCGCGGTGAAGCCGACTCAGCAGTTGGAGACTTTGATTAATTGGTTTAATTGTCTTTGTGGTTAGGTAAAGGAACGGGGAATGGGCAATGGGGAATATTAACAATACAATAAATATTGAGCATTTATTGTAATTTAATAATATTTCATACCATAATTAAGCAACACCAAATTTAATTATCAATTATCAATTATTCCCCCATGACTAATGCGACAATCCTAGAAAAACCCTATTCTATATTTAAACAAACCCAACGAAAAAGGGTAAGTGATGGCAAGATGGTTTCGGTGTTGTCTGGTTGTGAAAATGTCGGTCGCACTTTAATGATAGTATTACCCCAACTCGGTGATTTTGATACTTTGGAATATGCTTGGTGGTTACAAAGGAAGTGGGATTTTATTGAAAATAATAACATTGCTGTAAGGGCGATCGCCATTGGAAACATAGAATCAGGGAAAAAGTTTTGTCAATATACGGGGTTTCCTGAAGAATATTTATTTATTGATGCTACCGCTGACATTCATCGAGAGTTGGCTTTATATCAGGGTTTAAATTGGGGTTTACCCTTCTTTTCAGACACTCAAAATGCTTGGTTAAATCTTTTGTTAATGTGTGCAGGAATTGGTAGTAAAGGCACTCTGAAAGAGGTTTTTAGGGGTTATAAGGGCGATCGCACCTCACCACCTTTATTTAAAAACGAAGAAGAAATAAAAATAAAACCCCTACCAGCTATCAAAGGAGAATTTTTTAACAAAGCAGGAAAAAATTATCAACGCCCCTTTGAATTAGCCACCCTCAGACTAAAAAACATGGTGGAAGTGTTAAATAATTGGCGAATCTATGTACCAGATGATCGCTATATCACCCAAAGAGGTGCAACATTTTTGTTTGATAATCAAGGTAACTTAATCTATGAACATCGAGATCGAGGAATATTGGGATTTGCCAAAAATATGAGTAATCCTTTAGATTTTCTAACCTAATTATTATTAAGGTGAGCGATACCTACCATTAAGTATTTTTAAAATCTCTTTTTCTCCCCTTGCAAGGGGAGATGCTGAAAGCAGAGGGGTTGAGAAATTTAGCCAGCATAACAAAAGTATTAGACAAATAATCACAAAAAAAAGAGCTGAACAATGTTCAACCCTCAAAATAATTGTCAATTCGACAATCAACCTCCAGCAACCGCAGGTACAATACTTACCTCATCACCATCACTTAAAGCAGTGTCAGTATTATCTAAAAATCTGATGTCCTCACTATTTACATAAAAATTAAGGAAACGACGGGGAATACCCTGCTCATCACAAAGACGGGCTTTGATACCAGGAAAATTAGCCTCTAGGGAATCAATCAAACCTGCTACGCTAGTAGCTTCACATTCAACGGTAGCCTCTTCTTTGGTGAATTTTTGTAAGGGGGTGGGAATTAATACTTTTACTGCCATTGTTCTATGAATATTTTTTAAATAATAATAATTTTGCAAAAAAAAAGACTCTTAAAAAGTCTTTGCAAAACAAGGGGTACATAAACCCCCTGTTCAGAAATCTATCTTACACTAAAACTTGTTGCCATTCTAGGCGACCAAGGGTACGAGAGCGCTCTAAAGCTCTTTCAAAACTGTCTAATTTAGGATCGATTAAAAGAGGTTCACCGATATAACCCTGTACCGCTTCTTGGGTTTTCAAACCATTACCAGTGATGTAAACCACGGTAGTTTCTTCAGGGTCAATTTTTCCTGCTTCTACTAATTTTTTAAGCACGGCGATGGTAGTACCCCCAGCGGTTTCTGTGAAGATACCTTCAGTTTCGGCTAAAAGTTTCATGCCGTCGATGATTTCTGCATCGGTCACCGATTCAATGTTACCGTTAGTTTTACGGGCAATATCAAGGGCATAGACACCGTCAGCAGGATTCCCGATCGCAATGGACTTGGCAATGGTGTTAGGTTTCACAGGGGTTACAAAGTCTCTTCCTTCTTTGAAAGCCTGAGCGATGGGAGAACATCCTTCCGCTTGCGCACCGCTGAAACGAACTTCTTTGTCATCTACTAAACCAACTTTGACAAATTCTTGGAATCCTTTATAAATTTTGGTGAATAAAGAACCAGAAGCCAAAGGTGCAACAATGTGATCAGGTAATTTCCAGCCTAGTTGTTCTGCCACTTCATAACCGAGGGTCTTAGAGCCTTCGGAATAGTAAGGGCGAAGGTTAATGTTCACAAAGCCCCAGCCGTAGGTGTTACCTACTTCGGAACAAAGACGGTTAACTTGATCGTAATTTCCTTTTACCGCCATAACGGTGGGGTTGTAGATTAAAGTACCCAATACTTTACCTGCTTCGAGGTCGGAGGGAATGAATACACAACAGTCCAAACCAGCATGGGCGGCGATCGCAGCGGTGGAGTTAGCTAGGTTTCCTGTACTAGCACAAGACACAGTGGTAAAACCTAATTCTTTGGCACGAGTTAAAGCAACGGAGACTACCCGATCCTTAAAGCTAAGGGTGGGCATATTAACAGCATCATTTTTAATATAGAGATTTTTTAGACCTAAGCGACGAGCCAAACGATTAGACTTCATTAAAGGAGTCATTCCTGTACCGACATCGATGGGGGTATCGGTTTCTACGGGTAAGAAAGGTTTGTAACGCCAAATGGAGTTAGGACCTGCGGCAATACTTTCACGGCTCACCTGACGACGAATTTCGTCGTAATCATAAGCTACTTCGAGGGGAGCGAAGGTTTCCTCACAAATATTTATTGCCTTGAGAGGATATTCTGTTCCCCCTTCTTTAGATACTAATTTGGTGAAAGTGGGTTTTTTCTTGGTGGTGTCCGTTGCGATCGCAGTTGTCATAATGCTTTTTTCTCCGTGTGCTTTAACTACTTACTGGAAATTTCTAATTAATCGATGATTGCTTAGACATAAGCATAACAACTCATCATAAAACTGTCAACTATACCCGACTTTTTTGGTCGGAATTACCTCAGATTGTCATGAGTGATTTTGCCTGATTTTTACATTCTGTATATTCCAGAGCATCATAAAACCACCAACAAAAAAAATAAATGTTAGGCTATCTCTCGGAAAAAAACACACAGCGCAAATATTCTACGATGTTAAAAAATAAAATTATTCTGACCATTTTCATTACCAGTCTGACTGGTATTCTTGGGGCTTGTGCCAGCCCAGAAGAAAACGACCCCCTCGGACTTGGGGGAGTCGATTCTGAAATTGGTATCACGGAAAAATCAATGGATCACAGTATGATGGATCACGGTTCCATGGACCATAGTCAGATGAACCATACCATGGACCTAGGAGAAGCCGACGAAGAGTATAACCTTAGATTTATTGATGCCATGATTCCCCATCATCAAGGAGCTTTGACTATGGCTCAAGAAGCCCTAGAAAAGTCCTCCCGTCCAGAAATCCAAAATCTAGCGACGGAGATAGCACAAGCTCAACAAATTGAAATCTTAGAAATGCAACAATGGCGCTCTGATTGGTATCCTGACGCACCGGAAACACCTACAGCATGGGATCCTCAGACTAATCAAACTATCCCCATGACCCCTGAACAAATGATGGCGGTGACCATGGATATGGATTTAGGGGCAGAAGATGAACAGTTTGACCTCAGATTTATCGATGCTATGATCCCTCATCATGAAGCGGCGGTTATTATGGCTCAAGATGCCCTAGAAAAATCTGATAATCCTGAAATACAAGCCGTAGCTCAAAATATCATCAATAGCCAACAAGCTGAAATAGAGGAATTACAAAAGTGGCGAAGCCAATGGTATTAGTTCTCAACCATGAAGTCTTAGAGCATTAACTGTTCATTAATTATCAATTGTTCAATAACCTTTCTGGACTTATAATTGAGTATAAAATGATCAGTAAAAATTGAGGAAAAGCGGTGCTACTATCAAAAGGTTTTGAGGTTGAAGTCTATACAGGGACACCAGAAGGAAAAGTAGTGGGGCTTTCTAGTCAAATCGTCAGAGACTTGCATGGTTTTGTGAGAGAGCCAGATAGTCGTAATGTAGAATATACCACCGCCCCTCTGTGTAATTACGATCGCCTCCTATGTGCCTTATTACGTCCCCGTAGAGACCTCAGAAACTATTTAAAATCCCTTGGAGACTATACCATCGTACCGGGTAGCACCCTTTCCCTCGGAGACAGTAGCCGTTTTCATCGCTCAGATCCCGATAATCATTATCACGACTACATCGAAAACACTTACCATACCAATATTGTCACCGCTAGTATCCACATCAACATTGGCATAAATGACATTGAAACCCTCATTAGAGCCTATCGTCTCATCAGATTAGAAGCTCCCCTCATCCTCGCGCTTAGCGCCTCTTCCCCCTTCCTCGATAACAAACCCTCTGGGTATCATTCCACCCGTTGGCATTTGTTTCCCCATACCCCCAAAGATGTACCCCTATTCCACAACCACCAACATTTTATTGATTGGACACAAGAACAACTTATCCTCGGGACCATGCAAAATGTAAGACACCTGTGGTGTTCTGTACGTCCTAACGGGGATAATCGCCCCTACAGTCTCAATCGTCTGGAGTTGAGAATATCGGATTTAGTATTAAACCCCATACATTTGCTAGCGATTACCGCCATCATCGAGGCGAGAATTTGGCAGGTTTTAGAAAACGAAGATTTAGATCCCTTAACCCAAAGTACCATTAACCACAGGGATTTAGAAACTGAATTATTAAAGATGGTTAAACATAATGAGCAAGAAGTTAGTAAAAATAGTTTAGATGCTCAACTTTTTCACTGGCAAGATGGACGAAAAATTGTTGCCAGAGAATGGATAGAAGAACTTTTACCCGAATTATTCCCCGTTGCCAAGGCAAAAGGTTTTAGTTGTTTTCTCAGTCCCACCTATAAAATGTTAGAACAGGGCAATCAAGCTCAACAATGGCTTCATCAATATGATCAAGGTATGAGTATTGCCGAAATTATCACCCAAGCCATTAAATCAACTCACCAAGAAGAAATTGAGTTAGAGGACAAACTTTGTGAGCAAGTTTTGGTGGCTTAACACTTTTTCTCACTTCCCGTGCAAGTTAGTTCTTGTTTATATTACTGAAATTCCCATTCAAATCATAATCATAAGTTGACCATATAAATTTCTGATGAGATTTTTCTGTTAATTTCTGCGTTCTTCAGATGTTGGTCACAACAAAATCGTCTCCATGGGAAAATTTCATTCATTACTCATGCAACTTGACAACGATCGCCCCTAGATGATAGCTTGAAAATAACAAACTAAGAATGATTCTTAAAAACTAAAAAAAGTTTGTTAAGATTTATTATAGAAGTAAACTACGGCAATAAAAAATAATATGGCTTACGAATTAGCACCTCTTCCTTACGACTACAGTGCCTTAGAGCCTTGTATCTCTAAAAGCACCCTAGAATTTCACCATGACAAACATCATGCCGCTTATGTAAGTAAGTACAATGATGCAGTCAAAGGTACCGAATTAGAATCTAAATCCATCGAAGAAGTAATCAAAAACATTGCTAATGACGCTAGTAAAGCCGGTGTATTCAACAATGCTGCCCAAGCATGGAATCATAGCTTCTACTGGCAATGTATGAAGCCCAACGGTGGTGGTACTCCCACTGGAGAATTAGCAGCTAAAATTGACGCTGACTTTGGTAGTTTCGACAAATTTGTAGAAGCATTCAAAGCAGCAGGTGCAACCCAATTTGGTAGCGGCTGGGCTTGGTTAGTCCTAGACAACGGTACTTTGAAAGTAACCAAAACTGGAAACGCAGACAACCCTATCACCGCAGGGCAAACTCCCCTCCTTACCATGGACGTATGGGAACACGCTTACTACCTAGATTATCAAAACAAGCGTCCTGCTTATATCGATGATTTCTTAGGTAAATTAGTAAACTGGGATTTTGTTGCTCAAAACTTAGCTGACGCTTAAGATTAGATTTTAAGAACATTTTTACTAATTATTTAGCATATTAGCGAAAATTAAAAGAAAATAAATAATAAGATAGAGGGAAAATCACACCGAAACTATTATATTAGTGGTGTTTGGTTTCCCTTTTTCTTTAATCAAAATCTTCCTATGAATAGTAGTATTCTCTTAACCAGTAAACTAATCACCATCGATCACGGTCAGTATATAGTAAAAGTAAAAGCACAACAAGAAAACAAAACCATTAGTAGCGCCCTAGCCTCTGCCTACAGTGTCGAAGAAGCCGAGGATAAAGCTCGTCAAAGAGTTTTAAAATTTATAAATCAGACAACTATTTCCCCACCGCCGACACAATCCCCCACCAAAGCATCTCCAAAAGTTAATGGGAGTCCTTCCAAACCTAAAACACCGAGTAATCCTCCCATTTCTGATAAAGAAATACTAACCCCTCCCCCAGCGGTGACACCAGAAAAACAAGAAAGAATTAGTCCTCCCCCACAAGCTGAATTAAATGCCATCTCAGTTTCAGAAAATACCACTCCCATCACGGAAAATATAGCGTCTGATAATCAAATAATAGAGCCTGAAGAAACTTTACCGGATACCATCGAACTACCTTTATCCTATCAAGAAGAAGAAAAGCCAGAAGAAGTCATTTTACCCCCAAATAATAAATTTGACTTAACTGATGCCGTTGATTTTAGTCAAGTAATAGACCAAACTACCATAGAATTAAAAAGATTGGGTTGGACTCAAGAAGAAGGTAAAAAATATTTACTCGAAACCTATGGTAAAAAATCCCGTCATCTATTATCAGACGAAGAATTGATTGAATTTTTAACCTATTTACAAACCCAATAGGATTAATGGAAAATCATCAAAGTTTTTTGGTAAATTCTCATTAATTTTTATCCTTTGAATTTGATAATTTGGTAAAGTAATATTAAGTTTTTTAGTCATTATTTTCATTTTTTTTCATGAATAGTCGTTTTTCCCGTCGCAGTTTATTAAAATTTTTTGCTTTCAGTAGTATTCTCGGACTTGTGGGGTATTCTAGGGTGGCAAAACCAAAACCAACGATACACAAAGGAGATACCCTCGATTTACCCCGTTATCTAACCAAGAAAAAGAAAGTGGTTGTCATTGGTGGAGGTTTGGCTGGGTTGGCTTCTGCCTATGAATTAAGCCAAAGGGGTTTTATCGTTACTTTATTAGAAAAGTCGCCCCAATTGGGGGGGAAAATTGCCAGTTGGGATATTCAGGTAGGAGATGAAAAGTTTAGGATGGAACATGGTTTCCATGGATTTTTCCCCCAATACTACAATCTTAAAAGCATTGTTAGTGAAATTAATATTACTGACAATTTTAAATCCCTTGATTTTTATTCCGTTGTGTTTAAAGATGCTCAATACAAACCTGAGAATTTTCGCCCTAGTCATTCGGCTTTTCCATGGAATATTGTGGATTTGGCTATTTCGAGTGATAATGCCCTTCATTGGGGTATTAATTTGGCAAATCCTGAACATTGGCGGGTTTTTAGAACTATTGCAGGGTTTAAAATTCCTAATACTTACCATGAGTTAGATAATATTTCCGTCAAAGATTGGGCTGCGAAAGGCATTCCCCAAGGGTTATTTGATTTATATTTTTTACCTTTTGCGAAGTCTTCTCTCAATGCGCCTGATATGCTTAGTACAGGGGAGTTAATGCAGTTTTTCCATTTTTACTTTTTTGGTAATCCTGAAGGGTTGGCTTTTAATGGTACGGTGGATGATATGGGTAGAAGTTTAGTTAATCCCATTGCTGATACCATCGTAAATAATGGTGGTAGGGTTGTGACTGAGGCGAATATCAGTAAAATAAAATGTGATGGTGACAAAATCACTTCCCTAGAATATTATCAAGGTCAGGGGGAGAGTAGTGTTCCTTTTTGGGTTAGTGCCAATCCTCTATTGGAAGATGAGCAATATAATTATTATGGTGCGGGCGATCGCCTCTTTGCCGTTACCAAAGATACTAAACAAGCAATTTCCCTCAGTTGTACCCACCAAGGATGTATCGTTAACAAACAAGAAGATGGTAAATTTTTATGCCCCTGTCATTCCGCCCTCTACGAAAATGATGGAACTTTATTACAAGGGCCTGCGAAACGTAGTTTAAACACCTATACTGTTATAGGACAAAAAGATGACCAAATTCAACTCATCGCCAATAATCCTGACGACAACGTTAAACCAGAGGTACTAGAAGCCGATTATTTCGTTATCTCAACGGATGTGCCAGGGGTAAAACACCTATTCAACCTCATGGAAGTAGATGGGGAAACTTGCAGCACTACCCAAGCCCAAGTTGAACAACTAGCATTAGCTGATCCCTTTGCGGTGGCTAGGTTTTGGCTAGATAAAGACTTTGAATGGGAACATAGTAATTTTGCCTCCTTGTCGGGATATTCCCTCACCGATAGCATTTGTTTATATCATCGCATCCAAAATGAATACATCGCTTGGGCGCAGAAAACGGGAGGTAGTGTGGTGGAATTGCATTCTTATTGTTACAAAGAAAAAGAATTTCCTACCCAAGAGCTAATTTTAGAAACCTTTGAGAGAGAATTATCAGAAATTGTCCCTGCTTTAAAAGACGCTAAAATACTCCATAAACAATTAGTAAACCAGAAAAACTTCTCAGGGTATCCCCCCAATAGTTTTGAGCAACGCCCCGTCACCGAAACGCAACTTAAAAATCTCATGTTTGCTGGGGATTGGGTAAAAATGCCTTTCCCTTGCGGTTTGATGGAAAGGGCTATTAGTAGCGGTTTGTTATCGGCTAATGGTATTCTCCATCAGGAGGGCTTGAAGCGTAGAGATTTATTATCAGTTAATCCTTCTGGTTTATTGACTATTTAGGGTTGAGAAAAGGTACAAGGTTTGCGTTATAAGGCAAGGGGTTGGGGTACAAGGCAAGGGGTTTAAACCCCTTGTTAAAAACTAAGTCTAGTTATAAAAAAATATGGAATTACTATAAGTGATGTTGAGTAACAATAATTTTGGATATGAAAAAAAAGAACTTTTAAACATTTTAAAAAACTATCAAAATATTAACCTTGATAATTTACAAAAAGAAGCGGATTATTTAAGAAAAAAACAAGTCGGAGATAAAGTTATGTATGTGGTGAATCGTAATATTAATTTTACGAATATTTGTGAGCAACATTGTAGTTTTTGTGCCTTTAGAAGAGATGAAAATGAGAATGGATCTTTTTGGTTAGATATTGAGACTATTTTAAGTAAATGTCAACAAGCTATTGATTTAGATGCCACAGAGATATGTATGCAGGGAGGGTTAAATCCTCAAGCTCAAATTCAAGGAAGTAGTTTAAAGTATTATTTACAGCTAATTGAAAATATTAAAAATAATTTTCCTCAATTACATTTACACGGATTTTCCCCCCAAGAAATAGAGTTTATTGCCCGTCAAGATAATCTTACTTTTAGGGATGTAATTATCGCTTTTAGAGATCATGGTTTAGGTTCAATGCCAGGCACTGCGGCGGAAATTTTAGATGATAAAGTAAGAAAAATAATCTGTCCTGAAAAAATTAATACTTCCGTATGGATGAAAATTATTTCGACAGCCCATAGTCTCGGAGTGCCAACCACAAGCACCATGTTGTGCGGACATATCGAAACCCCAGAGCAACAACTAGAGCATTTATTTAAAGTGCGATCGCTCCAAGAAACTGCTATAGTTAATGATTATCCAGCCAAAATAACCGAATTTATTTTACTTCCTTTCGTGGGAGAAGAAGCCCCCAAACCTTTACGAAATAGAGTAGGGCGGAATCAACCCGATTTATTAGCCACCCTTGTTTTAACTGCCGTTTCCCGTATAGTCTTGGGGGATGTCATTGTCAACCATCAACCCAGCTGGGTTAAATTAGGATTAGAAGGGGCATTACAGGCATTGCAGTGGGGTTGTAACGACATCGGCGGTACACTTATGGAAGAACATATTACCACCATGGCAGGAGCAAAAGGAGGCACCTGTTTAGACGTAGCAACTATTCAAAAAGCTATTACCTCCATTAATCGCCCTTATGGTCAAAGAAATACTCTTTATGAAAACTAACCACTTCATTTACCAGAAAAAATCTTTATTTTCTTAATAGTTACAAAAGAACAAAAATAATTACCCACAAATTAATTCTTCCAATAAAAAAATATATTACCTTACAAAGAATATTTTTCTAATTTGTTTTTTATCACAAAGGTATTTATCACCTCAGAAAACAAAAACATTAATACTTAATAAATGGTTATGGTTGTTACGGTGGGGCATTAATAGCTGAAATTAATTTACAAAACTTTACGGAGTAGTCAAAAATATTGTAAACTACCACAAGGAAATAAATTAATAAAGGAAGGAGAAAACATCAGCAATGCAGTCGTCCGCATCTGTATTGAAAACAACAATACCAAAAGAATTTCTAAAAGCACCCGATGGCTTTAACCCTAACGTCATAATGTTTATAAGTGCAATTTTACTAATTACCATATCAACTTGTGGTTATTTTTTGTGGGGATGGGCTAGTTGGATTTGTTTTTGTTCTAATGTCTTAGCCCTACATCTTTCAGGCACTGTGATTCATGACGCCTCCCACAATAGTGGACACCGCAATCGTATTATAAATGCCATTTTAGGTCATGGTAGTGCTTTAATGTTGGGTTTTGCGTTCCCTGTGTTTACAAGGGTACATTTACAACATCATGCCCATGTTAACGATCCTGAGAATGATCCTGATCATTTTGTTTCGACGGGAGGGCCTTTGTGGATGATTGCCGCTAGGTTTTTCTACCATGAGATATTTTTCTTTAAGCGCAAATTGTGGCGTAAATATGAGCTTTTGGAATGGTTTTTAAGCCGTTTATTTCTATTTACTATTGTATTTTTGGCAATTCATTATGGTTTTATTGGCTATGTGATGAATTTTTGGTTTGTACCAGCTTTGGTGGTAGGCATCGCATTAGGACTATTTTTTGATTATTTACCCCATCGTCCTTTTAAAGAAACGAACAGATGGAAAAATGCAAGGGTGTATCCAGGGAAAGTTTTAAATGTTCTAATTTTAGGACAGAATTATCATTTAATTCATCATCTTTGGCCTTCTATTCCTTGGTATAAGTATCAATCTGCTTACTATGCGGCCAAACCTATCTTAGACGCTAAAGGTTGTGATCAATCTTTGGACTTAATGAATGGTAGAAATTTTGGCAGTTTTCTTTATGATTTTTTCCTTGGTATTCGTTTTCACGGAAAACACTGAATAATTGATAATTAACAATGGGCAATTAAGCTGATTATTAATTGATATTGTTGATGTTGAATTGTTTGTAGAAATAAATGATTTTTCATAAAAAAGTTAGTTGGGTGGCAAGGGGTTTAAACCCCTTGTTGTTAAAGAAAAATTTGCACTTCTATTTTTTTACAGTTTCGTTTTACGGAGTCTGAGGGCGTTTGTTACCACGGAAACGGAACTAAATGCCATGGCAGCCCCTGCAATAATGGGGTTTAACAACAGCCCAAAGAAGGGATAAAACACCCCAGCCGCCACAGGAATCCCAATTACATTGTAAATATAGGCGAAAAAGAGATTTTGTTTGATGTTTGCCATAGTTGCTTTGCTCAGTTTAATGGCACTTACAATGGTTTTTAAATCCCCGGAGATTAAAGTGATGTCGCTAGATGCGATCGCAACGTCTGTCCCTGTACCAATGGCAAAACCCACATCTGCCTGAGCTAGGGCAGGGGCATCATTAATACCATCCCCCACCATCGCCACTAGATTGCCTGTTTGTTGCTGTATTTCCCGAATTTTGTCGGTTTTATCCTCGGGGCGTACATGGGCAAAGAAACGACGAATACCTACCTCTGAGGCAATTTTTTCGGCGGTGCGTTGATTATCTCCCGTTAACATGATCACTTCTAAGCCTTGTTTTTGCAGTTGCTGCACCGCTTCTTTAGAAGTTTCCTTAAGGGCATCAGAGAGTGCCATTAAGCCCTCAATTTCTTGATCAATGGCTATCCATGCGTTAGTCTTCGTAAATACCTCCTCTGGGGCAATATTTTCTAACTTCACGGTATCAATACCCAACTCCTCAAACCATTTTTGAGTACCCACTTGGATAAAATGATCATCGATAAACCCCTGTACTCCGCACCCTGAGATGGCTTCAAAGTTTTTCACCTTCCCATCAAGGGAAATTTCTTGTTTTTGAGCATAAGTCACAATAGCTTCTGCTAAAGGATGCTCAGAATTTTTTTCGAGGATTGCTACTTGTTTTAAAATACTTTGTTCAAAGGCACTACCCTTGAGGGTGATAAAATTGGTAACGACAGGTTTTCCTTGGGTTAAAGTACCTGTTTTGTCGAGGACGATGGTTTTGATGCGGTGGGCTAACTCTAAACTCCCTGCATCTTTGATTAAAATGCCATGTTTTGCCCCTAATCCCGTGCCTACCATGATGGATGTGGGGGTGGCTAAACCGAGGGCGCAAGGACAAGCGATAATTAATACGGTAACGGAAGCAATGAGGGCAAAGGTGAAGTTACCGCCCATTAACCACCAAGCAAGGAAGGTAATTATGGCAATTATAATCACTACAGGGACAAACCATGAGGTAATTTGATCGGCTAATTTTTGGATGGGGGCTTTACTGCCTTGGGCTTGTTTCACCAGTTCGACAATTTGAGCTAAAACGGTGTCTTTGCCTACCCTTGTGGCTTTGAATTGAAAACTACCTGTTTTGTTGATGGTGGCACCGATTACTTCTTCCCCTTCCCCACGGCGCACGGCTTCGGATTCCCCTGTCACCATGCTTTCATCGATGGATGATTCTCCTTGGGTGATGATGCCATCTACGGGAATTTTTTCCCCGGGGCGCACTAAGATAATGTCATCTAGTTGTACTGTTTCGATGGGAATATCTTGCTCTTTTCCGTCTTTGATTACCCGAGCGGTTTTTGCCCCTAGTTGCAAGAGTTGGGTAATGGCTTCGGAGGTTTGTCTTTTGGCTCGATGTTCGAGTAATTTTCCGAGGAGGAGGAGGGTGATAATGACGGCGGCGGTTTCGTAATATACCATGGCATGGATGCCTTCTCTTTCGATGACTTCGGGGAAGAAGGTGACGAATAGGGAATAGAAGTAAGCTGCCCCTGTGCCGAGGGATACAAGGGTGTCCATGGTGGCGCTACCGTGGCGGATAGATGCGATCGCACCTTGCCAAAAGGATTGTCCGCACAGGAATAAAACGGGGGTGGCTAAAACTAGCTGTAATAAAGGGCTTTGAAACCACATGGGAATAAAAGGTATGTCTAGCCCTGTCATCATCGGTAATGATGAGATCATCAAAATAATACTGATAACTGTACCGATAATTAATCTATTTAATAATATCTTTTCATGGCGCTTATGGGCGATCGCCTCTTGTTCGGGATTTATGCCATCAGGGGGCAATGGAAAAGCCTGATAACCAGCATTTTGTACCGCTTTGATAATACTATCAAGGTTGGTTTTTTCGTGGTCATATTTTACCGTCGCTTCCGCAATAGCAAAATTAACCATACATTCCTCTACCCCTAAAACCTTATTGATAGAACTTTCAATTTTTCCCGCACAGGCTGCACAGCCCATGCCCTCTAGTTTAAGGGTTTCCTTTTCCTGTACATTCCTAACCATTACTTACTTACTCTTGTTTTGCTCACTCATTTCAGCGTAAACTCTCTAGTGGACTGCATGGTTTAGTTTTTTTTACAAAACTTAATTTTTGTAAGGGTAGGGAATAGGCAATGGGCAATAGGGAATGGTGAGAAGAATTTATTTTTTGAGGTTAAATCATACATCGCTGATTAGAAAAAGTAACTCAGCCTTAATTATCAATCGTTCTCCCTTTTGTTTTTGTTGCTAAGATCAGAGGGACAAACCCGAAATATATACTCACATAAATTTACGAGTAGCAATATTTGGTCAAAAAAACCCCATAGGAGGAAAAAATGACTAATTTATTAGAACAATTACGCCAATATACCATCGTAGTAGCCGATACAGGAGATATAGGGGCGATCGAAAAATTTACCCCCAGAGATACCACCACCAACCCATCTCTGATTACCACTGCTGCCCAGATGGCAGAATACCAAAGTATTGTCGATGATACCCTAGTAAAAGCCAGAGAAGAATTAGGGGAAAAAGCCCCCGTCGAAAAAGTAATTAAACTCGCCATTGACTGGTTAGCCGTATCCTTTGGTACCAAAATTTTAGAAATTGTACCGGGTAGAGTTTCCACCGAAGTTGATGCTCGTCTATCCTACGACACAGAGGGTACCATTGCCAAAGCTCGTTATCTTATTTCCCTTTATGAAAAAGCAGGCATTGATAAAGAGCGAGTGTTAATTAAAATTGCGTCCACTTGGGAAGGTATTAAAGCCGCAGAAATCCTCGAAAAAGAAGGAATTCACTGTAATTTAACTCTCTTATTCGGTTTCCATCAAGCGGTAGCCTGTGCGGAGGCAGGAGTAACCCTCATTTCTCCTTTTGTGGGTAGGATTCTTGATTGGTACAAAAAAAATACCGGGAAAGAATATACAGGAGCAGATGATCCGGGGGTACAATCAGTTACAGAAATATATAACTACTATAAAAAATTTGGTTATAAAACCGAGGTGATGGGTGCTAGTTTCCGTAACATTGGCGAAATTACCGAATTAGCAGGATGTGACTTGCTGACTATCTCTCCTCAACTATTACAAAATCTCAAAAATACTGAGGGAGAATTACCCCGTAAACTATGCCCAGAGGTTGCTTCTTCCCTTGAAATAGAAAAAATTACCGTTGATAAAGCCACTTTCGATGAAATGCACGATAAGGACATCATGGCAAATGATAAGTTAGATGAAGGTATTAAAGGATTTACCAAAGCCCTCGAAACCCTTGAAAGTTTACTCACTGCCCGTTTAGCGAGAATTGAGGGTAATGATACATTAAACCATGCCATCGAAGATATATTTCATGTCTATGATTTAGATGGAGATGGCTTTATCAGTAGAGAAGAATGGGCAGGGGCAGATGCCGTCTTTGATGCGATGGACATTAACCATGATGGTAAAATCTCCCCAGATGAAATGGCTTCTAGCCTTGGGGCAGTCGTTTATCTCGCCAAAGCTAGTTAACCATAGTAGGGTGGGCAATGCCCACCGAAACCATAACTTTCAATTGTCAAGGGTTTATGATGCCAAAGCAACTTCAATCATTTGTTGCAATTCACCACTTTGATAGAGTTCAATTAAAATATCGCTTCCCCCTACCAGTTCACCATTAACATATACTTGGGGAATAGTGGGCCAGTTAGAATATTCTTTAATTCCTTGACGAATATCATAGTCAGCCAAAACATCAAAAGTTTCAAAAGGTACACCTAAAGTATTTAAAATTTGTACCACATTGTTAGAAAAACCACATTGGGGCATTAATTTATTACCCTTCATAAAAACCACAATGGGGGAACTTTGGATAATTTCGTCAATACGTTGTTTTAGTTCAGGTGTCATAGTTATGTTATTAAATAATTGGTCGAAGTAATTGATTCAAAAGGTAGTGTTATTTTCTCAAACTGAAAAACTTAGAACAAGTAATACTTATTTACTAGCTGTTGCCCATGTTTCGGGGGTGAAAGTTTTGAGGGCGAGGGCGTGGATTGCCTCAGATTGTAATTGAGAATTTAAAGCACCATAAACTAGCTGATGTTGTTTAACTCTGGTTTTTCCTTCAAATTCTTGAGAAATAACGATCGCCTCTAAATGGTCTCCTCCCCCTGTCAAATCCCTTACGACAACCTCTGCATCAGGTAATTGAGACTGAATCATTTGTTTGACTTGTTCCAAACTGACCATAGATTCTACTGTGATTTAATGAGTATGCAAAAAAAATAAATAGCAAATATTTTCACTACTAAAATCTATTATATCACTCCCATCTACCAAGATTTTATGATTAATGGAGGTTGCGGACGGGAATTTTTTGACCATGGAGATAGTCTTTTATTTCTCCTACGGTTAATTGCCCATAGTGTAATAGGGATGCAAGGAGGGCGGCTTCGGCTTTCCCTTCACTGAATGCTTCGTAAATATGGTGGCAATTTCCTGCCCCTCCCGAAGCGATAACGGGGATTTCTACTCTCTGGGCGATCGCCCTTGTCAACTCCAAATCATACCCCCCCTGAGTGCCGTCAGCGTCCATACTGGTAACAAGTAACTCCCCTGCCCCCCTTTTAGCCACCTCAGAAGCCCACCAAAGAGCATCGATACCCGTGTTTTCTCTACCCCCACGCACATAGACATCCCAACCCGGGTTATCAGGATTTTCCCTCTTTCTTGCGTCAATGGCTACCACAATACATTGACAACCGAAGCGATCGCTGGCACGATTAATAAAATCAGGATCTTTTACGGCGGTGGAATTGATACTAATTTTGTCTGCCCCTGCCCTCAACAAATCTTTAACATTATCAAGGGTTTTGATCCCTCCCCCCACGGTTAAGGGGATAAAAACTTGCTCGGCAGTGCGATAAACTACATCAATGATGGTGTCTCTGCCCTCATGGGTTGCGGTAATATCTAAAAAAACTAACTCGTCTGCCCCAGCATCATTATATACTTTGGCTAACTCCACAGGATCTCCCGCATCCTTTAAGTCCACAAAATTAACTCCTTTTACTACTCTTCCTGCGTTGACATCTAAACAGGGTAATATTCTTTTGGCTAACATAAAATTTTAAAATAATAACTAATCGTTAATATTAATGTACAATCCACGGTGCATTAAGCTCAATGAAAAGTAAGGTATTAATTTAGGTTTGATCTTTTCTTTTCTACCTTTTCAATCAAATTGTTGATACTTTTTCCCCCGTAATGGTATCAAAAAATAGAATTTTGTCTTCATCTAATTGAACCAAAATAACATCATTAACATCAATATTATAATTAATAGGTAGTTGAAAACTTAGGAGAATATTACTGTGCAAAATCGTTCCTCTGACTAACATTTCTTTCCCTAAAGGCTCAATAATATCGATCTTAATTTGAAGATTATTAATAGAATTTTCTGGGGTATTAACTGTTATAAATTCAGGACG
This sequence comes from Cyanobacterium sp. HL-69, assembly GCA_002813895.1. Lineage (NCBI taxonomy): Bacteria > Bacillati > Cyanobacteriota > Cyanophyceae > Chroococcales > Geminocystaceae > Cyanobacterium > Cyanobacterium sp. HL-69. The sequence continues at coordinate 473,468 of CP024912.1, read as the reverse complement.
AATACCCAAATCCCAACTTTTTTTTGAATTTAAAGGAAACTTTTGTAAGATATGAGAAGATAGACTTAGAAACTGTGTTTCACCGATTAATAATTTTTCTTCGGTATAGGTAACAGGAATAATATTCATGGGAGGACTGCCCAGAAAAGTAGCTACCATACGATTAGCTGGACTATTGTAAATTTCCTTTGGAGTGCCTATTTGCTGTATTATTCCTTGATCTAATACTACAATGCGATCGCCCAGAGTCATAGCTTCCACTTGATCATGGGTAACATAAATAGTAGTAATACCCACCTGCTGATGGAGTTTTTTTAATTCCGTGCGAGTTTGTTCCCTTAGTTTAGCATCAAGATTAGATAAAGGTTCATCGAGTAAAAAGACTTGGGGTTGCCGAATAATTGCCCTACCTAATGCCACCCGTTGTTGTTGCCCTCCCGATAGTTGTTTGGGTTTACGCCCGAGAAGATGATTTATATTAAGAATTTGAGAAACAAAGTTAACTTTTTCTTCAATGGTGGATGGATTAACTTTACGCATTTTTAAACCAAAACCCAAATTTTGAGCCACCGTTAGATGGGGATATAGGGCATAGTTTTGGAATACCATCGCCACATCTCTTTCCCTAGCTGGTATTTGGTTTACCAACACATCATCAAAATATAAATTTCCTCCACTGATAGCCTCTAAGCCCGATATACTCCTGAGAATTGTTGATTTTCCGCACCCAGAGGGCCCTACTAATACCCATAATTCACCATCGGGAATTTCAAAACTAATATTTTCGACGATGGTAGTTTGATTGATTTTTCGGCTAATGTTATCTAGTTTTACTTTCGCCATTTTATAATAAAAAAGTTGTTTAATAAACGGTCAAAAATCTATGGCAATTTTGGTAACGGGGGGCGCTGGTTATATTGGTTCTCATACGGTAAAGTTATTGAAAGATCAAGGATATGAGTTAATTGTTTTAGATAATCTAGTCTATGGTCATCAAGATATAGCAGAAAAACTTGACGTTAATCTTATTATAGGGGATTTGGGCGATCGCCCCTTACTAGATAAACTATTCCAAGAATATGCCATCGAAGGGGTAATCCATTTCGCCGCCTATGCCTATGTAGAGGAATCCATGAAAAACCCCGCCAAATATTATCAAAATAACGTAGTATCCACTCTCAACCTCCTCGAAGCCATGGAATCAGCAGGGGTGAGAAAGATGGTATTTTCTTCCACCTGTGCCAGTTATGGAATGCCCGAAATGATTCCCATTCCCGAAACCCACCCCCAAAATCCTATCAATACCTATGGTTATACCAAATTAGTCATTGAGAAAATGTTGGCAGACTTTCAACGAGCCTATGGTTGGGAATATGTAGCCTTTCGTTATTTCAACGCCGCAGGGGCAGATCCTGATGGTATGATTGGGGAAGATCATCATCCAGAAACCCACCTTATTCCCCTGGTTTTATACACAGCCCTAGGGAAAAGAGATACTATCACCATTTTTGGGGATGATTATGATACCCCCGATGGTACTTGTATTCGGGATTATATCCACGTTACCGACTTAGCCCAAGCCCACCTTTTAGGGTTAGATTATTTATTACAGGGGGGCAAAAGTGACATCTTTAACCTTGGGAATGGTAGTGGTTTTTCCGTCAAAGAAGTTATTGAGGCTACTAAAAAAGTTACCCAACGAGATTTTAAAGTGGTAAAGGGCGATCGTCGAGTGGGAGATCCACCTATACTGGTAGGAAGTAGTGCTAAAGCCCATAAAATCCTTAATTGGCAACCCCAATACCCCGACATTGAAACCATCATCCACCACGCATGGCAATGGCATCAGCAAAGACACGGGTTAGGGATTAGGGATTAGTTAATTTACTGAGTTTGTTTCTCACTACTCATTACCCATTACCCATTTCCCACTTTTTCAGCAAATTCTAATTACTGAGAATTAACTAAATTGCGGAAGTCTTCCCCTCGTTCCTCAAAACTGTTATATTGATCAAAACTAGCACAGGCAGGGGAAAGTAACACCACCTTCGAGCAGGTTTCCTTCGCTAACTCTTGGGCTTTAACAATGGCATTACCCATATCACCCACTTTATAAAAATAGTTATACCCTTCCTCTTCTAAACGAGAGGCAAACAAATCCGAGGCTTCCCCTATCAGTAATACCGCTTTACACTTCTGCTTAATGACATTAATCCAAGCCTTGTCATCCCCTTCCTTGGCTTTTCCTCCAGCGATGAGAATAACGGGAGATGCTACAGACTCTAAGCCCACTTGGGCGGCATCATAATTAGTTGCTTTACTATCATTAATGTAATCAACTCCGTCAATGGTTTTGATTAACTCTAGGCGATGGACTACCCCAGAAAAAGAAGTGATGGTATGGGCGATCGCACTTTTGCTCACCCCTGCTAATTTAGCCGCCGCCACCGCCAATAATAGATTTTGTTGATTATGACTTCCCACCATTTTAAACAGTGATACGGGGGCAATCAATTCCCCAAAAGCCACAATCCAGCTATCTTGAAGAAAAACTCCCCGACTTTCATCCCCCAGTAAAAAATCTTTTCCCCTTACACTCGTCCAATAAGCATTTTTCCAATCCCTTTCCAAACCTAAATTGCGTATATAGGCATCATCACCATTAAAAATTTTGCTCTGGGAACGTTCCAAAAGTTGAGCTTTAATGGAACAATAGTTATTCAGGGTTTTATGACGCTCTAAATGATCAGGAGTAAAAGTAGTCCATATTCCTATTTTAGGGGCTAACTCCACACTGGATTCAATTTGATAACTACTAATTTCTGCCACTACCCATTCAGGGGAATTATCCAAAGATTCTAAGGCCAACTCCGAAGCAGCATAACCGATATTACCACAGGCACAGACGTTGATCTTACCAGCCTTCAACATCGCTTCTATTAAAGCAGTGGTGGTAGTTTTACCATTCGTGCCAGTAATGCCAATCCAAGGAGATGAGTTGAGATAACGCCATGCCAATTCCATCTCACCAATGGTAGGAATTCCTTTTGCCCTTGCTTCTTGCAAAATAGGAATATCCCAAGGCACTCCGGGGCTAACTACAATCAATTCGGGAAGGTTATGGGGATTTAGAGGGAGATTTTGCCCTAACGCAACGGTAATGTTTTCTTCGGCTAAGTTGTGTTTAATTTGACGAAAACTATCAGATTCACGGGCATCATATATGGTTACTTCTTTGCCTACTTTTCTGAGTAACTTTGCAGCGCCGATACCTGATTTGCCTAAACCGATAATCTCTACTTTTCCCATGCAAGTGATAATGGTACGATGTCAATTTATGATCGTATCATTTTATCTGACTTTTTTTCTATTTTTCTCCCATGCCCTTTGGGCTTCTTTTGTCCATTTTTTGATGCGTAAATCGAGGGAATATCCTCTTTTTGTTTGCACTATGATAGTGTTAGAAATGCGATCGTGTAGTGCTTGATTATAGTCTTCGTCGGTAAGGGCTGTAAAACCATCAATAATTATAGGGATGAGAAATAATAATAAGGAAATAAAGTTTTGAAAGTTTATTTTTAGCCCTATCATTGCCAAAAATGAAACTATACTAATAATTCCTTCTCTTTTTGTGAGGCTAAGAAGAGATGGGCGACGGCTTAATTCTGCATCAATTATTTTTAAGTCAAAAGCCCACCTTCCTAAACTTTGACCTTGATTTTTGTCCACCACAATCACCCTTAAAACTAACCATAGGAGTACAAAAACAAGAAATTCTGCGAAAACATTGGTAACAAGGGAAGAAATTAACCAGACTAAAATGAAGTCAACCAAAAAAGCGTATGTTCTTCTTTCGGGGGGGGCTTTAGGTTTTCTCTTGATCAGAGATTCTTCTTGATACATGGTGGGGTTATTTTCGTTACTTGCCATGTATTTAGTATATGCGATTTTTCCCCTGTCTTGATAATTGGTAATCTTTATATTTTCTGACTGTTTCGATTTAGAGAAAAGGGGGTTAAATCCCTTGTTAAAAAATGAAATAAGATTGTGTCGGCGTTACTGAAAACTCGAAACCTTTGGCAAATATAACAGATACGAATACGATAAATAATTGACCACAAAAATTGTAAAATATTCCCAAGCCTAACTAAAAAAAATTTCAGAGCACCCTAGTTATGCTGAGGTTTTTTGTTGGGTTTTGTTGCCTCCACCCAACGGACAAGAAATTCTCCTTAAAATTTAAGTCCTTTTATTTCCAGCCTTTTTCAGCTTGGGCTAAAACGTAACTGGCTACATCTTCGATTTGTTGCTCATCTAAACGTCCTAGGAATGCTGGCATAGCTGCTTTTCCTTTATTTACTTGATATATAATTTTTTCGAGGGAATACATATCATATTTTTCTAGGTCTTCTTTTTGTAAAGTTTTGGCTGCATTTACTACATTTCTACCACCCATGTGACAAGCGGCACAGTTGGCACTAAAAATGGCGGCACCGTTGCCAACATCTCCGGCAAGGGCAGGGCTGGTGAAGGAAAAGCTAACGAAGGTTGTTAATAATAAGATTAGGCTAATAATTTTCTTCATTGTGTCTTAAGAGATTTTTTGTTTCTTTTCTTATTTTTTCTGAGTGCAACCTTTGCTGTCAAAAGACAATTTGTCAATTTTAAGGGGTTTGTAATTATTCTTTACAATTTAGGCACAATTCTCAGAACCATTAAAATAGTAATTTAGCTAAATTAATCATCATTTTAATAAATAAATTGTGGCTGTAAGACTTAATAAAGTAACTAAAATATATAATAAAGTACCTGTAGTTAATGATTTGTCCTTTGAAATTAAATCGGGGGAAATCTTTGGTTTATTAGGGCCTAATGGTGCGGGAAAATCAACGACTATCAAAATGTTAATCACCCTTGCTCTTCCTAGTCGGGGTACCATTGAGGTGGCAGGATATGATTTGGCAAAGTCTCCTGAAAGGGTAAAGCGTAATATTGGGGTAGTTTTGCAACAAACTAGCGTTGATGGGGAGTTGACGGTGTGGGAAAATCTCGAATTTCACGGCAGAATGCACCACATCCCTAACCCCGAGAGACAGGAATTGATTGACCGTTGGTTAGATTACGTGGAATTGGGCGATCGCCGTTTAGACTTAGTTAAAACCCTTTCTGGGGGCATGAAAAGAAGATTACAAATTGCCAGAGCGTTACTACACAATCCCCAAGTATTATTTTTAGATGAACCTACGGTAGGATTAGATCCGCAAACCCGTCGTCGTTTATGGGAAATTATCAAGGATTTGAACCGTCAGGGTATGACTATTTTACTCACCACCCACTATATGGAGGAAGTAGAATTTTTGTGTGAAAGGGTTGGTATCATTGACGCTGGGCAGTTGATAGAATTGGGTACGGTGGAAGATTTTAAACAAAAATATGGACAGGGTATCATGGTAACTCAGAAGGGCGATCGCATTGATTACCAATTTTTTCCCACCACTCAAGAAGCCAACGAATATGTTAATAATATTGAAGATAGAACAGGAATTATGATTCGTCCCTCCAACCTAGAAGATATTTTTGTAAAATTAACAGGACACCAACTTTAAACAGTTGCTCATTGAGAATGAATAATTCTGGGTTCTTCCCATGCCTCATTGCCATAACATCTAGTCTATAGCTATTTATGAAGAAAAGTAAAAAACTAATTCTGCCTCTATCTACCATACTACTGTTTATCGTGGGTATCATTGGTGCCACCATATTAACGCCCCAGTTGGGAAATTTGTGGGATAATGTCATAGCCCCTCGCCTAGAAGAAAGACCAGAATATCGCCTTGATGCGCCTTCTGAGGTATTGGAATTGGCGGATGTTAGTCCAGAAGACAGAAAAGCAAGATTAGAGGAAATTGCCAATGGCAGTGAGGCAAGTTTAGATAGGGCTAGGGCTAGATATTTACTGGCTAATGATTTAATTAGAACCGATTTTGACGGGGGACAGGCGTGGAATTATCTCAGAAATTTAGAGAATCAATATCCCATTGTTGCCCCTTACATTGTCCTACGTCAGGGCAGGGCATTGGAGTTAACTAACGATAACTTAAGAGCGAAACAGCATTGGGAAAAATTAATTAATGATTATCCCGACTCCCCAGTAAGTGTGGAGGGTTATTTTCGTCTTGGGCAAGAAGAGCCAGAATATTGGCAAAGGGCGATCGCCAAGTTTCCCCAACATCCACGCACAAAGGAAATTATTTACGAACTATTAGGCCAAAATCCCAACCAAAAAGAACTATTATTAACCATCGCTCAATATGATTTAAGTTCCCGTAGTGATGGCTTTCGAGACAAACTAACCAGTGACTATCAAGAAGAATTAGAACCAGCCCAATGGCAGATAATCGGTGATGGTTATTGGGCAAGAGGACAATTTAGAAAAAGTGCCGAAGCCTACGAAAATGCCCCCTCTAGTGCCGAAAATCTTTATCGTATCGCTAGGGGTTATCAGGTAGGAGAAGCCGAAACCCTTGCTATCCCCGCTTATCAAAAACTGATTGAAGAATACCCCAACGAACCTCAAACCGCTCTAGGTTTGCGTCGCTTAGCCACCCTTGTTTCAACGGATCAAGCCATAGGCTATTTAGATCAAGTGGCTCAAAACTTTCCTGATGAAGCCCCCGAAGCACTAGACCAAAAATTTGCTCTCCTAAGTAGTGAAGGTAGAGGAGATGAAGCTAGTGCAGTGAGAAATCAAGTTATTAGTAATTATCCTCAATCCGATGAAGCTGCCGATTTTCGTTGGCAAATTGCCCAAGATTTCGTGCAAAATAATGATTTAGTCTCCGCTTGGCAGTGGGCGCAAGAAATTGGTGTTAATAATCCCGAAGCCAGTATTACCCCCCGTGCGTCTTTTTGGGTAGGTAAATGGGCACAGAGTTTGGGGCAAACCGAGGAAGCCCAAAAGGCCTTTGAATTTGTCTTAGAAGAACATCCCCATTCTTATTATGCTTGGCGTTCAGCAGTTAGTTTAGGTCGTGGGGTGGGAGATTTTACTACGGTGCGAGATTTAACCTTTGAGGTGGAACTTCCTGCGGTGCGCTCCATTCCCCCCGGAGGTTCAACGATGTTTAAGGAGTTATATTTGCTAGGGGAAGATGAAGATGCGATCGCCCTTTTTGAAGCAGAATTATCAGATCCTGATAATATAACGGTTACGGAACAATTTACCCAAGGGGTGTTGAAACAACTGGACGGAGAATATTTACAAAGTATCAGTCTCATTTGGAGTTTAAGCACCAGAGAAAATCCTGATGATTTGCGCCAATGGCAAATTTTACGCCGTAGTCCTGAATATTGGTACGCTCTTTTTCCCATGCCCTACAAAGATTTGATTGTGGAATGGTCATCCCAAAGAAACCTTAATCCTTTCCTTGTTACCGCTCTTATGCGTCAAGAGTCGAGGTTTCAGCCCCTTATTCAGTCTGCGGTAGGAGCCACAGGGTTGATGCAGGTGATGCCTGACACGGGGGAATGGATAGCCCCTCAAATTGAGTTGGAGGAATATTCTTTGACTGACCCCAATGATAATATTAATTTGGGAACGTGGTATTTAGATTATACCCACCGCAAATATGACAATAACTCCCTCTTGGCGATCGCCAGTTACAACGCAGGACCTAGCAATGTAGATAGTTGGATGGAAAGATTTGATCTCAGGGATTTTGATCAATTTGTAGAAAATATCCCCTTTCCCGAAACCAAAGGTTATGTAGAAACGGTTTTTGGCAACTATTGGAACTATGTCAACCTCTATCAACCCGATAGCGAAACCTCTGGTTTAATTAACTTTGGCAATGACAGCTAAAGTTAATCACCATTGCCCATTGCCTATTCCCTATTGCCGATGCTCTGTTAAACCTTAATTCAAGAATTATCCCCATGAATTAACGTTCTCCGTGCTACGATCATTAGGTGATAGAGAAATGAAGAATAAGGAAAAACTTGAATGGAAGAATATGATAAGTCAATATCTTTTTTTGAAGGAAGAGATATAAAAATAAAAGTAGGGTTGTTAGCACCTCAAGCAGGAGGATCAGTATTAATCGAAGCAGGAGAAACATCCGTTTTCGTTACAGCCACTCGTTCTCAGGGCAGAGAAGGCATAGATTTTTTACCTTTAACCGTTGACTATGAGGAGAGATTATATGCAGCGGGACGTATCCCAGGAGGTTTTTTACGCCGTGAGGGAAGACCACCAGAAAAAGCGACTCTCACCAGTCGTTTGATCGATCGCCCCATGCGTCCTCTCTTTCCTTCTTGGTTAAGGGATGATTTACAAATTGTGGCGGCTACCCTATCCATGGATGAGAATGTTCCTCCTGACGTTTTAGCAGTAACGGGGGCATCCATTGCTACTTTGGTGGCTCAAATTCCTTTTGCTGGCCCCATGGCGGCGGTAAGGGTTGGTTTAGTAAAAGATGAATTTATCATTAATCCCACCTTCGAGGAAATTGAAAATGGCGATCTAGATCTTGTGGTGGCAGGTACTCCTGATGGGGTTGTCATGGTGGAAGCCGGGGCAAATCAACTTCCTGAGCAGGACATTATCGAAGCCATCGACTTTGGTTATGAAGCAATTTTAGAACTTATTCAGGCTCAAAAGGATTTAATCCAAGAGTTGGGCATCGAATTGGTGGTGGAATCTAAACCCGATGCGGATTCTAATGTGGATCTTGAAAAGCTCATCGCTGATAAGTGTACTGACGAAATTAAGAAGGTTCTTTCTAATTTTGACTTTGACAAAAAAGCCAGAGATGAAGCCCTCGATGTGGTTAAAGCTAATGTGGTAGAAAGTGCGATCGCCCCTTTACCAGAGGAAGATCCCATCAAGGTGGCCATTACCGACAATCCTAAACTATTAGGCAACCTCTTTAAGCAGTTGACCAAAAAACTAATGCGTCTGCAAATTATTGAGGATGGCGTTAGGGTTGATGGACGTAAACTTGATGAAGTGCGCCCCATCTCTTCTCGGGTACGTTTATTGCCCCCTAGGGTTCATGGTAGTGGTCTTTTCCAAAGGGGCTTAACCCAAGTCTTGTCCATTGCTACCCTCGGCACCCCCGGAGATGCCCAAGATTTAGCCGATGACCTTCATCCTGATGTGGAAAAACGCTATCTTCACCACTACAACTTCCCCCCTTATTCTGTGGGTGAAACAAAACCATTGCGATCGCCCGGTCGTCGGGAAATCGGACATGGTGCCTTAGCCGAAAGGGCGATCGTTCCTGTACTACCTCCCAAAGCAGAATTTCCCTATGTGATTCGAGTTGTATCTGAGGTGCTATCCTCCAACGGATCAACCTCCATGGGGTCTGTGTGTGGCTCTACCCTCGCCCTAATGGATGCAGGAGTACCCCTCACCAAACCCGTAAGCGGAGCCGCCATGGGCTTGATCAAAGAAGGGGATGAAGTTCGCATCCTTACCGATATTCAAGGCATAGAAGACTTCCTAGGAGATATGGACTTTAAAGTGGCAGGTACCGATGAAGGTATCACCGCCCTCCAGATGGACATGAAAATCACTGGTTTAGAGCTAGAAACCATTGCTAACGCCATCAGACAGGCAAAAACCGCCCGTTTACATATCCTCCAAGAAATGCTCAAACCCATCGGCGAACCCCGCAAGGAATTATCTCCCTTTGCTCCTCGTTTGATGACCATGAAAATTGATCCTGAAATGATTGGTTTAGTCATTGGGCCTGGGGGTAAAACCATCAAGAGTATTACCGAGCAAACTGGCTCAAAAATCGACATCAGCGATGATGGCACCGTTACCATCTGTGCTGTACAAGCCGAAAGAGCTAGTCAAGCCAAGCGCATTATCCAAACCATGACCCGCAAACTCAATGAAGGGGATGTATATTTGGGTAAAGTAACTCGTCTCATTGACATCGGCGCCTTTGTGGAAGTTTTACCCGGCAAAGAAGGAATGATTCATATTTCCCAACTAGCCGAACACAGAGTCGGCAAAGTGGAAGATGAGGTGAACATCGGTGATGAAATTGTGGTAAAAATTCGTGGTTTTGATAACCGTGGACGTTTAAACCTCACCCGTTTAGGTATTCATCCAGAACAAGCTGCGGTAGCTCGTCAAGAAGCTGAGGCTTAATAATTGGATAGGCAATTAGATTTAAAATGTTTTTTTGCCTATTTTTTTCTAACAATTAAAAGTCTAATTTTAAAGGGTTGAAAACTTTTCAACCCCTATTTTTTCGGTGATGATAAATGACCATAACGAAACAATTACAAAAAGGAATTAATCAATTAAATACAGGAGAATTTTATGCCTGTCATGACACCCTAGAAGAAATTTGGATGGAAGCCCCTGAGACGGAAAAAAAGTTTTATCAAGGTATTTTACAAATTGCGGTGGGTTGCTATCACCTTAGTAATGGTAATTGGCGCGGGGCGGCTATTTTACTGGGGGAAGGTATTTGTAAGTTAGCAGAGTTTGAACCCACATACTATGATTTAGATATTCTCGCTTTTACTGATGATAGTTATGCTCTTTTGATGGCTTTACAAAAAATTGACCCAGAAGAAACAAAAATATTTTATGGGCAATTGTTGGAGGAAAAGGGGAGTAATGGTCTAAAGTTACCTCAACTTCATGGTATTTAGGTAAAAAAGTGGAGTAATTAAGGGCAAGAGATAGTTTTTTTGTTTTAATTAATCATTATCCCAAAATTTATATTTTGGTCTGCGACTATACCATCTAATCAAGGCTTTACTAAGTAAAATAGGGTCATGACGGATGCTGAAGTTGTCAGGATTTTCACTCATCACGTTAACCTGTACGATTCTTCTGCCCAATTTTTTTACTTCCTCCCTGTCCAAATATACGGGATGGGAATATTCATTGGCATATACTCTCAAGGCATCGGCAGATGGCGATCGCCCTTGGACTAATACCGCATCGAATAATTGTACTCCACAAATGGTGTCAATGGCACGAATATGATCCGCCACGGTATAGCCATCGGTTTCCCCTGGTTGGGTCATAATATTACATACATATATTTTAGGCACAGAACTACGGGCGATCGCACTTCTAATTTCAGGTATCAATAGATTAGGAATCACGCTGGTATATAAACTTCCTGGCCCTAAAATGATATATTCCGCTTGTTCAATAGCCTTTAACACCGATGGTACAGCTTTCGGAAACTGAGGCTTACAACCAAAATCAACTATTTTTTGTCGTTTTTCGGGAATTTGTGACTCCCCATGTACCATAGAACCATCGGCATATTTTGCCCATAAAGTAACGTTATCTAACGTAGCAGGTAAAACCCGCCCCGTAATAGCCAACACCTTGGCACTAGCATCAATACCTTTTTCCAAATCATGGGTAATATCGGTCATCGCCGTCAAAAATAAATTGCCAAAACTATGATTTTTTAATCCCTCCCCCTCCTGAAAACGATACTGAAATAACTCCGTTAATAGGGTTTCCTCATTAGCTAAAGCGGCAATGCAATTACGAATATCTCCAGGGGGCAACACCCCCAACTCCCGACGCAAAATCCCCGATGAGCCTCCATCGTCAGCCACCGTCACCACTGCGGTAACATTACCACTATACTTTTTGATTCCTCGCAACAGAGTTGATAAACCTGTACCACCCCCAAGGGCAACAATTTTCATACCCTTATTTCGCTGACGACGATTCCACAACACATCAATCAACTGTTGATCATTTTCAGGTTGTAGGACATCTGTAATAGAACCAAAAGCACCCTTTTGTCCCCAGTATAAAAGAAAAATACCGATAAAAAAAGCCAGTGGCCCAGAGATATAATTGGGAATTACATTGGTGATGCCATTGAGTAAATCAATTAAAAACTCAATCAAACGATTCACTGGGGTTAGCTTTACCCAGATAGCCAATCCTAAGAGAGTGAATAGCACACCTAATAAACTGATAACTAACCAACGTTTTACAGAAATGCCTGGAGATAGCCATCTATACCAGCCCTTATTTTTTTTGCGATCGTTGTTTTTACCCATATCAGTTTATAAATTCAGTGGTGGAAGGCTTTGAGGATACTAGGGAGAAAAATCAACTTCCTTCCGAAACAGGCTTGGGAGCATCTGAAAAATTATTATCTTCAAAACTCATAGTAGCCGATAAATGAGAATCTCCCAAATATATACCTAATGATAGGGCAGTGCGCACCATAAAACCTTCAGGATCCACAGGAGATGGGCAGGTTTTTTCTTGGTGACACCATTTAATTAAGGGCATAATCTGCTCTAGGGATTTACTTTCTACGGTGCCATTTTGCCAAATAATAAGGCGATTATATCTTTCTTCCTCAATCAAATGTAGGGCTTTGATGCCGAAAAGGGTGGCTAAAATGCGATCGAACGAGCTAGGCACCCCACAACGTTGTAAATGCCCTAATATCGTTGCTCTAGTATCTACTTGGTCTAAACCACAGTAACGCTCATCTCCTGTGGCACAGAGGCGATGACTAGCTTCTTTTAATAGGTGGGCAAGGGTTTCGGCAATATAAGAATCCTTTTCCCCTTTTAATCCCCTTACTCCTTCAGAAATCACTATCAAGGCGAACTTGCGGCGATCGCACCTTAACTTAGCGATATACTGAGTCATACCATCAATAATATTATCGGTTAACTGGGGAGTCAATTCGGGAATTAAAATACAATCAGCCCCCCCCGCAATGCCCGAATGAAGTGCTAAATGTCCAGCATCACGCCCCATCACCTGCACCACCATAATGCGCTCATGACTAGCCGCAGTGAAAGTTAAATCATAGAGGGCTTGGGTGACAGTATTTCGGGCAGTATCAAAACCTACTGAACGTTCGGTAAATGCCACATCATTATCAATAGTTTTAGGAATTACCACCAAATTCCAATCACCCTTTTTCGCCAAATCATAAATAATATCTAAACTGCCATCTCCCCCAATAGCTATGAGGGCATCTAAACCCAACTGACGATAACCCGCCAAAATAGACTCCGTCACATTCTCATTTTTAACATTACCGCGACTAATAGAGCCTAAAACACTACCACTCATAAATTGCAAAACGTCCAACCCCTGCAATACCCCTGGTATATCATAGCCATGATCTTTTAATCGTAAATCTTCAATTTTCAGGCTTCCTTCCACAATGTCCACAAATCCATCTGTACCCCTAGGAATACCAAACACCTCCCAACTTTTTCGGGTAGCATACTTAACCACCGCACGGATAATGGCATTTAAACCAGGACAATCTCCCCCACTCGTCAAAATTCCAATTCTTTTTTTCTGACTCATATTTATTACATAGATTCACAGATTAAGATTATTGTAAGTTGGGTTTAAAAATAAAACCCAACAAAATTAACAACATATTGAACAAAAAAGAATTGATTGAATGAAGTTTAATTGTCCATTGTTAATTATTTAAAATGCTTGTATCCATTCTTTTACTTCATAATCTGTCCAAATACCATTCTGCCAATAGGGATCAGATTCAATCAAGTTTTTAACATTAGCTTCAGTTTCTGCTTCATAAATCCCAAATACCTTAGTGTTATCCTTCGTGGGGCCTAAGGTGATCAAAATTCCTTCTTCTTTTTGTTTTGCCAAACCGTCTAAGTGTGCCTGACGATAGGGAGTTCTTTTTTCCAACGCATTTTCACAATAACTACCGAATAAAATGTATTTTGCCATGGTTATTTATTGAAATGATAATCAGACTGTTTATTTTATCAATTAGTGGAGAGTACTTTTCAGAATATAATGTGTTTTCAGTAAGGAAATGCCTTTAGTTACTAATCTATCTCTACCATCAGCCTATTCAGCGCACCCTATTTATAAACCTTTTTCTTATCCTTTCAGTCTAAAGGCTCAAGAGTTTTGATAGCTCTTAAAATCAATGTGTTAAGTTAATGTTAAGTTTTTTAAACTTTATCCCCTCAAACAATGAAATCAAACACAAATAATCCCAGTCAAGGCTTCAGTATCAGCGGTGTTGCCATTCGCCGTCACATAGGTACAATCATGCTGACATTAGCACTAATGGTAATAGGTTTATTTTTCATAAACAACATCGCCGTGGACTTATTGCCTTCCATTACCTATCCTCGCATCGGGGTTAGGGTAAGTACCAACGGTATCGCCCCAGAGGTTGCCATAGAAGAGATTACTCGTCCTCTTGAAGAAGCATTATCAGCTACGGAAGGACTAGAACAAATTTACTCTCGTACAAGGGAAGATAGCGTAAGCCTTGATTTATTTTTTAGGGTAGGAGGCAACATTGATCAAGCCCTTAATGATGCTACGGCTTCTTTTAACCGTGCTAGGGGAAGATTACCCGATAATCTGGATAATATTAGGCTATTCAAATTTGATCCTTCTCAACTACCTGTATATGAGTTTGCCATGACATCGGAGAATCTGGGTGTTTTGGATTTAAGGATTTTGGCAGAAGAGGAAATTGCCAGAGAATTAACTATTGTGCCGGGGGTTGCTTCGGTGGATGTTTCTGGAGGTGTCAATGAGGAAGTAACAATCGAGATTGATTTAAGCCGTCTTCAGGCTCTTGGGGTGAACTTGAACACAGTTTTAAATGAGCTTGATTCTGCTAACCAAGACATTACAGGGGGAAGGCTTTTAGGGGAAAATAACGAACCTTTAACCAGAGTGGCTGGTAAGTTTTCTTCGGCAGAAGTTTTAGATAATCTTTCTTTTAGTAGTGGGGAAAATGGTCGTAGGGTTTATCTACGGGAGTTTGCCCAAGTGGTTGATGGTAGCCAAGACCAACGGGTTTTTGTTACTCTCAATGGTGTACCTGCGGTAAAAGTAAGTGTACAAAAGCAACCTGATGCAAATACTATCGAGGTGATTGAGAGTGTCAAGCAACGCCTTGAGGAGTTACAAAGGGGTACCATTTTGCCCAATGGCATTGAGTTTTTACCTACCCTCGATGAGTCGATTTTTATTGAGAATGCTATTGATAATGTGATTATGGCGGGGTTAACGGGTGCTGGACTAGCGGCGATCGCCGTTTTACTTTTTTTAGGCTCTCTGCGTCAAACTTTCATTATCGTAGTATCTATTCCCCTCGCTACCCTTGCCGCCATTATTATGATGCGCCTTTCTGGTTTTTCTCTTAACGTTTTCAGCCTCGGAGGATTAGCCCTTGGAGTGGGTATTGTGGTAGATAACTCCATTGTGATGCTCGAAACCCTTGTGGGGGGTACAGAAGAGGTGACAAAAGTTCCTGCCAATCGCAGAATTAAAAAGTCTGGTTTTTGGAAAAATCAAGTCATTGAAAAGTCCATCGCCAGTGCTTCTACAGTAGAATCTGCCCTCATTGCCTCCACTAGCACCAACTTGGTAGCGGTGTTACCTTTCCTTTTAATTGGTGGTTTACTTTCTTTACTCTTCAGTGAATTAGTGTTAACCATCAGCTTTGCGATCGCAGCGTCCATTGTGGTCGCCTTAACTATTGTACCCATGCTCACCTCCCGACTCCTTGCCGTGCCATGGAGTAGCAACATTAATAGATTCTTTGTCATTTATTGGTTTAATAAAACCTTTGACAAACTCAACCGACAATATAAATCAACCCTTGGCTTTTTAGTCAACATCCGTTGGATATTCGTCACCATCATCTTTTTAAGTTTGGGGGGAGTTAGCTTCAACCTCGCCCAACAATTACCCCAAGAAATATTACCATCAATCAACACAGGACAAGTTAACGTTAGAGTCGGTTTTCCCACCGAAACCACCCTGGCCACTAACCGCAGAGTAATGGCCTTAGTAGATGAAATCATCCAAGCCCAACCCGAAACAGAATATGCTTTTACCACCGCAGGGGGGGGGCTATTTGGAGCAAATACCTCAGAAAACGTGTTAAGGGGTTCTAGTGATATTACCCTCAAACCTGGTACAAATGTAGAGGAATTTGCAGGGAGAATAAATCGGGAATTTGCCCAGATGAATTTAGTAGATATAAGGATTCGTGCTTTTCCTGGTAGCGTTAGGGGGCTAAACCTCAATAACTCTCCCGTTAGGGCAGATGTAGATGTTGTTTTACAAGGAAGCGACCAAAACACCCTAGAAGAAGCAGGATCAAGAATTATTAGTACTTTAGATCAAGAAGCAACCCTATCAGACTTTACTCCCGACAGTGATCCTCGTCAACCAGAAGTAGTTATTCGTCCTAATCCCGCTCGGTTAGCCGATTTTAATCTGACAATCCAAGACTTTACCAACTCCCTACGCACCTCCGTGAGTGGGGTGACACCCACCCAACTACAAAGGGGTACTCGGTTGATAGATATAAATGTACAATTGGATTCAGACCAAGTTAGAAATGCTGATGACTTAAGGGATATTCCTAT
Source organism: Cyanobacterium sp. HL-69 (assembly GCA_002813895.1). NCBI lineage: Bacteria > Bacillati > Cyanobacteriota > Cyanophyceae > Chroococcales > Geminocystaceae > Cyanobacterium > Cyanobacterium sp. HL-69. The sequence continues at coordinate 457,043 of CP024912.1, read as the reverse complement.
TTTTACCAACGATAATCGCCTTATCCGCCTTGGGGAAGTGGCAACCATCGAAACAGGGGAAGCCCCCTCTGAAATCCGAAGAATTAACCAAAGACAGGTATATATTATTACAGGCAACTTGGCAGAAGGGGCAAACCTAGGTCCTGCCCTCGATGAAATTGATGCCATTATGGATAATATTGATTTACCCCAAGGAATCAGAATTTTGCCTAGTTATGCTAGACAGAGTAATGATGAGTTACAATCTTCTCTCCCCATTTTGGGAGGTTTAGCTGGTTTTCTTGTCTTTGTGGTGATGGCAGTACAGTACAATTCTTTGATTGATCCTTTAGTGATTATGTTTACCTTACCCCTCGCCCTATCTGGGGGGATTTATGGATTATATTTCACCGAAACCCCTGTGGGTGCAACGGTGATTGTAGGAGCTATCTTATTGGTAGGAATTGTGGTTAATAACGCTATTGTCATGGTGGAATTAGCAAATCAACTATACGAAGAGCAAAAAGTAAATCCCAATATTTCTCAACCCAGTCGTCGTGATTGTGTGATTCAGGCGGCATCCCAGCGTTTACGTCCTATTATGATGACGACCATTACCACGGTATTGGGGATGTATCCTCTGGCTTTAGGAGCAGGGGATGGAGGGGAATTTTTACAGCCTCTTGGCATAGTAGTTTTTTGGGGTTTATCCTTAGCAACTTTGTTAACTTTATTCCTGATACCTTGCTTATATATGCTCTTACATGAGCCTCTTAATTTCTCTTTTGTGGGTTCTAAACAAGAATCTGAACCAGAGGAGGAGTCTGTGCCATCTGAGGAGACGGTTTTAACTTAGGCTTTAACTTCTCTCCCCTGTCATTTTTGTATCAACAAATCATTTTAAGAAGGCGGGGGTTTGTGCAGATTTAATTAAGAAAAAATAAAAAAACTTAAACAAAAGTACATTCTCCAGCCACTTCCAAACGACGATATTCGTCAATTTTAAGGAATTTATCCCCTAATCTATCGGCCACATCAGGGGAAATCCAGCCCATTTGTTTACATACATGGATAGCGGCGGCATATTTTGCCCGTCTCGCCCCATCTAATACCTTGATGGCTAATCCCATATCTTGGCTAATATTACCAATACACTGTAACCCTTCTGCCCCAGATTTACTAACCAAAGCACCTTCGGTAAGAGTCATAAATTCTGTATCAAAAGCCCCTTCCCCTGCTATCATTTGGGGATTGTGGGTCATAGCTCGTAAAATCCTTTCTAAATCAATATTACTACCACAGGCAAGTTTGGCATAAAGGGTAGCAATTTGGGACAAGGGTAGGGCATAGGTGGGTACACCGCAATCATCCCTAGCGGCCATCAACTCATCAGAAGGCATTGCCAACAGTTCAGAAATTTTCTTTAATACTAAACTCTGTATCGGATTTGAGCGATGAAAATAGTTTTCTAAACTCCAGTTACGTTGCTGACAGGCGGCTAACATTCCAGCGTGTTTTCCCGAACAATTATGCTGAAGAGGGCTATCTTTTCCCTCTGGTATAGGGCATTTGAGGGCATTGGGATCAATATCTGCTTTCCAAAGAATATTAAATACTTGTCTAGCTTGTTCTATGGTACCTTTGTGAGAAGCACACATAATGGCCAAATCTTGATCGTTGAGGTCAAATCTTTCCAATACTCCCGTACTAGATACCGCTAGGGCTTGAAAGGGTTTGAGGGCAGAGCGAGTGAAAGCAACGGTTTCGGGATCTCCTGCTGCACACAGGGTGCGTCCTTTATCGTCAGCAACGGTAACTTCTACTTGGTGGACAGATTCGACGATACCTTCTCGGAGGAGGTGTACTTCTAGGGGGGGAAATGGACTACGTTTTAATCTACTCATTTATTATTTTGTCTAATTTTGTGTGTCGATTTTTGCTTACATTAACCAAAATAGGATGATACCACTCACCATCAGGGCGATGAGTAATAAACCGCTTTTTTCTAATCTTTTTAAAACTGGTTCTACTTGATAGTTGAATATCAATCTGTCTCTATTATAAATTTCTAGGGGTTTTTCCCATACTTGTCCATCATACCAGCTTGATTCTTCGTAAACTATTTTTGTTTTCTTGAGGCGATCGCCTATATACTTCCAACCTAAGTATAATCTTACCAAAACAAGAGCAACGAATAAACCCGAACCTAGGGCGCTAGCAATAAGGAAAGGAAAAGTTTGCTCATCGGGGGGAAAACTAGCACTAGAAATGGGGGCGGTGAGTAATAAACTTAAACTCCAAACCCCTGATAATTTAGAAAAAAATTTAGTTTTGGGTAATGTTACCCACTGAAAAAACCACGATTGAGCTAATTCTTGATACTCGTTAACGGGTTGTTGTTCAACCGGTACAGGACAAAATGACATGATAATGAGTAATGGATAATTGATAATGGATAATTAATAACGGAAAAAATTAGTCATCAATTACCAATTGTAAATTATTATTACGTTACCCGTTTCTGCTTTACTTATAAATTTTTTGTGGCAAAAATATTACCGTAGTAAGATTGAATAATTGTTCATTTTTCATTGTTCATTATCGCTCATCCATTCGTGGTTGTCGATGGTTGTAGCTCTGCCCCAAAATGCTTCTAAACCATAATATTCACGAGCTTCGGGTAATAAAATGTGGGCAATCACATCACCATAATCATGTAAAATCCAATTACCCTCGCCTTTTCCTTCTACCCTCATAGGTTCGATGCCCATTTGGTCGTTTACTTTTCCTTCAATAGATACGGAAATGGCCCTTAGTTGGGGAACAGAAAAACCAGTAATAATAACAAAATAATCCGCCAGATATGATAATTCAGATACATCTAAAATTTTGATGTCCGTACCCTTGCGATCGTCCGCGGCATCAGCAATAATAAAAGCTAATTCTTTACTGTCAAAAGGTCTGTTTACATTGTCGGTGGGTGGATTTGATTGATGCTCTATTTGTAGATCAGATTTAGTCATTCAAAAATAATATACACTCTATTTTTTCTTATTATAACCATCCTTTGCAGAAGGTGAACCGTTGCTATAATTAGGAGATAAAATCCATTCATAGTGCCTCCATGAGAGAAAAAATTACCGCCCTCCAAGAAAATTTAGCCCGTGCGATCGTGGGTAAAGAAGAACCGATAAAATTAGTTATGGTAGCCCTCCTCAGTGGTGGTCATGCCCTGCTTGAAGACGTTCCGGGGGTTGGTAAAACCTTATTGGCAAAATCCCTCGCCAAGTCTATTAATGGCAGGTTCCAAAGAGTCCAATGTACCCCCGATTTATTGCCTAGTGATGTGACGGGGACGAATATTTGGAATCCTAGCAGTAGGGAATTTGAATTTTTACCAGGCCCTGCTTTTGCTAATATTCTTCTTGCCGATGAAATTAACCGTGCTACCCCTCGAACTCAATCATCTTTACTAGAGGTCATGGAAGAAAAACAAATTACTGTAGATGGTGAGGCTCGTAATGTGCCTAATCCTTTCTTTGTCATCGCCACCCAAAACCCCGTGGAATATCAGGGGACATTTCCTCTACCAGAAGCACAAATGGATCGTTTTACTATCTCCCTGAGTGTGGGTTATCCTTCCCCCGAAGAGGAACTTTTGATGTTACAAAAACAATTGGATAAGGGTTGGATAGGGGATGATTTAACCCCTTGCCTTTCCTTGGAGGATGTCATCGATTTACAAAAATCCTGCCAAAAAATTAAGGTAGCCCCTGAGTTACAAAGATATATTGTTGATTTGGTAACTACCTCTAGGAATGATGATGAGATTAGTTTGGGGGTAAGTCCTAGGGGTACGTCGGCTATGCAAAAAGCCGTCCAAGCCCTTGCTTTTATTGAGGGTAGGGAATATGGAACCCCTGATGATGTGAAGTTTTTAGCCCCCCATGTGTTGGCTCATCGTTTGATTGCTAGGGGGGGAAGAAATCCCAAGGTAATTATCGATCGCCTTTTACGTACTGTTCCTTTATCTTAGTGCTTTGGTGGGCCAGGCCCACCCTACTCCATGGTCTTTTGTGGCAACTCTATTTGAAGAAACTGCTTTTCTTTTTCTTTTTTTTCTTGCTTTGCTCAAAATCAATTTCTTTCACTTTTTTCATAATACGAGTGAAGTATTCTTGTAAATATTCTTCTAGTTTGGTAATATCATCTCTATCAACCTGTAATGTCTCATATACGTTGTCCATGGGGGCATTCATGGGTTTACCACCAGCTATTACTTCAGCAAAAGCGAGACGGTCTGAAGCGTTCAATGTCCAGCCAAAACAACGAGTCAAACCCCTTAAAAATCTTAGTAATCCAATAGGAATACGGGATACTTTGGCTTCTTTTCCTGATAGTCTTTCACATAATGATATTATTTCTTCTCCGCTCCAGGCGCGATCGCCCATAATAGGGTAAGTTTGCTTCTCAGTGCTTGGAATCTCAAGGGCTTTGATTACAAATTTTGCTACATCCTGACTATTCATATAAGCAATGGGAGTATTTTCTCCACTCACCCACACAGGCTGATTATCCAAAATAGGAATACCATACTGAGGAATCAAACCCTGCATAAATCCAGCTAATTGGAAAATAGTATAGTCTAACCCAGATTCTTGTAAAAATAACTCAGTACAATATTTAATATTCATCAAAGGAACATTCTCAAATTCCTTGGCATTAATAATACTGAAGAAAATATAACGTTTAATGTCAGCTTCTTGGGTAGCTTGAATTAAATTAACCTTACCCTGCCAATCCACCTGCTTAATACTTAATGAGCTTGTTGCCCTTGTGGTAGCCGCATCAATTACCACATCAACTCCCTCCAAAGCTGGTGGCAAAGTTTCTGCATCGCAAATATCACCGATAATTAAGTCGGCGCCCCACTCTTTCAAGAAACTAGCTTTGCTAGTATTTCTTACCAAACAACGTACTTGATAATCATTGTCGAGGGCATGGCGCACAATTTGTCTTCCCAGTGTGCCTGTTGCTCCAACTACTAATATTTTCATTATAATTATTAATTTATTTTACATATTTTAAACTTTCATTAAGATTTTATCAGAAAAGCTCTTATTTAATTTTTTTAATGAAATAGAGAACAGGGAATAGTATCGTTAGATATTTATCATTAATCATATTGATGAGATTAAATGTTGCCCAAATAACCAGCCCGTTGTCCAAGCATTTTGAAAGTTAAAACCTCCCGTAACCCCATCAATGTCTAACACTTCCCCTGCAAAATAAAGCCCTTTACATTTTTTACTTTCCATAGTTTTAAAATCAATTTCTTTGAGGGAAACGCCGCCACAGGTTACAAACTCATCTTTAAAAACTCCTCTCCCTTCTATTTTATAAGCTCCCCTTGTTAACTCCATGGCTAACTTTTCTAGTTCTTTTTTAGTAATTTCTGCCCAAATTTTATCATTATTTAATAAACTATAATCAACTAAACTTTGCCATAATCTTTTAGATAAATTATAACCATTATAATTAGTAACTTTTTGTTTAGGATGATTTACTTTTAGTTGATTTAATTCAGCTTTTATAACCTCTGGATTCTTCTGGGGTAGCCAGTTAATAATTAACTCCATTTTGTAGTTATTCTCATACAATATCCTTGCTCCCCAAGCAGATAACTTAAGCACAGCAGGTCCACTTACTCCCCAATGGGTAATTAACAAAGGGCCTTGTTGTTCTAACTTTTTACCTTTTTTTTGTTTTAACTGAATATGAACATTTTCGGAACTAATACCAGCTAAGTTTTTAATTCTTGGATCATTAATTTTGAAGGTAAATAATGACGGAGTAGGAGTTTTAATACTATGTCCTAAAAATTCAGCCCATTGATAACCTAATTTATTACTGCCTGTGGCAATTAAAACTTTATCTGCTTGAAATTCAGCCCCTGATTTGAGAGTGATGATAAACTGATTTTCGACTTTTTTAATACTTTTAACAAAAGTTTGGGTTTTGATTTTTATACCCAATGATTTGGCGGTATTGACAAGGCAATCAATAATAGTTTGTGAGTCATCGGTGATGGGAAACATCCGCCCATCCGCTTCGGTTTTTAATTTAACTCCTTTATCGGTAAACCATTTAACGGTGTCTTGGGGTTGAAAACGGGAAAATGGACCCCTTAATTCTCTACCTCCACGGGGGTAGTTAGTAATTAGTTGACTGGGGTTAAAGCAGTGGTGAGTAACGTTACATCTACCGCCCCCAGATATTTTTACTTTGTCTAGTAGTTGCTTGCTGGCTTCTAGGATGGTTATTTCTGCTTGGGGTTGATGGGTGGCGGCACTAATAGCCCCAAAAAATCCCGCTGCCCCTCCGCCAATGATGATTATTTTTTGATTCATTTTGATCCCCCCTAGCCCCCCTTAATAAGGGGGAAAAATAATTGAATATTGTTTAATCATGATTTAAAGATGACTGAATGACAGTAAAAATTGTCTGGTTAATATATTCTTACCAATGCTCATTGCCCATTCCCTAATCTACTAAATTACATTGTGCATGGTGGCGCATAAGATGATCACATAGTACAAGGGCAACCATGGCTTCTACCATTGGTACTGCTCTGGGTAGTACACAGGGATCATGTCTTCCTTTGGCGGCGAGGGTGGTTTCTTCTCCTTCTTTACTGACGGTTTTTTGCTCTTTGCCGATGGTGGCAGTGGGTTTGAAGGCGGCTCTTATAACGATGTTTTCACCGTTGCTGATGCCCCCCTGAATGCCCCCTGAGCGATTGGTGGTGGTGCGGGGGTTGCCGTCATCGTCAAGGTAAAATTCGTCATTGTGTTGGCTTCCTGTGAGGGTGGTACCTGCAAAACCTGAGCCAATTTCAAAGCCTTTGGTGGCAGGTAGGGACATGATGGCTTTAGCCAAATCTGCTTCTAGCTTGTCAAATACTGGCTCTCCTAGTCCTCTGGGGACGTTTCTGACGACACATTCGAGGGTACCTCCGAGGGAGTCTTTTTCTTTGCGAATTTCGTCGATGAGGTCGATCATTTTTTCAGCAGTGACGCTGTCGGGGCAACGGACGATATTACTTTCTACTTGCTCTTGGGTGACGGTATCTTGGTTGATGTTATTGGCTTCTATGTCTTTGATGCTTTTGACGTAGGCGATGATTTCTACCCCTGCTATTTGTTTAAGTATTTTCTTGGCGATCGCCCCTGCGGCTACTCTACCAATGGTTTCACGGGCAGAAGAGCGCCCCCCACCCTGCCAGTTACGGATACCATATTTTGCGTCATAGGTGGCATCAGCATGGGAAGGGCGATATTTTACCGCCATTTCATCGTAATCTTGAGATCTAGCATCTTTATTTCTGACTAAGATGGCGATGGGAGTGCCTAGGGTTTTACCTTCAAAAACCCCTGATACGATTTCGCATAAGTCTGATTCTTTGCGGGGGGTGGTAATCTTACTTTGCCCTGGCTTTCTACGGTTCAAATCCTCTTGAATTTCTTCGGCACTAATCTCGATACGAGGGGGGCAACCATCAATGACAACACCAACTCCGCCCCCATGGGATTCCCCAAAGGTGGAGATTCTAAATAATTCACCAAAGATACTGCTCATTTATAAAAAGGTAATGTAAAGGTTGTGGAATAATAAAGTTTTTATACGCTATATCCATTGTTCATGGTTCATTGTCCATTGTCAATGGATTCCGATGGGAGTAAATAAGGGAGTACTAGAAACTATTTCTAGGTTTTGATTCACCCACAGAAGGGATATGTCTGTAATCTGATTTTGTTCATAGGTAACGATAGAATAGTTATGGGTTTTAATACCTCCTATTTCTTGGATGCGGGGGGTGGAGGCGGCGTTAAGATATATAGTATTATGTTGATCTCGGTTAACAATGGTTCTCAGTCTTTCTTTGGTGTGTCTTAGGCGATGGTGCATATGTCCAAAGGTAACAAGGCTGATATGTTTGTCTAATGGACGGCTAAGGGCGATCGCGCAGCGCCACTTTGTGATCGCACTTTGAAAATCAGGATCTCCAAAATCACCCCCAATGGGATTCCAATCCTTACCGCAAGTATCCTCTGGATTTGCCCCCAAGCCAAAAGGGCCATTATGCCCGATAAAGATAACATTAGATTGGGTCGTTTTTTGACATTGAGCAAAAATCTTTTGACTAGAATCTTCAAAACTAGATACCCCATACCGTTGGGCATAAAACTCCTTACACTTCCACTTTGAGCCACCCCAGCTAAAAGGACGACTTCCTACCACCGACAACCCTAAATCAGGAAAATCTAACTCCCCATAACCCACATGGGCATTCCCCAACAAATCTAACTGTTGCTGTACACGATCCTCTTTGCTATGATCATAGGGAGACTTTTTTCTGCCCCATTCCGTCGCCGAATACCAAGCATCGTGATTACCCAAAATTACTGCCTTCGGAATTTCCAACTTTGCCACCTGCCCCACAACCTCAAGGGATTCATTACCAAAATCCCCCACAAACAACACTAAATCAATCCCTAAAAAGGTAAGAATTTGATGGTCTATTTCATTCCATTGATCATGAACATCTCCAATAACTGCAACTTTTATTTTTTTATTCACCATTAAATTAATATACTTTTAATTTACTTTTCTTAATATTGTTACTTAAAATTAACAAAAGTTGTACCCTAATTCTCAGGATTATAAAAAGGTCTGAATGTGATAATATATCAAAGTAATAAAAATGAATATATTAACAAACTTTTACTATGAATGAGAATCTTCCAGTAGTTTATATTTCTATTTTACTTGGAATTTTGACCATTGTTGCAGTTCTTTTATTAAGGCAAATTCTCAAAACAAGAAAAGTAGAAAATAGATTTTCTAGCTTACAAAAAAGACTCACAAAAGAAAGAGGAACTCCCGAAGAATACTATGAATTAGCTGGTATTTATCTGGATAAAAAACTCTATGTTCAAGCAGTACAATTATTACAAAGAGCCTTAAAAGCATCCGATGATATTGAAGGAGAAAATAAAGCCTTAATCTACAACGCTTTAGGTTTTGCTCATTTTTCCCAAGAACAATATGACATTGCTATTCGTAACTATAAAGAAGCCATTAAATTGTACCCTGAATATGCGATCGCCCTTAATAATTTAGGTAACGTATATGAGAAAAAACAACTAACAGCCCAGGCATTAGAAGTATATAAAGAAGTATTAAAAATTGATGCTAAAAACTCTGTGGCAAAACGTAGGGTAGAATCCCTCGAAAAAAGATTTGTTCCTCAATAACATTGTTTAAAAACTTAAATATAATTAACTGATAGGTTGGGTTTTGTTTCCTAAGCCCAACAAAAATAGAATAAATATTAGGAGTTAAGAATTTGGTTTTTTAGTAACAAAAATAGAAGATAATAAGGTGATTAGCTTTAATCTCTTACGGTTAATTGTTAATTATCTTATAAATCTTTTAATATAGCTTGAATTTTCTTCTCAAGAGTAGGAATATCGTCCATAATCACATCCCAAACCAAATTATAATCTACTCCGAAATATTCATGAATTAATATATCCCTCATCCCCGCCATTTCTTTCCATGAAATTTGTGGATATTTTATCCTAAAATCATTAGATAATCTTTTTGTAGCCTCTCCAATAATTTCCAAACTGCGAATAATCGCTCTTGTTAAAACAGGATTTTGCAAAAAAGTTTCCTTATCTATGTCTTTTGAGGCATCAAGAATAAAAGAAGTTTTAAGCAAAATATGACCTAAATAATCTTCAGGAAAATATGACATACTCTACCTCTGCTAATATTCTATGACCAAAAATAGGACTTAATGACTCTGGAGTTAAAACATCTACTTTACGCCCAAATAAATCTTGCAAGAAAAAGGCTAAATTGATAAAGTTTTTAAATTTTTTTAACTCAGGTTCAAATTCTACTAACAAATCAATATCACTATTTTCCGTAGCCTCTCCCCTACTAAATGAACCAAATAAACCACATCTTTTAACACCATAACTTTTAATGGTTTCTTGATGTAGTTGTAATAGAGTAAAAATATCTTTTTTACTATTTACTACAGTAGTCATATTTTTATATTATGTATTTATTTGGTTTGTAACATTTTTGGTTGGGTTTCATTTTCCAAACCCAACCGACATGAAAGAAAAACTAATCCACAGAAAAATTAATTTCCTTCTTATTAAAAGGTAAATCATTATTGATAGCGTCAATTTCTTCCTGTTGAGCAAAATTAATTTCGTCAATATAGTGTTTTAAAATACTGCTCATACGTTGGTTATAAAATCGGTGCATACTATAATTTGCCTTGGCAGGAAAACCCCGACGACGTTTATGGCTACCCCCTGCGCCAGGGTCATACATTGTTATCCCTTGACTAATAGCCCATTCAATGGGTTTATAATAACAAGTCTCGAAGTGTAAACAATCATATTCATCCAGACTACCCCAATAGCGCCCATAAAGGTTTTCTCCTTTACGGATACAAAAAGACATTCCCACGGGTTGATGTTCGTTGCCTTCTTCAAAAGCAGCTACTACCATGAGACGATGGCTATAGGATGGGTAGAGTTGTTCAAAAAATTGTTTAGTTAGGTATTTACTACCCCAATAAAATTTACTACAAGTGCTATTGTAAAACTGATATATGTAGGGGTAGAGGTAATGGGGTATTTCTTCGCCCACAAGGTTTTTAGTGATTAACCCTGCTTTTTGGACTAATTTTCTTTCTCGTTTGATGTTTTTGCGCTGATTGGAGTTAAATATTTTTAGGTAATCATCAAAGGTGTTAAAATCCAGACTTCCCCATACATATCCGTGGTGCATCCATGCAGAAAAGCCAAATTTTGCGATGGTAGATTGCCATTGAGGATCAACAAAAAGAAAGTTACATCCTGATAATTTATTTTTAACACAAAAATGATCGATCGCACTTACCATCATTTCGGTGATTTCTTCTTCGTTTTCATCGGGGGCAACCAAAAAACGATAACCCACCGCAGGGGTAAAGGGAGTCATGCCGAGGAGTTTAGGATAATATTGTATCCCTAATCGGTAAGCTAAATCAGCCCATTGATGATCAAAAACAAACTCTCCATAACTATGGCCTTTGATGTATAGAGGCGCCCCTGCCACCAATTTTTGGTCATGCCATACAGTTAAGTGGCAAGGTTGCCAACCTGTTTGAGGCTTAACACTGCCAGAGGTTTCTAAATTGTGTAACCACTCCCATTCTAAAAAGGGGGTTGCCAAGGGCATCGCCATTTCATCCCATGCTGATTGGGGAATTTCTGCTATTTGTTGATGCCAACGGATAGTATAGGGGGAAGTGTTTTTTTTGCGAAAAATTTTATCCATCATAACCTTGACAATAAATTCTAGTTACCTTGTTTTTCTTGGGGTTTACAGAAAAATTTGGATATAAGTCCTAATTTTTTATGATTCCTTTTTATAGTGTAATTCGTTATCTATGGTTGTTGAGGATGAAATCTTGACTTATGATATGAGTAAAAATGATTATCTATTAGTAAATTAAAGAATTTTATTAAGTTTTTTTATTATCTTTTGCTATTGATTACTTACTTTTTTCTTCTTTGTTTATTTTAATCCTTTTTAATCTACATACTAACTAATGTCTATGATATACAAAAAATGGGTCTTAAAATTAAGTTTATCAATAGTTTTTCTGAATTTATTTCCGAGTTTATACCTCCATAAAAATTATACAACAAACAATGCTTTAAGGGCGATCGCCTCGGAGACGACAAATAATCAAAATTCGGCTGTTTTGTACGATGAAAATATGCAACAAGGCTATGAAGCCACTAATAACCATCAATATGAAGAGGCTTTAAACTATTTTCAAACAGCCCTTTCTTATCGTCCTGATGATGTCTATGCCCAACGAGCTATCAATAATGTTGAAAGGATGTTGGCTAATAGTAATAATACTTGGAGTATGGATAATCTTGTCTTTATATTACTTCTTTCTTTAATTATTTTAGTAATGATTATTAGCTTAACTTTAATTATTGTAGGGGTAAAAATACTCAATAATAACAAGAAAAATCCCAAAATAAGTTACGAAAAAAACTTAGAGCAAATATCTCTGAATGATGATAATATCTTAGAAGAAAACAAATTATTAAATAAAGGACAGTTAGCAAAAAGAATTAACCCAGAAGTTCAAAAACCTGAAGATAAAACCAGAGAATTAATTCAAGAATTAGTAGAAGGGGAGCCAAAAAATAGAAATAAAGTTATTTGGCGTCTAGCTTCCGAAGCTGACTCAAGGGCGATCGCCCCTCTTCTTGATATGATGATGACAGGTAACTCTCAAGAAAAGACCCTAATTTTAGAAGCCATCTCTCAAATAGCCTTCAACAGTATAAAACCCATTAATCAAGCCTTAATATTAGCCCTACAAAATGACCATGGAAGCGTCAGAAAAAACGCCCTCAGAGACATAACCAAAGTCTATGAACTAATTACGCAAATCCAGCCTATCATAACTCAAACAGCTTATCATGATCCCGATCCTGAAGTCAGAGAAATTGCCCTTAACGCCCTAGAAAAAATTACCTCTAACCGTAATTTATTACCCGAAGAAAATAACAATGATTACGCCCAAGAAGTCGATGCGACTCTAATTCAAGACACTCCCAGTTTTGATTCTAATTAAAATACACTCCATAAAGTCTCAGACTTCATACCACACTATCTATTTATCGACTATCAATTTGTTATCATAAAATTACAATTATTTTAATGTGGCGTAAATTATGCCCTACGAAAAACTAGAACTTACCACAAAAAAACCCATCCTATCATGGGCGAGTCATGAGTTGGGAGCAAAAGAAACCCAAATGGCAAAAAATGTCGCCTCTCTACCCTTTGTTTACAAACACGTCGCCCTGATGCCTGACGTACATTTAGGGAAAGGGGCGCTGGTGGGTTCAGTAATTGCCACAAAAGATGCCATTATTCCCGCCGCCGTGGGAGTAGATATTGGTTGTGGTATGTGTGCCATACAAACATCTTTCAAGGCAGAACAATTGGAAGGAAAATTAAAGAAAATTCGTAGAGACATTGAGGCTAGTATTCCCGTTGGTTTTAATCAAAATAAAGAGATAGAGAAACAGGTAAGTAATTGGCAGGGTTGGAAAAACTTTCGACATCTTCATGATGGAGTACAAAGACTAGAAGACAAAGCCATTAAGCAAGTAGGCTCATTAGGCGGTGGAAATCACTTTATTGAGTTATGCTTAGATACCGAAGATCAAGTATGGTTGATGTTACACTCAGGATCGAGGCATATTGGAAATCAGTTGGCAGAATGTCATATTAGGACAGGAAAAGAGTTAGCGAAAATGGCCAATGATAAATTACCAGATCCTGATTTAGCTTATTTTGTCAAGGGTACAAAAGAATTTGAAGATTATTGGCGAGATTTACAATGGGCGCAGGAATATGCTCGTTTTAATCGAGAAGTGATGATGAATCGTTTTAAGAGTATTGTCGATAAACATTTGGCAGGGGGTAAACCAACTAAACCTTTATTAACGGTTAACTGTCATCATAACTATGCGGAAAAAGAAACTCATTTTGACGAGGAGGTATATGTTACCCGTAAGGGCGCTGTAAGGGCAACACAAAGTGATTATGGTATCATTCCAGGCTCTATGGGGGCTAAGTCTTTTATCGTCAAAGGGAAGGGCAATCATGAGAGTTTTTGTAGTTGCAGTCATGGGGCTGGGCGTTTGATGTCTCGTGCCATGGCGAAAAAAAGTTATTCCCTTGAAGATTTAATTGAGCAAACTGAGGGCATAGAATGTCGTAAGGATAAGGGAATTATTGATGAGATTCCCAGCGCCTATAAACCCATTGAGGAGGTAATGAATCAACAAACTGACTTGGTGGAAATTGTGGCAACTCTGAGGCAGTTGATTTGTGTCAAGGGATAAATAATGGGGCAAGGGAAAAACGCCCCATTTTGAACTTTAACCGAAGTAATCGGGTTCGTTACCTTTTATCCATTTTATGTTGCAACCGAGGCTAGGTTTTTGATTTTCGTCAATTTCTTTGCCTGATAATAGGGCTTCGATGGCGTTGCGCATATCAACCCCATTGACAGGAATATCAAGGCTAGGGCGACTATCGTCTAGTTGCCCACGGTAAACTAATTTTAAATCACTATCAAAAAGATAATAGTCGGGAGTACAAGCCGCACGATAAGCCTTGGCTACTTCTTGGGTTTCGTCATAACATACGGGGAAGTTGAAGCCTTCTTCTTCTGCCATTTCTTTTAATTTATCGGGGGCATCGTCAGGATAATTTTTGACATCGTTGGGGCTGATGGCAACGATGCTTAAACCTTGGGGAATATAATCTTTACTTAATCTTGCATATTCTGCTCTTACGTGTTTTACGAAGGGACAATGACAGGATAAGAAGATGACAAGTAAGCCTTTTGAGTCGGTGAAATCTTGTAACGAGATGATTTTGCCTGATACGGTATCAAGAAGACTAAAATCAGGGGCTTTTGTGCCTAATTCCAACATTGTGGAGGGTGTACGTGCCATAGGTTATGTTTTTCTGTTAGTTTACACTAGTCATTATCTCATGATTTTTTATTTTTTTTGCTGAGGGTAAACCGAAACTAGGCTCTATTTATGGGTGTTAAAATATAGGTTATATAATATTTCTATAGAAATAAAAATTTATCATTATAAAGAATTTTTGTCTCTATAAATAAAGGATGTTCTTGGAGTTATAAATATGAAATTATCTAGCAAAAATTATGAATCACGCCTTGATACGGTTTATGATGCCATTGTGGTGGGTGGAGGTATGGGAGGCTTATCAGCGGCTATTTATCTGGCTAGATATGGTCTAAAGTGTTTAGTGATTGAAAAGGGTAAGGGGCGCTCGGTATGGATGCAGGATTTACGTAATTATCTAGGAATTGACCCTGATGCCCCTGGTAGGGATTTGATTAAACACGGTACCCAACAAGCCCTTGACTGGGGCGCGGACTATCTTCGGGCTTATGTAGAGGATGTGAAGGATGAGGGAGACACTTTTGCAGTAAAGGTAAAGGTGGGTAAAAAAGATAGTGTTTATCCTATTTTTCGTAGTAAATATTTGATTGCGGCTTCTGGGGTAATTGATGTTTTACCTCAACTAGAGGATATGCAAAATGTTTATGATTATGCTGGTTATACTCTCCATGTTTGTATGATATGTGATGGGTTTGATATGTGGGATCAAAAGGCAGTTTTAATTGCTGGAAAAGAATCCCAAATCAATGCTGCTTTTGTGCTTGATTGGTTTACTCCTTACATTACGGTATTAACCCATGGTTTATTTACTGTAAGTGATGAGATGAAGCAGAAATTGGCAGAGCGTGGTTATCCCTTATACGAAAGTGCGATCGCCCGTTTTGTGGGAGAAAACCATAAAATGCAAGGAGTAGAGCTAGAAGATGGTACATTTATCGAAGCTACCACAGGATTAATCAATATGGGTTCTATTTACCATAACGATTACCTCAAAGGCATAGAAGAGTTGCAATGGGATGGAGAAAACCTTATCACCAATGATATGGCACAAACTACCCACGATCGCATCTTTGCCCTAGGAGATTTGAAAAAAGGTTTAAACCAAGTATCCATTGCCGTCGCCGATGGCACTCTGGCAGCTACCCAAATTTGGCGCAACATTCGCCGTAAAAGTGAGCCTAGAAAGTGGGTGGAAAACATTAAAGGATAAATAGGGTATTAGGTAGTAGGCATTAGGTTCATGAGGATATAAGATAATTAACTTTAACTATTATCTCTTATCTCTTGCTTATTGCCTAAAATGTATTCAGGTCCCCTATTTAAAGTGCTTTTTCTGATTGCACCATTCGATAATAGGAAAACCAACCACTAATAACCATTACCCCAGAAAAGATAAATAAAAACCAAAAATGGTTTTGCACATCTTCAAAATTACTACCCCCGGCCCACACATCAATTAAAGCCTCATTCATGTGAAAAATAGGGTTAAATTGTGCAACTCTTAATAAACCATCGGGGAAAAGAGAAGTTGGTAAAAAAGTACCCCCAATAATTAACAATGGTACTCCAAAAGTCGCCACGATCGCATTTACATCCTCTGTGCGTTTCGCCAACTGAGTACCTAAAATAAATCCCACTCCCACATAACCAGCAATACTAAGAAATAGAATAGCAAGTCCAAGGAAAAAAGAACCCTCGATGGTTTCTCCCCTCAAGAAAATTACTCCATAAACCAAAAAAGTTTGCCCCACACCTATTAAAGCATGGGCGAGGAAAATACCAAGAAAATAAGAAAAACCGCTCAATGGAGAGATAAACAACCGCTTTAAGGTCTTTTGCTCCCTTTCTGATACCACTGTGGCGACACTACCCCCCAAACAACTAAAAAATAGAGCGGCCCCCACAAGGCTAGGAGGGGCTGCCATCTTTAGGGCTACTGATAACTCTAAATTTGCCCTTTCTCCTAAGATGTAACCATTAATAAATAGAATGGAAATAGGAAAAATTGACCAAAAAATTAAACTTCTTCTTCTCTTAATTAATTCTGTTAAAATTCTCTGACTAACAGCCAAAGTTTCGTCCCAATATTTCATTTGTTAATACTTAAATTAATGTCCTAGTATATTTTTTATTGCTAATATTTACTTATAAACCCATTTAGTATATTTAAATTATCCATTACTCCTCACTGCCTTGGGAATCTTGACGACCCAAAGCATACACTCCACAGGCGATCGCCCCTAAAATACCCATACTGATTTCCCAATTTTTCCCAAAACCTAATCCTACTAAATAATTAGTTAAAATACCAAAAATAAAGAAAGGAATAATACTCATTAAAGAAGCTAAAAAAGCATTTTGCGACTCCCTTCCCTTGCGAGTACGTTCAAATTCTTCTTGGGAAGTATATAAATATTGTTCCGCAAAATTAAACCATCTTTCTAAACCATTAATAATCTTTTCCCGTAAAGAAGCAAAAGCTAAATATAAAGCCAATGACCATAAACAACTACCTGCAATTATTGCCATATCAAAAGAAAAATAGAAAGGAAACATATCGTATATTATGAATGACTTTTATAAAGATTTTATTATCTTACCTCAGTTTTATTGAACATTTTTGGTCAACATAGACAACAAAAAATAATTACAGAACACAAAATGGGGTGTAACCGAACCTAAATCAGGATATAATTTTGCTACCTTAGAATTAAATAGGATAAGCTGTAAATTAAGATTTTGAAAGGTTGAATCTCCGATAATTGAAAATTCACCATTAGATCTTGATCATAAAAGTACCTTCACCATGGTTGAAAGTATCTAAAACTTACCTGTATATTTATAACTTATCATTTATTAATTTTATTGTTAATTGTAAAAGCATAAAAAAGACCTATGGCAAGTACAGATTTTAAAGATTATTATTCAGTTTTAGGAATTAATAAAAGTGCCACGGCAGATGAGATTAAGAAGGCTTTTCGTAAATTAGCAGTAAAATATCATCCAGATCGTAACCCTGACAATAAAGAAGCTGAAGAAAAGTTTAAAGAAATCAGCGAGGCTTACGAAGTATTAGGAGACGCCGATAAAAGAAAAAAATATGATCAATTTGGACGATATTGGCAACAGGCAGGGCAAAGTAATCAATCTCCTTGGGGAAATGCTGGTGCGAGTGCGGGGGTGAATTTTGATGGTTTTGATTTTAGCCAATATAGCGGATTTGATGACTTTATCGATCAATTATTAGGACGTTTTTCCAATACATCATCTGGAGGTTATGGGGCCGCAGGTAGTCGCCCTAGTGGAGGGGGTTTTGGCGATTTTGGTGGTTTCGGACAACAAACCCCTAATAATACAGCCAGTGATGTGGAAAAAAATATTAGTCTCACTTTTGCCCAGGCTTTTAAGGGAGTCGAGAGTAAAATTAATTTAGGCACAGAGACTATTTCCGTAAGAATTCCCCCCGGGGCTAAATCTGGCACTAAAATTCGTCTGCGGGGTAAGGGAAATGTTAACCCCATGACTCAGCAAAGGGGAGATTTATATTTAAAAGTGGATTTAAAACCCCATGATTTCTTCTTTTTTGAGGATGATAAGTTGGTGTGTGAAGTGCCTATTTCCCCTGTAGAAGCGGTGTTAGGCACTGAAATTTCTGTGCCTACCCCTGATGGTGGTGTAAGTGTGAAAATTCCCGCTGGTATTCGTCATGGGCAGTCTCTACGACTCAAAGGGAAAGGCTGGAGTAGTGCAAAAGGTAGTCGGGGTGATTTGTTTGGGCGCGTTGCGATCGCAATTCCTGCTAATATTAGTAATCAGGAAAAAGAATACTATCAAAAAATAAAAGAAATTAGCACCTATAATCCCAGACAAAAGTTAGAAAACATAAAACTTTAAGTTAGGTTTTGGGTGTTAGGTATTGAATAATTAATTGCTTCCCGTCAGTTTTTTTCTTTTGTGCAATCTTAGCATTTTTCAACCCATTCCACAGACAATAACGTGGACTCTAATTGCCGCAAGTTGAGTCAGTGAAAGTATGTAAAAATGCTAAGATTCAGAGGGCGATATTTGCTATTAATATTAGTTTTTGTCGGATTTTTATGACCTAAACCCCTTTTTCAGTTATGACAACAATATTGGTAATAGACGATGATGCAAATATTCGGGATAGTATGCGAGAAATCTTAACTACCCTAGATTTTCAAGTCATAACCGCCAAAAATGGCAAAGAAGGGTTTGATTTCATCAAACAAAATTCATTAGATTCAATCATCTGTGATGTTGCCATGCCCACCATGTCGGGCTACGAATTATTGGAAATAATCCAAAAACAAGAAAATATTGCCTCCATACCTTTTATTTTTTTAACGGCTAACTCTAACACCCGTGACATGAGACGAGGTATGGAATTGGGTGCCGATGATTATTTATTCAAACCCTTTAGTATCCATAGCCTTCTCAAAGCTATTAATACCCGCCTAGAGAAAACCGCCCGACTAAAAAAACAGTCAGCCGAAAAACTAACAGAATTAAGACAAAATATCAGTTTTGCCCTCCCCCACGAGATTAACACTCCCCTTAATGGTATCAATAGTTCGGCCCAACTTCTCAAGGACTATTCTGATAATCTTAGTGAAGAAGAATTAAAGGAAATTGCTGATTTAATTTTAGATAGTAGCAAAAGACTAACCCATCTAATGCAAAACTTTCTGCTCTATGCCGAGTTAGAATTGATTACCAAGGATAATGACAAAGTGAAAAGTATCAGGGAGTCGGATAAGTCAGAATGCAATGTTCAAAATATTATCCTTGCTGTCAGTCAAGAAATATCAACTCAATATCATCGTCAGTCAGATTTATCTCTACAGGTTGACAGTGTGATGGTAAAAATTGCGGAAAATAACTTAGAAAAGATATGCCGTGAGTTGATAGATAATGCTTTTAAGTATTCTCAACCTCAAAATTCTATTAAAATTACCTGTCACAGGCAAAGTCATCAATGGTTAAAAGTATCAATTTTCAACGAGGGAAAGGGTATGACAAAGGAAGAAGTGGAAAAGGTAGGGGCATATATGCAGTTTCAACGGCGAAAATATGAGCAACAAGGAAGTGGTTTAGGTATTGCTATTGCTCAAAAAATGCTAGAAATCTATGGTGGTAGTTTAGTTATTAGTAGTATTTATCAACGACAAACCCAAGTTGATATGATATTACCTATGGCTTAATTGCCATTCTCTATTATCAATTATATCCAAATAGCCTATAATTTTATCATCACCGAAAATATTCTTTCTTAATTTTGTGATAAAAAATCAGGTAATTTAAATAATTGCTTCTGATACTTATCTTGGGAAAAATAAGTCATTTTACAAGTGATTTATTAAAATAATAATGTCACTTATTTTTATTCTTATACCTTAGTAAAATATAAATGTTAGTAACTGAAAAAAATAGCGCCGAAAAGTTTATTTCTGAATTCAACCCTAATTTATCTCCAAATCAACAACTTTTACCTCTCAGTGCAAAAATAAACAACCAAAATCATTTAGAAATCGGTGGTTGTGATGTAATTGATTTAGTTGAAAAATTTGGTACTTCTTTATACATAGTTGATGAGCAAACTTTACGCACTAGCGCCCGTCAATATAGAGATGCTTTTAGAAAATATTACCCCGGGGAATCCCAAGTTATCTATGCTTCAAAGGCTTGGTGTTGTATGGCGATCGCATCTATCTTAGCCAGTGAAGAAATAGGCTTTGATGTAGTTTCTGGAGGGGAACTATATACTACCACAAAAGCTCTTGAGATGAGCAACTTAGGTCAAGAATATATCCAAAATAAAATTTATCTCCACGGCAATAACAAGTCCATCGCCGAATTAGAATTAGCCATCGATAGCCAATGTAAAATCATGGTAGATAACTGGCTAGAATTAGAAAACCTTGCCAAACTATCCGCCCAAAAACAAACCCCCGTTTCCATTCTCGTGCGCCTTACCCCTGGCATTGAATGCCATACCCACGAATATATCCGCACAGGAAGCATCGACAGTAAATTTGGCTTTGATGCTAACCAGCTAGAAGCCGTATTCACCTTTGCCAAAGAGCAAGAATTCATCAACTGTATTGGCTTACACGCCCATATTGGCTCACAAATTTTTGAACTACAACCTCACCATGACTTAGCGGGAGTATTAGCTGACTGGTATAAAAAAGCCCTCGATTATGGTTTACCCATGGCAGAATTAAACGTCGGTGGTGGTTTAGGGATTCGTTACACCGAATCAGATGATCCCCCGAGTATTGACCAATGGGTAGAGACTGTGTGTAAATCCGTTCTCAAAGCCTGTCAAGAGCGTGATATTACCCTACCAAAATTGATTTCCGAACCCGGCCGCTCCATGGTAGGCAGTAGCACTGTTACCGCTTATAGCGTGGGGGGAAGAAAAGAAATTCCCAATGTGAGGACTTATATTTCCGTAGATGGTGGAATGTCCGATAATCCTCGTCCTATTACCTATCAATCCCTTTATGAAGTCGTCATCGCCAATAAAATGACAAACGCTAATACCGAAACCGTGACGGTAGCAGGAAAGCATTGTGAATCAGGAGATATTTTAGTGAAAAATGTTGCCCTTCCCGAGACAAAACAGGGAGATATTCTGGTAGTATTAGCAACAGGGGCTTATAACTATAGTATGGCTTCTAACTACAACCGTCTAGCACGTCCTGCCGCTGTTTTAGTAAATGAAGGAGAAGCAAATTTGATTATTCGTCGTGAAACCTATGATGATTTGGTAAAACAAGATTTATTACCTAGTCGTTTGGCATAGGCTTAAATTTAGTAAATATTACTGAATTTTAATTACTCGGATTTGTTTTTTCTGCCATAGTATCCAAGATGAACTTCCGTGAAATAGTTTTTATTGTCGGGGCGTAGAAAACTACGCCCCCACGGAAAATATTATCTTTTAACATAAATCATATTTCAGTCACACTATTTATCAAGTAAATAGTTCAAGGCAAGGGATTAAAATACCCCTGTTATCATAAAAAAAGTGGGATTAACTATTAAAAACCATAAGGAGTAATCTTTCGAGAAATAATCACTATGTTTTTACTCTCTTTATTTCTTCCCCTGAATGGTGATAAGTAAGTAGGCATAATTAAATCGATTTAGGCAAGGGGTTTAAACCCCTTGTTCATAAGAGTCTTAATAAAATAAGAGCTATAATTAATTTCGCCAACCTACTTAATAATTTCATCTCAGTGGTTGTTAGATAATTTCATGACATATTAGATGGTTGTTGATTTAGAATTAAAATATAGTAATTAGCTTTGAGTAAACAACATAATAAAACGGGTTAGAATTTAATGTTTTGGTCGGGTTTTTTTCCTGACAATTTAAAAATTTTTTTGCTATTTTTTCTCGATGTCGGTTTAGTTAGTCTTTTTTTCTATCTAATTATAACCCTTCTCCAAGAACGTCGAGCGCAAAGAATGGTAAGGGGTTTACTGTTTTTAATTATACTTTATTTACTGTGCGATCGCCTCTTAGAGCTAACAATAATTAGCTTTTTTTTAGAACAATTAATCTTAATCTGTTCCCTATCTATGGGGGTAGTTTTCCAGTCAGATTTTAGACGTTTTTTAGAACAACTAGGAAAAGGAGAAATAAAATCACTGTGGAAATCCGATAATATTATTCCAAAAGGAGATACCATTATTGACGAAATAGTTGACGCAGTCAAAGAATTATCCCAAAATCGTACAGGGGCGTTAATTATCATCGAAACCTTTAATACCGTAGAAGAAAGGGTATTCCTAAGCCCGGGGGTACCATTAAACGCCGAAATTACCAAGGAATTATTACAAACCATCTTCCAAACCAAAACCCTCTTGCATGATGGCGCCGTTTTCATTCGAGGCTCAGAAATTGTCGCCGCTAGTGTTATCCTACCCCTATCAGAAAAAACTGCATCCAAAAGATTAGGTACCCGTCATCGGGCAGCTATGGGCATCACGGAGTTAGTGGAAAACTGTGTATGTGTGGTAGTTTCCGAAGAAACAGGCTCAATTTCTCTGGGGGAAAAAGGAGTTTTAAATCGTCCCCTCACCAGCACTAAACTAAAAGAATTATTAGAAGAAAAATTAAATGTCAGTCAAGATACAGAAGTAGTCACAGGAGTAACTCGCATCAGTCGTCAATTGGGCTTTACAGGCTGGAACTTGGTTACTGGTTTATTTAAAAAGAAAAAACCATCTCCTAAAGATAATTACTATAGTCAATTACCTAAACCAAAAGATAAATAGGGGTTGATGAAAAATTGGAGTCGTGAGGGTAAGCAAGAAGCAAGAGATAATAATTCTGAATTGGTGTTGTTCAATTATGGTATGAAATACTATCGAATTATGATCAGTATTTCATATTCAAAAGATGATTACTATTCCCCGTTGCCCATTCCCTACCTCAACAAAAAATGGTATCTAAATTCAACAATGCTATTTATAATTGACGGGTAATATCCCTTAAACGACTTCTCAACTCATCATCTTGTCTAACCTGTTGGGTTATTTGGTTAAACTGATTCATACTTAATCCATTACGTCTAACAATCACCTCGGAATTTTGACAAAAATCATTCATCAATGTACGGGCATTGCTAGGTAAATCATTAATAGTATCTTTTTGATGACAGGCTAATTGACTACTTCTTTGTTGTCCGACGATGCTTTCAATATTAGCAAAGGTAGAGCGTCTCAATCTCTCAATATCTACGGCGGCTTGGGCATATCGGCTTAATTCGGCATCGGAGAAGTTTTGAGCTAGGGCTTGATTACTGATTTTAATAGTATTAGACTGGGTATTATATTCGGGGGTTAATCCTGCAAGAATACCGAAGGTGCTTAAACCTACCATTAAAACAATTTTACTGGTTGATAATTTAATTTTTGATAAACTGTTAATTTTTTTATTGATCATAATTGATAAAAAATAATAGTATTTATTTTATTGGCTTCAAGAGGGTTGATAGTGACAAGGTAATTTTACGAGGGATAATTTTAAACAATAATCCCATCTATACAAAGGGGCATGATTTATGAATTTATTACAAGTTGCCCCATGATTTTAACTATGCTAATGCTAAAAAAGGTAATGTCCCAGTTGTTAATTATGATTGATTTGTTTAATTTTTAGTTCCCCGTTTAGGGATTTTGGCTTAGTTATTTTCTGAGGGTGAGAAAAGATGTTAACACCCCTCCTCCCACGGAAGATAATGCTAAGATTATCAAAACTCCTTGCAAACCTAATAATGTCTCAGCAATTCCCGCGAGGGCGAGGGGTAAAGAAAGGGCAATATTAACGGCATTATTTTGTAAACCAAATACTTTTCCGCGCATATCTGGGGGGGTTTCCGCTTGGATGGTAGTTTGCATTGGCACTCCTACAAGGGCAGCAAATCCTCCCACAATAGCTATCATTAGTAAAGCCCAGACCAGACTACCTGTAGAAAATGATAGCCCCATAAGGGCGATCGCCATTCCCATAGAGCCATAAAAACTGAGTCTTCCATGACTGATAGATTTTCCCTGCTGAGTAACAAAAGCAGCCCCTACGGCAATGCCAACCCCTGCCGCGGCTAGTAAATAACCAAACTCCTCGGCTTCAATGCCAGGAATTTCCTCCGCTACACTTACTGCTAATACTGCTAGGGCAGCGAAAATAGAAAAAAGAATTATCAATTGAAATAAAGCGTTGCGCACCCGATGATTTTTTTGTAGATAAATTAAACCATCTTTTATGTCTTCAAAAATGTGATTTTCTTGGGTTTGTTTATCCTGTTCCCTTTCTTTCGTATTGACTACTATAAGTATTAAACCCGCCATGGTGTATCCTCCCCCTACTAACAACTCCCTTCCGTAGTTAAAAGAAAAATTATTACATAAGGTAGTTACCAACTCTAACAAAGGATTACCGATGGCAAAACCAATGATTAACATTACCATCATGGTAGTGGTATAAAGAGAATTGGCAGCCAATAAATTACCCCTTCTCACAATTAAAGGTATAGAAGATTGTTCAGCGGGGGCAAAAAACTGAGTTAAAGTAGAAACAAGAAAGGTGATGGATAATAGCAACCAAAATTCCCACGGTAAATTAAACCAACCTACTCCTAAAGTTTCTTGATAAACAAAAAAAGGAATTATAAAAACTAATAATCCTCGACCTAAATTAGATATAACCAAAACCAGTTTTTTTGACCAACGATCTACATATACCCCTGCTAATGAACCAAATAAAATTGCTGGAATAGTAAAGGCAATCATAATGCCAGATACCCAACTACTAATAGCTTCACCGTCTCGATGAAAATCATTACTAATAATTGCAATCATTAAAACTAGGTATATTTTATCTGCTAATTGGGAAAAAACTTGACCTAGCCATAAGGTTAAAAAATCGCTGTTTTTTAAAACACTAATAAAGCCATGTTTACTAACTGTTTGCATAGAGCCTTTCTCGTCTTTTATTGAGCTTGACTCTTCCTCTTTATTATTCTCTTTTTTCTGCTCAAAAAGTTGCATCTATTCTATTAAATATCAATTATTGAAAAGCACTATCCCTTGATCTTACCTTAATTGGAGAAGTAATAGTTAAGAGAAAATAAACAATTTTAGTTTCCTTCACAAGAATTAGATTATTATTTAATATGCTCAGAAAACTTCCAAGAAGAACATAAAACCAATCTGCTCAAATTTACATCATTTTTTGTCGCCCTTGTCGCTGCGTTGATGATAGTTAAGTCAGAAAAGGCGATCGCACAGTAAGAATTTACTAACGAAAGATCCACCTGCTATGCCCATCTCACCGCTTCTTCTGGGGCATCAAGAATTAATTAGGGGTGATTTTCTTAATCTAACTTTCCCCCTAGACTATAACATAACCTCGTCCTCTCAAATAACCCGTACTAGCCCCCGGGCAGATGTAGGTTAAAGGTTGCACTTTTTCCATAATGGTTTTTGCGTTGAGTTGTTGTCGGCGCCAATGGAAGGTTTTTTTCAATTTCAGGGGGGCAACCTTACCATCTTTGGTCGGTAATAAATGTCTTCCTGTAAATAATACCCCTTCATTACCTTGATAGTATAAACAAGATGAACCAGGAGAATAACCCGATGTCCAAATTAATTTACAATCAGGGCTTAACTCATATTCATCGCCAAAAGAAAGAGCATCTAAGTGGGGTAATAAATAAACTTCTTGCTCTTGGGAAATTAGCTGACAATCAAACTCCTGTTTTATTTTACCAATATGCTTACTAATACCATCTCGGTTGGTGATAAATAAATATTTTACTCCTCCTTGTTGATTACAAAAATCAATGGTTTCGGGATGCCAAGGGGGGGAATCGATGAGAATATTTCCAGTGGTGCTAGTTATCAAATAAGATGTACCCCCCAAAATATCTCGATTCGGTGGAAAAGCCCAGATATTTTCTAAAATCAATTTGGGTGCTTTGGGAGTTGAGATTTTCTCCGTTTGCTGGTTTTTTTCTGTAGAATTATGAATAGGGGTCATCTTTATAGGTTAAATAGTCCTCTGGATGTGGTGATTGTCAATCCCATATTGTAGTTATATAGAGGTATCCTAAACAATCAGGATAGACTCGTTACTGTAGGTAAAAAATGGAATCAATCGTTCTTTTTCTATTATTAAGTATTTTTGTTTACTTTGTCATCAATCGCACCGTAACTAAGATAACAAATACCCCTCCTTTGTTGTTGTGGTTTGCCCTGATGATTCCTAGTTTTATCTGGTTGATATGGCAATTATTAAACCCAGGAGAAAGTAACCCCCCTGCTTTATTAATTTATGTACCTCTGATTATTTCCCCCATTATCTACATTTGGTTAATTCAAAAAGGAAAGCCGAAGCACAAAGAAGAAAAAGAAAAGAAGGATTCTCAGCTATCACAACCTCTCAATTTTATGACTAAACAAGATTCCCCAGACTTTAATCCCGATAATTTACCTTTTCTGAGTAAAAAGAATGTTAAACGCCCTATTAATGCGGAGGAGGAAAAAGCCCTCAAAGATTGTTTCCCTTGGGGGGTTTATTATCTACAAAAAATTGACTATCTACCCCAAGCTATCGTCTGTGTGGGCAAGTTGCGCACTGAACCAGAAAAGGCTTATCCTACGGTAAAGAAGAATTTAGAAAGGGTATTTCAGGATCGATTTTTGGTGGTTTTTCAGGAAACGATGCAGGGAAAACCTTTTTTTGCCCTCGTGCCGAATCCGTATTCTGAGGAAAACAAGAGTAAACAAGCCCCTGAAAAATTAACTAAACCCCTAACTGCGATCGCCCTTTTACTGTTAACCTTAGTTACTACCACCATCATTGGGGCAGAAATAAGTGGCGTTACCGTGGAAGAATTAGAAAATAACTTTAGTTTAGTATTCCAAGGACTACCCTACAGTCTTTGTTTACTAGGTATTTTGGGAGTACATGAATTAAGCCATTATCTTTTTGCCGTTTTTCATCGTATCAAAACTACTCTACCGTACTTTATCCCCTTGCCCTTTTTCCTCGGTACTTTTGGGGCATTTATCTCCATTAAATCTCCCATGCCAAACCGTAAAGCTGTATTTGATGTCGCTTTAGCAGGCCCTGTGGGCGGATTTCTAGTGACTATTCCCGTGTTAGTTTGGGGTTTGATTTTTTCTAGGGTGGTACCCATGGCAGAAAATGCTAGTATGCTCGACTTTACTGCCCTAGACCCCCGCTTTTCGATGATTTTTGCCATAATTAGTAAAATAATTTTTGGCTCTGAATTGGGGACTGGAGATGCCGTAGCGTTACATCCAGCGGCGGTGGCTGGTTATATTGGTTTGATCGTGACTGCCCTGAATCTGATGCCTGTGGGACAACTGGACGGGGGGCATATCGTCCATGCCATGTTTGGGCAAGGAAAAGCCGTGGCGATCGGGCAATTTGCCCGTTTATTGGTCATTCTCCTTGCTTTTATTCGTCCTGAATTTTTGTTGTGGGCAATCATTTTGATTTTTATGCCCATCGCCGATCAACCTGCCCTCAATGATGTTACGGAGTTGGATAATACTAGGGACTTTTTGGGGTTAGTGTCTTTACTGCTACTGGTTTTTATTCTTTTACCTGTGCCTCCCGTTATCACCCAGTGGATGAACCTTTAAGAGGGAAAAAATACCCTAGTTACTAGGAGGTATTCCCTTAATGCGGATCAAGGATTTCATTACATCTTTGACGATGGGAGCTGCCACAGTAGAGCCAAAAAGACTGTCCCCTTGGGGCTCATCTATGACGGCAAGGACTACATAACGGGGGTTGTCGGTGGGTAAAATACTGACAAAGCTAGTAATACGCGCGGTGGTAGAATATCGTCCTCTACCATCGTGTTTTTGGGCGGTTCCTGTTTTTCCGCCAATATTGTAACCTTCTATTTGAGCAGCGGCACCGGTACCATTTTTTACCACTGATTCCATCATTTTCACCACGGCATCGGCAGAACTTTCTTTAAATACTTGCGTTTCTTCTATGTCTGGATAAACTTGAATTTGACCGTTAGAATCCACTAAACCTTCTACTACATGGGGAGTGATCAATTTACCACCATTGGCGATCGCCCCTTGTATTTGTACCAGTTTCATCGGTGTGAGGGATAAACCCTGACCAAAAGAAGATACTGCCATTTCAATATCTCGGGCGGTAAAAACTTCCTCTGATTTGAGAAAACCGACCCCCTCAAAAGGCAAATCTAAGCCCATGCGCTCATTGATACCCAACTCCTCCAACCTCTCAAAATAACGAGAGCGAGGAATGCGACGCATAATATCAATCATGGCAGTATTACTCGAAACATCCAAGGCTTTGGTAATCGTTACCCTACCTAGCCCTGTCCGTGAAGCATTGGCAATGGGCCACCCATCCACCATTACTTGGGCGGGATCCGATACATAGGAATCAGGGTTAATAACTTCCTCATCAAGGGCGATCGCCACATTGATAGGTTTAAAGGTTGAACCAGGTTCATAGGTATCCGTAACAGACCAATTTTTAAACAAAGCAAAATCATAAGCAGAATAATTATTCGGATTATAAGTAGGCTCACAGGCAAGGGCTAATATTCCCCCCGTTTGAGCATCCAAAACAATTACCGCTCCTTTTTTTGCCTTAAATTGATCCATTTGTACCCGAAGGCGATCGCGTACAGCCCTTTGCAAACGAGAATCCACCGTCAACTTAACACTGAGATCGTCCAACTCAGTCGCCTTATCTGGTAAACTGGCAGGGATAATTGAGCCTAGGGCATTCCTCCTAACCTGAAGCATTCCCCGAACCTCAGGAGAAGATAAATCCCTTTGCAATAAATCTCCTTGGCTATGCTCTATCCCCGCCTGACCATTATGATCCATATCCACATAACCGACCACATCAGCCCATAAATCATCCTGAGGATAAAAACGACTATAACGTTGGTCCAAATCAACTCCGATTATACCCAAACCCCTGACTCGATCAGCCTGATTTTCCGTTAAATTACGAGCAACTATTACCCCTGTTTCTTGGGCATTAATTCTTTGCACTAAACCATTCACATCTAACTCAGGAATAATCTGTGCTAAATCTCGGGCAACACTATTAATATCTTTCTCCAACAATAATCGATGGGCATACACATCATAAACCAGTTGATCCGAGGCGATTACACGACCATCAGAGTCGATAATAGAACGTCTGGGAATATAACGTCTTAAATTGGTCTTTTGTTGACCTTCTGCCCTATCAAAATATTCTTGACCCTTAACTATTTGCAAATGATAAAGCCGATAGCCAATGCCCACCATGCCCATGATTAACACAAGCCAAACCAAAATAATTCGGACGACGCTTCCCCATGACTTTCTCAGAGTGAAATTTCCTCTCTTGACCTTGTGAGACTTAACTCGGCGAGAGTTTTTTTTTCTGAAAGTAGGAGAATCAAGGGCATTTAAAAAATTAGGCTTCAAAAACTTCATTACACCATACAAAAAAATTAATAGGCGATGGGAAAAATAGGTTCAATCTTTTTAGGAGAAGAAATCACAGGCTCTTCTTTTGGCAAAGGTTCGACATCAGTTTGAGGTAAAAAAACAGGAGATTGACTTAAATCTGGAGTGACTAACCCCGAATTTGCTTCATTCGCTTCTTCGGCTAACTGATTTTTCAAAACTTCATTATTAAAAATAAGTTGTCTTTCTCTTTTTTGCAACTCTTGTAAATTGCCATATTTTTTTGTCCATTCACTAGGGGCTGATACTGTTAAACCATAAACCACAAAACAACCGATGACGGTGATAATCGAGAACCCGCTGGATGTATGGGTCACAAAGTTAAAACACTTTAACCAAAAAGGAACTTCAACTTTTTTCGGCGTAATGACAACGGGTTTAATATCTGACCTTTTCCGACTTTTAATCTTTTTCGTGCTTACTGTATTTTCCCTAGAATAAGTCACCGATTGAGAACTCACATAATTCCTCTGTTTAATAGAACTCAATGGTTTTCGTGGAGAAGGTCTATCAGGAGCTAACATACATCTATTCTCGATTAAAATTGAACTTACTAATACTAGCAAATATATCAAAGATTATTCTTTTTTTTGATGATTTTTTTACCATGGAGAAGTTTACGGCTTTCACATCAATATTTTAAGGAAATACTCCAAATTGGACGAAATCCCTTACTTTAAAATTAGTTTCTGTTAGGTTACTGATGTAATCACAAAAACTATATTCTCCTGGGAATATCTTTAATTTTTCTGCCATGGCAGTTCATGCTCTGCCATGATAATATTAGCTAATTTAAAAAATACTTACGTAAAATTTTATGAAAATTACTACAACTTTTACCTCTTTGGCACTGAAGTTAGTGGGGGTTATTATCTTAGTCTCTGCTTTGATTGACTATTTATTTCTTGCTATCCCCCTTCAATTGTCAAATAGGAACTGGCAGATCGATTTTACGAATACCATTGTTGATCGGGGGGTTGTACCCCTCTTGGCGGTTAGTTTATTGGTACTCGGATGGTGGATAACTGATAATACCCCTAATTCTGCTCCCCCTTCAAAGGCGGTTAGATTACCTGTATTTATTATTTCTAGTCTTTTGGGCTTACTTTTCTTGCTTTTAGTACCTATTCATTTGAGCAATATTAGTAATGTTAGCGCCCAGTTTATTCAAGAAATTGATCAAAGAGCTTCTGCCCAAGAAGAAGAAATTCAGGGTTTTATTGAGCAGTTAGATGCGATCGCCCGTAACCCCCAACAAATCCAATCAGAAATTGAACAAAGAAACCAAGTTATCGATAGCGGCGGCAACATTCAAGGAAGACAACTAAACCCAGAAGAATTACAAGCCATCACCTCCCAAAGAGATCAACTCCAAGAATTACTAACATTATCCCAAAGCCCTAGCGACTTAGAAGCTAGACTAGAAGAAACCAGAACCCGTTTACAAACCGAACTAAGAGACTTACAAAGACAAGAAAAACAAAGAGCGCAAACCCAAGCCCTCAGACAAACCCTACGCACAGGAATAAACAGTTTTATGTTATCAGTGGGTTATATTGTTCTCGGTTGGCTAGGGATTAAAAACTCTATGTATGGAAGTCCTAGAAAGCCCTCTAGTTGACACTAAATAAGCAAAAGTGGATAATGGAAGATCAATAATGGATTCATACCATCATTTATAAATAACCCTCAAAAAATAAGTAGGTAGTTTGTGTTAGAACGCATAAAACAAGACTTAAAAAATGATTTAATCGCTGGTCTATTAGTGGTCATTCCCCTAGCCACCACCATCTGGTTGAGCTATCTAATGGCTAACTGGGCGATTAAATTTCTTACCAGAATACCGAAGCAAATTAACCCTTTTGACGGATTCAATCCCCTTTTAACCAACTTCCTCAATTTTGCCGTCGGTTTAACCGTCCCCCTAGTGTTTATCATGATTATCGGCTTGATGGCTCGTAATATTGCGGGACGATGGTTACTTGACGTAGGGGAGAGAATTCTTCAAGCTATTCCTTTAGCTGGTTCAGTTTACAAAACTTTGAAGCAAATTCTGGAAACTTTATTTCAAGATTCCCAAACGAAATTTCGCCGAGTCGTATTGGTTGAATATCCCCGAAAAGGATTATGGACCATGGGATTTGTCACAGGAAAAGTAAGTACAGTTATTCAGGGCAATTTTCCGAAAACTATGCTTAGTGTATTTGTACCTACTACTCCTAATCCTACTTCTGGCTGGTATGTCATCGCCCCAGAGGATGAGGTTAAAACTATTCCTATATCCATCGAAGATGCTTTTAAGGTTCTAATTTCTGGAGGAATAGTCAGCCCTGACGATAAGTCTTTGACCGTTAATAGATCTAGAAATGTTAAAACCAAAGAAAATCTAGTTTCTACTCCCCCTACCCCCGTAACTTTAGACCCAGAAAATAATATGGGTTAACCTTTTAAATGTTTTTGGGCTGATAAAATCTATTTTGTGTGGGTAATCGTTTTATTTTATAAGGGCTAAAGCCCTTTTTTAATGAGTATTTTTTTGTTTATGCTGAACAATTTTGAGGGAACGATGACAACTACATTGGCAAAATATGTACTTTTTGTTACAATTAAATGTAAAGAAATCTAAAGACGACTTGGATAATCGTTACAAAGGTTTCCTCAAGATTATATGACAACAAAGATTTTACCGACATCGCTGTCGGTTTTTTTTTCCTCAATTTTCGGGACGCTCCTTGATAGCCCATTCGGCTTGGCGTAATATTCCCCTAAGCATAGCTACTTCTTGGGGTTGTAGTTTGGTTCGATTTATCAGGCGGCGAAATTTTTCCATTTTGGTGGGTGCTGTGTGGGGATAGAGATAGTTGATTTTTAGTAAAACAGATTCTAGGTGTTGATAATATCCTTCGATCGCCTCCAGGGAAGCCATTTCTGGGGTGTCTTCCACCTCTTGGGGGTTAGCTTGTTCATGGTAGTGTTGATACAGTTCATAGGCACACACACCCACGGCTTGGGCAAGGTTGAGGGAGGGATATGCTGGGTTACTAGGAATACAAATAAAACGCTGGGCATGGCTCAATTCTTGGTTACTCAATCCTCTATCTTCAGGACCAAAAATTAGAGCAGAGGATATATTTTTTTCCATTAACCATGGCAACGCTTCCCTCGGAGTTTCTAACTTGGTAGGGATTCCCCTCGGACGGGCAGTAGTGGCGATCGCCCTTTGGCAATCCTTGAGAGCATCGGGCAAAGATTCCACCACCAAAGCCTTCTCTAAAATATCCGTAGCATGAACCGCCATAACCTGAGCATCTTCGGACAAATGGTCACCCTGAGGATTTACCAACACCAAATAAGTTAAACCCATATTTTTCATAACCCGTGCAATAGAACCAATATTACGCTCTCCGGCAGGTTCAACCAATACAATTTTGACCTCATCACCAAAACTCATTAAAGATAACTCCTAATTTGCCCCTTTTATACTCCCTGTTTATTATCAATTACCTCTGATTTATTGTCAATTAGATTCTGCCCTCAAACTTAAATCAACCATAACTTTTATTAAAAATATATGCGTATAATTACTCATAGTCCAAAATAGCTCAACTCCAAAGAAAGTAAAGAATCAATATCATTATTAAATTGTAGAGTGTGACATATTCTGATATATTTTTAGGTATAGGGAAAAACCTCCTTACATAGAGAATAAATCATCAATTTTTAACAAAATATATCCCACGCAATCATGGTATTAAAAAAGATTTTGTCCAAAAAAAAAGGTCAACCTAAATACTTTTTAGAAGTAGAAGTAAAAGATCAAGCTCCCGAAACCCCTGTTGTGGAGTCTTCGGAAAAAGCTCCCGAAACTACCCAAGATCAAGCTAAAAAATCAGCACCATCTGCCCCCAAAACCTCTGTAAACAGCTACAGCGATCAACCTGAATGGGTAAAAGCTATTAAAAATTATAGTACCCCTAATCCTGATAATAGTACCCCCGCAGAAAATACCAACTTTGCAGGGCAATATATCAGTAATGATGTTCCCCAAGCTCGTCGTCGCCCCGGCGGTAGTCTTAAACTTTTTAAAGATATTGCTTCGCAAATAAATAAGTAATATTTCTTGTCACCATAAATCAGTTTTTGGTTTTTATTTGATTAAACTAAAAGCTGATTTTTTATTAAACTTTTAAAATGATTAATAACATAGAACAAATTGTATTAAGTAACTTACCATATATTTCTTATTTGAATGATAATGGAGATATAAATGATAAATTAACGGGAAAAATAGGCTTGTATGCTATTTTCAATTATTACAAAAAACTAGAATATATTGGCTATTCTCGTAATTTATTATTGAGTCTCAAACAACATTTAATTAGACAACCTGATAAATGTTATTGGTTGAAATATCATGTAATTGAGCGTCCTAGTCGTAGTATCCTCGAAGAAATTAAACAAAAGTGGCTAGAGGAAAATGGCTCGACACCGTCAGGTAATGGGGAAGACGAAGGTTTATGGACTCAACCCATTGACACAAAGACAACCATGAATGATGACGATAAACAGCAGTATAATTCATTGGATGAATTGGGAAAAATTAAACTGCTCAAAAAAGTAGCCCGTAGATATGAGGAAATTATTAAAAATCAATTGGATGAACGGGGTGTAAAATTTGAAGTGCGTTTTAACCCTAAATTAAAAGAAGATGGCTTATTAGATTTGAAAATTTAACGAAATGTCGCTACTTCCTAACTAGAGTTATCATGAAATGGATCTTAATTTTCATTTAAAAATATTTTATGTTCAAAAAACTTTTTATTATCTTAACTGTTACTATCTTTTGTTTAGGCATAAGTGCGATCGCCCCTAGGCCAGCCCAAGCCCTAATCCAAATAAAAATCACCGACATTGGTTACAAAGACTGTCCCGAAGGAGTAGGAGAAGGAAGCGTCACCAGTGGGGGTAGTGCCTTACCAGCCACCTGTTATCTTGTTACAGGAAAAACCAACAACACATCAGGAAAAACCCTCTATGATGCTGATGTATTTGGGAGAATATACGACGCAAATAACGAACCAGCCTTACAAAATAGAACTCGTTTAGGGGCATTACCAGAAGTACCCCCTGGAGTGAGCGACTTTGAACTTAGAATCAGTGTTCCCTCAAATCAACCCACTCCCCTTAAATTAAAACAGTTTAAAGCCACAGGATTTTCCAGTAGCGTTTATCCTTCCTTCTAAACTAAAAACCACCGCCAGTGCGAACCAAAGAAGTTAAAAGTCCAGGAATTAACTGTAAAACAAAAATAGCCAAAATAGCTGAAAAATCAATGCCTCCCAAGGGGGGTATCACTGAACGAAAAATATTAAGATAAGGATCTGTAATTGGTGCTAAAAAAGAAATAACTTTCCCTGCCCATTCGGCAGTTTGAAACCAACTTAATAAAATACGGACGAAAATTAGCACCAAATATAATTGAATAAAATTAACAACCGTATTAACAATTAAATAACTTACACTAGACATAATTTTTTCCTAACTATTAAAATTCCTATAATAATTTTATTTACTTTCTAATCTTACCCGAAATTATTATGACAAGTAAAAAAAGAGATTTTGTCCAACCATAAAAAACCATTGACCATGCACAAATCTATAACTTTATGCTCACAAATACTATTTTATAACCTTCTTGCCCTTCTGCTTTTCGGGAAATCCACCCTAGCACAGTCCCCAGAATATCGTGACATAGAAGAATGCACCGTAACCGACAACACCCATGACAAATCACTCTTTAGTGTTTTTCCTAGCGGTGCGAATGGTTGTCAATTTGAAGAAGAAATTACCCATGATTCTGGCACTTATCAACTAAAATTTGATGTGGGAAATAATAAAAATAACTCCCGTATCGAAGTATTGGACAACCAAGGTAGAAACCACACTGTTGCCATTGACGAATTTATTGGCATTTCTACCAGCATTACCGTTAGTCTTTTACCCTTCTATAATCAAGAAAAACCTTCCCTACTAATTGACTACGTCACCTACGGCAATGGTTTTAACAACTGTACCGTTAACAACATGGTAGTTTTCGATGAGAATATCCCCTCTGGTGCCATTAGAATCAATGCCACTAACCTTAATGTTTCCGAGGTAGATAGACAAAACCCCCACGGCTTTAACGCTTGTTTCAACTTTGAAGACATCAATAACAATGGAATCCTCGAAGCCGTTGCCTTTGATGGCAGATTTGGCTATCAATTTAGCTCAGGGGCCGCCTCCGCTGCACCCAGAAGGATTATGAGTTTTACTCCTACGGGATTAGAAGATGTTACCCAACAAAATCCTAGTCATCTGAGACAACAAGCCGAGAGTTTATGGAATACGGTAATTGAGCGTAGCGGTGAGGAAAATGTGGAATATTTTGGCTATATGGCGGCCTATGCAGGGGTAAAAAGTTTGTTGGGGGAATATGACAGCGCAAAATCCTTGATACAAAGACGTATGGAAATTGATAATACCGCCACGGGTTATTTTAGTAATGATTTTATTACTAATTTAGAAACTTTTTTAAGAAATAATGGCTACAGTCTTTAGATAAGATTTGAAAAAAGAGTAGGTTGCTTTGATCCATAAAATTCAACCTACATAACAATATTTCTTTGCATTTTTGCCAGATATAATCCTTATTCATAATCCAAAATAACCTTGAGCCACTGGGGAGGGCGAGGAATGGGGTTTTTCAGTCTATCCAACATTAATAATGCGACGAGATGGACGGTAAAACAATAAATGAGATTGTTAACAAATACCACCAGTAGAATAAGTAACTGAATTATGAGGGGGCTTGGTTGAGAAAGAATACCTAGTTGTAAGAACATCCAATCGGCTAACCCTGTAATCTGATTAATAACATAAATCCATAAATCTTCCCCTAGTAGGATGGAAAAAAGCCAAAAACGAAAGAAAAAGCCAAAACTACCGATAATTGACCCTGTAAGTAAAGAGAGGTGCCAATTAGAACCATTTCGCCACATTCCCCCTAGCTGAATACCCATTAAACCATAGGGAATTATATAAACGATGCTGCGAGGGGGACCCATTAAAATACTTAGTAATAAACCTGAGACGATGGTTGTCATGATTGATGCCCGTCTGCCCCTTCTCATATAAACAAGGGCGATGGGTAACGGGTATAGCATCCTCAAAAATGGGCCTAGGCGGAAGTAGTAATCAATTAACCAAATTAAACTAGCGGTACTAGCTAAAAAGGCACTTTCTACTAAGGCGATGGTTTTGGGACTGACGTTGTAGTTTTTTTGGGGCGGTTGATAGGGGCTATAGGTAAAAGCACTGTCGGTAGAGTCATCTATTTCATCTACCCAGTTTTGCTCGTCAATATCTAGGGGGGAATCTGAGTTTGGATTAGACAAATGAGTATCAAGATTTAAAGGTGTGTTTTCTTGTTTTTGAGTATAGCATTATGTTTAGTAATCAAGATTTGCCAAATAATCGATACAATAGGTAAGAAAATCAAAGGTTATTAGGTTTATGGATGAAATCCCTACCGCCCTAAGAGATACCAGTTCTAATTCTAAGGGTAATAAAAAAGTTTTTTCGGGCGATCGCCCTTTAGTCCAGAAATATATAATCTGGTTTATGGGGGGTATATTGTTAGTGACCATAATTTCTTTCTTTATCAATGGTATTACAAATAACCCTAGTTCAGAGCCTGTAGTGGTTCAAGAAACAGAAATTCAACCTCCACAAGAAGAAATAGAAGAAGTAACCATTCCCGAAAATATCCTCGGGCATATAGCCTATGAAGAAGCCCCTCAATCAGAGTTAAGAGCTATTAATACTGATGGTGGCATTCAATTGAGACAAGCAGCCGCTGAGAGATTTAATGCCATGGTTAGGGATGCTCGAAACCAAGGAATTATTCTCAACCCCATTTCAGGATTTAGATCCATTTCTGACCAAGAATATTTATTTTTTGAACTAAAAGAGCAAAGAAATCAGGACGCAAGAAAAAGAGCAGAAGTGAGCGCTCCTCCAGGCCATAGTGAGCATCATACGGGCTATGCGGTGGATATTGGCGATGGTAATAACCCTAGTACCAATTTACAAGAAAGTTTTGAAAATACTGCCGCTTATAGATGGTTAGAGGCTAATGCTTCTCGTTACAGTTTTGAGCTTTCTTTTCCCAGAGATAACTTACAGGGTATCAGTTATGAACCTTGGCACTGGCGTTTTGTGGGCGATCGCCATAGCTTAGAAACTTTTTACCGAGTCAGAGAATTAACAACTCCCCTTAATCAAAGATAATGGTAATATTGATGCTCAGTTTAGCCGACAAGATAAATAATAATCAGATTAGATGGACATATTAGTTACCACTGTTCAAGTACCTTTTATCCGAGGAGGGGCGGAAATTCATGCCGAGTCATTAGTTCAAGCCTTACGAAATCATGGACATAGTGCGGAAATAGTTGCCCTTCCTTTTGAAGCTCATCCTCCCCAGCGAATGTTAGATTTAATGTTTATATTTCGTCTTCTTGATTTTTCTACTTTTTCGGGCAGAAATATTGATTTGATTATTCCTCTCAAGTTTCCTGCTTATTTTAACAGTCATCCTAATCAGGTAGCTTGGTTATTGCATCAACATAGGGATGTATATGATCTTTGGGAACAAAAATTTGGTGGTTTGGTACATAATTCCGATGCGGTGCAGTTTCGAGAAACGATTATTAATGGGGATACAAAGGCTTTGGGGGAATGTCGTCAAATTTTTAGTAATTCCCAAAATGTGGCAAACCGATTGAAAAAGTTTAATGGGCTTGATTCTATTCCCCTTTATCATCCTCCTAAAAATGCTGATACTTTTACCTGTGAGGAGGCTCAAGGTTACTTCTTTTTCCCTAGTCGTTTAAATTTGGTAAAAAGACAACATTTAGTCCTAGAGGCGATCTCCAAAACCCGTAATCCTGTCAAAGTAGTGTTTGCAGGTTCATCTGATAACGGACTATATGAAAATGAATTAAAACAAATTGCCGAAAAATTAGACATTACCCATAGAGCGATTTTTGTGGGTCAAATTTCCGAAGCTGAAAAAATCAAATACTATGCCGAATCTATGGGGGTTATTTATCCTCCCCTCGATGAAGACTATGGTTATGTAACCTTAGAGGGGATGTTATCATCTAAGCCTATTATCACCTGTACCGACTCTGGAGGCCCTTTAGAATTTATCACAGATCAAGAAACAGGGGTTGTTACAAAACCAGATTCTTTTGCTCTAGCTAGGGCAATGGATCAATTATGGGAAAATCATCGTTTAGCTTCTCACTTGGGCAAAAATGCACGAAAACATTATCAAGAATTAGATATTACTTGGACTAATGTTGTTAATAAATTAACTAATTGTTAGTTTTTTTAATATATTGTGTTTCTACAATAAGTTTTTCTAAAAAAAATTATCTAAACTATAAAATGCCCTATTTAAAAGTAAAGATAATTTAATTATTCTCATTTTTAATACTATGAAAATAAATTGGTTTTCTCCCCTGCCCCCTGCCAAAACAGAAATTGGTAAATATACCTGTAAAATAGTTCCTTTATTACAAGAGTTTGTAAAAGTTACTGTCTGGACAAGTCAAGATTCTTGGCAGAGTGAGTTAAATGATTATATGTCCATTAGATATTATCAACCCCATAATATTTCTTGGTATGAAATTAATCAGGCAGATTTGAATATTTATCAGTTAGGAAATAATCATCTTTTTCATGGCGATATTTGGCAAATTAGTAAAAAATCTCCTGGTTTAGTAATTCTTCATGATTACAAATTACAAGATTTTTTCTATATGTTATCAGACGATAAAAAAAATTATCTTAATCAAGTTTTTAAGCTTTATGGGGAAGAAGGATTAGAAAATGCCCAAAAATTTTTAGATGGTTTTGTTTCCATGGCAACCATGGCAGATAAATACCCCATGACTCCCCTTGCCCTTGAAAGTGCGATCGCCCTTATGACCCATAATAGAGAATCCTATCAACAACTGAGCCAAGAAAATCACTGGATGACGGGATACACTCCCTTACCTTACCTTGCCGATAACCTAGGGCAAATTAATCGTCGAAAAAGTCAAACTCCCTATCAAATAATCATGTTTGGCTTTATGGGGCAAAATCGTTGTTTAAACTCCGTATTTAAAGCCCTTGCCATGCTTCCCCGTCGAGAGCAATTTCGCCTTCATATTTACGGTGAAATGTGGGATGAAGACTATATCTTTAGCCAAATTCAAGAATTAGGACTCGAAAATATTATTACTCTTCATGGTTTTGTCAGTGACGATGAATTACACCACGCCTTAAATAATGCCAATCTTG
Organism: Cyanobacterium sp. HL-69; assembly: GCA_002813895.1. Lineage (NCBI taxonomy): Bacteria > Bacillati > Cyanobacteriota > Cyanophyceae > Chroococcales > Geminocystaceae > Cyanobacterium > Cyanobacterium sp. HL-69. The sequence continues at coordinate 416,974 of CP024912.1, read as the reverse complement.
CCATCAATCTGCGTTATCCTTCCATGGGAGAAGCCTCTGCCAGTCAACTACACCTCTGGAGTTATAGCTTGCCTAGTATAGCATCCCAAACAGAATGGTATGGCAGTTTAGACTCCAACGCCGTGGCTTTTGTACGCCCAAACCATGAATTAGAAGATTTAACTCACCATTTAAATGATTTTTTAAATAATCCCGAAAAATTTGCTCTAATGGGCATAGAAGGTAAAAAAATCCTTGAAGAAAATCATCAACCCAAAATGTGTGCCGAGGCAATTATTAACTTTGCCCAACAGGTGATGAAATATCGCCCCACTCATACCATTCACTCCATGGCAACGAGAATCGGTGGTGAATTAAATTATTTTAACTTACCTTCATCCACTGATTTAAATCGTTATGGTGAAATCATTGATTTTATGTGTACATCGATTCCTGAGAAAAAATAACTATCTTATCCCGTGGCACTGATTCAAGGTAAATCAAGTAATCAGGGTGTTTTTCTTGCCCTAAAAGCCCTCTCATTGAGTTAAGATTAATTAAGTTATGTATCTGTCAAGTAATCAAAAAGTCTTATCATTATGGAATTTTTCTCATTAGAGCAAATGCAGGAATTAGCTCAAGAATATGGTTACTGGGCAGTTTTTGTAGGTATTGCCCTAGAAAATACTGGTATTCCTTTACCTGGAGAAACTATCACCGTAATCGGAGGATTTTTAGCAGGTAGCGGTGAGTTAAATTATTGGTGGGTTTTATTTAGTGCCATTCTCGGTGCCGTTATCGGTGATAACTGTGGTTATTGGTTGGGCAGGATTGGGGGATGGTCACTTTTTGTGAAGTTTGCCAGAATTTTTCGTCTTGAAGAGACACAATTGGCGATCGCCAAGCATAAATTTAATGAGAATGCTGGAAAAGCGATATTTTTCGGGCGTTTTGTTACCTTATTAAGAATTTTTGCCGGTCCCATTGCAGGAATTACCGAGATGAATTACGGTAAATTTTTATTTTTCAACTTTACAGGGGCAACGGTTTGGGCATCAGTGATTGTTACCCTTTCTTACTTTGTGGGTAGAATTGTTCCCTTACCCGAATTAGTATCATTAATCGCTAAGTTTGGTTTATTGGGTTTACTCATTGTGGGAGTTTGGATTGGTGCTTCTTTCCTCATCAAATATTACCAACAGAAAAAAAGTTTTAATAGTTAATATTCTCGAAGAGATCTGTTAAGCAAAGCATACTGTAAGATATATTTCAAAGGTTTTGACAATAAAATATTAACCCATGTCCCGTTCCAAGTCTTTACAGTATTATATAGTTGCCCGTATTTTACTCGCTCCATTAATGTTGTGGACTATTGTAACAATCGTTTTTTTGTTGCTAAGAGCTACCCCCGGAGACCCAGCCGATGCTATCTTGGGTGGTAGAGCGCCAGAATCAGCCAAACAAGCACTAAGAGAACAAATGGGCTTAAATCAGCCTTTGTGGGTACAATATCTTACTTATTTAGGGCAGTTATTGCGCTTTGATTTAGGTTCTTCCATTACCAGCCGTGGCTTGGAAGTAAAGGAAGTTATTGGTCAATATTTTCCTGCCACCGTTGAATTATCCTTGTTTGCCATGGTAGTGGCGATAGCCCTTGGAGTGGGAATAGGACTAATTTCCGCCTCAAAACCCAATACTATTTTTGATGTGGCGGGGAGACTATTCGGCATCATCACCTACGCCTTGCCTTTGTTTTGGATGGGTATGGTAATGCAAATTGTCTTTTCCGTACAACTAAAATGGTTTCCCCTCGGCACCCGCTTCCCCGTAGGCATGACAACCCCCACAAAAATAACAGGCTTATACGTCTTAGACAGTCTTCTAACCCTTAATGTTGGTCAATTTTTTACAGCCCTCCACTACGTAGCGCTGCCCTCCCTTACCCTCGGCATCTTAATCAGTGGCATTTTTGAAAGGATAGTCAGAGTAAACCTCAAAAAAACCCTTCAATCAGACTATGTAGAAGCCGCTAGGGCCAGAGGTATTCCCAAAAGTCGTATTCTTTTTGCCCATGCCTTTAAAAACGCCCTCATTCCCGTTATCACCGTCATGGGTTTAACCTTTGCTGCCCTACTCGGAGGGGCTGTGTTAACAGAAGTAACCTTTTCTTGGCCTGGTTTAGGCAACAGACTATATGAGGCCATATCCCAAAGAGACTATCCCACCGTACAAGGAATTATGGTATTTTTCGGCATTATTGTAGTTATAGCCAGTATAGCCATTGACATCATCAATGCTTATATTGATCCTAGAATTCGCTATTAAAAAAAAATAAGGTGGGCAATAAATACCCACCAAAAACTCAATTCTCAGATACCTTTAACTCTTAAGAAGCACTAGCAAACTTAATTTTCAGATAATCATCCTCAATTTTTGCCCCCGAAGGTTGTAAAGCAGCCAAGGCTTGAGGTAATACCAAATTACGACGGTGATTACCAATTCTCACATTCAACTCATCCCCTGTTTTATTGAGCTTAATTTGATCTTTGGGAATACCAGGTAAATACAACTCCAAACTATAATTAGAATCCTCTTGAATCACCCTAATCGTATTTTCTTCATAATACACCTGACTAGGATCCTCATCTTTATATAAAGTATCCTTCAAACGCTCTAACGCCTCTAAACCGCACATCTCCTCAGAGAATAAAGGCACCTCCTTCACTGGTAGAGGATGGAAATTTTCATGGATTTCCTCTTTATAAACCGATTGATTTTCTTTCCATTTTTGGAAAAAAGGATCATCCACTTGATCAGGTATAATTCTATTAGCTATTACTAAATCCACAGAAACACCATAAAGACTAAGATAAGCATGGGCTCTCAAAGACTCCTTAATAACCATTTTTTCAGGATTCGTCACTAACCGTACAGAGGTTTGAGTATTATCCGTCAATACTTTTTCCAGCGCCTCTATTTGCTGATAAAACTCATAGGGGGCATCCATTACCTCATTGGTGGGCAAAGAAAAACCTGTAATAGGCTTAAAGAAAGGCTCAAATAAAGGTCTTAAAGTGGCTGACATACTCTGTAAAGGTTTATAAAACCTTCTCATGTACCATCCCCCCACTTCAGGAAGACTAAGGAGTCTGAGGGCGGTGCCAGTGGGTGCAGAATCAATGATTAAAACATCAAATTCCCCTTCATCATAATGGCGTTTCATCCTTACCAAGCCAAAAATTTCATCCATCCCTGGTAAGATAGCTAATTCTTCTGCCTGTACCCCATCCAAGCCTCTTGCCTGTAAAACTTCGGTAATATATTTTTTGACTGCACCCCAATTACCTTCTAACTCCATGAGAGCATCTAATTCGGCACCCCAAAGATTTTCTTTCACTTTTTTGGGTTCATGACCTAATTCTAGATCAAAACTGTCTGCTAGGGAATGGGCTGGATCTGTACTTAGTACTAACGTTTTATGTCCTAATTCAGCGCACCTTAAACCAGTGGCGGCAGCAACGGAGGTTTTTCCAACTCCACCTTTCCCTGTCATCAAAATTACTCGCATTTTTATACCTAACTATACTTTTTATGATTGAAGATATTATTATTTCTATTCCTTTAGAATATAACGTTTTGTAACGAACTTGTGGGGTGTTTACCGAAATCTGGGCTTTTAAAAATTAACTCTACTCAAATATTTTCAAAAAAACTAGATAAATCTAAGCTCAACTGATTATCATTGACAGTGGGATAATCATATTAACAGGAATGGAAAATCAAGAACTAAAACATCACGAACTACAAGACAAAATAGAATCAATTAACAAGCAAATAACAGAATTGGCAGAAAGCTGTGAGGGAGACTGCCTAAAAATATTACACGTTTTAAGAGAGTTAGAAGCAACCCATCGTGGCGTTAATGACAATTTTTTGTCCCCTGCGTTACCTACTAATCGCCATCGTCTCTATCTTTTGGTACGTCATATGGAAGAAATGGGCGGATGGCCTTATATTCCCCGAATGAGGCTAAAAAGTTTGTGTGAAAAGCTATTACAAGAGGATGAAGAGGAGTAGTTTTAGCTTTTTTTTCTACAAAAAATCCCTCCTCCTTATGGAGGGGGATGGGGAAAACTAATTAATTTTGTTTTCCCTTGGGATTACTCACTACTGCTAGACTTTTGGAAAGAAGATTCCACCGCTTGTGGTTGTTTTTGAGAAACTTGTTGTTCTCTCCGAGATTGTAACAGTTGGGTGATTCCTTTTTTCTCTACTAATCCTAATAGGGTACCATCTTCTTTTACGACGGCTAATTCGGATTCTTTTTGTAGTTCGAGCATTTTAACTACTTCGAGAAGGGTTTCTGTATCGCTGACGGTTTTGACGTCTTCATAGGATTTCATTAACTCTTTCACTGTGGTTTCACCCCAAAGATGGGTGGAAATACTTTTTAAGTCTTCTACTTCTAACACTCCTACCAAGATACTTTCTTCGTCGGTAACAAGAAATTTGCGCCAAGGTTGTTTCCCGATAATATAGTTATTAGCAAATTCTCTGAGGGTTATATCTTGTTTTACTATAGGGCTTTCTTCGGTGACGGCTTCTGCGGCGCTGAAGTGGTTTAATTTATCTTCTAATTGGGCTGACTGGGCTGCATTTCCTGCATTTTGTAGTAAAAACCAACCGATTAAAACTGTCCAAAAGTTACCAAAGGGTAAAACGTTTAGTGTACCTAAAGCACCGATGATAACCGCTGTCCAACCGAAAAACTGTCCAAAACGTCCAGCAAAGATAACTCCTTTTTGGGGATTTCCTGTAATTTTCCACACGATTGCTTTTAGTACGTTACCACCATCGAGGGGTAAGCCAGGAATCATGTTGAATAATGCCAAGATGAGGTTGATGTAAGCTAGTAAGGATACTACCAAGGATAGGGCTAGAGGCAGGGGAGTAGTTGTTTGAATAACGGTAAAGATAGCAAATAATATTATACTTACAAGGGGTCCTGCGATCGCAACGGCAAAGGCTTCTCCTGGAGATTTAGATTCTCTTTCTAGGGATGCTAAACCCCCAAAGATAAATAATGTAATAGATTTGACTTCAATACCCTGAGAAATTGCCACAAAACTATGACCTAATTCATGGGCTAATACGGAGGCAAAAAGTAACAAGGAAGCGAATAAACCTACTAACCAAGGAATTATCCCAGGAAGTTGTGTGGTAAACGCCAATTGCCCCCCATAGGTAAGAGTCATTAAACCTAAGATAAAAAACCATGAGGGGTTGATATAAAAGGGAATTCCAAATAAGTTTCCCACTCTAATATTATTGTTGTTCATGTATTGAGATGTCTCCTTGATTGAGTGAATAATTTAAATCGCTTGTTTTAGGAAGACGATTATTAAAAATAATATTTAATATTGCTATTACTATGTTACGATACTTTTCTAAAAATAAAAACATATTAATAGAACGGTAATCCCTCTAAGGATGTTCGGTTAATGTTCATCTTAATTTGATATTTATTAAGAGAATAAATCAAAAATAATACTGAAAATTAATAACTATAAATTACTGCAATAAAAAACCCTCAAACTCTTCAAATAAAGACTTTAAGGGTTTTATGATTAGTATGAAAAAAAATCTTTAGAGGAATGAATGATTAGTCACGGCCGTTGATGGCAATAAGTAATCTAAGGATAAATATAAACAAGTTAATGTAGGTTAAATACATCGATAAAGCAGCGCTAAGATACTGCTCATCTCTGTAAGTACGGGGTAAAATGTAAAAATCTACCACAGAAACCCCCGCAAAAAGAAATACTCCAAAACCAGAAATTCCTACCTCTAGCCAACTAGGAGTATATACTCCAAAGAGGCTAAAAATTAACTGTCCTACCAATACCACCACCAAACCAATCATGGCCATAGATACAGTTTTTGTGAGGGCTAAACCATCCTCTTCTGATAGGTTAGAGCCAATATTTCGGGCTGCAATGAACGTTACACCACAACCCAAAGCTGCGATCGCAACGCCATTAATTCCTACCCCATCAGTACCCAAAGCAACGAAAACTAGACCACTGAGAGTATAACCAGACAAAAGACTGTACACCGCCAACAAAGGTAAAGCAGTAGAATTGTTAGCCCTCTCCGCAATGCCTCTCACCACGAAAAATAAGACCAATTCAGCCACCAAAGCCACAAAAAAAGTGGTCATAAAAATACCAGGATTAGAGCGAATTACACCCAAACCCCCATAAGTACCCACAGCGGTTAAAACTAAGCCACCACCCAAGTATGGTAACGCATTGGGGATGACGTTAGGGCCTACTAAGGCTTTATTTTGGGCGTTTTTAATAGCCCCACGAAAATTACTACTTGTAGCCATATATTTTGTTTTTAGAACCTAAATATTATTACTATAACTACTATTTTAGTTCAGAATATCTCTCTACGACTTACGGAAAACCGATAACAAAAACTCTAAAAAACTTGATAATTAGTCATCTTCAAAGAAAAGAAAAAAAACTTTTTACAAGATTTTACAAAACGTAACAAAACTATGATATAGTTTATCCACTCAAGAAAATATAGAAAAAGTGTATATGATAGCGGATCAATTTCCTTGGCTCACCGCAATTATAGCCCTGCCCCTAATCGCAGCCTTACCCATACCCCTCATTCCCGATAAGAAAAGCAAAGCCCTTCGATGGTATGCGTTAGGAGTAGGCATAGCAGACTTCGTTTTAATGTGTTACGTTTTTTGGCAACACTACTACATCAACAACCCCAACTTACAATTAGTCGAAAGTTATAGCTGGATACCCAATATCGGGTTAAATTGGGCTGTGTCCGTAGATGGTTTATCCATGCCCCTAGTCTTATTAGCAGGATTTGTAAGCACCCTAGCTATTTTTTCCGCTTGGCAAGTAGATCGTAAACCAAAACTATTTTATTTTTTATTATTATTACTTTATTCCGCCCAAATCGGCGTATTTGTAGCCCAAGATATATTATTACTCTTTATCATGTGGGAACTAGAATTAGTTCCAGTATATCTCCTCGTCTCCATTTGGGGTGGTAAAAAACGTCGCTACGCTGCTACCAAATTTCTACTCTATACCGCCCTTGCATCCATCTTCATTCTCATCGCAGGATTGGGCATGGCATTATACGGTGGAGGAGAAATCACCTTTGATATGGTGCAACTAGGCATTAAAGACTATCCTCTCAGCCTAGAATTACTTCTTTACGGTGGTTTATTAGTTGCCTTCGGCGTAAAATTGGCCGTTTTCCCCCTCCATACATGGCTACCAGATGCCCATGGAGAAGCATCTTCCCCCGTATCAATGATTTTGGCAGGGGTACTATTAAAAATGGGTGGTTATGGCTTAATTCGTCTAAACCTCGGTTTACTTTCCGAAGCCCATGTTTATTATGCTCCTCTCCTTGTTATCCTAGGAGTAGTAAACATTGTCTATGGTGCTTTCGCTTCCTTTGGACAAACCAACATGAAACGCCGTCTAGCTTACTCCTCCGTATCTCACATGGGATTTGTCTTGATTGGTATCGCCTCGTTTACTGACTTAGGTATTAGTGGGGCAATGTTACAAATGTTATCCCATGGACTAATTGCCGCTTTACTATTCTTCCTCGCTGGGGTAACATACGATCGCACTAAGACCATGTACTTAGACGAAATGGGTAATATCGGAAAAGTAATGCCCAAAGTTTTTGCCCTCTTCACCGCAGGTGCCATGGCATCCCTTGCCCTACCCGGGATGAGTGGTTTTGTCAGTGAATTAGCAGTATTTGTGGGTTATAGCAATAGTGATATTTACGGCTCAACTTTCCGCACCGTAACCATCCTCCTAAGTGCTGTGGGTTTAATTTTAACTCCTATTTACCTACTCTCCATGTTAAGACAACTATTTTATAGCTCAGACCAAACTTTGATGTGTAATTTAGGAGTACCTACTAATATAATTAACTCTGACGAAGATAATGATGAGCCTGTTTGTTTTGGTAATGATTGTATTTTGCCCATGAATGCAAAATATGAAGATGCTAAACCCAGAGAGATTTTTATTGCCGCTTCTTTCCTTATCCTCATCATTGGGGTGGGTTTATATCCTAAGTTGGCGACTCAGTTATATGATGTCAAAACTGTAGCAATAAATGCCCATGTTACGGAATCTTATCAGCAGGTTGCCGTTACTAATCCTCGTTTTGGTAATAAGTTTGTCAATTCTCCTGATGTAGTGGAAAAAGTGGCAATGAATCAGGATTTAAAGATTAACGATTAATAAAAGGTTTCGTTGTTAACTTTTTAAAATTTTCATCATCAACCCTTCTCCTACGGGAGAGGGGATTTTTTTATGGCAAAATTTAGCAATGCCTTTATAAAGCTATGTTGTTCAGAACTAAAAATCAAATAAGATGGACTATAGTTATAGTGAAATCTTTGCTTTACTGATATAAATGATAGGGAAAAAACTGATCAAAGTCTTAACTATTAGTCTTCTTTCAGGAATTAATTTGTTTGTTAATTCTTCTGTGAGGGCGGATACGGTATTAGAAAGAATAGAATCAAAGGGTTTGTTAAGAATTGGTATTAATCCCAATGAAATTCCCCTTAGTTATAGGGATAATAATGGAGAGTTGCAGGGGATTTGCTTAGATTTAGTTAATCTAATTAAAAAGGAGTTAAAGCAAAGTTTAAATCGTAATATTATTACCACTCATATTTTTAGCTCTAATTTAAGTAATCGTTTTCAAATTGTACAGGATGGCATTGTTGACTTGGAATGTGGTGCAAATACTATCCGAGAAGTAGAAAATTATCAGGTGTCCTTTTCTCAACCTTTTTTTGTGACAGGTACTCAATTTTTGGTAGCAAGGGATAAGGCGAGACAATTAATTGATGATACAGCCATTGAGGATATAAGAATTGGAGTTTTAGGCGATACGACAACGGAGGAATATGTTAGACAAAGATTCCCCCAAGCCCAAATTAGTTTATATCGAGGGGCGAATGGTAGTGCTTTAGGGGTTAGGGCAGTAGAAAATGACAGGATAGATGCTTTTGCTGATGATGGTATTCTTCTTTTGGGGGCGGCTACTTCTTTGAGTATGTCTTTAACAAGAGATTTTATTTTATTACCTGAAACTCCTGTTACTTGCGAAAGGTATGGTTTAATTTTGCCAGAAAATGATCCTGATTGGAAGGAGTTGATTGATAGGGTTATTAATTCGAGTGAGGAAAGGGAGATAGTTGGGGATTGGTTTGGAGTTGCTGATAGATTTATTAATAATCGCCCTAATTGCAGTATTGACGATTAAATTTATTTTCCTCTAAGCTACATAAAAATTTGTTGCCATGCCCTGACTGTACCTCCACCAATCATAACATCTTGGGTACGTTGGTCTTCCCACACTAGGCGTATTCTCATATTACCTTCTGGGGCATTGGCGAGCGCACTGGCTAACTCATCAGAAACTCTCTGTCCATCATATCTATACACTACCCCATTAATGGAAAATAGAATTTGTTTGGGAGTATTACTCACCCAATAACTACGATAAACAGGTTCTGTTTCCCAATATACTTCTTCTATATATCTATCTTTTCGCCATACTTTTCGAGTGCGCCTGACGTTACGATAGGAGGTTATTTCTTGCTCTCGCCTAAAGTAGCTGAGGCGAATAGAATCCTTTGCCCAACTGCTGACGGTGGCATGATTAGAGCCAAAATCTTTGTCATAGACAATGTTACCATCAAAGGGATCTTCCACTACTTCTGACCATGGTACACGGGAATTTTGATTGATGGGGGATGGTAGAATTTGGGCTTGGGCGGAAATACCTACGAGGGTAGTTAGGGTTAGGGCAAGGGGCAAGATTTGTCTAATCATGGTTTGATACCTTGTATTTTTTCACTAAAAACTAATTTCATGAAAATTTCTAACTATTTTGTAGGGTTTATTTTCTGGTAATTGTTGCTCATCTCTGATTATCCAAATCGTTTTCATTCCTGCTTTATCTGCTGATATTATTTCGTCTTCTATGTCTGACAAAAATAATATTTCTTCTGGCTTAAACTCCATTTTTTCTGCTATTAAATTATAAGAATCTACTTCTTGTTTATAGCCTACATTGGTATCAAAAAAACCAGAGAATAAGTTTAGTAAGTTACCATAATTTGAGTAGCCAAAAAATAGTTTTTGAGCATACACTGAGCCAGATGAATATATATAGATAGGGATATTTTGTCGATGCCAGTGTTTTAATTTTTCATAAGCATCTTCATAGATATGGGCTTGGTAATCACCATTTTTATAGCCCTTTTCCCATATCATTCCTTGTAATTCTTTTAATGGGGCTAATTTGCGATCGCACTTAATCCATTCCCTCAAAATTTCAGCAATTTGACGGGGTTGACAACCATCTTTTAACCCCTCCAATTCACAAACCATTTTAGCCTGTTTATAAACAAAATCATTATTAAAATGTTGAACAAGAAAATTTTCCATTTCTTGATAAGCATAGGGAAACAAGACATCTTTAACAAAAGAAATAGAACTTGTAGTTCCCTCAATATCAGTTAAAATTGCTTTAATCATAAAAAATCAACAGTTAATTTTCAAGACGAGAAAATTTTGAAGCAATATCTGCCCCTGTAAAATTAGCCACCCACCCTTCAGGATTATTAAACAGACGAATAGCTACAAAATTAGGATTTGGCCCCATGTCAAACCAATGGGGAGTATTTGCTGGTACACTAATCAAATCTCCCCTAGTGCATAAAACCTCAAATACCTTATTATCAAGGTGCAAACTAAATAAACCTTCCCCCGCCACAAAAAAGCGCACTTCATCCTCACTGTGGGTATGCTCGTTCAAAAATTTCTCCCTAAAAACATTTTTATTAGGATTATCACTGGTTAAACTAACCACATCTACCGCCTGATAACCAGCCTCATTTATCAACCTTTGCACATCGCTATCATAGGCTTTCAAAACTTCCTCTTGGGTAGCCCCTAACTGAATCTTATCGTCAGTTTGCCACTGTTCAAAATTTACCCCCACTTGGTTGAGATGGTGAACGATTTTATCTATTTTCTCCCTGTGATTAGTAACTTCGTGGCTATCAAAAATTGGCGCTGTAGGGTTATTTTCGTCAAATATTTTTAAGCTAGTCATCTTTTTCCTGTTATCTTAATCATTTCCAATTCACACTCCATTAAATATTCTATCGCTTCTAAGTGTCTAAGGGCGCTGTCCATATCCTTACCCCAAGTATAAACCCCATGTCCCCGAATGAGATAAGCCCAACAGGGATTACCCTTATCTAAATACTCAATCACTTCTTGGGCGAGGGTAGGAATATCTTGGCTATTGTCAAAAATGGGAATAGTGATGCAACTTTCATGGGTGTTAATTCCTGTAAAAGCTTTTTGCAATTCATAGCCTTCTATTTCCCAGTAAGGTTTATCTATCAATCTACTCAATATCGTACTATTTACAGAATGAGTATGAAGTATAGAAGTAATTTTTTCATCCCATTTATATAAAGTAGTGTGTAACAAAGTTTCTGCCGATGGTTTTTTATCATCCACAGGTACACCATCAAAATCCACCACCATAATATCATCAAGGGTTAATCTACTCTTATGCTTTCCCGATACCGTAATGGCACACAAATTATTACTCATCACATGGGAAAAATTACTACTCGTCGCAGGAGTCCATCCTTTACTATTAAGAAAACTAGCCGTTTGAATAATAGCATTACCAACCTTCCTAAACTCATCCACAGAATATTTATTCAACGTCTTCTCAATGACAATCAAAATTACTGATATATTTTATCCAAATTTATCCATCTTATAATCAATTATAAGGTTAAATAATTTGTCAAAATATGTAATCAAATTCCCTTCTTATTGAAACATCAAGGCAAGAGATCTATTAAAAGCCCAAGCCAAGGGGCTTACTGAAAACATAAAGGCAAGGGGCTTAAGCCCCTTGTTAATAACAAAAAAGGTCGTTTTTTGCCCCAAAATCCCCTAATTATGGGTGACTTGTATTGTCATTTTTTATCCAATTCTAGTATAAAATAAACTCTGAAAAAGCTCTCTTAATATTGAATGAAATTAATAAAAATAAAAGATAATAATAAAGCAAAACCTTTTTTAAAATGGGCAGGGGGAAAAAGTCAACTCCTAGAAACTTTTAGACAATATTACCCCAAATCCTTATTAAAAGGTGAACAGTTTAATTATATAGAACCCTTTATTGGTGGTGGTGCAGTTTTTTTTGATTTAGTACAAAACTATAATATTAAACAAAGTCATTTATCAGACATAAATCCAGAAATAGTTATAGTTTATAAAACAATTCAAAAATCAGTTGATCAATTAATAGAACAATTAACCGAATTATCTGAAGAATATAAATCATTAAATGTAGAACAAAGAAAACAATTTTTCTACCTAAAAAGAGATATTTATAACTTAGAAAGAATAGACTTTAATTATATAGACTTTTCTGAAGCATGGATTAAAAGATCTGCATTATTAATCTTTTTAAACAAAACGTGTTTTAATGGGTTATTTAGGACTAACAAAAAAGGAGGTTTTAATGTTCCCCATGGAAAATATAAAAATCCCAATATTGTTGATAAAAATAACCTTCTGAATGTATCGATTATTCTACAAAATACAGATATTAAAATTGCTGACTATTCGCAAATTATTCAGCATATTAAAAATAATTCTTTTATATATTTTGATCCACCCTATCGTCCTTTAAATGAGACTTCTAACTTTAACTCTTATTCTAAAATGATGTTTGATGATAACGAACAAAAAAGATTAGCTAACTTTTATAAACAATTAAATAATAACTATTCTGTTGACTTAATGCTCAGTAATTCTGATCCAAAAAATGAAAATCCTAACGATAATTTTTTTGATGAACTTTATCAAGGTTTTAATATTTACCGAATTCCTGCTACCAGAATGATTAATAGTAAAGGAAATAAAAGAGGCATTATTAATGAGCTTTTGATAACTAACTAACCTAAGTTTTTGTTGTTAGAAGCTTCTATGCAATTAGATTACTTGAGATTTAAGGAGCAAAAGTGCATGGGAATATTATTATTATCATTCATCAGTTAATTTTTGTCCCAACATTCTTTGTGGACGGAATACACACTCTCATGAGTTCAACAAGCCTACTCTTTTTGTAAAATTTTTTTTCCTCACTCAATCAATTTAATCCGAACTCAGGTTAACAGAATATTTCAACATTAGAACGCTGTTTATTCCCTTTGAATCACTTCATAACTTTTGTGGTGAAGTCTTTACATACTTTTTGTTGCTATTTATTAGCATTAACATTGACAAGTAATAACAATATGAGATAGCCTATAAGATACCTAAATAAGAATTTTTATTAATAAAGAAGATAAACAATGAAAAGAAGAAAAATATTAGGTTTAATCGGGGTTGTATTTGCGTCTAGTGCTTTAACCATTGCTTGTAATGCTCCGAATAATACCGATGTCGGAGGAGGAGGAACAACCACTGGAGAAACCGCGGGAGAAGCGGTTGATTTAGCAGGACAGGAACTGACTATTTATTCTGGTAGAAATGAAGAGTTAATTGGACCTTTGTTAGAAAGATTTGAGGAAGAAACTGGAGTAACAGTGCAAGTGCGTTATGGCGACACGGCAGAGTTAGCGGCGGCTATTTTAGAAGAAGGCGAAAATACTCCTGCGGATATATACTTTGGTCAGGATGCGGGAGCATTAGGAGCATTGCAACTAGAGGGTAGAACTAAGCCTATTCCTCAAGAGCTTTTGGATAAGGTGGATTCTCGTTTTCGTTCTCCTGAAGGGCAGTGGATTGGTATTTCTGGTCGGGCGCGTACCCTTGCTTACAATGTTGATTTGGTGGAGGAGTCTGAGCTTCCTGATTCTATCTGGGCATTAACGGAGGAACAGTGGAGTGGAAAGGTTGCTTGGGCGCCTACTAATGGTTCTTTTCAATCTTTTGTAACGGCCATGCGAGTAACAGAGGGGGATGAGAGAACTAGAGAGTGGTTACAAGGCATTATCGATAATAATCCTCAAGTTTACCCTAACAATACAACTACGGTGGAGGCTGTGGGACGAGGTGAGGCTGAAATCGGTTTGGTTAATCATTATTATTTAAATCGTTTCACCACTGAAGATCCTAATTTTCCTGTGGCTCACCATTACACTAATAATGATGTGGGTGCGATGATCAATGTGGCTGGGGTATCTATTCTTGATGGTACTGACAGTGAGGCTGTGGCGATCGCCCTTATCGACTTTTTGTTAACGGATGAATCTCAAGCCTATTTTGCAGAAAATACCAATGAATATCCTTTAATTGAAGGGGCCGCACCTCCCCAAGATCAAGTTTCCATTGAGGAAATTAATCCTCCTTCTATCGATTTAAGCAGTTTAGAGGATTTAGAAGGTACTCTTAATTTATTGAGAGAGATGGGTGCGATCGAATAACATAAGACCAATTCAAAGAAATAATCTTTCCTAGACAAATTTCTTTTGAACTTATAATAATGGGTAATGGCAGTTAAAAGATCTTTTTGATCTGGAGTTCCAATCTCCTAAAACCTTGCCCATTTTTTTTGCCCATTAGTACCAGTAACAATAAACTTTAATTAATTCTCATGACCAATAGTCCTGATTTTCAGACAAAATCATTACCACAAAATAACATTAAGCCCCCATTATTCCTGTTGGTAGTGGCAATCATAACGGTTATTGCCATTGTGATTCCTTTGATTTATCTAATTATCAGGGCAGGAAGTGTTTCTTCGGTTGAGGAATTGCAAGAGTTAATTAATTTTATTTTTAATGTACGTATTCTGAGAATTTTACTTAATAGCATTGGTATGGCGGCAGCTTCAACGGCGATCGCCGCTTTAATCGCCATTCCTTACGCTTTTTTGACCGTTAGAACCGATTTACCATGGCGTAAATTTTGGTCTGTGGTGAGTACCTTACCCCTTGCTATTCCTACCTATGTGGGTAGTTTTGCCCTTATCGCCACCTTTGGTCCTCGGGGCAGTCTTTTACAATCATGGCTAGAACCTTTTGGAGTGGAAAGTCTCCCTTCTATCTATGGTTGGACTGGTACCATTGCGGCTATTACTCTTTTTTCCTATCCATATTTATTATTAAGTGTTCGGGCTGGTTTACAAGGACTTGACCCGGCTTTAGAAGAATCGGCCCGTAGTTTGGGTTATGGGGCATGGGGCATATTTTTTCGGGTAACTTTACCTTTGTTACGTCCTTCTATCGTAGCAGGTTCTTTGTTGGTGTCTCTCTATGCCCTACAGGATTTTGGAACTCCTGCTCTCATGCGGTTCAATTCTTTCACTAATGCTATTTTTACTCAATATCGCTCTAGTTTTAATCGTGGATTGGCTGCGGCTTTATCTATAGTGTTAGTGGTTTTAGTATTAGTAATTCTTATCATTGAACAAAAAGTAAGAACCAATGCAAATTATTATTCCCGTGGCTCTGGGGCGATTAATAAGGGGGTTGTAATTCCCCTTGGTAGGTGGAAATTACCTGCGATCGCCTTTTGTTGTATAGTGTCTTTTTTCTCCTTAGTGTTACCCATTGGAGTAATTGTTCTTTGGTTGACCAGGAGTTCAGATGCGATCGCCACTTTACAAAATATGCTCGTATTTGCCCGAAATTCAGCTTGGGCATCCAGTCTGGCCGCCATATTTGCCACCCTGTTGGCTCTACCTGTGGCTATTCTCTCCGTTCGCTTTCCCAATACCCTTACCACCCTCATTGAAAGGGGAACTTACCTCGGCTACGGTTTACCCGGCATTGTGGTTGCTTTATCCCTTGTTTTCTTCGGGGCGAACTATTTACCATGGATTTATCAAACCATGCCCATGTTAGTTTTTGCCTACATAATTTTATTTTTACCCCAATCCGTTGGTACCAACCGCAGTTCATTACTACAGGTGAATCCATCCCTCGAAGAATCTGCCCGTAGCTTGGGGCGTAGCCCATGGCAAACCCTCAAAGAAGTCACCATTCCCCTCGTGCGTCCTGGTATCACTAGCGGTGCTGTATTAGTATTTGTGACCGCTATCAAGGAATTACCCGCCACCATACTATTATCCCCCATCGGTTTCAAAACCCTCGCTGTGGAAATTTGGGAGTCCACCAATGATGCTCGTTTTGCCTCGGCGGCGGCAGCTTCTTTTGGAATGTTAGTTATTTGCACGGGTTTAACGTTTATTATTTTGTCCCAAGAAAGGAAGCTGAGTAATAAATAGAGTGCGATGTTAAGGCTATAAAATTATTCAAATTAGATTTTGCTTCGACGTTATTGAACAGGCTAGAATCGGATTAGTATAGCGAACTAATGGAAGAATTATTAGAACTTAAAGAGTGGTTAACCCAAGGAATTGATACTCTTGAAGCCACCTTCTGGACATTTTCTGTTTTTTACCTCACTTTTGTCCTTTTTCTACCATACCCTCATTCACCAACGCCGAAAATTTGCTTGATTTAAGTAAAAGATTCTTGAGAGAGGGTAAATTTTTCTAACTTTTCCTCATCAATATCTACCCCTATTCCTGCTTTTTGAGGGATATTGATGGTAGAGTCTTCGGGGTTTAACTTAATATTTTGAGTGATAATATCTTCTTCAAAATAACGATTGGTGGCGGAAATATCAGCAGGTAATTTAAATTGGGGAAGACTGGCAATATGTAAGTTTGTTGCCCTACCAATACCAGATTCTAACATCCCTCCGCACCATAGTTTTATACCTGCTTTTTCACAAAGATTATGGATTTCAATGGTGTTAGTAATACCGCCCACACGGGATTGTTTTAAATTTATTATTTGACATGATTTAAGGGCGATCGCGTTTAGGGTATCATTAACAGAATTGATGCTTTCATCGAGACATAGGGGGGTTTTTATCTGTGACTGTAACCGACTATGTTCTAACAGATCATCATAAGCCAAAGGTTGCTCAATCATCAACAAATTCAAATCATCCAATTGTTTGAATAAATCCATATCATCTAAAGTGAAAACCGAATTGGCATCCCCCATCAACATCAAATTGGGATAACTTTCACGAATAGCCGTCAAACAAGATAAAGCATTCTCAGGAGCGATTTTTAACTTTATTCTTTGATAACCTTCCTCTAAATAACTATTTACCCTGTCCATTAAAGCCTCTATACTAGATTGCAAAGAAACGCTTACCCCTACCCTAACTTTTTCTCTCACTCCACCAATATATTTATATAAAGGTAAGTTTTTTTTCTTGGCAAACAAATCCCATACGGCACAATCAAGGGCTGATTTTGCCATTGGATTCCCTCTGACGGGGGATAATATTTTAATTACTTCTTGGGGAGAATTTATTTTTTTATGGAGCAACAAAGGAATCAAAAAATCTTTTAAAATATGATGGGCAGTGGTAATGGTTTCGTAATTGTAAAAAGGTTGGTTAAAAGTAGGACATTCTCCATAACCTATAAAGCCTTCACTATGAATTTTAACTATCAAACAACTATGACTATTTACATTAATGCCGTTAGTTTTGAAAGGATAAATAAATGGTATTTCAACGTAGTATAAATCAATTCTTTCAATTTTCATATTTAAACTTGAGTTCGAGTAATCAGTGGTAAAAAGGATCGCTTTTTAGCCCCCTAAATCCCCCAATTCTGGGGACTTTTCATTGCAATAATTTATCTGAACTTAATATCAACGATTAAAGGCAAAAAATCCAAGTGAAATTACCAATACCATCCTCAACAATAAGAATAAAAAAACTATTGCCCATTGCCTATTCCCCATTCCCTTTTAATTCATTAACCGCTTTAAGAATATATCGAGATAAAGTAACCCCATCTACCCCTAACACAGATAAATCTTCACTGGCTAAAATTGCGCCCTGTTGATGTAACCAACCAGCCGCTGCAACGGTATCAATTACAGGAGTATCCGTAAAACTATTTTGGGCAAGTAAGCCACCGATAAATCCGCTCAATACATCACCACTTCCTCCCCTCGCAAGGGCGGGAGTGCCATGGGGGATAATCCAAGTATGGCTATTATCGCTAATAATGGTTTTAGCACCTTTCCTTAAAATTGTAGCATTAAGGGCGATCGCCCCTTGTCTTGTTTCCTCGATTCTATCAGCCATACCCACGAAAGAAAAATCAGGAAATAAACGCTCAAATTCTCCATCATGGGGAGTCAAAACTGTTTCACCCTGCCTAGTTTGTAAAACCTCAAGAAGATAATAATTTGCCACAATATTTAAAGCATCGGCATCCAAAAGAATATTACAGTTACTGCTAATTACTTTTTCCACCACCGAAACAGCTTCCTTTGTTAAACCCATGCCACAAGATACCCATTGATATTTATCCCAATCCAACAAAGGCAAAGTTTCGATACTACCGAGGGGAGTTTCTCGACAACCAATCACCAACATTTCTGGTAACTGGGCATTGATAAAGGATGTTAAACTTTCAGGCACTACCATCGTCACCATTCCTACTCCGCTACTCCTTGCCCCATAGGCAGACAATAAAGCTGCCCCAGCGTATTCTTTTGAGCCACAAATTAACAATAAATGCCCCTGTTTGTACTTATAAGTTGTCACCTGACGGGGTAACGGCAAGATGTCTTTTACTTTTTGTGCGGTTAATAATTCTGGAGAGGGAGATTCAGATGTAATTTTATGAACATAGGAGGAGGGAATATCAAAATCTATTCTTTCCACCTGCCCCAAATATTCTAAGGCTTTATCTTGCCAAATTCCTTTTTTATACAATCCCAAACAAAGGGTATATTTTGCCTTTATTGCGACTCCTAAAACTGCCCCAGTATCGCTATTAATTCCTGAAGGAATATCAATACTAATAACAGGTTTATGCCATCCATTAAGAGTTTTTATATCTTCTGCTAAATTATCAATTATTTTTCTAGTTAAACCAAAACCAAATAAACCATCAATTATTATATGACAAGTATTTAAGGCTTCAAGATTACTAACAATGGTAATCCCTAAACTAGAAGCATACTTAAAATGATGGGCTGTTAAATCCTTAAACTTTTCTATGAGAGGGGCATAGATTATGACATCATAACCATGGCAATATAATTCTCTAGCAACTACTAAAGCATCTCCTCCATTATGACCACTACCAATGATAAATCCCACTGAAAGTTTTTTTTCTTTTAAAGGGTATAATTCTTTAATTTTTTGAGCCGTTTTCAGGGCTACTTTTTCCATTAAACTAGCTACGGGCATTCCTGCGGAGAAAATTTCTTCCTCAATTAGCCTCATTTCTTGGGCGGTAACTAAAATTGTAGTTTGGTTTGAATACATATTGATGGATAATGGGAATATTGTGGATCAAAACTTGAATAAAATAATTCTTTTTCTTTTTGATTTCCCTAGGGGGAAATACTATCAATTTTTTTGACTAAAAATCATCGTAATGTTATATCGCCTAGTGATTACAGAGAGTCAACGACAGGATAACCAAATTATATTACACCCTGACCAAGAACATTATTTACGTCGTGTGGTGAGACTAAATGACGGACAATCTTTTATTGTTATCAATGGCAAAGGAGATGGTTGGCAAGTCGAATTAACTGCTACTGGGGGTAAAATTATTACTAAACTTGAGGATAATCGAGAATTACCTATTCAAGTTTCTCTCATGGTTGCCTTACCCAAAGGGAGTGGTTTTGATGATATTGTCCGTTGTACCACAGAGTTAGGAGTAAGTAGATTGTACCCCATAATGAGCGATCGCACTTTACTCAAACCCAATGAAAATAAATTAGTAAGATGGCGTAAAATTGCCTCGGAAGCATCGGAACAATGTGAGAGATTGATAGTACCTTATATTGCCCCTCCCTTACCTTTTTTAGAAGCAATCAAGCAAATAGAAGATAATTCTCCCCGTTTTATTGCTGTTGCCCGTAACACCGAAAAGCACCTTATCAATCATCTTAATCCCCTCGATTTACCTTCCCAGATTACCATTGCCACAGGATGTGAAGGAGGATGGACTACAAATGAAGTACAAAGTGCGATCGAGCATAATTTTCAACCCATCACCCTAGGAAAAAGAATACTAAGGGCAGTTACCGCCCCCATTGCCATTATGTCGTTAATAGCCTCCCTTGCCGAAAAATAAATTTTTTAAGTACAAGATAAAAACCATTATTCGCCATCAAATAAACAATGAAAGAGGATTAAATAATGTTTCCAGAAATTATTACCCAGATTGATAACCAAGAATATGAAAAAGCTAAAGAATTAATAGATAAATTATCATCAGAAGGGGAAGCATTACTCTGGAAAAACTATTATTATGGACTCATTGCCGAAAAAGCAAATCAATTAACTGAAGCCGAAAATAAATATCGTCAAGTTATAAAAGATAGTGTTTTTCCCCATCCTCAAATTACTAAAAATATCCGTGATGGACTAGAAAGAATTAAACAAATAAAACTCGCTCAAAAAGATGCCGAAAACAAAAAAAGAGAAGAAAGAAAACAACAAACCTTAGCCGAATTTCAAGAAACTGAAAATAGTAAAGAATTAGCCATATTAGTCTTAAAACCTCTCAGCCCAGAAGAAAAAAATATAGTAGGAAAACAATTTGCCGAAATAATAAAAGTTGATCCCTACACCGCTAAACTACAAATTCCCACTAGAAACTTAAGGCTATATCAAACAGGGAATTACGGAGAATTAAGCTACTATCAACAAGAATTTAAAACTATTAATATTAACTCTATTTGTTATTCCATAAAAGAAGTAAATCAGACCATCGTTTACCAAGTAAAATACATAGCCCAAAATCAAGAAAAAATAACGGCAATTTGTAACAATAAACTATCCCAAGAAATAGAATTCACTTTTAACTATCAAGACATAATTAATCAAGTTAATGGTACTGTACCCATATTTGAGATGACATTACATACCAATGTTAAAAGAAAATTGACCAGAAAAAAAGAAACCCTCGACTACATCAATTTTTGTGACTTACACTTGTCGAAAAATAAAACAATACTCAGATTTAGTGATTATATCTATCAATTTGACCAAGGTATCAGCATATTTAACCAAGATAAAACTAGCCGAGAGAAATGGTTAACCCTAATTAGATTTTTAAATGATAAAATTAGTGAAGTAAAATCCCATGATAATTTTACTCCCTTTGCCGAAGGTGCTATCCAATTTCCTGAAATGCTAAAACAAGTAAAATCAAATATTAATATTTTTAGGAAAGAAGAAACATTATGGGATGAAGCATTTCAACTCTATAGTGCCCTTATTTTGCTCGACAGTAAATAATTCATAATTATTTTTTTACTTTTTGTCTTTTGCATTTATTGTCAATTACCCATTCCCCATTATCAAATCTATGAATAGTTCAAAAATTCCTAACTACTCTTCCGATTCCTTTAAACTTCTGCCTTTCCTAACCAAAAGCGGAGTCAGTATTGTTTTTACCATTGGTTTATTTTCCCTTTTCCATACCAGTAACAAGATTTTAGAAGGGTGGAAAAGTTTATTACCCACCGTTACCAGTGAAATTGATACATCTAGGCTAATCATACAAAAAATTCAGGGAGTGAGCGAATTAACTACCACCGTATTTGTAATGGATGCAGTGGTGCCAACTTCCTCTAGTCGGAAAATAGGAGATTGGGTAGTAGGTGAAACCAACTTACTATATCTTGCCAGAGGGGAAGTAAGGGCTGGATTGGATTTGAGTAAAATTGATGAGGATAGCATTATCACAGAAGATAACAACCTTACCATTACTTTACCTGCCCCCGAAATTTTGGACTCTAAAATAGATGTAACTGAATCCCAAGTATAT
Source organism: Cyanobacterium sp. HL-69 (assembly GCA_002813895.1). Lineage (NCBI taxonomy): Bacteria > Bacillati > Cyanobacteriota > Cyanophyceae > Chroococcales > Geminocystaceae > Cyanobacterium > Cyanobacterium sp. HL-69. The sequence continues at coordinate 395,023 of CP024912.1, read as the reverse complement.
GATTATGATAGAGGATTTTTGAGCTTGGGGCCTGATGTTGCCCCTGATTTACAAACCCAAGCCCAACGGGAAACCCTCAAAAAAGTGATACAGTCTGCCTGTCAGGCGGATATTCTCAACCAAGCCAATGAAAAGGCGGTATTAACGGTTACTCAGTTAATGGAAAATACTGGCTATGATTCCGTAGATGTAAAAACAACTCCATCGAAACAATGTAAGGGGTAACAATGAAGATTTATTTGTTATAGAGATTAACCACAGCGGCTAAATCTTTTACTCTTAAACCCTCTCCTTTTGCATCCATATCCCAGTCGTTTCCTTTACGGGTTAATTCTGCCATAACCATAGCCGTTTGCCCTGCGTATTCATCCCCAGAGAGGGTATAACGGACAATTTCTTTTTGATTGGTTAAATTAACCAAACGGATAAAAGCATTTTTTACTTGCCCAAAATCCTGTTGACGATTAAAAGGGTCATAAATATTAACAATAATTACGATTTTATATATATCTTTTGGTAATAGGGCTAAATTAATCATAATTTGCTCATCATCACCATGCCCTTCCCCTGTCAAATTATCTCCTTGGTGCATAATAGCAGAGGAAGAATGTCTTAAATTACCAAAATAAATAACATCTTTTTCGTGTCTCACTTTTTGATTTTCGCTGATACAGATTACCGAAGCATCTAAATCAAAATTACTATTGCTTTCACTAAATAAGTTAGACAAAAAACCACCTTTTTTTTGCACAACATCCCACCCTAAACCACACATTAATTGTTGCAATTGGGGAGCTTCTTTTGTTAAGGAAATTCTTTGTCCTTTTTGTAAATTAATTGCCATGGTTTTTATTTTTAATCTCTTTTTAGTCTCAATTGTAGCTTACTTATTTTTGAGGTAATTGTTAATTTTCTTTAACCCTGTTTATCTATAATTATTCGATTTATTGTTCAAACAAAAACCTAGTCCAACAAAGGTTATAATGGATATGTGATAAAAAAGATTGTTGCTTGTATAACTGTTCAGGTAACAATCTTTCGTTCATGTTAATAAACAATTTTATTTTAGTTTTTTTAGGAATGCAAGTTAACGACTTTATCTTTAAACAAGAGATTTCAGGCTCTCGCCGTATTGGTAATTATTTAGTGGCGATCGCATCTACCATTGGCGGAGTCGGCTTTTTACTCGCAGGATTATCTAGTTATTTCCACACCGATTTCTTAAAAGTTACCGATGTTTCTGGACTACAATTTGTACCCCAAGGAATAGCCCTAAGTTTTTATGGTGTGGCAGGTACATTACTTGCTTCTTATTTATGGTTAAACATCTTTTTAAATGTGGGTAGTGGCTACAATGAATTTGATAAAAAAGAAGGAAAAGTAACCATTTATAGACAAGGTTTTTTAGGTAAAAATCGTCAACTAAAAATCGTCTATGATATTGATGATATTCAAGCTATTAGGGCAGAAATAAAAGAAGGATTAAACCCCAAAAGAACACTTTATTTACGAGTAAAACCTAAAAGAGATATTCCCCTAACTCCTGTAGGTGAGCCTATCGCCCTTTCTACCCTAGAAAATCAAGGCGCCCAGTTAGCTCGTTTTCTCACTGTACCTTTAGAAGGTTTATAAATTGTTTAGGCACCATTGCTCATTAGGGAATGGACAATAATTAGACTTTAGCGTTTTGGGTGGGCATTGCTCACCCTTTAGTTTTTCTTATCAAAGATACAAAAAATATATATTGAACTTATATTGTTATTTCGCTTATCCATCGCTACACTAAAAATAGTTAAGCAAAAGCAATCAATAAAATTTGTCATGATAAATTTTACTTATAGTCAGTTGTTCACGCAAATTCCCTCTGCACCCTTAAATATCATCAAAGAAAAATTGGGTAATTGGGATATTAGGGAAAAAAACATGGCAAAAAAAATTGTTAGTTTGATTCCTAATCAATGCCCTTTTGCTAAAGATATTTATTTATTTAACAAAAAATTATTTACCATTCCTCCCCTATGTAAATTCAATCCTTTGTATGAAGATTTGATGATGTTGCGTTTTCGTGCTTTATCTTTTCTCAGTGAAATAGGGGAAGATATAACCCCTTATTGTCAATAAAATTGGCACACAGATTAATAATATCCTAGTTAATTTTTGCTCACAAAATTGTCAAAAATAATAATTTTGAGGAACTTCTGGGATTAACAAATAAAACATTTTTTTCTTTCAAATTGCATTGTAAAGGAGTAATTAAGATGTTCAAAATGTCTAGTATAAAAGTATGTCGAGTGTGTCAAGGTAAAGGAAAAATTTTAGTAAAGGCAGAAGAATCGGCCTATGTGGGGGTTGATGAATATTATTACAAGATATGTCTTCACTGTCAGGGAAAAGGAGTTATTAATAACTAACTTTTTCCTCCCGTTTTACTAAGCAATTTTATTGATTGAATTGTGATAGTTTTTTCCAGTGCCTTTGCCATATCATATAGAGTCAGTGCCGTAACCGATACAGCTGTTAAGGCTTCCATTTCTACCCCCGTTTTTGCCTCGGTTTTTACTTTTGCTTGAATATGATAACCGCATAAATGCTCATCAGGGGTTATTTCCACCTCAATTTTACTCAGGGGGAGAGGATGACATAGGGGAATAAGGGAGGAAGTTTGTTTGGCGGCCATGATACCTGCAATTTTGGCAGTGCCTAATACATCCCCTTTGGGGGCGTTTCCTGCTTGTATTTGCTCAAAAGTAAATTTGGTCATAATTACCTGTCCAAGGGCGATCGCCTCGCGCACAGTCACTTTCTTTGGGGATATATCAACCATTTGGGCCGAGCCATATTCATCTAAATGGGATAAACTTTTTTGAGGAAAATCTTGCATTTTAAAAAACTATTCGTTATTATAGATAAGTGCTTAAATTAAGGGTGTGTAGCTTAGTGGATTAGAGCGGCTGACTACGGATCAGCAGGTCGGGGGTTCGAGTCCCTCCACGCCCGTTTAAAAAATGATCATAAATAAAGATTAACATAGTTAGTACATTTGTAGATCAACAAGTGACTTGTCATTTATGAGCAACAAAATTAAGTACACAGACCATAATTTAGAGTTTGGTGAAGTTATAGAGGATTTTTTGCCTTTACCTTCTGAACTAATACCTAAACAAAAAGTATCTCTTATCAAGATTTAATCGAGTCTATTATTAATAACTATACGCCACAATTAGAATCTTAAATAAGTTACAAGGGCATCAAAACAAATATTACTGTACAAGATAAGGTCTAACGTAATTTATACCCCTGTTTATATAAAATTCCCCAAAATATTGAAGGTAATTATCTTTGATTTTGGTAAATGCTTCATCCATTCTTGGTTTACCATAAATTAAAAACTGAGCCGTGGAAAGAGCATAAAATTCTTGAGTTTTTTTAGCTATATTTCTTTTGAAGGCCTCGATATATAAATCTCTACCTGTGTCGATCAATTTCTCTATTTCTGGACAAAAAGTAATAAACTCTCCGTTGGCAAGGGGGATTTTTTTGTTTTTAATAGATGACATAGATAGTTGCATACATTCCCTAGTTTTTTCGAGGGAAAGACACTCTTTATCCTGTCTTCTATAAGCCCATTGGGTACATCCATTGGTAATTTCTAAAGCCCTTAAAAAAGCTAATTTGTCAAGGTCTTCTGCACTAATTTTTTCCCATTCCTCCACATAGTCTGTCACTTGTTGCTTAAAGTGTTTTTCATCTTTTTCAAAATAAGATTTTAACTCTTCAATTTGTGCTAATTGTTCCCAATCTATATTCATTATTTCTATTATTTAAAAGTATTATTTTTTGTCATTATAAAAATTAGTTGGATAAATCCACAAAAACCCTTTCTCCTGAACTCAATCCGCTTAAAATTTGAGTTTGATCATTAACCGATACACCAATGGTTACGGGGCGAAATTCAGGCTCATTATTTTCATCGGGTACCATTACCCCAGTTTCCCCTTCTTCGGTTACGATCGCAACGGTAGGCACTGTTAAACTACTATTCAGTTGCTCCCCTAAAAATGTGACTTCCACATTCATTCTTGACAGAAGTTTTTCTTGTTGTTGGGGGATGGCAATGGTGACTTCAAAAGAGGTGACATTTTGTTCCACGATCGCCTCAGGTGCAATTTTTTGTACAATACCTTCAAACACCTCATCAGGATAAGCATCGGCAATAATTTGTACAGGTTGCCCCATTTCTATTTGACGCAAATCAATTTCGGGAATTTTGGCAATGACTTCCAAGCCTCTGGCGAGGGCAATAATAGAGCTTGAGGTGGCGGAGGTGGTTGCCGAAGCGGAAGTGGTAGGAGTGACAAAAGCACCCTCTGAGGCAAATTTTTGGGTAACGATGCCATCAAAAGGGGCAGTGATAAAAGTATCTTGAAATTGAATTTCTGCTATTTTCAGGTTAGCTTCCGCCGCTTGAATGTTGGCTCTTAATCGCTCGATTTCTGCTTCTCCCCGTGCTTGTCTTTCTTGCATAGAGGCTTGGATTTCGGCAATATTTGCTTCTAATCGTCTAATTTCTGGCTCGGCAGTATTTTCTATTTCCTGAATCCGTTGGACTATTTCTTGGATACGGGCTTGGGCGACTAAAAATTCATTGGCGACTCTATCAAATTCATCTTGGGAAATTACTCCTTCTTCGAGGAGGGCTTGATTTCTCTGGGCTTGAATCTCAGCCAGTCTAAGTCTTGATTCTGCTTCCCTAAGTTGCGATCGCGCTTGCTCAGAGCGTAGGGGGATGCGTCTTCTTGACTCCTCTAAGGTGGCGGCGGCTTGAGCTAGTCTTGTCTCTAATACTTGTAAGTCGGCACGAGTTCTAATATCCGTCTCCTGCGCCCCTGCTTGGGCTTCTGCTAACCTTGCTTGGGCGTTAGCCCCTTGGGCAAAAAGTTCTTCATTTTGCATTACGGCGATGGGTTGCCCTTCTTCTACTACGCTACCCTGCTCTACTAATAAACGGGTTAAAATACCTGGATTTTTAGGGCTAATATTAACACTCTGCACGGGTTGAACCACCCCACTGGCTCTGATTTCGAGGTTTAAGGGGCGCTGGGTAACTGATACTGTGTTTTCATCTAATCGACTGGTGGCATTAGGACGATTCAAAATACCATAGGTTGCACCGCCTAGTAATAGTATCCCCCCAATCATCGCTCCGATAATCCAAGGGAGAGGATTTTTTTCTTTCTCAACATTACTGACTGTCATAAATTAGATGCTTTTTTGTATGTAGTTCAATTTTTACACATTATTATAAAACCTTACTCAAGATTGTAAAGTTTATCCCCCCATCTGTTTTTTTGACAAAAAAGGGGACACTTTGTTCCCCCCTTTATCATTGTATTCAAGATTTTTGATCTCGATCGCGCCTACGACGATCCCGCCATTCTAAGGTTGTTAAGTATAATATACCACCACTGACAAGGACCAAAAGGGCGATCGCCACTAAAAATAAAACATTGAGAATAGAGATCGATTCCACAACTTAAAAACCTTTGCGCCCCCATACTACCATTGCAATAGACCATGTAAATAAAGAAAGTACACCAACCCAACCTAAAGTAAGAATATCCATATTTTCTTAATATTAAAGATTATTTTAAATAAACAGCATAGTATATTTTATCATTTATTATCCCTCGAAAACAGTTATTAAGCCAATCATGATCACCCTAGGGGAGTTAGGAGAAAAGATAGTCAGTACATGGCTAGAACCGCAAAACTACCAAATATTGCACCACCGATGGCATTGCCGATGGGGCGAAATTGATTTGATTGCCCTAGATAGCAATAACTCTGAGCTAGTTTTTATTGAAGTTAAAACCCGTAAACCACAAAATTGGGATCAAAATGGACTAGAAGCCCTCAATATAAATAAACAGAAAAAAATTTATACTACTGCTCAAATATTTCTTTCTAAAAACCCTCTTTGGCAAAATTATAATTGTCGTTTTGATTTAATTTTATCTACTTATATTATAAGAAAAAATAACTCTAATCAAGGCTCAATAAAAATATTGAACAGCAATCAAATTATGTATAAAAACCATATTTTTACTATCAAAGATCATCTAAAAAATGTTTTATAAAATCTATTTATTCTCTTGCAAAGAGAAAAGTATAAAGAGATAACAGAAAATAATAACAGTGCCTTTTAAAATCTTGTTTGGGTATTTATTAAACCTTTTATATGATATTATAAAAAAATATTAGATGTATAAGTTAATTAATAAAGATTAAAGTTGAATCAACAACAAATCAAAACAGCCATAGATTTATTTGCAGGGATTGGGGGATTTAGACTAGCCCTCGAAAAAAACGGAATACAATGCGTTTACTCCAATGATCATAATAAATATAGTTGTCAAACTTATTCAGCAAACTTTGGAGACATCCATTGTGCCGATTTAAATGAGATTCCCGCAGAAACAATACCTAGTTTCGATTTATTATGCGGAGGTTTTCCTTGTCAACCCTTTTCCATTGCAGGGGTGAGCAAAAAACAATCTTTAGGCAGAAAGCATGGCTTCGATGACGAAAAACAAGGTAATTTATTTTTTGAGATTTTAAGAATCATTGACTATCATCAACCAAAAGTAATTTTTTTAGAGAATGTCAAAAATTTAAAAAGTCACGATAAAGGAAATACATGGAAGGTGATTAAAAGTAAATTATCCCAAAGAGGTTATAATATTTTTTCTCAAGTAATTGATGGTAAATACTATCTTCCTCAACATAGAGAAAGGATTTTTATTATCTGTTTTAACCAAAACCATTTTCCTGATCTCAATTTTATTTTTCCCAATCCACCACAAAAAAGATTGTATGAATTACAAGATCTTTTTGAAGAAAATGTAGATAATAAATATACTTTATCAGATAAATTATGGAGTTATTTACAACAACATAAAGAGAATAGCAAAGCGAAAGGAAATGGTTTTGGCTACGGAATTATTGATCACAAATCTGAATACACTAGAACTTTAAGTGCTAGATACTATAAGGATGGCTCAGAAATCTTAGTTGAGCAAAGTAATAAAAATCCCCGACGTTTAACCCCCCGTGAGTGTGCAAAATTACAAGGTTTTCCTGATGATTTTATAATTCCAGTATCTGATAATCAGGCATATAAACAGTTTGGAAATTCTGTCATTGTGCCATTAATTAATGATATTATCACACAAATTAAATTGACAGTAGATCAATATAATTTAAGTAAGTCAACACAGAAACAATTAGAAGATATAAATATTAGATAGACTGACATATCTAAATAAAAAAATATTGCCTATTCCCCACCTTTATTACGCTACTTTTCTTAACTAATAGGGGCAAAATCTAAACAAAAACAAGTACCTTCATTTTTAAAAGAAGTAACCTCAATTTCTGCGTCTAATTGTTGAGTTAATAACCTTACTAATCTTAAGCCTAAAGAAGGACTTTCTTCCCAGTTTAAATCATCAGGAAAACCTTTACCGTTATCTTTTACTTCAAGGATAATATGTTGTTCATTTTTAAGGAATAAATTAATGGTTACTTCCCCTTTGCCGTGGGGGAAAGCGTGTTTAAAAGCATTGGTAACTAATTCATTGATGAGTAAACCTGCGGGGATAGCGGTTTCAATGTTGAGATAACATTCGGCGAGATTGGTTACGGGTTTGATACCTTCTCGGCTATTGTTATAAGAGAGGAAAAGGTTAGATACGAGGCGGTTTATGTAGTCGGCAAGATTTATTTCGGAAAGGTCATCGGACTGATATAGTTGTTCATGGATGACTGCCATGGTTTGGATACGGTTTTGGCTATCGTGGAAAAGGTTACGCACTTGCTCATCTTCTACATAGCTTGATTGCAGGTTGAGTAATCCTGAGATGACATAGAGGTTATTTTTGACTCTATGATGGATTTCCTTAAGTAGGACTTCTTTTTCTTGGAGAGATTTGAATAGTTTTTCTTCGGCTTCGTGACGTTGGGTAACATCGGTAGAAATTCCGTCAATACTTACAGCCCTACCATATCTATCATAGACTATGTGCGATCGCTCTCTAACCCATCTTTCTTTACCTGTGGACAAAATAATTTTATATTCTAATTCCCAACTTTTATTGGTTTCATTTTGCAAAATTCCTAGTTTATAACCCTCCAAAATCTCCTGCCATGTATTCTCCACATCTTGACGATATTCTGGCGCTACCATATCCAATAACAATCCCCGATTTGCCAAAATAGACGCAGGAGAATGACCATATAATATTTCACAGGCAGGGTTAATGTAGCGCAAATTCATATCTGGTAAAGACATTGACCATACTACATCCTGTAACGAACTAAGAACACTATTCAAACGGGATTCACTTTTTTGTAAAGATTCTTCCGCCTGTTTGCGATCACTTATATCATTAATTACAGCGATAAAGTAAGATGGCTCTACAGATACCCACACCACCGACATAGTAAGATATATCCAAAGATAATCCCCGTGGGGGCGTTTTATCCTAATTTCTCGCTCAAAGGTAGCCCGATTACTAGCCAACAACTCCGACAAATCCGTGAGGGTATCAGAAACATCATCAGGATGAATGAGAGCATGGAAATCCATCTCCGACAACTCATGGCGATTGTAGCCCACCAACTGAGTAAACTTATCATTCACCAAAACCAACTTCCCTGGAAGACTTACCTGCACAATGCCCACCGCCGCTTGGTTAAAGATACTGCGGAATCTTTCTTCACTCAACTTTAGCCTTAGTTGTGCCAGTCTTACCTCCTCAATATCCTGCCCACAGGCAATAATACCAATACCTTCTCCCTTACCATCAGTAAAGCGATTAACATTCCATAACAAAGTCCTTTCAGTGCCATCAGCCACCATTACCTTACTTTCTAAATTCCGTTGTACCTTACCTTCTACCAAGGTAATATCTAGTTTTTCCCTCAAAATATCCCTATCACTGGGGGCAACAAACAATAAAAAGTAATCTTCTCCTAATACCGACTCCCTCGTCCAACCAAATATTTTTTCCGCCTCCTCATTCCATTCCATGATACGATAATCTTGATTTAGTACCACCAACACTGTCCCTGCGGTTTGTACAAAGGTGCGTAACTGGGTAGTGGTTTGCTCTAATTCCTCCGTACGGTCTTTTACCCTAGTTTCTAACTCTTCATTTAAACTGCGTAACTGTTCCTCGGCTTGTTTTGCCAAAGTAATATCCCGTGCTACAGCGTAAAAGGTTCCCTCCTCGTAGGGTAAACTCTTCCATGCCAACCAACGATATAATCCATCCTTGGTGCGCCAACGATTTTCAAAGTTTTGACTAGGAAAACCTCGACTCAATCTCTCTAACTCTTCGGCGGTGATTTCCACATCATCGGGATGGATAAAGGAGAGCATATTTTTATTAATCATCTCCTCCTCCCCATAACCGAGGGTGGTAGAAAAGCTGGAATTCACCCGTATAAATGAGCCGTCAACCCCCGCAATACAAAACATATCAAGGGATAAATTGAAAAAGTAGTCTAACTGTCTTTGGGATTTGGTGCGCAGGGTGGCGGTAGCTAAAACGTTGGCGACGGTTTGTAAAAAGTTAATTTCTTCGGGGCTAAATTTCCGTTGATTTTGGCTATATACGCCGATGATACCAAAGTAGTTATCATTACTACCAATATTCACCATCGCCCCACTAATAATGTTGGTGTTGTGCAAAAATGGTGGAGGGCTAAATCTTGTTTCTACGAGCAAATCCTCGGTAATGACAGGCTCTTTGACGGTCATGGTGTACCCCGGCATCCAACGGGGAGAAGAACCGACTCTGGCGACCCCTAGCCACATATCCTGCCATCCTACCCCTGCCTTAAGGACAAAGGCGGCTTGATTGGCTTGTAGTTCGAGGAGGTTACAATATTTGACATTGAGGGTTTCGGCGATAATTTTGACGGTGGTTTTTTGTAATATTTCTAAGTTGTTGGTGATAAGGGCTGTATTACCTAGGTGGGCGATGGCTGTTTGATATTTCGCCACTTGAAAGGCTTTCTGGGCTGACTGTGACTGTTGAATGGCGATCGCCACTTGAGCCGCTAATTTTTGTAATAAATCTAACTCATCTTTTTGCCAATGACGGGGAGTAAAGGAGTTTTGGGCAGCCAACAAACCCCAAAGATGATCATGAAAAATAATAGGCACAACTAAATTTGCCTGTACCTGAATCCCTAACAATAAATCGAGGTGACAAGGGGATAAATTGGCAGTAAAAACATTGTCTGTCGCTTGGATTCTACCATTTAGATAAGGTTTAATAAAGTCTTTGGCAAAACAATGGTCTTGCACTACTCTACCTAAAATGGACATGACGTTTTGTCCTGCCGATTCAGCGATAATCACTCCGTCTCCGTCAGGGTATAATTGGTAGATTATCACGCGATCGCAATCTAAAAAAGAACGTACCTCATTGACAGTACTCCCCAAAATATCATCTAACTTCAAAGATTTGCGAATACGAGAGCTAAGACTAGATAATAACTTTTCCTGTTCAACTTGTTTTTGCTCTAACCTTACCGCCGTTTTAAGAGAGTCTAATTCTTGCTGTTGTTGTCGTAAATAATTTTGTTGCCAAAGAGGATTCAGTACCTCTATTAAATGGGAAGGGGTGATTAAGCTCAATTTTTCAACAAAACTATGGTGGGAAATATTTCCTATACCCAACTCACAAAAAGACTTCGATAATTCCTGCTCTAAAGTACCATTTTGATGGTGTGCCAAAACAGCCCATTTATGTTGTAAAACATTTACAATAGTAGGGATTTTTTCTTTAGAAGAAAAACAAGGAATTTCTCCTAAACTTAAACTTTGTAGGTGCGGATTCTCCCAGCTTGTATCAATAAAAGCCTTGACAATATCGTGAGGAGAAACTATTTTTAATTGTTGATCATGATTAATAACAAATCCATGTTGCCCAAGGCTATCAACATATTTTTCAGCTATTTTTAAAATACTATCTCCCTGATCCACTACAATTAAATTAGGCTTAAAAATGCTGTTTAAGGTAACTCTTTGATATAAAGAATCCGTGACAAGATAACGAATTAAACTTTTAGCATTAATATAACCATTAAAATTATCCCTTTCATTTAAACAACCATAAACATCATATTTTCCTTGAAAAATTCCTTGGGCAATGGTAAAAACGTCTATTAATTCTGTTTCTTTTTGACAAGGAAAACTCTGACAAAAGTTTCTTGCCCGTAGAGAATAAATATTAACCCCAGTAGTAATTATTTTTATTACTCTTTCGATGGTAATAACCCCTAAAGGAATATGACAATCAACAACAATTAAACAATCGCATCCTTGATCAAACTTTCTTAATACTTCTAAAAATGTAGCTTCGGGGGAAACTGTGACAGGTTGATGATTAATGATTGCCCAATTTTCTATGTGAGGGACATTTTCTACCGTGGGATAATTCATTAGTTTGGAGCTTTATTACCTATCTTCATGGTAGTCTAATTTTCATTGCTTGTATGACATCGTTAAGGTTTTGAGATGTAGAGGTTTTATTCGATAAATAATTCAGTGATTAATTCTTGATTCTTAATTTTCTTCAAAAGTAATTTGATTAGATTGATAGGATGAAGGCTCAACATGAATAATAGTGCGGACAGGATGGAATTTTTGTTGTAGTTTTTTCTCTACTTCTTCAGTAACTAAATGGGCGGTTTCTACATCCTTGGGTTTAACGATAAGGTGCATTTCGATAAATACTTGTCTGCCGAGTAAACCCCTAGAGGCGATATCGTGGCAGTTGATAACTCCATCTACTTCCATAACGGTTTGATAAATAGCTTCAGGGGCGATCGCCATTTGATCCACCAGCCATGGTATATTGTTTTGTAAGACATCCCAACCACTCTTAAAAACTAGAAAAGCCACAGGAAAAGCCAACCATACATCAAGGGCTTGAAAAGGAATAAAAAACCCCTGATTAGATGCCCAGATGCCCATAAGTCCAGCTAAAACGATGATTGTCACCCACACATCACCCATGGTATGACTAGCATCGGCAACAAGGATTTGACTACCTAATCTTTTGCCTACTCTACGCTCATAAAAAGCCACAAAGATATTAATACCCAAAACTAAGAACAATAACCACAACTCTGCCACCTCAATGGTTACAATTTCACTGGGAGCAAAAATACGGGCGATTGCACTTTTAAAAATTTCAAAACAAGCAATCCCCAAAAACACCGCAACCCCCAATGCTCCAAGGGCTTCAAACTTCTGGTGTCCATAGGGATGATCTCGATCTGGCATAGGAGAAGAAAGCTGATTTGTCACCAAACCCAAAATATTATTTACCCCATCGGTGACACTATGAAGAGCATCTGCTTGTAAACTGAGAGAGCCAGTTAAAACACCAATTACCCCCTTAATTATCACCACCGTCATATTTAAAACGAGGGTAATTAACAATACCTTTTTAACTTCTTTTCTGATGTCTTGTGCCATAGTTATCCATTGTCAATGACCCATTGTTCAATGACCAGTTTAGTTATAATTGTTATGGGAAAGCCTATATACTTACTTAATTATATAATTCACGATGCGAAACTATAAGGTAACAATTCATAACCGCCAAACCAACACCACGGAAACTGTCATAGTACCTGAAGATCAATATATTTTAAGAACCGCCGAAAATCAAGATGCCGATGCCCCTTTTTCCTGTCGAAATGGCGCCTGTACCACCTGCGCGGTAAGAGTAATTGAAGGAGATGTATATCAACCTGAAGCCATGGGATTATCTCCTGATTTACAAAAAGAGGGTTACGCTTTGTTGTGTGTAAGTTATCCTCGCTCAGATTTAGTGGTAGAAACCCAAGACGAAGATGAGGTTTACGAATTACAATTTGGACGTTATTTTGGTCGTGGAAAAGTTCGTTTTGGTTTCCCCATTGAGGATGATTAATTTTGGACTCGATGGTTAAAAATGGCTAATTTTAAAGGGTTTGTGCTTTCAATTATTCTTTGTTGTCTATTATCCTCCTGTGGACAAAATGTTTTATCCGATAACTTTGTTTCTGGGCAATTGGTGCGGGTTGTCAGTGGGCAAACCCTTGAGGTAGCTATCAACAATCAAGCCTATCGAGTGCGTTTAACTGGTTTAGATGTGCCTGAAAATCAGCAGGAAACAGCAGAAAAAACTATTCTCAATCTACTTACAAATAATCTTCAAAATCCTCTTAATTCTGTTACTATCACCATTAAAACTGATTTAACCGCAAAAGATTCATTTGATCGACTTTCTGCCTATGTATGGCTAAATAATGATTTTATTAATCAAAAAATTATTGAGGATGGAAGTGCGATCGCCAATTTAACCTACACAGACGGGAAATATGATGATATTTTAATCAATGCCCAAAACTATGCCCGAATTATGAATAAAGGAATTTGGGAGACAAGAGATAATTGATGATTGATAATTATTATTATCATTTTCCACCTAAACCAAAAATCACAGCCCAATTTAGCAACTCCCCATAAATGAAAGATTATCGCAATTTATTATCAGATTTAATCAAGCAGTATCGAAAACGAGTAGATTTCCTAAGTATTCGCCTAGAAAACTCTGAAGGTACCAATATTGCCCTGAGAAATGGGGCGGTAGAAACCCTCAGCGAAGGGGTATCCGTAGGGGGGCAGGTAAGGGCTTGTTATAAAGGGGGTTGGGGTTTTGCTACCTTTAATGATTTATCACAGCTTAAAGAAAGGGTCGAAGAGGCGATCGCCTTTGCCCGTATCATAGGAGATGATGAGACTCTTCTTGCCCCTGTGGAAACGGTGGAGGTAAGTTGTCGGTTGCCCCTCATTGGCACCAATCCCCGTTTAATTCCATTGGGGGATAAAAAAGCACTATGTGACCATTACTATCACATTCTCAAAAATTATCATCCTCACATCAATTCCGCATCCGTCACCTATTACGATGCCCAACAAGAAATTATCCTCGCTACCTCCGAAGGAAGCATGATACAGCAGTCTTGGATTGATAGTGAAATGCGCTTTAGTGCGATCGCCAAAAAAGCCCATCAAATACAAACGGGGCGAGAAACCACAGGTACAAGGAAAGGTTATGAAGATTTAACCAACCTTGATAAACAGGTAGAAAGTGCCTCCATTCGTGCCGTAAATGCCCTCAGTTTACCCTCCGTCAAGGGTGGCAAATATCCCGTAGTAATTGACCCTATTTTGACAGGGTTATTTGTCCATGAGGCTTTTGGGCATCTTTCCGAAGCTGATATGGCCTATGAAAACCCCGATTTATTAGAAGTAATGACCATGGGGCGCAAATTTGGCGAGGAATTTTTGCAAATTTTTGACGGGGCAATGCCCGAAGGACATCGGGGCAGTTATTATTATGACGATGAAGGCACCAAAGCAACCACCACCCAGTTAATCAAAGATGGTGTTTTGGTGGGGCGTTTACACTCTCGGGAAACCGCTGGAAAATTGGGAGAAAAACCCACAGGCAATGCCCGTTGTCTCAACTACCATTATCCTCCCATCGTCCGCATGACTAACACTTGGATTGGTAGGGGTGAAACTCCTGTACAGGATTTATTTAGCAATATTTCCGAGGGGGTATATGCTTCTAATTGGTTAGGAGGCATGACAAACGGAGAGATGTTTACTTTTAGCGCGGGGGAGGCGTGGATGATTCGAGATGGACAAATTGCCGAGCCTGTAAAAAATGTCACCCTTTCAGGAAATGTATTTAAAACCTTAGCACAAATAAGTGCGATCGGGGATGACTTTTATTGGGATGAGTCAGGGGGTTGTGGGAAAGGAGGGCAATCTGGCTTGGCGGTAGGGTGCGCCGGCCCTAGTTTACGCATTGAGGAGATAGTTATTGGGGGAGAAAGTTTGGAGTAATCTATCTCTAGTCGTTGTAAGCCATCTATCGGACTTGAACCGACAACCTTATCATTACAAGTGATGTGCTCTACCAATTGAGCTAAGATGGCAGGTTTAGTATCGTGAAATACTCTTTAGTAGAATAAAAACTACTTTTTTCATTTGCACAATACATTATAACCAATAGAGTGGGGAGATTGTCAAGAAAAGATTTAGACTAACTGAGATTGAATCGCCCAACGAGATAACTCTGTACGATTATGTAAACCCGTTTTGTTGAGCATATTCGACACATGACTCTCTATGGTGCGCTGACTTACCCCCAACTCAATAGATATTTCCCGATTTGATAAACCTTGAGAAACCAAACTCACTACTCTTGTTTCTGTGGGAGTTAACTCCACCGACTTAGGTACTTGAATCCTTTTGGTATCAGCCCCTACAGCATTACTATTGATCAGACGTTGACTATAATTAAGAGTAGATTTTACTTGAGCAACTAATTCTTCAGGCTCAAAAGGTTTTACTAAATATACATCAGCCCCCTGATTTAAACCTTTAATCCTATCTTGAGTTTGGGTTTTGGCTGATAAAAAGATGATAGGTAATTGATTCCATTGGGTATTTTGACGTATTTCTTCCACAAAGGTATAGCCATCCATTTCGGGCATCATCACATCACAAATAATTAAATCCGGTGTTTCCCTTTCCAAAATACTGAGGGCTTCTCTGCCCTGACTCGCTATCAACACTTGATAACCATTAAATTCGAGATAATCTTTAACCAACAAAATTAGGTTAGGATCATCATCAATGAGAAGTAATTTATTAGGACTAGAGTTTTGTGTGTCTTTCATTATTGTGGGATGTTTTTAGGCAACTTCAACGGTACTAGATTCAGATAAGGCAATAAGGGCTAAGTCAATCACATTATCATCAAAACTGAGAATTTTAGCAGTGATACCTGGACCAAAGAATTTGGTAATTTTGTCTAACTTTTCTTCCCATATTTCTCTGGAAATTAAAGGGGTTTGAAACTGTAAGACTAGGGTATATTTACCGTCAATTTCTATTTCTTTGAGAGTAGTTAGAATAGGTCTTTCTTCATCTGTGGGGCTTAATCCTATGCGCTCCAAGGCTTCGTCCAGATGGGCTTCTTGCCCGTAGCGATAACGAGTGACATCTTTTCTTAGCTGGTTTTGAGTATCGGTGGCTTGGGCTTCCCTTAGACTAAGGACTTCTTTGGGGGTTTCTTTGGAAAACGGTACGGGTTTCAATTCGGCGGCTTTGAGGGCAAGTCCTCCCAACAAAAGGGGAATTCCGTAGAAAAATCCCGCTAAGTTCAGGGTAGAGTTTCCTTTTGCATAGGCTACAAAGCCTACAGCTGTCAAGATTGAGCCAATAATTAAACCAACTAATGCTAAAGGAATTTTACGAAACATAGATCTATAATTACTATTAAAATAATATTTGATGGAATATTTATTATGTTCATAATATCAAAATAAGAACCATAAAATCCTGCGTATTGGTTTAATAATGGTTAAATTTTAGTGTTCACATCTATTCTAACTTTATCTATTCATTTTTCTTGGGTCTATGTATCCTTTGATTTTAGCTGTGTTAAAGTTTAAGGTTAATGATAGGAGTCCACTTTTGTGTATAATTAGGGATAACAAAAGGCTTCGGTTGGTAATTTGTTTTATGGGTAAAATTTTGTTTCTCCCCCATAGTTGTTATGGGATATGCTATCTGACTTGGGGTCGAGTAATATAGTTACGAATACTTGGAATAATAATATTTTGATTTTAGACCAAGAAATATAATTGAGAAATAGTTAGATATTTGAATGATAAAGTTTGCTTCATCTAACTTCCTGACTCTATGGATACTGGGAAGAAAGATTGATTTTTTGTTGTAAATATGAATTAATAAATATATGGCTTTAACGATTGAACAAGAATTATTAAAGGCGGTGGGTAAGCGTCGCAATTTTGCGATTATTTCTCACCCTGACGCTGGTAAAACTACGTTGACGGAAAAACTTTTACTTTATGGGGGTGCTATCCACGAAGCAGGGGCAGTGAAGGCAAAAAGAGAACAAAGAAAGGTTACTTCTGACTGGATGGAAATGGAGAAGCAGAGGGGAATTTCTATTACCTCTACGGTATTACAGTTTGCTTACCGTGATTATCAAATCAATCTTTTGGATACCCCCGGACACCAAGATTTTAGTGAGGATACCTATCGCACCCTAGCGGCGGCGGATAATGCGGTGATGTTGATTGATGCGGCTAAGGGTTTAGAGCCTCAAACCCGCAAGTTATTTGAGGTGTGTAAGTTGCGATCGCTCCCTATCTTTACATTTGTTAATAAAATGGATCGCCCTGGTCGTGAACCCCTAGAATTATTGGATGAGATCGAACAAGAGTTGGGTCTAAAGACTTTTGCGGTTAACTATCCCGTGGGTATGGGTAACTACTTTAAAGGGGTATATAGTCGTCGCCAAAAGGCTTATCATCTGTTTGATAGAGTCGTCCATGGTAAGGATGAAGCCCCAGAAATGATTATTCCCGACGGGGATAAAAGTATCAAGGATTATCTGGAAGCTGATTTATATGAGCAAACCCTGGAGGAATTGGAGTTAGTCAGTGAGGCTGGTTCGGATTTTGACTTAGAAGCTATTCACGCAGGAAAAATGACCCCTGTATTTTTCGGTAGTGCCATGACTAACTTCGGGGTGCGTTTATTCCTCGATGCTTTTTTGGAATATGCGTTGCCCCCTACCCCCAGAAACTCTACTCTAGGAGAATTAGAGCCTACTTATCCTGATTTTAGTGGTTTTGTCTTTAAGTTACAGGCCAATATGGATGCCAGACACCGTGACAGGGTGGCTTTTGTGAGGGTATGTACAGGGAAGTTTGAGAAGGATATGTCTGTAAACCATGCGCGCACGGGCAAAAGTATTCGTCTTTCTCGCCCTCAAAAGTTATTCGCCCAAGGGAGAGAGTCTATTGATGAGGCCTATCCTGGGGATGTGATTGGTTTGAATAATCCGGGGATGTTTGCCATTGGGGATACCATCTATCTAGGTAAAAAAATTGAGTATGATAAGATACCTAGTTTTTCTCCTGAGTTATTCGCTTTTCTCAAAAACCCTAATCCTTCTAAGTTCAAGCAATTTCAAAAAGGGGTACAGGAGTTACAGGAGGAAGGGGCTGTACAAATTATGTACTCCAAGGATGAATTTATCCGTGATCCTATTTTGGCGGCAGTGGGGCAGTTACAATTTGAAGTGGTGCAACATCGTTTGTTGAATGAGTATAATGTGGACTCAAGGCTAGAACCTATGAGCTACGGGGCGGCACGGTGGGTAATTGATGGTTGGGAAGCCCTTGAAAAGGTGGGTCGTTTATTTAATACCATGGTGGTTAAGGATTCTTTAGATCGTCCTGTACTATTATTTAAGAATGAATGGAACATTAACCAAGTTCAAGGGGATCATCCTGATTTACGGTTAAGTGCGATCGCCTGATAACCCTTTTATGATGAATAAAAATCCCCCAGCAATTTACTGGGGTTCTGAATGTTTGCCACAAACATCTAGCTGTAAATAATTAATTACTTTTTATCTTTTCTGCGATAAATCCCAAAGTCTGATATGATAGAAGAGCTATACTAAAAATATTAAAAACAAAAGTCGTAGGGAAAAAAAGCGCAATCGAATATGGGCAATAAGCCAACCATCGCCGTCTCTCATTTAGGATGTGAAAAAAATCGTATCGATTCTGAGCATATGCTCGGTTTACTAGCACAATCAGGCTATCAAATTGATAATACCGAGGAATTAGCCGATTATGTGATCGTCAACACTTGTAGTTTTATTGAATCTGCTAGACAAGAGTCTGTCAGAACCTTAATAGAATTAGCCGAAAATAATAAAAAAATTATTATCTCTGGTTGCATGGCTCAACACTTCCAAGAAGAGTTACTAGCCGAACTACCCGAAGCGGTAGCATTGGTAGGTACAGGAGATTATCAAAATATTGTTGATGTCGTTGAAAGGGTTGAAAAAGGAGAAAGAGTAAAAGCTGTTTCCGCTCAACCTACTTATATTGCCGATGAAAATATACCTCGTTATCGCACCACCTCCGAAGGAGTTGCCTATTTACGGGTAGCCGAAGGGTGTGATTATAGTTGTGCTTTTTGTATTATTCCTCATTTAAGGGGCAAACAAAGATCCAGAACCATTGAATCTATTGTAAATGAAGCCAAGCAATTGGCAGATCAAGGAGTCCAAGAATTAATTTTGATCTCCCAGATTACTACTAACTATGGCGTTGACATTTATGGTGAACCCAGATTAGCAGAATTATTAAGGGCTTTGGGGAAAGTGGATATTCCTTGGATTAGAATCCATTATGCTTATCCTACAGGTTTGACGGACAAAGTTATTGAGGCTATCCGAGAAACTCCCAATGTACTACCTTATTTGGATTTACCCCTACAACATTCTGATCCAGATATTTTAAAAGCAATGAACCGCCCTTGGCAGGGTCAGGTAAACGATCGCATCATAGAACGAATCAAGATCGCCCTCCCCGACGCAGTAATGCGGACGACATTTATTGTCGGATTTCCGGGAGAAACGCAACAAAACTTCAAACATTTGTTACAATTTGTAAAAAGGCATCAATTTGATCATGTGGGAGTGTTTACATTTTCCCCCGAAGAAGGAACCAAAGCCTACCACTTAGGTGAACAAGTTCCCGAAGAGGTAAAAATCGCTCGTAGAAATGAATTAATGGAAATACAACAACCCATTGCGGCGGCTAAAAATGAAGCCGAAATCGGCAAAGTAGTTCCCGTTTTGGTCGAGCAAGAAAACCCTGCCACTGGAGAATTAATCGGTCGTTCTCCTCGTTTTGCCCCCGAAGTAGATGGCATAGTCTATGTCCGTGGCGAAGCCAACCTAGGTTCAATAACATCAGTCAGAATTACTGATGCCGATGTCTATGATCTCTATGGTGAAATTGAAATAAGTCAGTAAATATTTATAGTCCAGTTTTATTCACTGGGTTGACCAACCGTTTACGGCTTGTATATCAAGGAAGAGTTTACTATGAAGTAAGAACCAAAAAGTAGGGAATAATTCCATAATATTATGAAATTATAGATTCCGTAAATCCTTTGATCCCGTACCCTTAACCAGTTTTGCTTCATTTCAGGTTTTCCCCCAATTCATCTGTGGAGACATCTTTACAGTTCACAATTAAAATAAAATACAGATGACAACTTCTTTCGCAAGTTTAGGACTTTCAGAAACTCTCGTTAACCAATTAGAAAATATTGGTTTTGATACTCCTACTAAAATTCAAACTCTCGCAATCCCTGAATTAATTGCAGGTCGTGATGTTGTGGGACAATCGCAAACTGGTACGGGTAAAACCGCCGCTTATTCTCTCCCTATTTTGGACAGAATTGATAAAAGCGATAAAAGTGTACAGGCACTAATTCTCGCACCTACTAGGGAATTAGCTCAGCAGGTAGCAGAAGCCTTTAAGGATTTAATTGGCAGAGAGAAAATCTTTGTTACCACTGTCTATGGTGGTCAATCTATGGAGCGTCAAATTCGCTTTTTAGAAAAGGGATCTCACATTGTGGTGGGTACTCCCGGACGTATTATTGATTTACTCAATCGTAAACACCTTAAGCTCGATAATTTACGCTATGTCGTATTAGACGAAGCCGATGAGATGTTGAGTATGGGCTTTATTGATGATGTTAAAACCATTCTCTCCCGTACCCCTGATTCTCGTCAAACCACTTGTTTCTCGGCTACTATGCCCAAAGAGATTCAACTGTTAGTAAAAGAGTTTATGACAGATGCGGTTAATGTAACTGGGGAAAAACCTCAGGATACTCCTTCTCGCATCGAACAAGTAGTTTATATGGTGCCTCGTGGTTGGTCAAAAATCAAGACCATTCAACCTATTTTGGAAATTGAAGATCCCCAATCGGCGATCATCTTTGTGCGCACCAAACGTACTGCCTCCGAGTTAACTTCTAAGTTACAAGAAGCGGGGCAAAGTGTGGATGAATACCATGGTGATTTGAGCCAACAACAAAGGGAACGTTTGATTCAGCGTTGGCGCGATGGAAAAATTAAGGTAGTGGTAGCAACGGATATTGCTGCCCGTGGTTTGGATGTGTCGGATTTAACCCACGTTTTCAACTTTGATTTACCTGATAACACCGAGACTTATATTCACCGTATCGGGCGTACGGGAAGGGCTGGTAAGGAAGGTAAAGCTATTGCTTTGGTGGAACCTAGCGATCGCCGCTTATTACGTCAAATTGAGCGTCGTTTAAAACAAACTATCACTGTGGAAGTTGTGCCTAACCGCTCCACCGTAGAAGCAAAAAGGATGGTTAAGCTCAAGGAGCAAATCAAAGAATCCCTCAGTGGAGAGCGTTTGGCTTCCTTCCTTCCTATGGTTAAGGAACTAAATGGAGAATACGACTCCAGTGCGATCGCGGCAGCAGTCTTACAGATTCTTTACGATCAAAACTGCCCCGCATGGTTACAACAAGATTGGGAAGTACCACCCCCAGCTACTCCTAAACCCAACGTCGGCGGTAAAAAATACGGCCGTGGCGGTGGTAAATATAACCGTGGCAAATCCAGTTATGGCGGTGGAAAACCTAGTCGTAAATACGATCGCCCCCAAGTAAGATAATTTTAAATACTTAAAATTGTTCTTTCCCCCCTTAAAAAAAGGGGGGTTTTTTGTTTTACACAAAGCTGAAAAGTTTGATCAGCATACCACTTTTAAATATCTATTTCATTATTTAATTTTCGCCAAAAAATCATAGAATAACTGCCAATTATCCTCATCATTAATTGGTTGCCAAATTTGTTCAATAAGAGGACGCACAGGAATATTGTTGGGATTAAACCGTTCCAACATTGAAATTATTTGTGTTAAATCTTCTCTCTTAAAATAAGATAAAGCCTTATGATATAAAACTTTCCACCCTTGAAAATTATGAGAGCTAATACTTTGATTTTCCAAAATTAAATCAGCATTATCATACCAACCATCATTAAAATCATTGCTTAAACTAGCAAAAAAATCATGATAACTATACTGAGAATCCTTTAGTAAACTTACAGTTTCCGTGACTAAATTTTTGCCCAAATCTTCAGGTAAATTCGTAAAACCCAACCTTCTCAACATAAACTGTTGATAGTATTGCTCATAATAACCATCAAAATTTTGTAACCCTTCCTCCAACTCAGAAGAAGCCATTACCAACGACAAAGGTATTTGTAACTTCTCCACATTTAGACGACAAATAATCGGCTGATTCCCATAACTATATCGTCCACCATAATCAAAATAAGCAGCGATAAACTTAGGATCATAACTATCAATAAAAGCATAGGGGCCATAGTCAAAACTTTCCCCCGTAATAGACATATTATCCGTATTCAAAACCCCATGACAAAAACCAGCACTCATCCATTGAGCTGCTAATTTTGCTACCCTTTCCACCAATTCAGCATAAAATTTTCGATAGGGGTTTTCCTGCTCACAAAGATGAGGATAATAATAAAAAATCACATGATCTAATAAATTTTTGATTAAATCAGGTCTTTGAAAATAATGTAACCGTTCAAAGCTACCAAAACGAATATGAGAATGGCTAAATCTTACCATCACCGACGAACGAGTAGGGGATGGCTCATCTCCTCGCCATAAAGATTCCCCCGTTTCAATCAGACAAAAACAACGAGATGTATTTACCCCCAGACGATAGAGAGTTTCTCCCGCAATAACTTCTCTTATTCCCCCCTTCAAAGTCAATCGTCCATCAGCCGTGCGAGAATAAGGAGTACGTCCAGAACCCTTGGTACCAAAATCATAGAGCCTACCATCTTTCCCCCTTACCTGTCCATATAGAAATCCTCTACCATCTCCTAGAGAAGGATTATATTGTCCAAATTGATAACCATGGTATTTGAGAGCGAGGGGCGGACATAAACCCTTAAACTGCCCAAATGCTTCAATCCAGTCCTTTTCTTGCACCGAATCAGCATCAATTCTTATTTCGTGAAGGAGGGATTCATTGGCAAATCTCAGTATGTGTTCGGGAAACTCTGCAGGAGTAACAATATCATAATAATCCTCCCCCAAGTTTTCCATTGCTGGTTCATATTCAAGATTAAAAAAAGGATTGGTCATTGATCAATTCATAGTGATTACAATCACAATTATACGAATCAATGGCGGTGCAAATACTGTTTAAGTAGGTTGGCGAAATTAATTATAGCTCTTATTTTATTAAGACTCTTATGAACAAGGGGTTTAAACCCCTTGCCTAAATCGATTTAATTATGCCTACTCACTTCGTGAAAAATCATTATTTAACCCTTTCATTATCAACTTTTTAGTTACCCTAGTATGATTCTAAAAAAAAGTTTTTCATCCTCCACCCACCTATTCAAAAATTCCCTTAAGAAATAACCATTCTGCTCCAATTGCTCAACATCCTCGGCTCAAAATTCTGTATAATATACCTTAAACCAAAAAATAGCTCATGTTTGATGCTAAGCTAGATGATTGGGCTTGTCGTTTAGGGGATTAACCCAAATCCCACACAGTAGAAAGTGAAAAACCAACAGTTTAACACTGAGGGAAATCATTTCACCAAAAACTGTGTCAAATTCAATAATAGAAGTATTAAATTTTTAAATTAATCTCTATGTTTATTTTTTCCAAATCACTTATAAATCTCCTTTGTAAGTATATGGGAAATATTTGTAATTATCAAAAAACTAAGTAAATTGAACACCTTTGAAAATATGCCTATGGTCAGTCAAACAGAAACCGCAAAAACCGATATTGGTTTTACCCATGAAGATTTTGCCGCTCTTTTAGATCAATATGACTATCACTTCAGCCCTGGGGATGTAGTACCCGGTACTGTATTTAGTATGGAGCAAAGAGGCGCCTTAATCGACATCGGAGCAAAGACTGCCGCTTATATCCCTGTACAAGAACTTTCTATCAACAGAGTTGATAACCCCGACGAGGTTTTACAACCCAACGAAACCAGAGAATTTTTCATCCTTACCGATGAAAATGAAGATGGACAGCTAACCCTCTCTATCCGCCGTATCGAGTATATGCGCGCATGGGAAAGAGTCCGCCAATTACAACAAGAAGATGCCACCGTTTATTCCAACGTATTCGCTACGAACAGAGGTGGTGCTTTAGTCAGAGTTGAAGGTTTGAGAGGCTTTATCCCCGGTTCTCACATTAGTGCAAAAGATGCTAAAGAGGACTTACTCGGACAAGATTTACCTTTAAAATTCTTAGAAGTTGACGAAGAGCGTAATCGTCTTGTACTAAGTCATCGTCGTGCGTTAGTAGAGCGTAAGATGAATGGTTTGGAAGTGGCTCAAGTAGTAGTTGGTTCTGTTCGTGGTATCAAGCCATACGGTGCCTTTATCGACATTGGCGGTGTTAGTGGTTTATTACACATCTCCGAAATCTCTCATGATCACATTGATACTCCTCACAGTGTATTTAATGTTAACGATGAGTTAAAAGTTATGATCATCGATCTTGACGCTGAAAGAGGACGCATTTCCTTATCTACTAAGCAATTAGAGCCTGAACCTGGTGATATGTTAAAAAATCGGGATTTAGTGTTTGAAAAAGCTGAAGAAATGGCTGCTTCATATCGTGAAAAATTATCAGCGGCTAGTGAAGCTCGTGAAGAGGCAGCGGCTGCCGTTGAAGAAGAAACGGTAGAAGTTGAAGTAGTAGAAAATGTTGCTACAGAAGAAACCAATGAAGTAGTGGAAGAAACTACTACTACCGATGAGGAATTAACTTCCACTGTCACCGAATAATTTAGTTTTATTATTTGCAAAGTTATTTTATTAATCTTTATTGCAAACTAACTTAAGTATTATAGGAGGGGTCATCCCTCCTTTTTTTATTACTCACTTTTAACTCGCCGATTACGCCATACCTGCCAAGAAATGTAGATTAATAATATGGTAGCACCGATAACATAAACTCCTCCGCTGGGAAAACCAGAAAAAATCAGGGCAAAACTACCTACCCATAAGGTTAGGGAATAGATAAATAAAACAGTGAGTCTTTGAGATATTCCTGCGTCAAGAAGACGATGATGTAAGTGTCGTTTATCGGCTAGAAAAGGTGATTTACCTTGAATAACACGAGAAAGAATGACAATGGACATATCCACAATGGGCACAGCCAAGATGATATAGGGTAAAACTACAGCAGTCACGGCGGCGGTTTTGGCTAGTCCAATAACTCCAACCCCTGCTAAAAGAAACCCCATAAAATATGCTCCCCCATCTCCCATAAAAATTTGAGCAGGATTAAAGTTATATCTTAAAAATCCTAAAGCACCTCCTGCGAGGGCAGCGGCAATGAGGGCAGCGGCGGGTTGATTCATAAAGAGACTGACAATTAACATCACCACGGCGGCAATACCACATACTCCTGCGGCTAAACCATCTAAACCATCAATCCAATTAATGGCGTTGACCATGCCCACTAACCAAATTATGGTTATAGGCAGACTAAGCCACCATTGATCTATCTGTACTAATCCAAAAAAGGGAATAGTAAGAAAATCAATCCTGACTCCCTGCCACCAAGCAAAACTGGAGACGACGGATTGTACTATTAACCTAAAACCAGCGGAAAGACTGAATAAATCATCGGCAAAACCAATCAAGAAGAATAAACAAGCCCCAATGGTTACGCCCCAAATTTCGGCGTCTTGATCGGGGGGTAAAATACCAAATCCGCCCATCCACCACACAATAAGGAGGGAACAGGTTACGGCGGCAAAAATCGCAACTCCTCCTATTCTGACAATAGGTTTACGATGTACTTTTCTGGGGTCTGGTTTATCGACATAACCACTTTTAAAGCCAATGGTTTTGACAATGGGGGTTGACCATAAGACAAGGTTCATGGACACCAAAAAGGCAACGAGATGATAGGTTTCTTGGGTAGGGGCAAATTCATAATTCATGATTGACGGTTAACGGTTATAGAAGGATGACAATCTTCGTTTTTTTTGAGGTTGTGTTACTTCCACTAATTTTAAGTCATTTGCGATCATTATTTTAGAGATAGTTATTTTGTTCTATATCCTCTGTGTTTAAAAAAAGTAGTTAAGGTAAAAAATGTTGGAGGGTACGTTGTAATGTTGATTATTCACAAAATATGGAGTTGCTTAATAATGTCATAAAAGTATGAGGTTTTGAATGGTGGTTTTTGTGCTTCTATCTAATCTACTTTATCTGTGGCATGGTTAATTTATATTTGTCTATATTGTGGGTTTTTAACTTCTCCAAAATTTATGTTGACATTTTTATTAGATATTAGTTACAATATATAACTGTGAAACAAAGGGGTCGATGCCCGAGTGGTTAATGGGGGCGGACTGTAAATCCGCTGGCTATGCCTACGTTGGTTCAAATCCAACTCGGCCCATATGCCTTTGTAGCTCAGTGGTAGAGCACACCCTTGGTAAGGGTGAGGTCACGAGTTCAATCCTCGTCAAAGGCTTTGGAAAAGTAATAATATAGGTAGTGGTGGACAACGATGTCCACCATAATTTTTATTAAGGGGAATGCTGTAATGGTATGGAGTGATTACCATGCAAGGTTACATCAACTTTTAAAAAATAGACAAATTTTACCGAAGTTTAGCAAAATTTTGGTCGGGTTATCAGGGGGACAAGATTCTCTTTGTTTGACTCGTCTTATGCTAGATTTAGAGGATAAATGGGAGTGGAAAGTGGCGATCGCCCATTGTGACCATAATTGGACTTTGGATCAGGGTTTAGCGGAACATATAGAAGCCATTGCAAGTAATTGGGGAGTAGATTTATATTTAGAAACGGCACAGGATGAAATTCCTGAAAAAGAGGCAGCAGCTAGAACATGGCGTTATCAGGTATTAACAGATGTGGCGATGAATCATGGTTTTGATTATGTGGTGACGGCACACACTAAGAGCGATCGCACCGAAACCTTTTTATATAATTTAATTAGAGGCTCAGGAAGTGATGGTTTAACCTCTCTATATTGGAAAAGAAAATTAACTGATGAGGTGGAGTTGGTGCGTCCTTTATTGGGTTTTAGCCGTCAAGATACAGGAAACTTTTGCCAAAAATATAACTTACCTATCTGGGAAGATAGCTATAACCAAAATAAAAAATTTGCTCGTAATCGCATTCGTCTTGATTTGATTCCCTATCTACAAAAAGAATTTAATCCCCAAGTGGAAAACCATATCGCCCAAACTGCCGAAATTTTGAGGGCTGACCGAGAATTTTTAGATTCCCAAGCTCAATTAATTTTAAAAGAAGTAGCTACGAATCAAGATACTATTGACTGTAAAAAGTTACAGGATCAGCACCTAAGTTTACAAAGAAGGGTGATAAAACTATTTTTAGGGCAAAATTTAGCTAAGATGCCCACTTTCGAGCAAATAGAAGCGGTTGTTAATTTAATTGATGCTCCTAATGGTTCTCAAACCTCTAGTTTTGGGGGCGGAAGGGCGATCGCCGTTAGACAAAATCACATTGTTGTAATTAGGTGTTGATGACAAAGTGGGGTTATGGTGTTAATTGATAATGGTCAATTGTTTCTTAATTCCCCGCGCGACCCCAAAAATTTTACCCTCAACGGAGGTAATCCTTTAATGATATACTCTAGGGCAAACGGTAGTAAAAATATCTCATGTTAGCAGTAGCAATACTTGCCGCAGGCAAAGGAACTAGAATGAAATCCAAACTTCCGAAGGTGTTACATCCTTTAGGAAATAAAACTTTGGTCGAAAGGGCGATCGCCTCTTGTGAACTGATAAAACCCGATCGCACCGCCATCATTATCGGCTATGAAGGAGACAAAATAAAAGAAGCCCTCCATCACCTTCAAGGAGTAGAATTTGTCGAACAAAAAGAGCAACTAGGCACAGGACACGCCATTCAACAGTTACTCGAACCCCTCAAAGACTTTTCAGGGGATTTATTGGTTTTAAACGGTGATGTACCCCTATTACGCCCCGAAACTGTCCAAAAATTGATCGCTACCCATAAGGAAAATAAAAACCAAGCAACCCTCCTCACTGCCAATTTATCCAACCCCACGGGTTATGGAAGGGTATTTTGCGACAGTACCAATATTGTTAAACAAATTGTAGAACATCGAGACTGTAGCTCTGCCCAAAAACAAAATCCCCGAGTCAATGCAGGAGTATATTGTTTTAATTGGGATGCCCTCAAAGAAGTATTACCTAAACTCAGCACCAATAATGACCAAAAAGAATATTATCTCACTGAGGTAGTGGACTATTTAAACCCCGTCATGGCTTTGGATGTTGATGATTCTTTAGAAATTAATGGTATTAATGATCGCCGTCAATTGGCTGTGGCCTATGATATTTTACAAGCAAGGGTAAAAGAAGCATGGATGATGGCAGGAGTAACTATGATTGACCCTGATAGCATTACCATTGAAGATACTGTCACCCTTGGTAGTGATGTGATTATCGAACCCCAAACCCATTTAAGGGGTAATACCGTTATTGGTTCAGGGTGTCACATTGGACCAGGTAGTTTTATCGAAAATAGTCACATTGGCGAAAGTGTTAAGGTGTTTTATTCCACCATTACCGATAGTCAGGTGGCTTCGGGTAGCAAAATAGGTCCTTATGCTCATTTGCGGGGACAGGCAAATATTGGCGAAAATTGTCGTGTCGGTAATTTTGTGGAGGTGAAAAAATCCACCATTGGTAATAAAACGAACGTGGCTCATTTATCTTACATTGGCGATGCAACCCTCGGAGATCAGGTTAATGTGGGCGCTGGTACTATTACCGCTAACTATGACGGGGTTAATAAACATCCTACGGTTATAGGCGATCGCACCAAAACTGGTTCTAATAGTGTCTTTGTGGCTCCCGTTACCATCGGTGAAGATGTCACCATCGGTGCAGGTTCAGTCATTACCCATGATGTGCCTGATGGGGCATTGGCGATCGCCCGTCAAAAACAAAAAAATATAGACCACTGGAAATCGAGAAGTAAATAAATGACATTTCAAGATAGTTATGGGGTCTGTCTTTTATTTTTAAGTCCCCCGAATTCACGGGGGATTTAGGGGGATTATTCTGTATTGCATTGTGAGCATAACTAATCCCCTCCAAGCTACTTTGAGTTCCTAGTCTTCTAGTAAATTGTCTAACATATCTCGATCAGTAGAGTAAATCATCTCATCTTCACTGAGAATTTTTTGGGTGGCAAATTGACGGGCATAATTAATTTTAGGCTGTAATTCTTGTTTATTTTCTATCAATAAACCAGCCCTCTCTTGTCTATTTTCATTACGCTTTTCAATTTTATTATTGCGAGTTTGAAGCCAAAAATAACGAATTAAAGGTACTGTTAAATAAGCCACGGAATAACTTACAAGAATAGGATAAATAAAACGCACAAAATCCACAAAGGAAACTAAATCGGGAGATAAGGCTGATATATCTTGTTGTGTGAGGGAATAAAATACTAGCACCAAAATAAAGTAAACAGCACCTAGTCCAAATGCCATAATTTTTTGAGAACTGGTAGCAATACTAAACTGCCATTTATTTTCTTCGAGATAAGGGGCAATAGAGCTTTTTCCCTTGACACTTGCCTTAACCTGTAACTCAGGGAAGTAGTAAATAATATCTCCTGTTTCCGACACTTCAGGATAACCATTAAAACGAGTGAGGACAGGTAACATATAATCTTCATCCCTTTCGTTATAGATGTTGATATTATCGAGATAAGGGGCAATTTGTTCGGCTATTACCGCACCTTGATTATTTTGAATTACCGCCCCAATTTCTTGCCATCTTCTTTCCTCCAGATTTGGGTTAGGATTACCGTCACCAAATAAGAATGAATAAATACTTTCAAGGAAATTTAACTCACTTTCTTGTCTTTGTTGGGGGGGTACATTGCCCTGATAGGACTGTTGATAATAGTAATTATTGCGATGGTATCTAGGGCTAAAAATAGAGAAAGGATTAGGCATCAGCCAAAAATTTGGCATAAACATCATTCCACCGCCTCCCCGAGAGTTACTACTGCGATTATCGTTATCTCCCCTAGATGCAGAAAGACCAATCACGATAAGGGCGATCGCAATGGCTAAAATTACAATAGATGCTATCAACAGAATACCAAAAGAAATACGAATCAGATAAAAAATAACCTCCCATGCCTTAGAAAGCCATTGTTTCGCCCTCAACTTCCAGTAACGATTCCGTAATATAGTCCGAAAATCGTTGGGGAAAGCGTAAACCATATCCCCCGTTTCCGCTACCTGTAAATGCCCTCCGGCCTCCGAGGCAAGGGCTAACAACTCCCGTTGGGCAAGGGCAACATCTAAGCCACTCTCCGAAGCGACATCACCCACCGTGACACGATAATCTAATTGTTCTACAGATTTCATAATGGCGGGATTGGGGTTCATATTTTGTCTCCTAATAACTTTTGCATCCTTTTTTTAGTATAGAAGTTTTAATACAAAGTCGTTGGCTGAGAGTCGAGAGGGATAAATGTCTGTTTCTTGATGCTTTTAAAGATTTGAAAATATCTCATAGAATGATTTGAAGTAGCAATTCAAAATATCATCTTTAACAATTCAATATGCGTAAATTTATTTATTTTGCCCTAGCATCCTTTTTCCTTGTAATATCCTTAGCAATTTTCAACATCAATAAACCTACCCTTGCCACTACTTCCGACTATGTTAATTATATGGCAGAAGCTCATAAGGGCGATCGCCCCGTACCCACAGGCATCATCGCCGACGCGCCCAAAACAGAGGTAGTGGGGGAAATGGTAGAATATGCCCAAATCGATGGGGAGATGGTATCAGGTTATATTTCTCGTCCTGCGGGGGTTGAGGAGCCATTACCAGCGGTTATTTTGATCCATGAGTGGTGGGGATTAAACGACAACATTAAAGCCATGACAGACAAAATGGCAGCGGAAGGTTATGTTGCCCTAGCTGTTGACTTGTACAAAGGGGATGTAGCAGAAACTCCTGACGAAGCTATGAAATTAGTACAAAATGCGATCGCCTCTAGCCCCGAACTAGAAGACAACATCACCCAAGCCTATGACTACCTCAAAAACGAAACCAATGCCCCCAAAGTAGCTTCCATGGGTTGGTGTTTTGGCGGATTGTGGTCATTAAATACAGCCCTCCTGTTACCCACCCAATTAGATGCCACCGTAATTTATTATGGCGGTAATATTACCACCGATCCCGAAAAATTAGCTACCCTAGAAATGCCTATCCTCGGTATTTTCGGCGAACTAGATCAAAATCCCTCCGTGGAATTAGTTAGGGAATTTGAACAAGTTTTACAAAGTCTTAACAAAGAAGTGGAAATCCACATCTACGAAAATGCAGATCATGCTTTTGCCAACTCATCAGGCAACAGATACAACCCCGAAGCAGCCCAAGATGCTTGGGAAAAAACCACCGAATTTTTAACAACCCATCTTCAACAATAAATTTTAAATCCTAGGGTGGGCATTGCCCACCATCACAAAAAAAATAGTCAACTATAATGTCACTGTAATTATTTATACTTTCTTATGTCCAAGCAAAAAATATTAGTCGTCTTAACCAGCATCGAAAAATATCCCAGTCTCAACCGTGCCACAGGATTATGGTTAGGGGAAGCCGTCCATTTCGTCAAAAAAGTGGAGGAAGCAGGTTACGAAGTTGACTACGTCAGCCCCCAAGGAGGTTATACTCCCATTGACCCTCACAGCTTAGCCATGGCTGATGATACCGATTGGCAATGGTATCAAAACAAAGATTTTATGAATCGTTTGGGCAATACCCTTAAACCTAGTGAAATTAACTCTGATGATTATGTTGCCATCTATTATGCTGGTGGGCATGGGGTTATGTGGGATTTTCCTAACAACAAGGAATTACAGACTATTAGCCAAAAAATTTATGAAAATGGCGGTTATGTTTCCGCAGTGTGCCACGGTTCAGTGGGCTTATTAAATACTAAGTTATCCGATGGAAATTATTTAGTTAAGGGTAAAAAAGTAACAGGTTTTTCCAATGAAGAAGAAAAACAAGTGGAATTAGATAAAGCAGTGCCATTTTTAACAGAAGATGCCCTAGTAGAGAAGGGGGGGATTTATGAGAAAGCCGCTGAGCCTTGGGCTGTTTTTGTGGTAGAAGATAATAGAGTTATTACTGGTCAAAATCCCGCCTCTAGTGCGAAGGTAGCTGATTTATTATTGGACAATCTTTCAAAGTAAAATTTTGATGAGGGTAGGTGTTAAGTAAGTTTAACCATCCATTATCCATCATCAACTATCCATTATCACTTCCTTAAGTTGTACATTGCCCATTGAATTGGTAAACTACGTAATGTAAATGTAAAATTGTTGGCTCAGGGTTGGACTAATCCCCAAGAGATATTAAATTAATAGCGATGAGTGATTATATTTTTGGTCGAGTTTTGACGGCAATGGTGACACCTTTTAATGGGGATGGCTCTGTTAATTATGGTGTGGCAGAAAAATTGGCTAGTTATTTAGTGGATAATGGTAGCGATGGCATCGTTGTATGTGGTACCACGGGAGAATCTCCAGCCCTTGAGCATGAGGAAAAAAATGAACTTTTAAAGGTCATTAAGTCCGCTGTTGGTAATCGGGGTAAAATTATCATGGGTACGGGTTCTAATTCTACCACCAGTGCGATCGCCCTTACCCGTGAAGCTGAAAAAATAGGCATTGACGGTTCTTTACAAGTAGTACCCTATTACAACAAACCCCCCCAAGAAGGCTTATATCGTCATTTCGGTGCGATCGCCTCTGCCTGTCCAGATGTACCCATCATGTTATACAACATCCCTGGTAGAACAGGAAAAAATCTCGAATCTACAACCATCGCGCAACTAGGAGAAAAATTTGATAACATAGTGGCAGTGAAGGAAGCTAGTGGAAATTTGGAACAAGCAGCCCAAATCAACGCCCTTTGTGGTGATGATATGTTAATCTATTCAGGAGAGGACTTTTTAACCCTACCGATGATGACCGTGGGAGGTGTCGGAGTAGTTAGCGTTGCTAGTCATCTAGTGGGTAATGATATTCAAGCCATGATTAGCGCCTACGAATTAGGAAAAAATAAACTAGCCCAAGAAATTCAACAAAAATTACACTTCATATTTAAAGTATTATTTTGTGACACCAATCCTATCCCCTTAAAATCAGCCCTACAACTACTAGGATGGAATGTCGGTGGTGTTAGATTACCCTTATCTCCTATCTCTGAAGAGCATAAACTGGAAGTAAAAAAGGTTCTTCAAGAATTAGATTTATTGTCAAAATAATTTAACAATTAATAGACTAAGTATTTTAAAAAATTAAAGTTTTTCCAACTAGAAAAAAAGTTTTCGGTTCATAAAAAAAGGAGGTCATACTAAAAATAAACATATCCCGCACAACATTATCAATAAATAACAGTACACTTTTATACGTTTTAGTCAAAAAATACGAACTTAAGTGTCTGTAAAAAAAATCAAGCTCAAAAGATATGATTATGTTAAATAAATCAAAAATAAAATTTTTCTAGGTAAAATTAACTTATGAAGAGCTTTAAATATCTGGTAAAAAAATCCTCATCTATGATGAGAAAAAAGGATTATTAAACAAAATTAATTCCTAAAAAAACACATTTCTAGCAAACAGACAATTTATGAATAAAGTTTACAAAATTCAAGGCAGAAAGAGAAAAACAAGCGATACTACCCCTAAACCCACAAAAACATTGAAAGATACCCCAAAAATTAAAGCTAAAAATAGCGAAAAAAATAACCAAGAAGTCCAAAGCAATAAAAACGCCCTCAGAGTAATTCCCCTTGGTGGACTCCATGAGATTGGAAAAAATACCTGCATTTATGAATACGAAGATGAAATAATTTTAGTAGATGCGGGAATTGGTTTCCCCACCGATGGAATGCACGGTATTAACGTGGTATTACCTGACATGACCTATTTACGGGAAAATAACCATAAAATTAAGGCTTTCGTGGCTACCCATGGTCATGAAGACCATATCGGCGGTATTCCTTATCATTTAAGACAAATTGACACTCCCATTATCTATGGGCCTCGTCTTGCCATGTCTTTACTCAGAGATAAATTAGAAGAAGCAGGACTGAGCGATCGCACTATAATTAAGACTGTAGGACCTAGAGAAGTTGTTAAAATCGGTAAACACTTCCAAGTAGAATTTATCCGCAATACCCACTCCATCGCCGATAGCTTCACCCTTGCTATCCATACCCCCGTAGGCGTTCTAATCCATACAGGGGATTATAAAGTAGATCACACCCCCGTAGATGGCGAATATTTTGACCTCCACCGCCTCGCCCAATTAGGAGAAGAAGGAATACTATGTATATTCGGAGACTCCACCAACTCTGAAGTACCTGGCTTTACCCCTTCAGAGAGATCCGTTTATCCTAACCTAGAGAAAATCTTTTTACAATCCCACGGGCGCTTATTACTTACCACCTTTGCCACCTCCGTCCATCGGGTGAATATGGTACTAGAATTGGCTCAAAAATATAACCGTAAGGTTGCCATCGTCGGGCGCTCTATGTTGAATGTCATTGCCCATGCCCGTAACCTAGGATATATCAAATGTCCAGAAGACCTCTTTATCCCCTTGGGGGCTATGAATCGGCTTCCCGATGAACAAGTATTAATCCTCTGTACAGGCTCTCAGGGTGAAAAATTTGCCGCCATGACAAGGATTTCTAGGGGTGAACATCGCCAAGTGAAAATCCGTCAGGGAGATACTGTCATTTTCTCCGCCAATCCTATTCCAGGTAATACTATTCCCGTAGTGAACACCATTGATAGGTTAATGATGCAAGGGGCAAATGTACTTTATGGCAAAAATTTAGGGATTCACGTATCTGGCCATGGTTGCCAAGAAGATCAAAAACTGATGTTAGCCCTCACCAAACCTAAGTTTGTTGTCCCTGTCCACGGGGAACATCGTATGCTGGTTAAACACGGACAAACTGCCCAAAGTGTGGGTATTCCCCCGGAAAACATCGTTATCATTAACAATGGTGACACCATAGAATTAACCCCCGATACCATTCGCAAAGGGCCTAAGGTGCCTTCTGGTATTGAATTAGTCGATAACTCTGGTATTGTTCACAGTACCCATGTTATGGAAGAAAGAACTCAAATTGCTCAAGATGGTGTCATTACCGTAGTTGCAGCTGTCAACTATCAGGGCAGACTATTAGAAGAGCCTCAAATTAATCTTCGTGGGGTTGTTAGTAAAATTGAGATGTCCATGTTGAAACGGTTGATTAGCCGTAATGTTGATAAGACTATAGGCGATCGCATCAAGAGTGCTTTATTATTGAATGGTAATGAAGAAATCAACTGGTCGAGTATTCGTCTTGATGTAGAAGCTAGTTTAGACAGATTAATTCAAAGAGAACTAAGAAGTAATCCTTTGGTTGTCTTCATGTTACAAGTACAACCAGACATCAACGACAACAACAGCGATGATGATAATGATAACAGCGATGGGGAAAATAACGGTGATGGTAAATTTACCCGTCGTCGTCGCTCTGTAGTTACCACCTACTAATAATAATTAGGTAGATAATTCCACGATATTAAATGGGGACGTAGTACATAAACTATTGCGTCCTCATTTTATGTAAACAAACAAAAAATAAATAATACCAAATCCGATTAGTAGAGTTTACTATTATTCACCGTGTAACAATTGACAATAAACAATTACTATCCGTTCCCCGTTCCCTGTTCCCCGCCCTAATTAGTATACTATTGAAACGGGATTTAGTATAATTATTTTTACTGAATAATCATAAATATACCCACACAAGTTATGATACAACCTGCGGAAATATTTATTATTTTACTCATTTTTTGATTGATTAAAAACTTTGACTTACCCGCAATAAAAGCATAAATTAATTTCACGCCTCCTACGCTCAAAATTGTTATTAAAATGATAATTAGCGTGTCAAAAAAAGAAATATTACTGACATCTACAAAAGCAGGTAGAAAACCTAGGTAAAAAAGGGTTGCTTTTTGATCTCCAAGGGTAATAAATAATCCTGTCAAAAAACTGGAAGAAAGAGATTTTATATCTGCTTTTTCGAGGACTTGATTATTAGTTTTTGCTTTAAAAATAGTAATCCCCATAAATATTAAATATACTCCGCCGATATACTTTATCAACACAAAAAAATTTCCCATGGTGTCTTCCAAAAAAGACAATCCCCAGAGGGTAATCACGATAAAAATAATATCTCCTGCAACAATACCAAGGGTAGTAAAAAAACCATGGATAAAACCACCCCTAGCACTCTTGGCAGACACAGTTAACACACTGAGACTAGGGATTGATGCTAGTATTGTCATAGCCCCAAATAAACCCAGAATGTTAGCCCAAGTCATATTAAAATTAATATTTAAAAATAACGTTTTTTTGACAACAACACAGTTAAAACGAAAAAATTATAAATACAACACTGAGATATTAAAACCTCATTATTCTTAATATCTGGAAAATTGAGCCAAACTCCAATCAGGGCGCAAATTTTGGGCTTTGCGTAAATAAGGGTGATAAATTTCGCTAGGAGGTTTGGTGGTATTGAAGTAAATTAAAACTCTAATACAACGCTCTAGGCTACCTTCTACTTTCATTTGTTGTAAGTCGAGGAGGGGTACATTAGCCCAGTGGGGGCGCTCCCTTGCGATCGCAGCGGGGAAGGCTATATCTAAATCAGGGGTAGCAGTAAAAATAACACTAATGACATCATCATAATCAAGTTGATTGCGAGTCTCAATTTCCATCATCAACTCACTGATAGCATCTCTCATGGCATCAATAGTATTACTCTGGGCTGTAGTTGCCCCTCTAATTGCCCGTACTTTCCACATGGGTGACATTACTCCTTTCCCGACTGAATGCGAATGATCATAAACTAAGGACGATATAACCATAAAGGTTGTCCATTGGTTGCAACTTCAAATTCTAACCAATTAATAGCTGAACCTACACCTGATTTTACCTGACTACGACCATTAAGCAAACGATTAATTAATGGTTTTGGTTCCTCGATAGTGTCGCATTCGGTTTTTTCAGGATCTAGTTTAACCAACTCACAAGCCCAACGACGGGCATCTTCTTCTCCACCGAGTCTATCTACCAATCCTAATTTTAAAGCCTGTTCTCCGCTAAAAATACGACCATCAGCAAAACTCTTCACTGTTTCTACAGACAGATTACGTCCTTCGGCAACGGTTTGCACAAACTGTTCATAACTGCTGTCAATCAGTTGTTGTAAAATTTCCCTTTCTTCTGGGCTTAAATTGCGATCAAAGGACAATATATCTTTATAAGGGCCAGATTTTATCACCTGAAACGATACCCCTACTTTTTCCAACAATTTTTCTAGGTTATTACCCCGAATGATAACCCCGATACTGCCTGTAATGGTGCCAGGGTTGGAAACAATGTGATTCACCCCTACCCCAATATAAACTCCTCCTGATGCAGAGATATTACCAAAACTAGCAACTATCTTGATTTTCTCTCCCAACTTTCTCAAGGCTGAATATATTTCCTGAGAATCAGCAACAGTACCTCCGGGGGAGTCGATGCGCAATAGTAGGGCTGGATATTTTTTCTCTTCAACGGTTTTTAATGCTTCTAAAACCTGCACACGGGTACTTGAGCCGATGGCTCCATTAATTTCAATTTTGGCAATTTTCTTTTTTGTGTTGGGTTTAAAGGGCCAGATCATTCTTATTTTTTACGGATTCTTTGATGGTAGTATGAAAACTCCCCTGATTATAGCAAGGTTAAGGATGGGATCAACTTATCTTTGGTTAAAAAGTCCCTTATTTTCAGTTACTTATTAATAAATCCCACTACTTTTCATCGTTACAAAATAGATCCTCTTCTACAATCATCACAGATTTTATTTTATTTTCCGATTTTTATTGATCCACAAAATCGCATTCTGAATATTTCATTCTTTTTTTTACCCTATTCTTCTTTCCCACAATCCCCTACCCTTATTCACAACAGTAAATTTCAATATCAATCATAGAGAGAAGTATGCGTTTTTATCATGTCATTTTAGCATTTAATTCATATAAAACTGCGGATGGTAACAATTGATACCGAGAAATAATTGTAAAGAAAATATAAATTTAACAACGATTTAATTAATATGTCTTAACGTAGCGAAGAAAAATGAGCAGATTATCCCGTAGAAAATTCCTTGTCACCAGTGGTTTAACCGCCGTAGGAGCGGCCATATTACATGGTTGCGGTGCAGACAATGGCACAACAACCGTCGAACAAGTAGAAACCATTGACATGGGAGAAAACGCTCCCGAAACTACTTCTGCCAAGTTTGGTTTTATCGCCCTCACCGATGCTTCTCCCTTGATTATAGCCCTAGAAAAAGGGATTTTTGCCAAATATGGTATGACCGATGTGGAAGTATTAAAACAAGCCTCTTGGCCCGTTACTCGGGATAATATTGAGTTAGGTTCGGCGGGTGGTGGTATTGACGGGGCGCATATTTTAACTCCCATGCCTTACCAGATGACATTGGGAACCACCACTAATCAACCTGTGCCGATGTATATTTTGGCTCGTCTCAATACCAATGGTCAAGCAATTTCCGTTAGTAACGCTTTCCCTGATATAACCTTGGATTCTGCCGAAAGATTGCAGGAGGCGGTGGCTCAAGCTACTGCGGAAGGTAGGGACTTCACCGCAGCGATGACTTTTCCTGGGGGGACCCACGATTTATGGATGCGTTATTGGTTAGCAGCTAACGGTGTTAATCCTGACGGTGATGCTTCCGTGGTACCTGTACCCCCTCCACAAATGGTGGCAAATATGAGAACCAATACCATGGATACCTTCTGTGTAGGAGAGCCTTGGAATGCTCAGTTGGTAGGACAAGGGGAAGGATATTCTGCTCTTGTGACTGGGGAGTTATGGAACAATCATCCCGAAAAAGCTTTTGCCATGCGTAAAGATTGGGTTGACCAAAATCCCAAAGCGGCTCGTGCTTTGTTAATGGCGGTCTTAGAAGCTCAACAATGGTGCGATCGCCCCGAAAACGTCGAAGAAATGTGTCAAATAGTATCCCAAAACAAATGGTTTAGAGTACCTTATGAAGACATCGTCGAAAGATCTAAAGGTAATATTGACTTTGGTACAGGAAGAGTTGAAGAAAACTTTGAGTATGCCATGAAATTCTGGCGCGACGACGCTTCCTATCCTTTCAAAAGCCATGATTTATGGTTCTTGACCGAAAATATCCGTTGGGGTTATATTCCTGCTGATACTGACACCCAAGCCCTCGTAGATGAAGTTAATAGAGAAGATTTATGGAGAGAGGC
Organism: Cyanobacterium sp. HL-69; assembly: GCA_002813895.1. Lineage (NCBI taxonomy): Bacteria > Bacillati > Cyanobacteriota > Cyanophyceae > Chroococcales > Geminocystaceae > Cyanobacterium > Cyanobacterium sp. HL-69. The sequence continues at coordinate 355,473 of CP024912.1, read as the reverse complement.
CGCCGAGGCGATCGGCACTCCCACCGAGCAAATTCCCACCGAAACATCAAGGGGAGTAGAAACCTTCTTTGATGGTACTACCTTTGATCCCGAAAATCCTCAAGCCTACTTAGATAGTCTCGAATTCAAAGCAATTTAAAAAAAAGGTTTTAGGTGTTAGGTATTTATGGGAGTAATAAGACATTTATGAAAGTCAAACTCCCCTGTTATTAATTATCAATTATCAATTATTAATTAAATATCATGGTTGCTCAAACAGGTTCACTCAAAAAAAATAATCCGATCAATTCTGTCTTAAAAGCTGTTTTCAAATCTCCTCAAAAAATTATTGCCCCTATTGTCGCTTTATTTATTCTGTTAGTTATCTGGCAAATCCTAGCATCCCCCGAAGATATGGCGTTACCCACTCCCATCGAAGTAATCCAAGACACTTGGGATCCCTATATCATTGATCCCTTCTTTGATAATGGCGGGGTTGACAAAGGATTATTTTGGCAAATTCTTGCTAGTTTAAGGAGAGTAGCCATTGGTTTTTCCCTCGCCACCGTTGTGGGTATTGCCTTGGGAATTTTAATTGGTAGTAACAAATTATTTTACTCCGCCCTTGACCCCATATTTCAGGTACTAAGAACCATCCCCCCCCTTGCATGGTTACCCATTTCCCTCGCCGCCATGCGTCAGGCTGATCCTAGTGCTATTTTTGTAATTTTTATCACTGCAATTTGGCCCATCATTATCAATACCACCGTAGGAGTGCAACAAATCCCCCAAGATTATCGTAATGTTTCTAGGGTGTTGCATCTTTCTAAAATCACATTCTTTTTCAATATTCTTATTCCTTCTACCCTGCCCTATATTTTTACTGGTTTAAAAATCGGCATCGGCTTATCTTGGTTAGCAATTATTGCCGCAGAAATGTTGGTAGGTGGTGTGGGTATCGGTTTCTTTATCTGGGATGCGTACAATAGCGGTTTTATGTCAGAAATCATTATCGCCCTCATCTATGTGGGAATCATTGGTTTACTTCTCGATCGCCTCGTGAGCTTTATTGCTTCCTTAGTGGTTGCCGAAGAACAAAAATAGAATTTAGGGAATGGGGAACAGGGAACGGGGAATAGTTAAATGATAATTAATCAATCAATCAATCAACGGCTCTCTGTTTTAAATTTCTCCACTGCATATAAAAGTTTTTATTATCAATTCTCAATTATCCATTATCCATTATCCATTATCACCATGTCTTCATTTATAGAAATTGATCAACTAGACAAAGTATTCCCCCTCCCCGATGGCGGTCAATATATCGCCCTCAAGAATATTGATTTAAAAATCAAAAAAGGGGAATTTATCTCTCTCATCGGACACTCTGGGTGCGGTAAATCCACCCTTTTAAATATGGTATCAGGGTTAGACTTGCCTAGTAATGGCGGAGTAATCCTTGAGGGAAGACAGATTCAAGGACCAGGACCCGATCGCATGGTAGTCTTTCAAAACTATTCCCTCCTGCCATGGTTGAGCGTAAGGCAAAATATCGCCTTGGCAGTTAATGAAGTGATGAAAGATTTATCCCCCGCGGAGAAAAAAGCCGTAGTCAATCAAGCTATTACCATGGTGGGTTTACGCCATGCCGCCAACAAAAAACCTGGTCAACTATCGGGGGGTATGAAACAGCGCGTTGCGATCGCCCGTGCCTTAGCCATCAAACCCAAAGTATTACTACTAGACGAACCTTTTGGAGCATTAGATGCCCTCACCAGAGGAAACTTACAAGAAAGGTTAATGGAAATCGTCGAGCAGAACCACGTTACTACCATCATGGTGACTCACGATGTGGATGAAGCCCTATTATTATCAGATCGGGTAGTGATGCTCACCACAGGTCCAGAGGCCCATATCGGGCAGATTTTAGAAGTACCGATCCCCCGACCACGGCACCGCTTAGAAGTGGTAAATCACCCCAGTTACTACGCCCTGCGTAACGACATGGTCTACTTCCTCAACCAACAAAAACGATCCAACAAAACCAAAACTGTGGTGGGTCCTCTTACCATTGCTGCCAATGGCTTAGAAAAAATCAACCTCAATTTGGGCTTTATGCCCCTCACCGATTCCGCACCCCTCATCATTGCCAAGGAAAAAGGTTTCTTTGAGGAGGAAGGATTAAGCCAAGTTACCCTCAGCCGTGAGAAAAGTTGGAAAACTGTTTGCTCTGGGGTAGCCGAAAACCGTTTGGATGCCGCTTCTATGTTGGCAGGAATGCCCCTAAGTATGACCCTTGGGGCAAGGAATAAAACTCCTGTTTCCGTGGTGACAGCCATGGTACTAAGTCGTAATGGTAACTCCATCACCCTGAGTAAAAAATTCGCTCAACAAGGAGTTAAAACCCTCGAAGACTTACAAAGGGCGATCGCCTCTACCCCCGACGCAGTTCATACCTTCGGCATGGTTCACCCCTCCTCCATGCACAACCTCATGTTGCGTTACTGGTTAGCCTCTGGAGGTATTGATCCCGACCAAGATGTAGCCCTTTCCGTTATCCCCCCCGCTCAGATGGTCTCAAACCTGAAGGCAGGAAATATTGATGGTTATTGTGTAGGAGAACCATGGAACACCCATTCTGTCTTAGATGATCAAGGCTACGTCATCGCTACCGATTTAGACATCTGGGCAGGACACCCCGAAAAAGTATTAGGGGTAAAAGAAGAATGGGCAAATAAATATCCCCTCACCCACATCGCCCTGATCAAAGCCCTCATCAGAGCCTGTGAATATTGTGATGATCGCCGGAACCGTCAAGAAATTTTAGAAATTCTGGCAAAACCCGAATACTTAGGAGTATCCCCAGAATACCTCAAACCAGGTTTTACAGAGCCCTATCGCCGTAACCTAGAAGACGAACCAGAAAATCTCTTCCGTTACAATCAATTTTTTGTCGATCAAGCCAATTACCCCTCCCGCTCAGAGGGATTATGGGTACTAACCCAGTTGGCAAGATGGGGTTATATATCCTTCCCTCGCAACTGGATTGAGGTACTAGAAAGGGTGCGCCGTCCCGATCTTTTAGGGGAGGCTTTACGTCAGTTAAATTTACCTGATTCTGCCCCCAGTCGTCAGAATATAACCTTCTTTGATGGTATGGTATTCAATCCTGATGATCCCCTCGGCTATCTTGAAAGACTCAGTATTAAACGAGATTTTCGAGTCTCGGAGGTACTTTTGGATCAACCAGTAGGATAGTTTTTCAATGATGATCTTTCTTAATAAGGCAAAAGAACTAACAATGGACAATTAATTTTTTTCTTTCCTTATTTTGAATAAATAAAAATTTCTATCACAAACAAATTAGGCATAAGGACAATGCAAACCGTGGCAAATTCTCAAGTTAAATTATCAAAAGAAGATCAGGCTTTTTTAAATATCAGTGGCGTTTCTAAGGTATATCCCACCGAAAAAGGTGAATATGTAGTTTTAGATGGAGTAGATCTTCAGGTTAAAAAAGGTGAATTTATCTGTTTAATCGGTCATTCTGGCTGTGGCAAATCAACCCTTTTAAATATGGTGGCGGGTTTCCATGGCCCTTCTAGCGGCACTGTAACTCTCCATGATAAAGCCATCACCGAACCAGGACCAGACCGCATGATGGTGTTTCAAAACTATTCTTTGCTACCCTGGAAGACTGCTTATGAAAATGTTTATCTGGCCGTGAATACGGTATATGGGCATAAGTCAGATTTAGAGAAAAAAGAAATTGTTAATCATCACCTAGAAATGGTGGGTTTAACGGAGGCTGCCCACAAAAAACCAGGACAAATTTCGGGGGGGATGAAACAAAGAGTGGCGATCGCCCGTGCCTTAGCCATCAAACCAGAAGTATTAATTTTAGATGAACCTTTTGGAGCGTTAGATGCTATCACCAAGGAGGAGTTACAGGAAGAATTATTAAAAATTTGGGCTGATAATGGTTTGACGGTGTTAATGATTACCCATGATATTGATGAAGCCTTATTTTTAGCCGATCGCATCGTCATGATGACCAATGGTCCTAGTGCTAAAGTTGGAGAAATTATGGAACTTCCTTTTGATCGCCCTCGCATTCGGGATCGTGTCACCGAAGATCCTCGTTATTATGAATTACGCAACGAAGCCATCGACTTTTTGTATAATCGTTATGCTCATTCTGAAGATCCCAGCGATGCGGAAGAGATTGAGATGGAAGAAGAGTCGAGTAATAAAGGTAAAATATTTGGGGCGATCGCAGGGGTTATTTTAGCTAGTATTGTGGGAGTAACCATGTGGCAATCCTTTTCTAATCGTCCAGCTGCCACTCCAAACAGTGTAGAGTCCATTAATTAGGTTTTGATGAATAGGTGATGGGGCAAATTTTTCAGAACCCATTACCAACTATTGGGCTGAAAACTATCCCCATGGAGGATGTCCACGGTTTTTCCATAGAAAGTTTGAGCCATGACGATCTCACTTAAAATCTACTAACTAATCTTCTGAAGTACAATAAAAATTTGGAAGTAAAAATTAATTTTAGTTAAACATCTATTTAATGCTTAAAATTTTAGTAACTGGGGCAACGGGTAGAACAGGCTCATTAGTAGTCAAAAAATTGCAAACCCAAAGTAATGATTTTCAAGTAATAGGTTTCGGGCGATCGCAAGAAAAAGCACAACAAATTTTTGGCACCACAAAAGATTTTTTAATCGGAGATATATTGAGCGAAAACGACCTAGAAAAAGCCATGGAAGGATGTCAAACCTTAATTATTCTTACCAGTGCTACCCCCCAAATGAAAGACATTCCCCAAGAAGGAAAACGACCAGAATTTGAATTTCCTGACCATGGGACACCCGAAATAGTTGACTGGCAAGGACAAAAAAATCAAATCGACATTGCCAAAGAAGTAGGCATCAAACATATAATTTTAGTCGGTTCAATGGGTGGAACAAATCCGAACCATCCCCTCAATAGCCTAGGAAACGGCAACATCTTATTATGGAAACGTAAAGCAGAAGAATATTTGATTGACTCAGGCATCGACTACACCATTATTCGAGCAGGAGGCTTATTAGACAAACCCGACGGACGCAGAGAATTATTAGTTGGGAAAGACGATAATTTCTTAAACTCCCCTCCCGATGGTGTACCCACTTCTATTCCTCGGGGTGATGTGGCAAACACTGTTATCGCGGCGCTCACTGCACCTAATGCCCGTAATAAAGCCTTTGATTTGATTTCGAAGCCAGAAGATTTTCCCCATAGTGAAATAACCAAAGATTGGGATAAATTATTTTATCAAACAACTTCCTCGCTTTAGAGTCTATGACCGAGATTTTTTTTTCTTTTTCTTATTAAAACTCCAACTGTGGTGAAAGAAGTAGTTAAAAGGGGTTAATATCGCTGTACAAAAAATATTGGCCAATAAATAGCCGACTTTTGCTATATCTACCAAAAAAAATACCCCTAGTATATTAATAAAGTGACTGGAAGCCATTACGCTGTAAAATTTCCATAACTCTCGCCAAAATAATTTTTTTCTAGTTCTAAAAGTTAACTTTTTATTTAAATAAAAACTAACAAAATTTACTAAAAAAATTGCAATCATAGTTGAAATTAAGTAGTTTATTTTTAATATAGAAGTTAAACTGTATAGTATTCCTAGATGTAATAAACCACATAGTCCCCCAATAGCTAAAAAGTTAGTGATTTTTGTTTGATTTAAACTTTTTTTTATTTTTTGTATCATTGCAAATGAGTTTTAGATAGGGGCCACTGCCATCTTTTCTTTTCTTATTTTATCTCTAACCTAATTTGTAATCTCGGATACCGACTAATCTTTGTTTTCAGAATACTTAGGGATGATTGATAAAACAACTGTATTAATATTTATTGATTTTTTAATTAATAATTTATATTTCCCATTTTCTAACTATACAATGGGAAAAAAATACTTTGCAACGTAAGCCCTAAAATGCGATCGCCCCGTAACCCTTCACAAAGGAAAAAAAAAGGTAAACTAATCCGCCTACAGTGGATTATTATTATCCCCTTTGTATGTCAAATTTTTGGAGTAGTAAGCATCATTGGATACGTTTCACACCGTAGCGGACAAAGAAGCATCAATAACCTAAGTAATCAATTGATGACCAAAACCTCTGACAAAGTAACCAATACCCTAGACGAATACTTTCAACAAGCCCAAGAAATAAATCAGCTAAACCAAAGATTAATAACATCAGGCTTTCTTGAGCCGAACAACCTTGAACAACTAGGTACATACTTTTGGCAACAACAACAAACCTACGACTTTAACTACTTTAGTTACGGTAATGGCAACGGAGAATTTGTAGGGGCAGGGCATGGCAAAATAGACAACGAAATTAGTATCATTCGTTCACCAGAAATCAATACCATTTATCGATACCAAGCCGACAATCAAGGCAACCTCACCGACGAATATTTAGAAGAATATATCCCAAATATCAACTCCGAACCATGGTTTACAGAAGCCGAAGTGCAAAAAAGAGCAGTGTGGACTCATCCTTATCATTGGACAGAAATGCCCTCTGATTTATACATCAGTGCCAGTACCCCCATATTGGAAGATAATCAAGTTGTGGGAGTAGTATCTGTAGACATTAGCCTATCAAAAATCAGTGACATACTTCAACAAATTAGAGTCGGTAACGCAGGTAAAATAGTTATTCTCAATGAATCAGGTTCTTTGGTAGCTAGTTCCCATGGACAACCACCATTTCGCCTTAATGAACAAGGAGTGGCCCAAAGAATTACCCCCTCAGACATAGGAGATACCACGGTTGATTCTGCCCTAAAATTAATAGATCAATCCCAAGGAGCAGGATATAACCTCACTGAATTAACAGAGGATCTTTTTCTTTATGATTCAGAGGTTTTTGTTAAAATAACTCCTTATCAAGATAACTATGGTTTAAATTTTGCAATTCTTACCATTGTTCCTACCCAAGACTTTACCGCTGAACTTCAACGCAACCTTGAGAATACCTTCGTCATCTCTTTTTTAACCTTTATCAGTGCTGCTTTTATTAGTATTTTTACCACAAAAAAAATTAGTCAACCCCTATCACGACTATTAAAAGCTAATGAAAATTTTGCCCGAGGAAATATTGTTAAATACCCTCAAAAAAACTATACCAACATTGCTGAAATAGAAAAATTATCTAGGTCTTTTTTCTCCATGGCGAGTCAGATTCAGCAAACCATGAATCAAAATGAAAGTCGTTATCGGCAATTAGTAGAGCAACAAACGGATTTTGTAATTAGATCGCACCTTATCAATAAAAATACCAACCCGGACTGTACCATTATCTTTGGTAATAACTCATTTTCCGAAACCCTCAACCTCTCGCCCCAAGAAACCGTTGGTAAAAAATGGTCAGAGGTAGTCTTCCCCGAAGACATGGATAAAATTATGGCATTGGTACTGAAAATGTCTCCCGAAAATCCAGAATTTTATGTTGAAAATAGAAATGTGATTAGTAGCGGCGATATTATTTGGACACAATGGCTTAACCAAGGATTTTTTGATGAGTCAGGAGAATTGATCGAAATTCACTCCTCTGGCAGAAATATTACCCAACTCAAAGAAATAGAAATAGCCCTGCGACAGAGCGAAGAAAAATTTTATCAATTAGCCCTCTCTTGTCCTGGTATTATTTATGTCTATGTACAACCTGTCAATGGTAATCCATACTTTGAATATGCTAGTCAGGCAGTACAAGATATTTTGGAATTATCCCCTGATGACCTTTTGAAGGATGTGGAAAACTTTGCTAGAGTAATTCATCCTGATGATATTCAAGGATTTGAAGCAATTACATTGGAGTCCATGAGAACCATGAAAGCCATGGTGTTTGAGTTTAGATTTATTACCCCTAGTGGTAAATTGAAATGGTTACAAGCCCACGATCGCCCCGAAAAAAGGAAAAATGGTGATATAGCTTGGACAGGAGTAATGATAGATATTACCAAGCAAGTTGACTCTCAACATCGCCTTGAAAAAATAGCCGACAATATCCCCGGTATGATTTATCAATATACCCTCAAACCTGATGGCACTTCCCATTGCCCTTATATGAGTTCGGGTATTACTGATTTATCTGGTTTACAACCCCTTGATGTGTACGACAGCGCCGATGCACTTTTTGAACGAATCCATCCCGATGATACTAATAAATTATTTGATTCTATTTTAGAATCTGCTGCCACCATGAATCCTTGGATTTGTGAGTATAGACTTTGTCCTCAAGATGATAAGGTCATTTGGGTATTGGGTAATGCGACTCCCCAAAAAGAGTTGGATGGTAGCACCACATGGTATGGATATATACACGATATAAGCGATCGCAAAGAAGCCGAAGAAGCCCTCCGAGAAAGTGAACAACAATATCATCAAATCCTCGACTCCACCTCCGATATAATTTTAGTTAAAAACCCCCTTGGGGAATTGATCTGGGGAAATAAAGCTTTCCGAGATTTTTATAATATGGATTTGAAGGAGTTAAAAGGCATTATCGATGCCCCTCACAATAATCCTGCATATACTGCACAATATATAAAAGATAATCAGACTGTCATCAACACAAAAAAATCTTTGATCATTGAAGAAAAATCCATACGTCATGATGGGGTAGAGCGATCTTTTTCTACTATTAAATCTCCCATTTTCGATGACCAAGGTAACGTTATGATGATAGTCGGGGTATCAAGGGATATTACCGAAGCTCAACAAATCGCTTTTGCCCTTGCTCAAGCCAAGGAGGATGCGGAAGCTGCCGCCCTTGCCAAAAGTAGTTTTTTAGCTAATATGAGCCATGAAATTAGAACCCCCATGAATGGTGTCATTGGGGTGGCTCAACTTCTCGCTCTTTCTTCCCTTTCCCCTGAACAAAAAGACTTGGTAGATACCATCGAAGAAAGTGGCAAGGTACTATTGACTATTATTAATGACATTCTTGATTTTTCTAAAATTGAATCTGGTAAGTTAGATTTAGAACAAGAACCTTTGTCTTTCAGGGAGTTGGTGAAATCTATCACGCTTCTTTTTTCTAAACAGATTACCGAGAAAAACATTGATTTTCAGTATCACATTGATGATGCTATTGCCTCAGATTTTGTGGGGGATAGTTCTCGTATTCGTCAGGTTTTTCTTAATTTAATCAGTAATGCTTTTAAGTTTACTTCTGAAGGTTTTATTAAAATTAATATTCAGCTTGATAGTGATTTTTTGGGGGATAATTCTCAACAAGGGTTAATTGTCTCTATCCAAGATACTGGTATTGGTATTAAGGGCGATCGCATTTTACAATTATTTACCCCCTTTACCCAAGCCGACACATCCATCAGCCGTAGATATGGCGGTACAGGGCTAGGATTAGCCATTTCTAAAAGTCTCATTAACCTCATGGGAGGCACAATATGGGTACAAAGTCAGGGCAACATCGGCGGAAATCCCCCAGAAAATTGGAGTCCATCCCCAGATATTAACCACGGCTCAATCTTTTATTTCACCATTAATCTTCCTATTTATCAGCAACCTGATTCATCGTCTCCACCTAGCTCTAGTCTATTGCCTATAAACCTTACAAAAGATAAATCCGAGCTTAAAATTCTCCTCGCTGAAGATGATCGAGTTAATCAAAAAGTCGCCCTACTCATGCTCAAAAAATTGGGTTATCAAGCAGATGTGGCTCTCAATGGGTTAGAGGTTTTACAAAAGGTTGCTCAAAAGGATTATGACGTTATTTTGATGGATTTACAAATGCCTCATATGGGCGGTATTGAAGCCACCGAAGAAATTAGAAAGGGCGATCGCCCCCAGCCCTATATTATTGCCCTTACTGCCAATGCTCTCCCCGAAGACCAAAACCAGTGTTTATCCGTTGGGATGAACGATTTTCTTACCAAACCCCTTCAACTAGAGCAACTTCAAAGAGCGATCGTCACAATATTGATAAATAGGGTTTAATGAAAACAGCCAAAAAATATTATTACGGTAAATCAAAATCTTTTCACAAGCTATTGACTTAAAATATAATCTTCGTTAACATAGTATGTTGGAAAGTCAAAATATTATATTAATTTGGCCAAAGCCGAAGACAGCAGGAGCAAAAATGCTTAAAATCCCTGCCTAGGTTGATGCAGATACTTATAAAAGGTGAAATTCAATACCAAGAATTAAACCAACTATATTAAAAATTATCTCAAAAATCATCAACCAAAAACCCGGCTAGAAATAGTAAGGGTTTTTTATTTTAAGTTGGTGTGTGACAATTCTAGGGTTAAAACTCAACCATTGTCAAAGCCACAAAAATTAGACACCTCAGGAGGTGAGAACAATATCTAAATCCCTTGAAAGCAAAAAGAAAGAGGTAGCCGATATTAAAGGCTTGCTCGCTGAATCCCAACTAGCATTAGTCATCGATTATCAAGGGCTTAGTGTAGCTGACATTAGCGATTTGCGTAATCGCCTAAGAGAACAAGGCGGAAGCTGTAAAGTGACCAAAAACACTTTAATGAGCAAAGCCATCGAAGGAGACGCAACTTGGGAACCCATGAACGAATTTCTCAGTGGTTCTTCCGCTTTTATTCTAGCTGACGCAGAAAACCTCGGCGGTACTGTAAAAGCCTACCAAGCATTCCTCAAAGATCGCAAAAAAAGCGAATGTCGTGGCGGAGTGATGGAAGGCAAAGCCCTTACCAAAGAGCAAGTAAAAGCCCTCGCTGACTTACCCACCAAAGAAGAACTCATCGGTCAAATTGCTGGTTCTATCAATGCTATTACTGCGAAAATCGCTCGTAGCATTAACGAAGTACCTAGTTCCTTGGCTCGTGCGGTGGATGCTGTTAAATCACAACAAGAAGAAGCGGCCTAGGTTTTACCCTTGTGACTGTATTTTTTCTAATTAAACAAAAATAGGAGATTGAATTTAATCATGTCTGATAAAGTAGCAAATATTGTTGAAGAATTAAAAACCCTAAGTCTTTTAGAGGCTTCTGAGTTAGTTAAACAAATCGAAGAAGTATTTGGTGTAAGTGCCGCTGCTCCTGTCGGTGGAATGATGATGGCTGCTCCCGCTGCCGCCGCTGAAGAAGCTGAAGAAAAAACCGAATTTGATGTGGTTCTCGAAAGTTTCGGTGATGCTAAAATGGCTGTTCTTAAAGTCGTTCGTGGTATCACTGGTTTAGGCTTAAAAGAAAGCAAAGAGTTAGTAGAATCTGCTCCTAAAGCTATCAAAGAAGCTACTAGCAAAGAAGATGCTGAAGCTATCAAGAAACAGTTGGAAGAAGCTGGTGCTAAAGCATCTATCAAATAATTTATGTTAACGCCCTTGGGCGTTAGGCAAGGGGTAACAAGCCCCTTGTTTTATCTCAGAAGGAGGCAAACAGTCTGCCTTCTTTTTTTATGCAAAAAATTTATGAATAAGTTCTTTAGTGGAAGAGTTATTAGAACTAGATACCATAATATTTTCTTACTCATTACCCCATAGCTAATACCTAACTAAGATAATTGATACTTTCCATCGGCTTCGGGAGCATCCACACGGGGTAAACCCATACTATAATTAAGAACCCTTGCATCGAGGTTATAACTAATCTCCCCTTTGGTCAACAAGTCACGGATTAAATGTTCTAAATCAGAGCCAATACGACGAAGGTTATAGTCCGTCAAATCTTCTCCGCTATAACTTTCTACTAAGTCATCAAACTTGCGATATACTTTTTGTAAAGTCACTTCATCCCAGTTAAATTCATTATCTGGATCAACATCTAAGGTTAAAACCTTCTCTGAAGGTACTAGCTCATTATTTTTTACCTCTGCTGAGTAAATTCTAATGTGTCTGGTGGTTGCTTTAATTATCATAGGGTTAAATTATTAACAGTTATTTAGTCTTAATTTTAATGGATTCTTTTCATTATCCATTGTCAATTGTCCATCGTTAATTGTCAATTCAATCAAGATCGCTTTTTTTTCGCCTTCCAAGTACCCCCATAACGATACTGGGGATTATTTTGTGATACTTTTTGCCAACAGTTTAGACAAACTTGATACCACTTACCACTGCTATCCCATTGAATACGATAACGAATTTCTACGATGTGATTACATTTCTGACACGGCTTTCCTTTTAAAGACATGGATAAAATTAAGAAAATTTAAAAACAAAAAAAGGGCAGACAATCTGCCCCTTAAAATTATGTCAATTTAATTATTGAGAAAGAGTACGACGTTTGAAAACCATTTCATAAGCCTCAATGATGTCTTTTTCTTTCCAGTTACCAAATTTATTGATACTAATACCGCATTCAAATCCCGATGCCACTTCTTTAACATCATCTTTCACACGGCGTAAGGAGTCGAGATTACCGTTATAAACAATCTCTCCATTACGTAATACTCTGATAAAGCGATTACGAACTACCTTACCAGATAGAACATAACAACCTGCCACAGCGCCTTTACCCACAGGGAAGACAGCACGGACTTCCGCTTTTCCTAGGGCTTCTTCTACCTCTTCAGGATCTAGTAAACCTTCCATGGCACCCTCAATTTCATCTAATAATTTATAGATTACGTTGTATTCTCGAATGTCCACCCCTTCTTGTTCAGCGGCTTGACGGGCGTTAGGAGCGAGGGTGGTATTAAAACCAACAACTACGGCACCACTGGCCGCGGCTAAATCGACATCTGTTTCAGTAATTTCCCCAGCGCTAGAAAGGAGTACACGGATTTGAACTTCTTTTTGAGGTAGTTGTTTCAGTGAACCGAGAATTGCCTCGATGGAGCCTTGTACGTCGGCTTTGAGGATAATGTTCAATTCTTTGAGTTCCCCTTGTTGTGCTTGAGCAGAAAGGGTGCTGAGGGTTACCCGACGAGAGGATAAAGCCTGTTGTAAACGGCTGGTTCTATCTTCTTCGGCACGACCTTCTGCGATCGCCCTTGCTTCTTTTTCACTAGGATAAACATCAAACTCATCCCCTGCTTGAGGAACTTCATTTAAACCGAGTACCTCCACCGCAAAAGAAGGACTGGCCGCTTCTACTTTATCTCCACGGTCATCGATCATGGCACGGATTTTACCAGCCACAGAACCAGCTACAAACACATCTCCAACCCTTAGGGTACCATTTTGAACCAATAGGGTAGCTACAGGGCCTCTGGCTCTGTCTAAATGGGCTTCAATCACTGTACCTTTGGCGGGGCGATCGGGGTTAGCGGATAAATCTTCCACTTCTGATACCAAGACAATCATCTCTAGTAAAGTATCGAGATTTTGACCATTTAAAGCACTCACAGGCACCATTACCGTATCACCGCCCCAATCCTCAGGAACTAACTCTAATTCGCTCAATTCCTGCTTGACTCGGTCAGCATTAGCCTCTGGCTTATCAATCTTATTAATAGCCACTACAATGGGAACCTTCGCCGCTTTAGCGTGACTAATAGCTTCTCTGGTTTGAGGACGAACCCCATCATCAGCCGCTACCACAAGGATAGCAATGTCAGTAACTTTTGCTCCCCTTGCCCTCATGGCGGTGAAGGCTTCGTGACCAGGAGTATCTAAAAATACAATTTGCTGGGTAGTTCCTTCATGTTCCACATCTACATGGTAAGCACCAATGTGCTGGGTAATACCTCCAGCTTCCCCTTGTACTACCTTGGTATTACGGATTGAATCAAGGAGAGTAGTTTTACCATGGTCAACGTGACCCATGATTGTCACCACAGGGGGACGAGTAATCAATTTATCTAAATCAGTCTCGGCCAACATTTCAGTCTTGGTAGCACTGGCTTTTTCTTCTTCCGTAATTACCGTTACGCCCAACTCCTCAGCCACCATTTTGGCAATTTCGAGGTCAAGGGTTTCGGTGATATTAACCGCAATACCCTTAAAGAAGAGCATTTTAATAATTTCAGTATCTGGGGTATTAAGATTATCAGCTAACTGTCGCAGGGTTAGACTTTCTTTGAGGACGATTTCTTCGGGAACTTGTTTTTCTTGTTTTACTTTTTTATTATTATTGTCGTTAGACTTGCTCGAAGAACTGTTGTCCGAGCGATCTAGCTTGGGTTTCTGACGACGGGGGGACTTGATGCGATCGGCTGGTTTAGGAGATTTACTGGCAGGTTTATCCGGACGAGCCAATGCCAAATTGAGAGGATTTTCCCCTTCATTATCATCATCAAGGTAGTCGATTAAATCTTCATCTTCATCTTCAAGGACAAAAGAACGACGTTTCTTAGCCGCTTTTTTATTTTCTTTTCCACTATCATCTTCATCTTCCCACACCGCAGGAGAGTCTTTAACCAAAGGTTTTTTGACTTTTTGTTTGGTGCGTTTTGGTTTTTCTAGTAATACTGGTTCATTATCAAAATCATCCTCATTATTGGAGGTGTTATCAATATCCTCGTCCAAATCAGGTTCTTGCTCTACCGCCGCAGGACGTTCGGGGGGTTTTTGTAATTTGGGTTTAGGGGGGGATTTCAGACCCAGAGTTTTCCTCTCACCATCATCTTTGGTTGCAACGGGGGGAGTTACTTTTTTCTCTTGAGTATCTAAATCAGGAGATTGATCTTGTTTTGTTTTTCCTCCCCGTGAAGGTTTACCCTTAATTTTTGGTTTTGGTTTTCTATCCCCTTCGATGGAATCCATTAATTTTGCCACGGAGCGAGGTTTACCCGATGAGGATTTTTCCTCTTGATCCGAGCTAGATTTAGGGGGTGCTGGGGGGCTTTTTAGTTCTGGTCTGGGGGCATTTTTTTCTTCCCCATTATTTCTATTGCCGTTGGGGGAAGATGGTCTTGGGGGAGGATTTCTGAGGGATGTTGATTTCTCTTGTTTTTCCCCTGATTCTGATTTTCCTTGATCTGCTGAAGGGCGCTGAGGACGAGGAGGAGTTAAAAGAGTAGGAGCATCCTGAGTATCATTTTGGCTTTCTTGAGGTTGTCCAGGGTTTTGCTCTTCGCTACGATTTTTTTTGTACAAGGCAACAATTTCTAATTTCGGTTTATGGGATTTGGATTCAGGCACTTGATTTTTATTTTTTTGATGGTCGTGGTTTTTCCCTTTCTTATGGTTTGACGATGTCATACGATAATTTTTTGCTGCTTCTTTGATACTCTGTGCTTGAGATTCAGATATGGTACTACTATGAGTTTTTACATCTATCGATAATTGAGAACATATTTCTAATACGTCTTTATTTTCTAATGCTAGTTCTTTTGATAAGTCGTATATTCTTATTTTTCCGTTTTTCATCCAAAAATTGCCCTAAGTCTAATATATTATAATTTATTTTATGTTGGTTTATTCTTTATTTTAATTGAGATTTGTTTTCTTCGTTGTTTCCATGGTTTTTAGGTGACAAAAATATATGTTACATTTTCTTAATATTTATCTACTGAGTGAGTGTATTTGTTTGTTTTTTTACCCTAACATCTACTTTTTAATTGGTCATATATTTCTGGATCCACGGAAGTACGTAAGGTTCTCCCTAGACGTTTTTTTTTCTGGGCAATGGTAATACACTCTAGGGTGGGACAAACATAAGCGGATCTACCCATGCCCTCATTAATGGTTATTTGATGGTGGGGAAAATTTCTCACCACTTGAGAGAAATAATTTTTTGGGGCTAGTAATCCACAGCTTACACAACGACGATAGTTTTTTGGGGGCATTTTTCCTCTTAAAATTACAATCCTAGGGGAAAACTAATATTTTCCCCATCAGGGCAGTTACATGGGCTTTTTTATAGATTATAAAACTGCTATGGTGTCAGTATTTTTAAGTGTTATTCTTCTTCAGAGGATTTTACTATTTCTGGCTCAGATTCAGGTTCAATTTCTGATTCTGGATCTATTTGTTCTTGTTGCATTTTTTTGTAGTCACTCTTTGATTTGATGTCGATGCGCCATCCTGTTAGTCGGGCAGCAAGGCGGACGTTTTGCCCATCTTTACCGATGGCGAGACTAAGTTGGTTGTCTGGCACCACTACCATGGCTTGACGTTCTTCTGGATCTAGCAATTCCACTAGGTCAATTTGGGATGGGCTAAGGGCATTGGCAATGTAGATAGCAGGGTCAGGGGACCAGCGGATTACGTCGATTTTTTCTCCTTTTAGTTCGTTGACTACGGCTTGAATACGAGAACCCCTTGCTCCGATACAGGAACCCACGGGATCTACGTCTTTATCAAGGCTGTCAACAGCTATTTTTGTTCTGGCGGTCACATATCGGCTCATGGGATTGGCTTCACGGGCGATCGCCACTATTCTGACAATTTCCTCTTCAATTTCAGGCACTTCATTGGCAAATAAATATACTACCAATCCAGCATCCGCACGGGATACCATCAGTTGAGGCCCTCTTTGGGAACCCTCACGCACCTGCTTAAGATAAACCTTAAAAGTAGCATTAGCCCGATAATTATCACTATTCACCTGCTGAGAGCGAGGCAACTCCGCCTCCACCTCTGGTCTGCCATGGGCGCTTTGAATGGTCATAATAACTGACTGACGCTCAAACCTTTGCACCTTCGCCTGAAGTACTGTACCCTCCAAGTCATTAAACTCCGATTGAATCATCAACCTTTGTTGATCTCGCAATTTTTGTTGTAAAACTTGCTTCGTTTGAATAGCCGCCATGCGTCCAAAATCCTTCTGTTCGGGAGTAACATCCACCACCATTTCATCCCCCACTCTCGCCTCCTGATTAACCTCCATCACCTCAGCGAGGGGAATTTGATGATCTGGATTTTCCACATTTTCTACCACGGTTTTAAGAGCCAAAACTCTAAATCCCTCATCATCAATATCTAACTCCACTCGGAAATTAGCAAAATAATCTTCCCCAAAACTGTGTTCAGGATTGGTATTCTTGGCACGACGAAAACGTTCATAACCCTTAAATAAGGCTTCTCTTAGCGCTTCTTGTACAGCCCCTTGAGAGAGGTTATGATTTTCACTGATTTCTTCGATTAAAAAACTTAGGCCGGGTAATTGAACAATACTCATAAATATTAATTAATAATTGATCTGAAATTTTTATAGGGAATTTTAAATCTATTCGGTAGCACTCTCCAATGTCACCTGTTGAACCAATTCTCGAGGAATTTTCACAATGCGTCCCTTACAATTAAGAGAAATAAAATCCTCATCCCTACTATGAAGAGTTCCCTGAAATTGAGTTTTTTTCTTGTGGGAAGTATGAGTTTCTACCATCACAGGAAAACCTTGAAAACTAATAAACTCCCGATCAGTGGTTAACACATCTGCAATACCGGGGCTAGAGACTTCCAGAGCATAGGCTTCGGCAATAATATCTTTTGCTTCTAATACTTCTTCTAACAAACGGCTCATTTTTTCACAGTCATCGAGGCTGGTGTCTCCGTCTTTACTACGAATATCTATCCTCAACAAAGAAGGGTTTTTGTTCGTTTGAAAAGCAATATCAGCTATCTCAACATTGAGCTTTTCGGCAATGGGATTGGCTAACTCTGTGATTTGTGGTATCAAAGGATGGGTCATAAAGAAAATCAGCGTTAAAATCTAGTTGATAATGGGTGGAAAGCAACAAAAAAAGCGGGTATCACCCACTTTTAAGAGATTATTTCTCGTCATTGGCGCTTTAGGCTCTAATTACTTTTTAGCCAATGTAGTCCTTACTTTAACGATGATTCCAAAATTTTTATGGACTCAATCAATTGGCTACTAAATACAAAACATTTGTATTTTTTGTTCTCAAAGGAAGTTTTAGAACCTTACAGAATTGATTATAGTCTATTTCTTTTTATAATTCAATTTTAATGCAAAGGCTTACGGATAATTAAACCAATACAAGTACAAGGGATACCGTCAACAGATAATTTCAGATGGACACTTTGGTTAATATCTTTCCAAGATTCTTGATTTAACCATCCTTCTCCCGTAACGTAGGGAGGAATATCAATGAATCTATCTAAAACTCCATTACCCACACTAAAATCCAATGGAGCAACATCATAACCATTTTCGGTTAATTCTCTAGTTAATTGCTCTATATGTCTCTGCTGAAAAATAACCGTTACCCAATCATCTATAGTTTCTGGTTCATTAGTGTAATTAAATTCGGTCGTGTGGACGGCAACTCCCCCCGGTTTAAGAACATTCATCGCATTTTTCACAAAGTCTAATCCTTTTTGAATTGAACCTAGATGTTCAAAGGCACACACAGACCAGCAATAATCATATTGATTATCAAAAGAACGAGGAATTTCATTCATATCGACATATTGTAAACTGACATTTTTTTCAAAAGTTTCTCTGTCAACTAAATCTGGACGATAAGCTTTATCTAAACTATCTGTGTGTTGTGCTGTTTCATCCCAACCTAGTCCCTTTACTTTCTCTGGATGTAAGTCGGTAACTGTGACAGTATGTCCCCATGAGGCAAAAAACGAGGCTAAAGGTTCTTCCCCACAGCCAAATCCTAATCCTTTTTTGGGAAAATCATCCCCCATATTTTCATAAATGGCTTGAGTCACGTAACATAATTCCCAAACTTTACGATGGTATATGGGCCGCATATGTAAACATTGACACCAATATTTCACCCAATCGCTCTCTATATCTTCTTGAGTAGTAAGTTTTGATTTTAAATCTACTTTTCTTTTATTGGCGGGGATACTATTACTTTGTTGACGCTCGTACATTTCAGTAGCCAAAAGATAGCCTAGATTTTTTACATTTAATTGAATTGCTTTTGCTTCACGTAATGTTATGTATAGTTCGTCTACGTTTGGTTTACCTTTAATGACAGGATGTAATAAACTTGATAAAAATTCTTTTAAGTCTTGATTTTGTCTAATTTTTTGAATTAAAGATTTTTTTTGAGAGTCCACTCGATAAATTTTGTCTGAAGTTTTGTCAAGGAATTCTACTAATAGAGGTTCTAAGTGTATGTCACCTACTTTCAAAGTACGTATATTGTTATGGCTGGTCAATACCACGAAAACTTCGTTGGCAAATACAGCGGATAGTTGTTTCAGGGCCTTATGTACCAAAGTTATCTCTAGCTCATTGGTCATACCTTTGTGGAGTACAACCCATTGAGCATCATGAATATCAAAAGTATCAGTTTCTGAATAAATAATAGTATTCTTAAATTCTTTTTCAAAGGGATGCGGAGCGATTATTATATCCCCCCTTTGATAGTTTTTTTTTATAAACTGATAAGTTTTATTCCAATATCTATCATCATTAAAAATTGACATCAAATTACCTATTTTTATACTTTTTCAAATCTTATCTTATCATTATTTTATATTTCTTTTTAGAAGATAGTTAATATTTATTTTTTCTTTCATTAATATAGTTTTTATTTTTAAAATTCATTACTTACCTTATGCTTTCTTATCATTATTTTTCAATTATAAATACTACTAATGTTGATTTTCAAAATGCGATCGCCCTTTATAACCAATCTTTTCCTGTCAGCGAAAAACTACCAATTTCAGTAATAAAAAATAAAATTGAAGCAGATATTTTCCAATTGTGGATTCAAAAAGATCAAGAAAAAATTATCTTAATGGCAATTTTATGCCCCTTACCTAACAGCAACTTTACCCTACTAGGATATTTAGCTACTGCTCCAGAATATCGAGGGCAAGGACTAGGAAAACAATTTATGACATTTATTAAAAATAAACTACAAAAAGAAGAGCAATGGTTATTATTAGAAGTCGAAAATCCTCACTATCAACCAGAACAAGAATTAAAAAAAAGAAGAGTTAATTTTTACTTAAGATTAGGAGCAAAAATTCTTAAAGATGTTGCCTACTTATTGCCTGATTTATCTGAAAAAAACTCCCCAGAAATGATTTTAATGATTTATCCTGACTATCCAGAAGATAAATTAAATTCTTTATTAATAAAAGAACTTATTAAATTAATCTACCAATATTTTTACGATCGCCCTAACCATAAAAACGTAAATATTTTAATAAATAAACTTCCTGAAAAAATCAAATTAATTGGTTATTAACTAACTATTTTCTATTGAAAAACCTTATGTTACCATGAAAAAAAAAGAAATTACCAACCATGAAAACTAGAAAATTAGGCAGTACAAATATTGAAATTACCCCTATTTTAATGGGTACATGGCAAGCAGGTAAAAGAATGTGGTCAGGAATCGATGACAATGAGAGTATTAACGCCATTCGCGCTGCCGTAGAAGGGGGCATTACCACCATTGATACCGCCGAAGTATATGGAGAAGGACATTCAGAAAGAATAGTGGCACAAGCCCTTAAAGATATTAGGGACAAAGTAGTTTACGCCACCAAAGTATTTGCTAATCATCTCAAATATGACCAAGTTATCAGCGCCTGTGAAACTTCGCTCCAAAATTTGAGTACCGACTATATTGACTTGTATCAAATCCATTGGCCTTCTGGTACATGGAATAGTGACATTGTACCCATCCAAGAAACCATGAAAGCCCTTAACAAACTCAAGGATGACGGCAAAATTAGAGCCATTGGGGTATCTAACTTTTCTGTGGCACAGTTAGCAGAGGCGAGAGAGTATGGAGACATTGTCAGTATTCAACCCCCCTATTCTCTGTTTTGGCGTGGGGTGGAGAAGGAAATTCAGCCCTACTGTGTGAAAAATAATCTTTCTATTCTTTCTTATTCTGCCCTTGCTCAAGGTATTTTAACAGGAAAATTTGGTTCTAGTCCTCAATTTGAGGAAGGTGATCATCGGGTAAATAATCGTTTGTTTCAACAAACTCACTGGAACAGGGTACAAAAGGCGTTGGATTTACTAAAACCTATGGCGAAAGGGTATGATTGCACCTTGGGACAATTGGCGATCGCATGGTTAATCTCTCAACCCCAAACCCATGCCATTGTAGGAGCTAGAAATGTCGAGCAAGTGGAACAAAACGTAAAAGCGGGGGATATAAAAATTAGTGACGAAGATTTACAAAAAATTAGTGATATTGGTAAAGAAGTTAGCAAACACTTTGACGATAACCCCGTTTTATGGAATTTTGACAATTAAGCTGCGCTCGCTGGACTTGCTGTATCAAGAAAACTGCTCAACATATAATATTTGGTCACTATTGCCCACCCTGAAAAAACGACTTTCTTCCTCAACCGTGGATTTTTGTAAACAATAATTACGACAAGTTGTAAAAATTCTTAATACAAAATGACATTAATTCAGTTTAAGGTAGAAAATTAGGAATTAAAGACTTTTTGTAAATTTTTATAAACAAAATATTAACTTCATAATTAGGAATAGATAAAACATGACTGTAAATTTAGCCACAATGTTAAAAGAAGGTACCAAAAAATCCCACTCCATGGCGGAAAACATGGGATTTATCAAGTGCTTTTTAAAAGGAGTCGTTGAAAAAAATTCCTACCGTAAACTGGCAGCTAACCTGTACTTTGTATATGGTGCCATGGAAGAAGAAATGGAGCGTCTCAAAGATCATCCCCTTATCAAACCCATTTACTTCCCTGAATTGAATCGTCAACCTAGTTTGGCAAAAGACCTTCAATTCTTTTATGGTTCTAACTGGAAGAACGAAATCGAGATCACTCCCCACGGACAAGCCTATGTAGATCGTATTCGTGAAATTGCCCAAAATTCCCCCGAATTATTTGCGGCTCATTCTTACACCCGTTATTTGGGAGATCTTTCTGGGGGTCAAATTCTCAAAAATATTGCTCAAAAAGCTATGAATCTTGATGGTGAGGGTACTGCTTTTTATGAGTTTGAAACCATTGATGATGAAAAGGCTTTTAAAACTGAATATCGTCAGTCTTTGAATGATTTACCTGTGGATCAAGAAACTGCCGATCGCATTGTACAAGAAGCAAATGATGCTTTTGGAATGAATATGAAAATGTTCCAAGAGTTGGAAGGTAATTTAATAATGGCCATTGGTAAGATGCTATTTAATACCCTAACTACCCGTCGTCGTCGCAACCAAAACAACGAAGGAGAGTTTGTTACTGCTGAGTAATCAATCTATTTTCCTTGGATAAAACAATATAATATTTTTCTGCTATATTCCCCTTTTTTGGGGATTTTTTTTGGTTAAGAATCTTTACAAAAATCGTTTTTTTATTGCTTTTTGAACTTAAATCGCCGATACTAAGAAGTAGGTTGTTAATAATGGAGGTCTTACTGTTTAAGATAAAAAAAGTTTAGCTTTCCATTATCTAATAATAACATATTTGGAGCAGAAAAATCAGCCCCAAATCCTTTTTTATCATCTTGGAATGGCAGAAGATTTGATCTAACGCCACCCCAGAGAAAATCCTTAAGGTACTTGAAGTCTAATTAAATGATTTTCAGGTAAAGCCTCTTTAAACTTACCTTGATCGGCAAGAATGGCAATCAAATTAATTTCCATATCGGGGTCTAAATGTAAATCTTGCCAAGGGACAGCGATTTCAATACAGCGATCAAGAGCTATCTTTGTACCTGTATAACGGGATTGCCACGAAAAATTGGCAACCGCTTCTTGTAACCAATAAGTTTTGGTAACGAGGTTAACTCCTAAATGATGACGATAGTTGTAATTGAGGGGATCTTGATTTGGTACATGGGCTAAGGGTATGGGGCTATTATCCCCAAAGCGATTGGGATAGTACCACAAAAGATGAAGTTCGGGGGGGAGGTCTTGCCCCGCTACGGCTCCTGATTTGAGGTCAAAACGGAAATAAAAGTTAAGATGATCCCAACCATAATGAATCATCGGGATAATACTAGCTCGGTGCATAGTTCCCCGTGAGCCTCCTATTTTGATTTTTCCTGCTTTTTCCCAATCTTGTTCGTCTCCTCTGCCGTCCACCAGAGGGCTGATATAACTGCAAGGGTTTAGTTGTTCCCCTGTGGGGCTTTGATGAGGGTTGGTTACGGGACGATAAAGATATTTGGGTACAGGTTCATTGAGGGCTTGATAAAGAGCTATGAGATGTTCTCTAAATAGCTGATCAAACATATCATTATGGGAGGAGTGATGGGGTTCTCCAAACCACCAAAACCAATCTGAACCTTGGGCGGCGTAAAGGGCTTCCCAAGCAGCTGAGTTATTTTCTTCGGTGGCTTCGGGATGTTTGGCGAGGGTTTGTCTGGCTGCAGTAAGATAGTCCCATGCTCTGTTTTTGGTGCGATCGCCTATCCACGTGGAAAAGTTACCGTCAATCCAAGATCCACTATGTAACTGAGTGTTAGAAATAGTTTTGGTGGGGGGGAATTGATTGGTAAATTCGGAAACTGTTACTAACTGAATATCTTGGGCTTGAGAAAGGTTGCTGTAAAGTTCATCAAAGAAGGGTCTACCATCCTGCTCATAAAATTCCCAACAGTTTTCTCCGTCGAGGGCAATGGTCACAAGCCAAGGTTCATCTAAGGTGGTGTTATCACTCGGCTGTCTTTGCGCAAGGGTACGGGCGATCGCCTGTAGGTGAAAAATCAAGTCTCGGGCGGCTTCTTGGGGTTTCATGGCTCCATAGGTAAAGCCAATTAAGTCGGATAAACGGTGATCTCGAAATATGATACTTAAATCTCCGTGTTCAGTGTCTAAACGGTAGGGACGATATAATACTTCTGGTTCACAAATATTACCTGTTTCGTCACGGTGGAAAAAGTGGTTAAAACTCCAACCTAACACCGCTTCATCAGAACAAATCCATTTAAAACCCTGTTTGGCAATATAGGGTAATATTTGTGGGCTGATGGACTGTTCACTGGGCCAAAGTCCTCGGGGCGATCGCCCAAAACGCTCTTGATACATATTCCATGCCTTGCCGAGGTGACGGGGTACATCCTCTTCCCACTGAAAACGGCTCGTGGGTAAGTCCATATGAGGTAGGGCAACCTTACCCGCATTGGTATCGTGAAGTAAGGGCAAAATGGGGTGGGTATAAGGGGTTGTGGTGACCTCCAACTGTCCCTCATCCTGCATTTTTTTGTGTTCAGGAATAATCCTTGCAATAATTTCCTTTTGTTTAGTATACATTCTTTGGCGATCGCTCAGGGTAAAATTACGACCTTTTTCCAACCAACCAGCAATATCCGTATCATCCCAAAATAAAGGATCAAACCATGCTAAGTTATGCCACGCTAAAAGATCACTAAAATCTTGATCTGTCCAATTATCCAAACACCACTCTTTACCCTTAATATGTTTATGTTGAAAAAGCTCTTCATAACGGACATGGGGACGAATCATGTGGTGATGATTTGCGTCAAAAAAATTGTCAACAATATAGCCCTTTTGCTCTCGAATTAGCATACTGACAGGAGTTAAAGTCAAAGCCAAATAAGGATCCAGAGCATTCCCTTGGGCGTAATCTTCTAACTGCATTATCAAAGAAGGAACTAAGTTTACCGTTTGATGAATAGCAGGATACTTCTTTAACATCAAAATTAAGTCCAGATAATCCTTAATACCATGAAGCCTTACCCAAGGAAGACGATAATCAGCACCAAAATTATCCTTTGAAAGACGGGATTTGTAGAGAGGTTGGTGTTGATGCCAAATAAAGGCAACATAAAGAGGATGAGCCATAAACTTTAAATTAATTAATTTTTTCTTTCCGCAATGGTAACAGTGAACGACCGACACTGAGTCAAAATTAAAGTGTTGGCTTCCTACCCAAGGAGATGGTTTTTATTCCAAGAAGTAATGAGTCTTAACTATCTGGCTATAAGCTTTTACTAACGTTTCGTAAGTTCAAATAAGCAGAGCCATAAAATTTTATCCATGTATTTGGCTTGATTATTGCCATTCTTCATTCCTGTGTGATTATCCGTATGCTATCACAATCCACACAAATTTAATGATATTATACTAAATCCCGTTTCAATAATATACTAATTAGGGCGGGGAACAGGGAACGGGGAACGGATAGTAATTGTTTATTGTCAATTGTTACACGGTGAATAATAGTAAACTCTACTAATCGGATTTGGTATTAGAGGTTTATGTTACTGAAATTCATCTGAAACTTATTCCATTGCATTTTGATTGATAATGATGAAATCCCCCATAAAGAACAGCTTAAAAAAGTCCACAAAAAAAAGAACACATCTAGCGTTCTTTTTCTTTTTATTAATGGAACTGAGCAGAGTCGAACTGCTGTCCAAATCAGTTATTTACCTATCGCTCATTCACAGGTTTAGCTCTTTTTATCCGCAGAGCGGGAACCACCAATTATCCCTGATGGCAGGATTTTCCAGTATTATCTTTTCTCCTTAACTGACTGAAAACAGTACCAGAGAGCATCCGTTGGGGGTTGCCTATAATGTTTAACGGAGTCACACTATAAGCGCTCGAACCAAATTTTTTGGTCTTAGGCAGCTACAGGAGCGGCTTTACGAGCAAAAGGAACGATGTTGTTCGCATTTACTATTTTTTTTGAATCTTTTATTTACGAGAGGAGATTCGCTCTCGACCTGTATCACGGGTCAGCTTTCACTAACCTGTCGAAACCGTTACAGTCCCTTGATATACATTTATCTTAACTTTTATTTGCCCCATTGGCAAGGGGTGAAGAATCTTTTTTGTTATCCTCTATGGGTTTTGCCCTAGGATCCAGGGGCAATCGCACTTAATCTTTGTGGTGTTATATTGGAATGTATGTGTATTAACTATTTAAAAAGGTTTCTTAGAAAAACGTTAAAAATCCGTAACATAAGTTAACATAGAAATAACAAATAAAAAAACAGTAGCAAAAGCTCTCATTAATTATCAAGACCCATTGATAAAATAAGAATATAAATTTAAAGGAGGCTATCCATAAGTGAGCAAAGAAAATAAAAAATGGCGTAACGTAGGACTATACGCGATACTTGCAGTCGTAGTCGTTGCGTTAGCCACAGCGTTTTTAGATCGCCCACAGGAGCAACAGTCAAGCTGGAAATATAGCCAGTTCATCAACGAAGTAGAAACCAACCGAGTAGAAAGGGTACAGCTAAGTGCCGATCGCTCCCAGGCCATGGCCACAGCAAGGGATGGACAAAGATTCTTAGTAAATCTACCCAACGATCCTCAATTAGTAGATATTCTTTCCGAAAACAGAGTAGATATTTCCGTTGTCCCCCAAAGTGATGAAAGTTTCTGGTTTAGAGCCATCAGTAGTCTTTTCTTCCCTGTACTGCTCTTGGTCGGTCTATTCTTCCTCCTCCGCCGTGCATCCAGTGGTCCTGGCTCCCAAGCCATGAACTTTGGTAAATCAAAAGCCAGAGTGCAAATGGAGCCTCAAACCCAAGTTACCTTCGCCGATGTAGCGGGTATTGAACAAGCGAAATTAGAACTTACCGAAGTGGTGGACTTCCTCAAAAACGGTGAAAGATTCACCGCCATCGGTGCAAAAATTCCTAAAGGTGTTCTTTTAGTAGGACCCCCAGGAACAGGTAAAACCCTTCTGGCCAAAGCAGTAGCGGGTGAAGCTGGAGTACCTTTTTTCAGCATCTCAGGTTCTGAGTTTGTAGAAATGTTTGTAGGGGTTGGTGCGTCCAGAGTCCGTGACTTATTTGAACAAGCAAAACAGAGCGCCCCTTGTATCGTCTTCATCGATGAGATTGACGCAGTAGGTCGCCAAAGAGGAGCAGGTTTAGGTGGTGGTAATGATGAAAGAGAACAAACCCTCAACCAACTTCTAACAGAAATGGATGGTTTTGAAGGCAATACTGGTATAATCATTGTTGCTGCTACTAACCGCCCTGATGTTCTTGACTCAGCTTTGTTACGTCCGGGACGTTTTGATCGTCAAGTGGTAGTAGATCGCCCTGATTTCGCTGGTAGATCTGAGATTTTGGGAGTTCACGCCCAAGGAAAAACCCTAGCCAAAGACGTTGACCTTGACAAAATCGCTCGTCGGACCCCTGGATTCACTGGGGCTGACCTTTCTAACCTACTCAACGAAGCCGCTATTTTAGCCGCTCGTCGTAACCTCACCGAAATTTCTATGGACGAAATCAATGATGCCATTGATCGTGTATTAGCAGGTCCGGAGAAGAAAAATCGTGTCATGAGTGAAAAACGTAAAACCCTCGTGGCATACCATGAAGCTGGACACGCCCTAGTGGGTGCATTAATGCCAGATTATGATCCTGTACAAAAAATCAGCATTATTCCTCGTGGACGTGCTGGGGGACTAACTTGGTTCACCCCTAGTGAAGATCGCATGGAGTCTGGGTTATATTCTCGCTCTTATCTTCAAAACCAAATGGCTGTTGCCCTTGGTGGACGTATTGCCGAGGAGATCATTTTCGGTGAAGAAGAAGTAACCACTGGTGCTTCTAATGACTTACAACAGGTGGCAAGGGTTGCCCGTCAGATGATTACTCGTTTTGGTATGAGCGATCGCCTCGGGCCTGTAGCTCTAGGTCGTCAGAGTGGTAACGTATTTATGGGAAGAGACATCGCCTCTGATCGTGACTTCTCTGATACTACCGCATCTACCATTGATGAAGAAGTAACTCAATTAGTAGAAAGAGCTTATCAAAGAGCCAAAGAGGTTTTAGTTCAAAACCGTCTTATCCTCGACAAAATAGCAGAAATGTTAGTAGAAAAAGAAACCGTTGAGGCTGACGAATTACAGGAAATCCTCAATAGTAGCGATATAAAAATGGCTGCGATCGTCTAATCACGAAACATCTTTGAATCTAACTAAATAAAGAAGGGGCTTAACACATAGTTGAGTCCCTTTTTTTGAAAAAAAATGGTTAGAGTAAAAATTAACATGAGATTAAATTGGCAATAATACCAAATCCTATTTATATAGTATATTTATTTACTTGAAATCATTGAGATTGATGATAGTTATTAGTCTACTTTTAATGCAGGATTTGGTATAACTATAATATTTCAGTTGCTATGTGCTTATTGTAATCCAATAATATTCCATACTATTATTTAACACTGTTGTAACTTAATGCCTAGCAAAACTTAACACCTCCCCATGAGACTGATAAAAAAAAGAAAAGCTCAAGAAATTCTTTCTATCCTAAAAACCCTTTATCCCGATGCCACCTGTAGCTTGGACTATGAAACCCCCGTTCAACTCCTCGTTGCCACCATCCTCTCTGCCCAGTGTACCGATGAACGAGTAAATAAAGTTACCCCTAACCTGTTTGCTCAATTTCCCGATGCCCCCAGCCTTGCCCATGGCCATAGGGAAGAAATAGAAACACTGATCCACTCTACAGGTTTTTTTCGTAACAAAGCCAAAAATATCCAAGGTGCCTGTCTCAAAATTGTCGATGAATTTAACGGAGAAGTACCTCAAACCATGAAAGAATTACTCACCCTTCCTGGGGTAGCTCGAAAAACAGCTAATGTAGTTCTTGCCCATGCCTTTGGTATTATTGAAGGTGTTACCGTGGATACCCATGTAAAGAGACTTAGTAACCGCTTAGGGTTAACCAAAAATAGCCAACCCGTACAAATCGAAAAAGATTTGATGAAATTATTACCCCAACCAGAATGGGAAAACTTTTCTATCAGTATTATCTATCACGGTAGGGCTGTATGTAACGCTAGAAAGCCCCAATGTGATGTGTGTCAACTAGCCGAACTATGTTCTTTTTATAAAAAAAACCATAAGAAAGCATCTTAAAACAAGGGGCAAACCCCTTGCTTGTTTTTTCCATTCATTGACCTATACTAGACCAAGCCAAGCGAGTAAGCCTTGTCCTGTGGCGTATTCAATACCTAGGGTAATAATAAAACCAATCATTGCGGCTCTACCGTTCAACTTTTCTGCGTAGCCATTAAAACCGAACTTAGGCTCTTGTACATTAGGGGTGGTGGTAGGTTGAGTCTTTGCCATAATTTAGAGTCTCCTTTTATATTTATTGAGTTTAATTATTAAGTTTCGTAAACATCTTAACATCATATCTTTTATAACTGCCACTAAAACAATTTATAAAACTGATAAGCATAAAACTTTCTCTGCAAAGCCTAATTAATAATAACTTTTGCTTAAAAATATATAATAATGAGATAACCAAAGAGAATAATAAGCAACAATGAACAGTAGGGAGTCATCCGCCGAAAATTTGTTAGTGCAGCGCTATCAACTACTGGAAATAGTAGGCTCAGGAGCTATGGGCAAGGTCTATCGTGCCAAAGATAAAGCCTCCCGACAAAGCACTGTGGCTGTAAAAATATTGGCGAAAGCTCTCGATGATATGAAGATGATAGATAGATTCCAGCAAGAGGCTACCATTAGCGCCTTATTATCAGAAATCTGTCCCAATATCGTTAGAGTAAGTGACTATGGCATTGACCAAAATAAAATTCCCTTTTATGTGATGGAATTATTAGAAGGGGAAAACCTTGCTGATTTTATTGAATTCCATACTATCTCTCTCGAAACTTTTTTTCATTTGACTCGTCAAATTTGCCTTGCCCTAGAAACTGCCCATAATGGCATTATTTTCCATGGTAAAGTATGCCCCGTTATCCATAGAGACTTAAAACCTACTAATATTTTTGTCATTGATGGTGATGACGGTAAAGAAAAAGTAAAAATTCTTGACTTTGGTATTGCCAAGTTGGCTCAAGAGGAGGAACATAATAACCAAGAAGAATTTGTTGGCACTCCTCGCTATGCTTCCCCTGAACAGTTGCAAGGGTATGATGTGGATAACCGAGCCGATATTTATAGTTTGGGTATCATCATGTATGAGATGTTAACCAAAAAATTACCTTGGCAGCTAGAACATAACTCTGTGGGAGAATGGTATAAGGCTCATGTAGAAATTCCTCCCAATGATTTACCCCCTGAGTTGGATATTCCCTCAGAGTTAAGGGAGTTAATTATGCAATGTTTAAAAAAAATTCCCCGATATAGGCCGCAAAATGTGGGAGAAATAAGACAAAAGTTAGATTTAATGGGTCGTAAAATTTTTAATTTTAGTCCTTTTCCTGATTCAACTTCTAGTGGTAGCAGTCAAACTACTTACTTATTAACTAATACAATTGAGGAAAAGAAAGAAGACTTAAATTCTTTTTTATTAAAAAGTAAATGGCCAGCGAATAAACCTCAACAGAAAATTGTCTTTCCTCGTGTCACAAAATACGAAAATGAACAAGTCCTTACCCTTTGTACTATGTTAGATGATGATGATATTGACCATAGAATGACCAATGTTCGCTACAGTCGTTTTATTTTCCAAAGTTATCCTTATCCGATGATTTTGTGGTTGACTGTTTTGTATAGTCATGATTTGGGAGCTCGTTGGCTTCCTTGTTATTTAGATTTAAAAACTAATATGGGTCAGCAAATTGCTAATTTATTGAGTGATTCTAAGAAATATTATCTTCTGTTTTTTCCTCTTAATAAATCAAATAAGTGTATTAATTTTTTACCTTTTAAGGTAATGCTTAAACAACGTACTAATATTAAGCAATGGGTTTCTGTGAGTAATATGCTTAATATTGAAGATAAACGTCAAGCTCTAGTTAGTAAGAAAAAATTACAGTCAGATTTAGAAGCGATGAAAGTAGATATTTTAAAGGATTTGGAGGTTAATAATGATGATGAAATCAATGCTTAAAATACTAATAAAATAATAAGAAAATTAACAACGTTTACTTTTTGTATGTGAGATAATTTTTCGGGAAACTGTGGAGGATTGTTATACTAAGATAATTGCGTTAATTAATTTATAAATTGATGAACTTAGTAAAAATTATTGAAGAGGATTATAAGAGATTTCCAGAAAATCAGACTTACAGCATTTATGCTGAGGATGTTCGTTTTAAGGATCCTGTTTATGATTTTCAGGGCTTAAAAAAGTATCAGGAAATGATTGCTTTTTTGAAAAAATGGTTTCAAAATTTACATTTAGAACTTCATGAGATTGAGCAGGATGGAGGGCAAATTAATACCCGCTGGACGATGTCATGGAATAGTCCTTTACCTTGGAAGCCTTTTATTTCTGTTTCTGGTCGTAGTGAGCTAAAGTTAAAGGATGATTTGGTTGTTGGTCATTATGACTATTGGGATAAGCCTTTTTGGCATATGATTAAGCAACATTTTCCTTTTCAATAATTATTTTTAATACAATTTTTTTATGAGTGATAAAGCGAATCAACGGGATTTTAATGAGAAGAATACTGGTGCTAGTTTAAAACAAAGTAATCCCGAAAAGTATGCTTATTTAAAGGCAGAAGCAGAAGCTCCTTATCGGGGCTTACGTCGATTTGTTTATATTGGTTTTGGGGCTTCGGGGGCTATTGGGGCTTTTATTTTTTTTACTCAGATTTTGGCGGGTAGAAGTGTGGAGGATAATGTTGGTAATTTGTTGGTACAGATAGGGGTAATTGCTTTGATGGTTTTTTTATTCAAGTTGGATAAGAAGAAAGATGCTTGACATTTTGTAATCGAATAGCCCTAGGATGGGGAGTGTTGAAGAGCTTTTTCGCCGATAAATTCAACGAGGGGTTTAAATTCGTTGATGAGTTTGGGATGGGCAACACAGAGGGAGGGAAATCCTCTATGGCTGTAATCAACTCCTTGGGGAAGGGGAAAGACGGGGTCAGGTTCTAGGTGTACTAATTGTCCTCCTGCGGCTCTGAGGATGGGGTAGGCTCCTGCTATGTCCCAAATTTTGGGGGTGGCTTCTACGGCTCCTAGGGCGGCACCACAGGCAACGAGTAGCATATTATAACTGGCGACTCCTGTGAGTCTGATTTTGCAGGGGAAGTAACGGGTAAGAACTTCGGTGCTTCTGGCACAGAGGGTGAAGATGTGGTTCATACTAGCGTCGGCGGTGCTGGTGTAGATGCGATCTCCATTTAGATATGCACCTTTTGGCCCTGTTAAGCCTGTGTCGTCATAATAATAACCGTGGTAGGTTTGTTGGATTTGGGGAAAATGAACAAAACCAAATACGGGGGTACCTTTGAAGAGTAGTCCGATGGAAATACCCCAGATGGGAATTCCTCTGGTAAAGTTGGTAGTACCATCAATGGGATCAATTACCCAACACCAATCATTCATGGGTAGTAGATGCTCGGTTTCTTCGGTAAGAATGCCATGGGTAGGGAAACATTGCTTGATGGCGTCTCTAATTTCTTTATCTGCCCACTTATCAGCGGCGGTAACGAGGCTACCATCGGCTTTGCGAGTGGGTTCTAATTTGGCAAAGTCTTCTAATAACTTGTCTCCGATACGGGTGGTAATATGCTGACAAAAATTATATACTTGTTGCCAAAAGTAGATCATGATTTTTTGCTGGGTTATTTTTGGTGTGGGTTGAATACCCTTTAATTTTTGATTATTAACTATTGATTTTTTAATGGTAAAGTATAATCGGGTTTTTGTAACCTAGTAATAACCCTTAACTGTTAGTTCTTTGGTTTACCTCGGTATATAGCAGTTAAGATTTTTATACCTGCAAAAACTTTTACTGTTGATTATTAATTATCTTGATTGTGTCTGATCATAAGTCGAAACTGTTAATCGCTGCCAGTGGCACTGGGGGACATTTATTTCCTGCCCTTGCTGTTGCCCAAGAATTGTCTAGCTACGAGATTCAATGGTTAGGGGTGCCAAATCGCCTTGAGACTTCCATAGTGCCTGATTTTTATCCTTTACGCACTGTTGATATTGATGGTTTTCAAACTAAGTTTGGGGTTAAAACTGTTTTTCTCTTTGCCAAAATGCTAAGGGCGATCGCCTTTACTTATAAACTAATAAAAAGGGAAAAAATAGACTTAGTATTCACCACAGGGGGTTACATCTCCGCACCTGCTATTTTGGGGGCAAAACTAGCCAAAGTTCCTGTAATTTTGCACGAATCAAACTACATACCAGGTAAAGTAACCAAACTGTTAGGAAAACAATGCAACCTAGTGGGCATCGGTTTTGAAGGCACAAAAAAATATTTACCAAAAACAAAAACCCAATGGGTAAGCACCCCTGTGCGCCAAGAATTTTTATCCCCTGAAACCCTAGATTTTAAAATCCCTGACAGTGTGCCTGTAATTGTGGCCATGGGAGGCTCTCAGGGAGCCGTAGCCCTTAATAAATTAGTGAGACAGTGCGCCCCTTATTGGTTGAAAAATGGTTGGTATATAGTCCATTTAACGGGGAATAGAGATGATGATTTTGGTACATTTGAACATCCCAACTATATCGAAATGACCTTTTATGACAATATGGCAGGGTTGTTAAATCGGGCAGATTTTGCCATTAGTCGCTCTGGGGCTAGTGCTTTGACGGAATTGGCAATCACGAAAACTCCTTCGGTGTTGATTCCTTTTCCCTTTGCTGCTGAAGACCATCAATTTTTTAATGCTCAAGTCTTTGCCCAAGAAAACGCAGCGGTATTATTTCGTCAAAATGATTTAACTCCCGATGTCTTGGAAAAAACCGTTACGAACTTAATTAAGGATAAGGTTAAGTTAAAGCAGATGAGTAATAATTGTAAAAAATTAGCCTTGTTTGATAGTGCGAAAATTTTAGCGAAAATCATCAAATCAATGGATGTTTCTCGGCATTAAAAAAAAAGAAAAGTAGACTAATAAAACGAACAATGGGCTTAAGCCTATTGCCAATCAATGATAAATAAAAGTACAGTTTATAACTCGGATTTAGTATGATTTATTCAGCTGGAAAATTGCTCCATAAATTTTTTATCAATGTAATCCTTTAGATACCAAAAAACCTTAGATAAATAAGCACAATTCCCCCAAATAGCTACTGCTTTTTTGTCCCCAGTACCAATCAAACTTAAATAAAAAGATTGGGGATAATAAGAATTAAGGCTTTTTCCTTCTAATAGTAATCGCCAGTTGTTATATAACGGTTTACCTTGTCTAACTGCAAAAACTCCCGCCTTGGGGCTAGGATTATCTTTGATGGTGGCGATGTCTCCTGTAGCAAAAATATTGTCATGGGATAGGGTTTGTAGGGTATTTTTGACTAAAATAAATCCTTTTTTATCAATGCTTAAACCTGTATTTTTTAGCCATGATGCGGGGGAAGCATTAGTAACCAAAAAGGTATAATCTCCTTTAATAATGTTTCCTTTTTTTGTAATAACTTTATCTGAGCAAATTTCTACTATTTCTGTCTCTAAGATGATATTAATATCTTTTTTTTCTAAAAGGTTATTAAAAAGTTTACTAGCACGTATATTATGACTATTTAATAATACTTGACCTCTATTGATAATATTAATATTTACTTGTTTTGCTGTTACAATATCAGTTAATCTTTTGTGCATATTAAGAGCAAGTTCGACCCCTCCTGCACCCCCTCCAATAATATTTAAGGTAATATTTTGATTAGGATTGTTATTTAAATCATTAATAATTGCTTCCCATTTTTCTAGTAAAGTTGGCACAGGTTTTGCCCTAATGGCATATTCTTTTGCTCCTTTTATTTGACTATCATCGGGGGTACTACCAATGTCGATGGATAAAAGGTCATATTTAATGGTGTTTCCTGATAAGCAATAAACTTTTTGTTGTGTCGGATTAATGTCTATTACTTGATCAACCATTAAGTTACTGTTAGTTTTTTGGGCTAATTTTTCTAGGTTGATATGGGTTTGATGAAAGTTATAATACCCTGCTATGTGAGCAGGAAGCATTCCTGAATAGGGAGTCTTTTTTACTTCATTAATTAAGGTTATTTTAACATTTTTAATAGGGTTAT
Organism: Cyanobacterium sp. HL-69; assembly: GCA_002813895.1. Lineage (NCBI taxonomy): Bacteria > Bacillati > Cyanobacteriota > Cyanophyceae > Chroococcales > Geminocystaceae > Cyanobacterium > Cyanobacterium sp. HL-69. The sequence continues at coordinate 320,743 of CP024912.1, read as the reverse complement.
CATAATACATTTTAAGGGCGATCGCATGGCTATGTCCACCGCCAACTAAAACTAATTGTTTCATAATTCACTGTAATAAATTTTGGGAATATTGATACTAAATTTAGTACCTTTATTTTCTTCACTTTCCACAGTAATTTCTCCCCCATGAATTTCTACAGCTTTTTTAACAATAGATAAACCTAAACCATTACCTTTAATTCCTGCCACATTATCAGCCCTTTCAAATAACTGAAATAATTTATGTTTATAATTATCAGGAATACCAATGCCATAGTCTTCTATAGTAAGTAAAATATTATCTGGTTCACAACATAAGGTTAGGTCAATATCTCCTCCATCAGGAGAATATTTAATAGCATTAGAAATTAAGTTATTGAGGATATGATGTAACATTTTCCTATCTAGGTAAGCCTCGTAAGCAGACTCTTGACAGTGAAAATTAATAGTATGTTTATCGGTTAAATTATTCTGTTCATCTATCAAACTTTGTAGGAATTGTACTAAATCAAATTGGTCTGGATATAGGGTTATTTTTCCTTCTTCTGCTTTACTAATTAGTAATAAATCTTCGAGAGAATCATTCATTTCGACGATCGCACTTTTGATAAAATTAAAGTACCTTTCTTTTTTATCAGCGGATAATTTATCCCCATAGTCTTTTATTAATTCGGTATATCCCAAAATACTGGTAAGGGGCGCTCGTAAATCATGGGAAGCAGTTGCCAGGGCTTGGGTTTTGATTTGATTTAATTTTTGTTGCTTTAGTAAATTAGACTCTGTGCGGGAATCTTCTTCAAATTTAGATAAGGCGATGGTAATAGTAGTAGTAATGTCAGCAATCTTGTAAGGCTTGACTAGGTATCCATAGGCTGGAATTTTTTGCGCCCTTTTTAAGGTTTGAGCATCGGCATAGGCGCTTAAATAAATGATGGGAATTTTGAGGAGGCGATAAATTTCATGAGCCGCCGTAATACCGTCCATAGAGCCTTTAAGCATTATATCCATCAAAACTAAGTCAGGTGAAGAATCTTGCGCTTTTTGAATGGCTTTTGGTCCAGTGCTAACGATACCAATTACTTCGTATCCGAGTTTTTTGAGATCGAGAGAAAGACTTTCGGCCGCAATTAGCTCATCTTCAACTATCAGAATTCTATACATGACCCTTTGAGATGGTAAATAGTTTGAAATTTTCGCTCTTTGAAGAGCTTATTTAATCTATGACTCCTTAGTTTAAATTATATTCCTTTAGGTTAATTTAATTTTAGAAATTCTGTTAAATTTCAACAAAGTTTACTTTTGGATATAAAGTTGTGTGTAACAATGACACCAGAATATCTTACTATCTATCAAAAATTTAGTTTTAAATCTATATTAATAGTTACTTTTTTTGCCTTATTTGCTGCAATTTTTTACGGGATTTTAAAACGATGGGATAAAAGTTCGAGTGAAACTATCAATTAACTTAATTATACTAAGAAAGAAGTTCTTTTAATTGAGGTAATAGACTTTCTAAGGCAAGTCCCCGATGACTAATTTTATCTTTTGTTTCGGAGGAAATTTCGGCAAAAGTTTGCCCAATTTTTGGCACATAAAAAATAGGGTCATAACCAAAACCTCCTTGTCCTTTTCTTTGGGTTAAAATTTCCCCTCGACAGATTCCTTCACTTTGCAAGATAATTTTACCATCCCCAGAGGCGATCGCCACGGCGCACACAAATTGACCTTGACGATTATTTTCCCCTTCCAATTCCTTTAAAACTCGGTCGATACATTCTTCTGGTGTGGGGGCATACCGTGCCGAAAAAAGCCCGGGTGCTCCGTCTAAAACATCAATCATTAAACCAGAGTCATCGGCGATCGCCCATTCTCCCATAGCTAAAGCCACTTGACTCGCTTTTAAGATAGCATTTTCCATAAAAGTTGAGCCAGTTTCTTCTACTTCTAAATCTTTTGGCTTTAAAACCAATTCAATATCTAACCCCTGCAAATAACTTTCTATTTCCTTTAGTTTTCCCTGATTACTTGTCGCCAATACTAACTTTCTCATAAATAGCAGAATACTTTTGGGATCTATAAATAATTATTTATGTTTAAAATAAAATGGAAAAATAGCTATTAGGAATCAGCCATCAGTCCTAAATAAACACTGAGAGCCGATCATTCCTAGCTAATGGCATTGATAAAAATTTCCACTAATCAAAGTAAAACAACGTAACAACCTTTCTTTGCTCCTCCGCTTCTTCGCAAGTTTTCATAAGAGTATGACTGTCATGAAAAGCAAAACAGATTAGCTGTTGACAACGAGAAATAATTTCTCTGTTACAATCCGCACTCGCTTCCCCCAAAGAGAGATGATTATGATCTGGATTTTCTACCAAGTGAATTACCTTCTGTAGTTGTTCTTGAGACTCCTTGGGCTGACGATCTAGGCTCTGAGGTAAAATTACCGTCAAAAGATTAGGGTCAGCCCTCATGGCTCCTCTAATAGCGGCAGAATTGGTTCCTGCCGCCCCAGAGGTTATCAAACGGTTACCACCCAATACAAGGGCGTAACTCATCATCTCAATTAGGTGTAAATGAGTTATTGGAACATGGCGTGAACCTAGCAAAGCGATTTTTTTGGAGCTAGTTTGCTGAATAGCTGCTAGTTCTTGTGCTAGGGTGTCTAAATTTGGAATTTCTAATGCTTGACTCAAAGACTATTAATTTATCCTTAAATTTCCCATGCTATTCTAGCAAATGATTCATCATTCCGATCCAGTAATCTTTAATTTTTCTGTTTTTTTTTGAAAACTTGCCTTTTATGGTGGCTAATGATATAATATAAAGCTGTTGTAACAAGGACGTATAGCTCAGTTGGTTAGAGTACATCGTTGACATCGATGGGGTCACTGGTTCGAATCCAGTTACGTCCATATAAAAGTTTATAAAATTGGTGTACAGTGTTAAATTAATTAATTGTCACCAGCGGTAATTTTTTGTGCCGTGAAGAATGTGTTACGGATTCTTTTTTAATTTATAGTTATGACAAAAAAACGACTTAACTATAAAGATAGTTTACAATAAATCACTTATAAGAAATCATAAAGATTTTATAAAAAAATAAACTTAGTAGTTTTTTAAATTGAGAAATACTGCCTTTATCCCAATTTTTAATAATGAGCAATAACAAGGTAAATTATGAATTATTTAAATATTGACTACTAACTATCCTCCCCCATAATAGATAATAGTTTATTTTTTTTATTTTTTGAATATCAAAAATGCTTAAAACAGACTTGTTAATGTATCGTTTTGATGGGGAAACGATTATTCCCAAAAAATTACCTCTTAATAAAAATAATCTTTTTCTAGCTTGTGAGCAGATAGATTGTTTTCAAACCTGTGTGGGAAAAACTCAAGCTTATCTGGATAATAAACTCAAAGAATTGGAAGGGGATAGCCCTGATTATCGTCTAAAAAGGGGTTTGGCTCATCTTTTAAAAAATCACTTTAGCACCTTTGAAATTGTCAGTCCTTTGATGCCTTCTAAGTTGCGAGAGAAGGTTTTTTCCTATAGTGCTAATTCTTTGCCTATACCTGATAATAAAAAATCTGTGCTAAGTGCGATCGCCCTTAACCTAACCAAAGAAGTACAAAGGGAAGTATTACCCCAAGAAATTGAACAAGGACTATACGCCGACTTACAAGAAAATCGCATCCTCATTACATTTGAAACTCCCCAACCAGAAACCCTCATCCATCGTTATAACCTCTCCCAAGTACAAGGCATTTTTTACCGTGCCAGTGAAATAATCATCCACGCCCACCGTAACCAACCAGGGGAATATAAACAACTATTTCGCTACCTCAAACTATTTGAGTTGATGGTATATGTGGAAGGAGATGCCGACACTGGTTTTACCATTTCCATTGATGGGCCTACCAGTCTTTTTAAAGCCAATACCCGTTACGGTTTGGCTCTAGCCAAGATGATTCCCGCCCTGCTTCATGTGCGTAAATGGAGTTTAGAAGCCACTTTGAGAATGAAAGATAACTACACCAACCGCATCAAAGAAAAACGCTTTCATCTTGATGATAGTTGCGATTTAGTAAGTCATTATGGGATTAATACCACCTACGACAGTTTGTTAGAAGAATCCTTTGCCAAACGGTGGGAAAAAATGGATACCCCATGGCGCTTAGAAAGAGAAGTGGACTTGTTGCCTGTGCCGGGGAGTGTGATGATTCCAGATTTTCGCATTGTCCATCCTGACGGGAGAGATTTTTTATTGGAAATAGTTGGTTATTGGAGTCCTCAATATCTACAAAAGAAATTTTATCAAACTCAAAAGGTAGAACGAGATAACTTGATTTTAGCTATTTCCGAGCGTTTGAATTTGGCAAAAGCAGGAGTTAATTTTAAAGATTTACCAAATCAAATTGTCTGGTTTAAAAATAAATTGTCACCAAAGGATGTACTAAGTATCATTGATCGCCCATAATAACCTAGACTATATATATTATGGCGAATTCTAGTAATATATAGGTTCAGAGAACGAACTTTTATCCATGACTAATCACGAACCTATTACCCCCAGCAAAAACCAAAATCCTGTCCTCGATACTGAGCCTTGGTTTAATCTGAGTAAATATAACCAAAACCATTTTGATAGGGGAAAACCTCTATGGTTTATCTTGTTATGGTGGATAGTAGAAGGGATTATCTTTCCCCTGACTCCTCACAATTTTAATGGAGTGAGACGGACATTATTAAAACTTTTTGGGGCAAAAGTTGGTAAACAGGTAGTTATTCGCTCTAGTGCTAGATTTTTATATCCTTGGAAGGTGGAAATCGGTGATTATAGTTGGATAGGCGATCGCACTTACTTTTATAGTTTAGATAAAATTATCATTGGCTCTCACACTGTCATTTCTCAACATAGCTACCTTTGCACAGGAAGCCATGATTATAACCAAACTACCTTCGACTTAATAACATCTCCTATTATGATCGGTAACGGGGTTTGGGTTGCCAGTGATTGCTTTATCGCTCCCGGAGTCAAAATTGGCGCTAATACGATTATCGGGACCCGTAGTACTGTTTTACATAACATTCCCAGTACTAAAATCGCTTGGGGTAGCCCTTGCAAGGTAAAGTGCGATCGAAAACCTCCCCATAATGTCAATGGGTAAATTTTTTCACTACAACGATCCATTATCAATTATTTAAAAGTGTCTTTCGTAGGCTGCCACAATTTTTTGCACCAAAGGATGACGAATTACATCGGCTTGGGTAAGGTTACAAAAACCAATTCCTTCCACATCTTGCAAAATTTTGGACGCAACAATTAACCCTGACTGCTGTTGATTAGGTAAATCCGTTTGAGTTATATCCCCCGTTACTACCATTTTAGAACCAAAACCAAGGCGAGTTAAAACCATTTTTAACTGGGCTGGAGTGGTATTTTGTGCTTCATCAACAATAACGAAAGCATTACTTAAAGTTCTACCCCTCATATAAGCAATGGGGGCTACTTCTATTTTTCCCTTTTCGATTAATTCAGGAATTTTGATCGGTTCAATGAATTGATATAAAGCATCATACAGAGGACGTAAAAAAGGGTCAACTTTTTGTTGTAAATCCCCTGGTAAAAAACCCAATTTCTCTCCCGCTTCCACCGCAGGGCGAGTTAAAATTAATCTTTCACACTCATCATTTAGCAAGGTCTGGACTGCTAAAACCGCAGCTAAAAATGTTTTTCCTGTACCAGCCGGACCAATGCCAAAGGTAATATCATATTTTTGAATAGTCTGGACGTATTGTCTTTGTTTAAAAGTTTTAGCACGGATTGACTCACCGCTACGGGTACGGGCTAGTACTTCTTTTTGGATTCCCTCATACTCTTCCATTTTGTTGGTATCAAGAGCATGAAATACCACCAATATATCGGACTGAGTAATGGGTTTTGTTTCTAGCCACAAGGTTTCTAGGGCTTTGACTATTTCAATACTTCTGGCGACGGGTTTGGCTTTACCATAAATGGCTAAATCTTGCCCCTGCAAAGAGAGATTTGCTCCCGTCATTCTAGCTATGTATTTTAGGTTTTCTTCTTGTTTACCCGCAAGGGCGATCGCACTTTCGATACTAGGAAGGGAAATAGTTTGAGAATCTTCTGACATTTAGTAATGAATAATTAGTTAAGAATTTATTACACTTTAACATCTCATTTTACTCTTATTTTTTCTTCTCAACTGTCTCATAACCCAAAGAAACTTTAAAATATAAAAAATCTTAGACTTTGCCTCTTTTTTTATTTTATGAGATCATTTTCTAGTGTGATAGAAACTTATACATTTTCAGTACAAACAAAAGCAATTTTATTATTTCAAGCCCCTTTTGATCCTTCCCCATAAGAGAGTAGAAGTCAAGAAAAAAGAAAATTTGCTGATAATTTGTAACACCTTTCCCATCAGGCAGTAATAATGAGGTGAAAAAATTAGTATGGACAGTTTAGAATTGATAATGTAACAAAAATGTAAAAATTAACTGTCAACTGTCAGCTAAAATCGGAATATGAGTAAATACGATGTCATAGTAATCGGCTCAGGTATTGGTGGCTTAGTAACCGCTACTCAATTGGCCGCCAAAGGTATAAAAGTATTAGTTTTAGAACGTTACCTTATCCCGGGAGGCAGTGCAGGGTATTTTGAAAGGGAAGGTTATCGCTTTGATGTGGGCGCTTCGATGATTTTTGGTTTTGGTACTGAAGGTACTACCAATCTGTTAACCCGTGCCTTGGATGCCGTGGATATGAACATGGAAACCTATGCAGATCCAGTACAAATACACTATCATTTACCTGATAATTTAGACCTAAAAGTTCACCGAGACTATGACAAGTTTTTACAGGAATTATACGCCCGTTTTCCCGATGAGGAGGAGGGCATCAAAAAGTTTTATGATGAATGTTGGAAGGTGTTTAATTGTCTCAACACCATGGAATTACTTTCTTTAGAAGAAGTTGGTTATTTAACGAGGGTATTTTTCCAGCATCCTCTTGCCTGTTTGGGTTTGGTCAAATATTTACCCCTCAATGTGGGAGATATTGCCCGTAAGCATATCAGAAATCCTGAGTTGTTGAAGTTTATCGATATGGAGTGTTATTGTTGGTCTGTAGTACCCGCAGATAAGACTCCCATGATTAATGCTGGGATGGTATTTTCTGACCGTCATTATGGAGGTATTAATTATCCTAAAGGGGGAGTGGGACAAATTGCCCTCAAGTTAGTGGAAGGTTTAGAGAATCATGGGGGCGAAATTCACTATGGGGCAAGGGTTACAGAGATTGTTACTGAGGGCAACTGTGCGATCGCCGTTAGACTAGCCGACGGTACAGAATATCAAGCCGAAAGGATAGTTTCCAATGCCACCCGTTGGGATACCTTCGAGAAATTAATAGAAAAAGAAAAACCAGCCAAAGAAAAAAGATGGGAAAACAACTATAAACAATCCCCCAGTTTCCTCAGTCTTCATTTAGGGGTTAATGCGAAAGTGTTACCCCATGGTACAGAATGCCATCATATCATCCTTGAAAATTGGTCAAACTTAGAAGCCGAACAAGGTACCATATTTGTATCCATTCCCACCCTTCTCGATCCCAGTTTAGCTCCAGAAGGTTATCATATTATTCATACCTTTACCCCCAGTTACATCGACTACTGGAAAGGCTTATCAGGGGAACAATATGAGTACAAAAAAGAAGAAGCAGCAGGAAGATTAATTGAGCGTTTAGAAAAAATATTTCCCGGTTTAGACGTAGGTTTAGACTATATGGAAATAGGTACTCCTCGCACCCATCGACGCTTCTTAAATCGAGATAATGGCACCTATGGGCCTATTCCCCGTCGTAAATTAAAAGGTTTATTATCCATGCCCTTCAACCGCACCGCTATTAAAAATCTTTATTGTGTGGGAGATAGTACATTCCCCGGGCAGGGTTTAAATGCAGTAGCTTTTTCTGGTTTTAGTTGCGCTCACCGCATCGCCGTTGATTTAGGTTATTAAAAAAGACTGTGGCTTTGCCCCCAAATCCCATAATTTTGGAGAAATATACTATTTATTTTGTTGGGGGAAAAAGGTGGGCAATGTCCACCTAAATCATTATCAATTATCCATTCTCAATTAATAACTACCATCCCCAACTACCCGGCTCTCCTTTAAAAGGACCTACAATATTAGAAGTAATCCAACCACCATAGAAATTACCTGGTTGGGGAGTAACTTTTTCTCCGTCAACATAGCATCCATCCATGGGAAAGGCATAGAAAGCCACATAATTTGTTATTTCCTTAAATGCTTCCGTGGGCTGGGAATAATACCATGCCACTTTTGGTAACATTTTATCTTCTACTTGGACGGTATAATATTGTGCCATGCCTTTCCATTCACAAAAAGACTGTCCAGGGGCGGGGGTTAAATATTCCATTTTAATGTCAGCGGGGGGAAGGTAATAAACGGGGGGATGACTGGTTTCCAAGACACGGTAAGCGCTTTTGGTATCGGCAATTTTTACACCATTGCAAATGATGTGGATGGGGGCTTCTACAGCTTCTAGTCTTGGGGGGCGAGGGTAATCCCAGACAGATTCTTGCCCAGGCTGAGGGGTTATTTTTTTTATTTTGTTAAACATGATTATTTATTTGTTGAGAATAATTTGTAATCCTGCTTGTTGAAAGTGATAATCGGTACTGAATATATCTATAATACTCATTTGTTGAGCGACGATGATACTGATACAGTCAACAATTCCCCATTCTTTATCGCTTCTATTACAGAAAAGGTTGAAACCTTATGCTATTAATGCAGAAGGACCAACAAAAATTGATTTCATTATTTTTTAGGTACACCATACAAATAATGATCATGATTTTCGGCAAAGTCTTCAACGCCTGTCTCCACAGCTATTTGCTCAAAATCAAGTTCTTTGCAAGGGTCATTTTTTGAGATAGGTTGTGATTCCATTTTTAAATCTATTCCCTCTTGAATGGAAATTTGTTTGATATTGTGAATTAATTTTGTAATTTGTTCGGGGCTAGTATTTTCTGGAAATTTGATGGTTAGTTGCATAGTATTTCGTTTATTTCTTGCCTAAATCCCACTACTTTACCGATAACTGCGATCGCAGGGGCTTCAAATCCTGATGATTCTACTTTATCAATAATATTTTCGAGATCACCATATAACTCCTGTTGATCGGGGCGTGTACCCCAACGGATGAGGGCGATTTGGGTTTGGGGTGTCAACCCTGCTTCGATTAATTGGGGGATGATTTGATGGAGGTTATGGATACCCATATAAATAACTATAGTTTCTGAGCCACGGGCGATCGCACTCCAATCCACATTAGGGCGATATTTTCCCACCGATTCATGACCAGTAACAAAAGTAACCGATGAACTATAACCCCGATGGGTAACAGGAATACCAGCATAAGCAGGGGCGGCAATGCCCGAAGTAATACCTGGCACCACCTCCACAGGAATCCCCGCTTTGATTAAATCTGCCATTTCTTCCCCTCCCCGACCAAAAACAAAGGGATCTCCACCCTTTAGGCGTACCACTATGACGTGTTCACGAGCTTTTTCGATCAAAATTTCATTGGTTTGGTTTTGGGGTAAAGAATGGCGACCACGGCGTTTTCCTGCGTTAATTTTTTCGGCGTAGGGACTAATTATATTTAAAATTTCTTCGCTAACCAAAGCATCATACACTACCACATCTGCCAATTCTAACAGGGATTTTCCCTTAACCGTAAGCAATCCGGGGTCTCCAGGACCTGCACCCACTAAATAAACTGTTCCAACAAAAGAATTTTGACTCATAAATTAAGGGCGATCGCCAAGGGAGTTAATACACAAAAAAGCACTCTAACTATTAAAACAATAACTAAAGCAACAATTATTATCCGTTAATTTTAATACATTCTCCACCCCCTTGGATTAAGGTCTGGTTTTTATATACTCTTGATATGAACCTTTTTGCAAAACCATCGTTGCGAGAAGGGGAAGTAAAGGAGGAGAAAAGAAATAACCCTGCCCAAATGAACATCCGTGGCGTTGTAACCATATTTTTTGCTCCACAGCCTCAACTCCTTCTGCGATTACCGACATACCAATGGATTTTGACAAAACAATAATAGATTCTGTAATTAATTGATTATGACCATTTAACTCTAAATTATGGACAAAACTACGGTCAATTTTGAGAATATCCACGGGTAAACGATGTAAATAACTAAAACAGGAATACCCCGTACCAAAATCATCAATACTAATAGAAATATTTCTTTCTTTTATTTTGTATAGTAAATTAGAAGTTGACTCAAAATTTTCAATTAACATACTTTCAGTAATTTCTAAAGTCAAAGTATTTGGCAATATTTGATGACGAAAAAGAATATTATCTAAAGTCTCAATTAAACAATAATTTAACTGTTTTACCGATAAATTAACACTTAACTTTAAAGGAGAGTTAAATTGCTTTTGCCATATGGATAGTTGTTGACAGGCTGTGTCTAAAATCCATTCTCCAAGGGGAATAATTAACCCCATTTCTTCGGCAATGGAGATAAATTTTAGAGGAGAAATTAACCCCTTTTGTGGATGTTGCCAACGAATTAAGGCCTCCAAACCTTCAATAGAGCCAGATTTTAGGTTAACCACTGGTTGGTAATTTAAAATAAACTGATTATTTTCGAGGGCATTACGCAAATCATTTTCCATCTGTAGCCTTTCAACGGCTTGGGAGTGCATAATGGGATCAAAAATAGCATATTTTCCTTTGCCACTTTGCTTTGCCTTATACATGGCTATATCAGCGTCTCTTAGGATACTTTCGGCATTTTCCCTTCTCTCACTACTTGTGGTAATACCAATACTGGTTTGAATGAAAACTTCTTTATTATCTAGCACCAAAGGGGATTTTAAGGCTTGAATAATTCTTTGGGCAACCACGATAGCTTCTTGAATACCATCAATATCTTCTAACAAAACTACAAATTCATCTCCTCCCAATCTAACGGCAATATCTATTTCCCTGATAAATCCTTGTAGTAATTTTGCCATGGCAACTAACAATTTATCTCCTGTAGAATGCCCTAAACTATCGTTAATTATCTTGAAATTATCTAAGTCTAAAAATAAGACGGCAAATCTTACGTTGTGATCACGTTTTTGTTTTTGTATCGCTAATTCTAGTCTTTGGGTCAATAAATCTCTATTGGCTAAGCCTGTTAATTTGTCATGGAAGGCATTGTGTTTTAATTGTTGCTCGGCTAAGATGCGATCGCTTATATTTGTTACAGTACCAATGTAACCCCTCACTTTCTGATGGTCATCATATTCTGGTAAACATTGCCCAAACACCCATATAATCGATTTATCAGGGCGTTGAAAACGATATTCTAAATCAAAAATTACACCTTTTTTAATGGAATTTGTCCAATGGATTGTTTTTTCCTTGTCTTCAGGATGAATACCCATTAACCATCCTTCTGTTTTGATTTGTTGCTCTGATAAACCCATCAATTCACAACAGTATTTGTTGACGTATAAACAATTAAAATCTTTATCTGTTTTAAATACTCCCACGGGGATATGATTGGTCAGATGAATATAACTTTCTTCACTTTCTCTTAAATTCTGTTCTACAATTTTTCGGCGATTTACCTCTTTTTTGAGAAAATAATTCCATAAAACTACAAAAACTAATCAAAAAAAAGGTGTGTAAATAATAAAATCCATGATAATTTTTCTTATGTCTTGCCAACCAAACACTTTTTGAGGCTCAAGCCATCTATTCATCGCTTGATAGTAGCTAGAATTGGGATCATCTATTAATTGTTCCATAACCAGATCTAATTCTGGTAATATATTTTTTGGATCATCATTCTGAGTAATAAAGTGTAAACGGGCTGGATTAATTAAAATATTAGTTTTAACAATACTATATTTATTAGCTTCCTTCGTTGCAAAAAAATTATTAACTATTCCTGCATCTATCTCTCCCTTTTCTAAAAGAGCAAAAACTTCATCAAAACTATCGACTTCTACAAGGGTTGGATAGATTCCAAAAGCCTGTATTTCTTTTTCTAAAACATCTTGTTGAATGCTTGATCTTAATATTCCAATTCTTGTGTTATCTAATTCTAATATTGAGTTTAATTCTAATCCTTGTCTGGCGTAAATTTGTGACCAACTGGCTAATACTACGTTACTATTAAAGCTAAAGGTGCGATCGCGCTCAGGAGAATAAGCCACATCAACCATCAAATCTAAACCATCTTCTTCTACCAGATTTAAACATTCACTCCAAATACAGGGTACATAAACTATTGACCAATTATTTATTCTCGCAATATTATCAACTATATCAACCCAAAAACCAGCAGGATTACCGCTATCATCCACAAATACTTTTGGACTATTTTGATAAATTCCCACTTTTATATCTCTTTCTAAATTATGGGAAATTTGTTGTGATAAAGTTGCTTGTCCTACTAGCATAAGACAACAACAAGTTACTAAAACGATACTATACCTTAAACTTTTTAAATATTTCCAAGGATTTTTTTTCATTTTATAGTATGTATATTACTCTCTTTAATGTAGTGATCCATAGATATGTATTTTGGCTATATTTTAGATATAAATAGTAACTATTTTTATTTATTTCCTCATAGGATATTTCTAGTTTAAAAATGAATATACTTTGAATAATTTAAGCAATAAATCCAAAGAAATAATGCTTTTATAGATACAAAAAAGCAGTGTTATTAGGTAGAAAGTTATTCAATAATTGGGAATATTCTAACCTGTTGGACAGTGCCATAAAGATAATATATCTTTACAAACTGATTAAATTTGATTATTATTCTCTTCTTCTTTTCTTAATTATTATAGTCCTTCAAATATGAAAGCGGTTACTCAAAAAAGAGCAAACAAGGCAAGGACTGAATTCTTGTATATTAGAGATACGCAAAAATTTATTATATGTTTAATTTTTATTGAAAATATGACCAACAATAATCGCCGATATAATATCATTACCTTCGGTTGTCAAATGAATAAGGCAGACTCCGAGCGCATGGCAGGAATATTGGAAACCATGGGTTATGATTTTACTGAGGATCCTAACGAAGCCAATGTGATTGTATATAATACCTGTAGTATCAGGGATAATGCTGAGCAAAAAGTTTATTCTTATTTGGGCAGACAGGCAAAAAGAAAACATAAAGAGGGTGACTTAACCCTTGTGGTAGCCGGTTGTGTCGCACAACAGGAAGGAGAGCAACTTTTAAGGCGTGTGCCTGAAATTGACCTGATTATGGGGCCTCAACACGCCAATCGCCTTGATAGTTTATTGGATCAAGTATTTGCAGGGAATCAGATTGTAGCTACTGAGCCCGTGCATATTTTTGAGGATATTACTAAACCCCGCCGAGAAAGCAGTGTTTCGGCTTGGGTAAATATTATTTATGGTTGCAATGAAAGATGTAGTTATTGTGTAGTGCCAAATACTAGAGGCGTGGAGCAATCTCGCACCCCCGAAGCCATTAAGGCGGAAATTGAAGAACTTGCCCGTCAGGGTTATACGGAGATAACTTTATTGGGTCAAAATATCGATGCCTATGGGCGTGACTTACCTGGTACAACGGAAACAGGGAGAAATAAGCATACTTTGACGGATTTACTCTATTTTATCCATGATGTGGAAGGGATCGAGCGCATCCGCTTTGCCACTTCCCATCCCCGCTATTTTACCGAGCGTTTAATCAAGGCTTGTCATGAGTTGCCCAAGGTGTGTGAACATTTCCACATTCCTTTTCAGTCGGGGGATAATGATGTATTAAAAGCCATGAAGCGCGGTTATACCCATGAACGTTATCGAGATATTATCAATAAAATTCGTGGTTATATGCCTGATGCTGCCATTAGTGCGGATGCCATTGTGGGTTTTCCGGGGGAAACAGAGGAGCAGTTTGAGAATACTTTAAGGTTAGTGGAGGATATTGGTTTTGACCTTTTGAATACGGCGGCTTATTCTCCTCGTCCTCAAACCCCTGCGGCGGAATGGGAAAATCAGCTTAGTGAGGAGGTAAAGGGCGATCGCCTGGCGCGCCTAAATCATTTAGTATCAGTTAAGGCGGCGCAACGTTCTCAACGGTATCTTGGTAAAATTGAGCAGGTATTGGTGGAGGATGTTAATCCCAAGGATGCGACTCAAGTGGTGGGTAGGACAGATGGTAATCGTCTTACTTTCTTTGCAGGGGATATAAATGAGTTAAAAGGGAAAATTGTCCCCGTGAAAATTACTCAGGTAAGGGCTTTTAGCCTCACTGGGGAAGCTCTAACTTTGGTGGAAGCCTAATTTCGGTGGTAGGTGTTAGGTGATAGTTAAATTATTTTCTATTCCCTATTTCCCTACTGTGGTTGAATAGCATCGATGATATTCAAAAGTTCGATGAGTTTTTCCTTAACTGATTCGTGAGAATATTCGTCTTCAGGATGGGCAGGTTGTCCTGGTTTTTGGAAGTAAGGGCGATCGCCACTTATTTGTCCAGATTTAAGGTCAACCTGTTTCACAAAGTCATAGTATAGATTATCATTTTCCATAATCTCCTCAATAATAGCCCTCAGAGCCGACAAAGGATCCGTTTCATGACTACTAATTTTACTGTCCGCCCCATTCACCATATCTTGTAATACAGCCTGTAACGCCCCAGAGCTATCCTGTAAATTGTTACTAATAAATAGCTTAATTTCTGTTTTTAACCTAATAATAAAAGGCACAGGAGACTCTCCCTTGAGAAACCCCCCTCCTTCTTGCCCAATTAAATCTGCTAAAGAAAATTGTCTGCCCCGCAAAGCATCCCGACGCAATTCCAAATCTCTTTTTCTATCTTGCTCTGATTCACTCATAATAATAATCTTAAATTGATCTTACTTGTTTTAATCATCCTGTGTCACTGCTACCAAACTAACCAGCCTGAGGAACTATTTTTTTAAACCAACTCTCAAACCTATCTCCCCACACATCCAAAGAATACTCCCTTTCCACCACCAAACGACAATCATAACGGTTAATAGTAGATAACTTATTAATAGCCTCCACCAAACCATCCACACTATCAGGAGTTACCAAAAATCCCGTCTTACCATCCTCCACAATTTCCGATGGGCCACCCCTAGCATAGGCGATTACAGGAACACCACAAGCCAAAGCCTCTATGGCCACATTCCCAAAAGCCTCTATCCAGCGAGGAGTCATTAATAATCCTTGACATTCCCTTAATTCCTGTTGTAAATCTTGGGTAGATAAAAAACCCCGATAGTCGATGGGGGCATCAGGATATTGAGCGAGAATTTTTTGCCAATATTGCTCATCTTGAATTTTACCAAAAATTAATAAAGGAATTTGGGTAATATCACAGGCTTTTACCGCATCTTCCAGGGCTTTTTCTGGGGCAATTCTTCCTAACCATGCCAGTTTTTTATCAAATTTTTCACTATATTGATATGACGACAAATCCAACCCACTGCCCAATATTTCGCACACCTGACTAAAAGGAAAAGTATTTGCCTGAGACTTGGTATATACTCCAAAATTGTGGGGATATTGTTGGGCAATTTTATCCATAATCTCATCCAAACTATCGGATAAAGAACCCATGCTGATAAATTGGGCGATGGGGGTAGAGAAAAAAGGTGTTAAGTAAAAAGGAAGCCAATCAAAGGCAAAGTTAACAATCAAGTCATAATCTGACTGTACTTTTCTCGCATATTCCCACATATTCGCCAAAACGGAGTTTTCAGGCATGATGGTAGGAATATCCCTTGATTGAGTCTGGGCTGGTATATGCACATTCCCTTCTATTTCGATAATTTTGGCATTAGCAAAGTAAGAGTCTTGGGGGGCTACGGTGGTGATGTCATACCCTCTTTTTTGCATTTCTTGGATAAGGTTGTATAGGGTTAATTCTACACCGCCCCCAATGCCTGAGCTTAAAGCACCCACGGAGGTTGACATAAATAACAGTTTGTGCATTTTAACAATTTTAATGAAAAATAATAGCTAGTTTTTTGTTTGCCTATGGTTAATTGTTACATTGAGGGAATTTTTAATCAATTGCCATGGAAACTTCCTCATGGGGCTAAGTATTTGTAGAAGAAAGAGTGGTGAAAGTTAATTAAATTTGGAAAAGTGGCATTAATGAGACAAAATATTGCAGAATGTTAAATAGGTAAACCAAAAGTTAACAATGATTCCGTGAACAACCAAATATTAGAAACAAAAATTAATAGACCAGAAGTCAGGAACGTGATCATAACCATTTCCAGTGTTATTTTGTTAACAACGGTAATAATTCTCTCATTTTGGTTGTTACCTTCTAAAAATCCCTACATCATCGAAGTATTGTCTTATCAAGGTAATGGGGAAAGGGGAGAGGCAATTTTTAATGTTAACTGTGCTGGGTGCCATGGAATACAGGGGGTAGGAAATGTAGGGCCGACTTTAACCAATGTTTCTAAACGCAAATCGGAACAGAGTATTATTAATCAGGTAATTAGCGGTAAAACTCCCCCTATGCCTAAGTTTCAACCTTCTGCCGAGGAGATGGCGGATTTATTGGCTTATTTACGAGAGTTGAATTAATCGGAATATTATTCTTTAACAACGGGCTTAAGTACCTTGCCTATTTTCTGCCTCCATGGTCGCCACATATTCCCTTGTTTGTAAATCAATACCTGTGATGGCAGTACCCACAACCACCGCAAAAGCTCCTATTTCGAGGGCTTTTTTTGCTTCTTGGGGGGTTTTGATACCTCCTTCACAAATAATTGGTTTATCGATAGTGGTTACTAATTGTTTGAGAAAGTCAAAGTTAGGGGGAGTTTTATGGGCGGTATCTTCTGTATAACCGTAGAGGGTGGTACCGATAAAGTCTGCTCCTGCTTGGCTAGAGGCGATCGCACTTTGAAGGGTATCAATATCAGCCATCACCAAACGACCTAAATCAGATTTAATTTTAGCAATAATATCCGCCATGGTTTCTCCGTTAGGACGACTTCTGAGGGTGCCATCCACCGCAATAATATCCGCCCCTGCTTCGCTTACTGCCACGGCATCTTCATATCGGGGGGTAATATATACGGAAGAATTTAGTCCCATTTGCTTCCATAAACCGATAATGGGAATATCAGGAGCTAATGAACGTACTGCTTGGATGTGGCTTGGGCTATCGATTCTGACTCCTTTTGCCCCATTCATAATGGATGCAAGGGCGATCGCACCTATCATCTGGGGTTGATGCAAAGGAGAATCACTAGGCGCCTGACAAGAAACAATTAAACTCGATTTAAGAACATCCATCAATTTTGAAATTATGAGTTATCGATTATGGGTTACCAATGAGTTAATTACTCAAACAATCAAAAATGCACAAGATTAGGTTAATTAACCTCTAATTGTCCATGGTTCATCGTCCATTGTCAATTGCTTAAGTTATCAATTATCAAATTAAGCTACCATGGATAGGACATTATCATAATTTCAAAAGAAATTATCAACAAAATACAAGGCGTATTATCTAAACCTCTGATACCATGGAAGACTCTTTCACTCTGACTTTACTGATCATCATAACCGTATTTGCAGGGATTAGTTCTCAAGTATTGGGAGAATTTTTTAAAATACCCAGTATCGTTTTCCTGCTCATATTTGGGGTGTTATTAGGTAGAGACGGTTTAGGCATATTACAGCCAGAACTTTTAGGAGTAGGATTAGAAGTATTAGTCGCCCTTGCTGTGGCCATTATTTTGTTTGAAGGGGGCTTAAACCTAGAACTAAAACAGCTAGACAAAGTATCAGGCAGTTTACGCAACCTTGTCACCATAGGCACCCTCATTACTTTTATTTTGGGTGGTATGGCGGCCCACTGGTTAGCCGAATTTCCTTGGGAAATCGCCTTTTTATACGCATCCTTGGTGGTTGTTACTGGCCCCACGGTAGTCGGTCCATTATTAAAACAAGTGGCCGTAGATAAGCGTGTGGCTACCTTACTAGAAGGGGAAGGGGTATTAATTGATCCTGTGGGTGCTATTCTGGCTGTGGTAGTATTAGATACCATTCTTAATAGCTCTGCTTATTCCTTTGAAATTGTCACAGGATTATTATTTCGTCTGGGCATTGGGGCGATTATCGGTGGTATGGGTGGTTGGTTACTGGGCTCATTTCAGAAAAACGCCAACTTTGTCCCCGAAGAATTAAAAAATTTGGTGGTTTTAGCAGGAGTATGGGGGATATTTGGACTATCCCAGATGATTATTAGTGAGTCAGGGTTAATGGCAACGGTGACGGCAGGGATTGTGGTGAGGGCTTCTGACATTCCCGAAGAAAGGTTATTATTACGCTTTAAAGGACAATTAACCGTATTATGTGTGTCGGTGTTATTTATCCTCTTGGCGGCGGACTTGTCCATTGACAGTATTTTTGCTTTGGGATGGGGTAGTGTCTTTACAGTTTTGGTACTGATGTTCTTGGTTCGTCCCCTCAGTATTCTGATTTGTACGTGGAATAGTGGCCTTAATTGGCGACAAAAGACTTTTTTAGCATGGATTGCCCCCCGTGGTATTGTATCGGCTTCCGTGGCTTCTTTATTCTCGATTTTGTTAACCCAAAATGGCATTAACGGGGGAGACTCTATTAAGGGATTAGTTTTCCTTACCATTATGATGACGGTTTTTGCCCAAGGTTTGAGCGCTGGGGGAGTAGCAAGTTTACTAAAAATAAAATCTAATTGTGCAGGGGGTGCGGTGATTGTTGGTTGTAATCAATTGGGGCGTTTAATTGGGCGTATTTATCAAAATGAAGGGGAATCGGTGGTTTTGATTGATACGGATAAGGATGCCTGTGAGAAGGCTAAACAGGATAATTTACCTGTATTTGAGAGTAGCGGATTAGATCCTCAAGTGATGGAAAAGGCTGATATTACCTCCGTAGGCACTTTAGTTGCCCTTACAAATAATGGGGATGTTAATTTAATGATTGCACAAAGGGCGATCGAGGAGTTTGCACCGCCGAAGGTGTTGGCAGTTTTTCCGAAGCAAAATGATAATAATGTGAAGGCTAATAAGCAAAAAATTAATCAACCTTTTATTAATGAGTTACCTGTAAAAGTTTGGAATCAATATCTCCAAGATGGTTTATTTAGGCTTGGTAAAACGGTGATTAGGGGTAAGGGTGATGCTATCGATTTTCAGCAGGTACATATCCAAGCGTTGATTGCTTCGGGGGAAATGTTGCCTTTGTTGGTACGTCGAAATGGTAAGTTAGATATTATCCAAGCTAATGAAGAATGGAAGTTAGGGGATGAAATTATTTATCTTCTTCATGATCCTCGTCCGCAATTATTAAAACGTTTATCGGGGGTAAGCGCTTCTTCCCGTCTCAATTTGGAAAAATTACCGAAGGTTGAGGAGATTCCTTTGCCGGTGAATATTAAACAAGCATAGTTAGATAAGAATTGATAATTGATAGTTGATAATGGGCAAGTAGTAATGAGCAAGGAGTAATGGACAAGGAGTAATGGACAAGGAGTAATGGGCAAGGGGCTTAAGCCCCTTGTTAAAGGAAGGTTTCAGGGTTTGTGTATTTCTACTAATTTTAAATTTTTTTTATGGCAATTAGAGCAAAAAAACAGTTTGGACAGCATTGGTTAACTAGCGACATCGCTTTAAATAATATTATTCGTACTGCTCAATTAAGTAAGGGCGATCGCATTTTAGAAATAGGACCAGGCACGGGGGTTTTAACTAAAAGAATGTTACCCTATGTGGATAAATTATTAGCCATTGAAATTGACCGAGATTTGTGTAAATTATTAGTCAAAGAGTATGGAGAAAAAGATAATTTTTTATTGTTGGAAGGAGATTTTTTAGAGTTAGATATTCCTGATATTTTAGGCAATTTTCCTCATTTTAGTAATTATAATAAAGTAGTTGCTAATATCCCTTATAATATCACTGGCCCTATTATTGAAAAGCTCCTCGGTACTATTTCTAGTCCTAACCTTAATCCTTTAGAGTCAATCGTTTTACTCATTCAAAAGGAAGTGGGCGATCGCCTCGTAGCCGAACCCAACAACAAAATTTATGGAGCATTATCTGTCAGAGTTCAATATTTAGCAGAGTGTGAAATTGTCTGTGAAGTACCTGCAAAAGATTTTCGTCCTCGCCCCAAAGTTGATTCAGTAGTAGTCAAAATTACCCCCAGAAAGTTAGAAAAAGAAGTTAATAATCCTAAGTTTTTGGAAACTATTATAAAACTAGGTTTTTCTAGTAGAAGAAAGATGTTAAAAAATAACTTAAAATCTATTGTTGATAACGATAAATTAGAAGAAATTTTAACAAATTTGAACTTAAATACCCTTGCAAGGGCAGAAAATTTAAGCCTTACTGATTGGATTTTATTAAGTGATGAATTAGAAAAAATTTAAGTAGGGTGAGCTGAAAAATAAAGCCATAGGGCAAGGGGTTTAAACCCCTTGTTAAACAATAGTAAAATGTAAGCTGTATGTAAGAATTATATTTATTAAAGTTTTTTAAGCCCAATACGTTTAAGTTTTTGATTAACTTTCAATACCCTTACCCTGACAACCTCTCCCACTTTTATCACCTCATTGGTATCCTCAATAAACCTATCTGCCAATTGAGAAATATGAATTAACCCATCCTGATGTACCCCCACATCCACAAAAGCCCCAAAATTAACCACATTAGTCACAACCCCTTCCAACTCCATTCCCTCTTGTAGGTCACTAATTTCGTTGATACCTTCCCTAAAAGTAGCATACTTAAATTCGGCACGGGGATCTCTACCTGGTTTTTCTAATTCTTGGCGAATATCCTCTAGGGTAGGTAAACCAACGGTATCGGTGACATATTTTCGTAAGTCTAACTGGTGAATATGGTTACTGAATTTATTAATTTGGTCTAGGGAGATGTTAATATCTTGGGCAATGGCTTCCACGATGGTATAACTTTCGGGATGTACCGCTGTATTATCTAAAGGATTTTTGCCCCCCTGAATTTTGAGGAAACCTGCCGCCAATTCAAAGGTTTTTGCCCCTAGTTTTTTCACCTTGAGCAATTCTTTACGGCTTTTAAATGCCCCATGCTCGTTGCGATAATTAACGATATTGTTGGCAATGGTGGGGTTAATGCCGGAAACGAAGGTGAGTAATTCTTGGGAAGCGGTGTTTAAATCTACTCCCACATAGTTAACGCAACTTTCTACGGTTTCTTCTAGTTTTTTCTTGAGCAGTTTTTGGTCAACGTCATGTTGATATTGTCCTACTCCGATGGATTTGGGGTCAATTTTTACTAATTCGGCTAAAGGGTCTTGTAATCTCCTACCGATGCTAATAGCTCCCCGTACGGTAATGTCAAGATGAGGAAATTCGGTGATGGCAATGTCACTGGCAGAATAGATGGAAGCCCCAGATTCGTTGACCATTACCTTAATGGGTTTAGGGTTTAAAGGGGCGATCGCCTCGGCGATAAATTGCTCGGTTTCTCTCCCTGCTGTGCCATTTCCAATGGCAATCAATTCTATGCTATATTTTTTTATAAGATTTTGAATTGTATTAGTGGAAATCTGTCTTTTTTGCTCCCCTGTGTGGGGAAATATGGCTTGATAGTCCAAAAATTGTCCTGTTTCCGAGAGAATAGCTACTTTACAACCCGTACGAAATCCGGGATCAATGGCCATGGTGGGTTTCATACCTGCGGGGGCAGATAATAGTAATTCCCGTAAATTCGCTTCAAAGGTTTTGATGGATTCAGCGTCAGCCCATGCTTTTTTTTCTGCCCTTACTTCCCTTAATAAAGCTGGTTTCATGAGGCGGTTAAAACTATCTTTGATGGTATCTTGATAAAAGTTTTTTAGGCTTTTGTCTTTAGTTTTGATGATTTTTGATTCTAAATAATGAAGACTTTTTTCTTCATCAAAAGTAATATCTACATTTAATATTTTTTCGTTTTCCCCCCTAAATAAGGCAAGAATATTATGGGGGGCTATTTTAGTTAGTTTTCCTTGAAAGTTACGGTACATTTCATATTTAGTTGTACCTTCTTCATAATCTTTTTTTACGCTAGATGTAAACCAACCATTCTTTAAAATAAACTCCCTCAAGTAAGCTCTTAAATTAGCTTTTTCTCCTATTTCTTCGGCTAGTATATCCCCAGCCCCAGCGATAGCTTCTTCGATGGTTTTTACTTCGTCATTTAGATATTTTTGGGCTTCTTTTTCTAGGGAAAAATTATTTGTTTGGGGTTGATTCTTAGCTTTGATTAATTCGGCAAGGGGGGTTAATCCTTTTTCCTTTGCCATGGTGGCACGGGTACGCCGTTTAGTCTTGAAAGGTAAATAAAGGTCTTCAAGTTCATTTTTTTGTAAACAGGCGGTGATTTGGGCTTTTAATGAGTCACTGAGTTGATTTTTAAGGGCGATCGCCTCTAGGATTACTTGTTTACGATTTTCTAATTCTTGTAAATAGTTAAAACGCTCTTCAATATTTCTTAATTCTATTTCATTGAGAGAGCCTGTTACTTCTTTACGATAACGGGCAATAAAGGGAATTGTCGCCCCTTCTGAAAATAGGTTTAAAGCACTATTTACTTGATTTATATTTAGCCCTAATTCTTGGGCAATAACTTGAAGAATATTGATCATTTAATTTTTATAAATTTAGAGCTAATGAAATGGTGTTTTGTTATATTATTTTTAAAATATAATCATCCCACCATAGAAACAATGGAAAGACGCATCTCACCATTTACTTCTCGTAGTTGAAAATCAGAAATAAACACATCTAAATCATTAAAATACTTTAACTTTCTTTCTACAAAGTCTCTTACTAAATCTCTAAAAAAAATATCGCCAGAATTATCTTTTTCAATACCGTTGGTAACCGTTAAACTTTGAATTTCTTTTTCCCTTTCTTCCTCTGGTAATAGAGCTAGATTCCACCCTGCTATGGCAATACTTACTATGGCACGTCCTTTTTCTATATCTTCATAAATTAAATCTTTTTCTGATTCTAAGAAATCCCAAAATACTGCCGAAATTTTGAATTGTCCATCTTTCCTTCTGATAATTTTCCTGTCAGGATATATGGCCTTTAATTCTTGTGCATAAGCATCTAAATGCTCATCGTTACTATTTTTACGATTGATTTTTAGTTTTCCTTTTACTTTAGTTGCTGGTAAACTTTGTAAATCTCGAAATGCTTTAGATATTTTTTTCGCCATGGTGAATTTCCTGTACTCAATAAATGAAAATATCAATTATAAATTTACTCTAAGTTTTCTAACTTAATGCGAGGATCAACAAATTTTAACAATAAATCAGCCATTAAATTACCGATAATTAACATAGTTGCCCCCATGATTAAACTTGCCATAACTAAATATAAATCCTGAGCCTGTACCGCTTGTAAAATTAGCCTACCCAATCCAGGCCAATTAAAGAAAAACTCGGCGATGAATGCACCACCTAACAAACTAGCAAATTCAAATCCTAATAGAGTGATGAGAGGGTTAATGGCGTTACGCAAAGCATGAACATACAATACTCGATTCTCAGGAAGTCCTTTTGCCCTTGCGGTTTGAATATAATCTTGGCGCAGTACATCTAAAAGTTGCCCTCGGGTTAATCGTTGTAATCCTGCAAAACTGGTAATACTTAGGGCGATGGTGGGTAATATCATATGCCAACCAATATCCAGAATTTTACCGAAAAAGGATAGTTGGTTATGGTTTACACTTGTCATGCCTCCCACGGGAAATAAGGGGGATAAATTTTGAGCTACCACCAATAAAATTAGGGCGGTGATAAAGCTAGGAAATCCTTGCCCAAAATAGCTCATTACCCTTAGAGTTTTGTCGATGGGTTTATTTTGATTAACAGCGCTGATTATGCCGAGGGGAAGGGCGATCGCCCATGTTACAATAATTGATGAAATGGCTAATAGTAAAGTGGCGGGAATTCGCTCAATAATAAGGGAAGAAACCGAGCGAGAATAAACAAAACTTTCTCCAAAATCAAATCTAGTAACTACTTGCCTTAACCATAATAGATACTGTTGTAGGGGTGGTTTATCTAGTCCAAAACGAATTTGTAACTCGTCAATGGTTTCAGGGGAGATTGTGGGATTTTGTCGTAGGTTATCAAGATAATCCCCCGGTGCCAGTTGAATAATAATAAAACTAAGCATGGAAGCTAATAAAAGAGTTAGTAATCCTTGGGATAGTCTTTTAACAACATAGATTAGGTTTTCATTGAAGAAAAAACTTTTCACAGGTATATTTTGCGTCATTCATAATGTCAATTAATCCCATTTAGATTAACATTTTTCTACTATAGTAAGCAACTTCCTGAGTTATATAACACTTTAATTTATTATATTTTTAGCATATTTAAACTTAAAATAAACCTTACAACAATTGCTTAAAATAAATTTACTTAATATAACCATAAAATCATAATTAATAAAGGCAAAATAACTAATTAACACAAAATTTGCAAATAAACATAGAAAAAAACTTAATAGAATCTTTATTGAAAAATAGCATATACTTACGTATGCTTTAGTTAAAATGATAGAAACAAGAAACATTATTAGAATAATCTCTTAAAATGTAAGGTGTTAACAATGGTTTATTGACAATGTATAAAAATGGCACTAATTAAGAATAAACAGAATTATCTAAACGAACAAACAATCTCCTATCTAATACTGGGATTTTTATGTTTGATGTATTTTCCTTTAATATGGCACTGGTATGATGGTTGGCTAAATAAAACCATCGGTATCGAACATGAATACTTTAGCCATGGGGTGATTGGTATTCCTTTTGCATTTTATCTTTGTTGGCTTGATAAAAAAAAGTGGCAAAAATTACCGAATCTATTTCGCCCAGAAGGTTTTTTCCCCCTTAGTGTCGGTGGTATTTTTTACCTCTCAGGAGTGCCAGAATTTGTTAATCTTTCATTTCCCCTGATTTTATTGGGAGTTGGTTATTTTTTGAAGGGTAAAGCGGGATTAAAGTTATTTTGGTTTCCCTTTGTGTTGATAATTTTGGCAACTCCCAACTCTATCCCTTATTTAATAACTCCTTACACCCTTTGGTTACAAAGATTTATTGCTTCTCTTTCGGGATTTTTACTATTTCACCTGGGTTTTGATGTGGCGGTGAATGGTATATATCTCTCGGTAAATGGTCGATTGGTGGAGGTAGCCCCCTATTGTGCAGGGTTAAAGATGCTTTTTACCAGTTTATATGTTTCTTTGATTTTACTATATTGGCGGGATGTTTTGGGCGATCGCACTCGCTCCCTATGTTTGTTGGTAGGTGCAGTATTTATTAGTGTCATGGGTAATGTATTTCGTAATGCAATTTTAGCGTTTTTCCATGGTGCAAGACAGGATTCCTTGTTTGTTTGGTTTCATGATGATTGGGGCGGAAGTCTTTATTCTACCGTCATGTTAGGGTTTATTTTTGCTTTACTTCTATGGATTGAAAAAATAGATTTTGCTCCCAAATTTGATAATCAATCAGAACAGTTAAAATCTGATGATGATGAATTTAATTTTAAATTTTAGCCATCAGTGAATATAAATTAATCATGTATTTTCAGAATAAATAAATGTAAAATAGATTAATAAATAAAATGCCTGATAAAAAAGAAAAAAAATCTTCTTATTTAGGTTTAATAATTATCCTAATATTATTGATTGTTATAGGAGTTTTGCCTGGCTATTTAAGAGGAGGAAACTGGAGTTGGAGTAGTGAAAATGAACCTAGTAATATGAGGTTAATTAATAGCTTAAAAAACGACTCTATATCATTGGAAGGTTGGAAAACAGTAGAAAGACATAGAGTAAGACTAAGTGGCAAAAATTGGCACTGGGAAGTCATGGAAAAAGACAATCTTACTGCTAGTTTATTAATACAACCTCAGCCTTATTTTAAAGATAAACCTAGCGTTGAATGGACTGATTTACAAAGTTTAAATGTAAATGCGTCTTTCTGTCTGCAAGAAATCTCCGAAAAATTATCTTTGACACCACAGGAATTAAATATTGAATCATCTGCTAAAAATATAGGCACATTAATTGAGCAAAAAGATGTGGATAAAAATACCTTAAATATTATTTTAGGCTCTCTACCATCCATATGTTCTCGTGCCTTTACCATTAGAAATTTAGATAATCAGAATACAATAATTCCTTTAATAGATCCTCAAGATTGGTCAACAGACTCTCAACAAAGCATCACCTTTAATACTGAAGATAATCTTACTATTACAGCCCTATTTCAAAGGGGTTGGAATCAGAATAATACTGTAGCGATGATGAATTGGTACACATGGAAAGATGGAGGACATTATAAACCTTATCGTTGGTTTATGAGTGATCTAAAAAGTCAAATTAAGGGCGATCGCACTGGGTGGGTAGCCATAAGTTTAAGACTATATATAGATCCTTTAGAAGAAATAAAACCAAGACAAGAAGAAATAACAACCATAGCAAAACAAGTGCAAACAGCAATTACAAACAAAATTAGGTAAAGTTAAACAAACACAAAAATTAATATTAAGTAAAAAAATTGATAACCAACTCTATTACAATTATTAAAATCGTTATAATCTGAAGCATAAAAATTAATTAAGATCACAATGACTAATAAGTTTCACCCCCTAAAGATACTCTTATTTCATTCTTTCCTCGTGATTCTTATACCCCAACAAATAGCGTGGTCACAAAACAATTTAAACCTTCAAACCAACGACCCATCAAACTTTCCTTCAGTACCCAGAGGTTATGAACCAGAACCATTCAACGAAGGAAACGCACAACATTTAAATGATTACCGTCTTGACTTTGGCGACTCCATTAATGTTTCAGTGGCAAGATTTCCAGAATTTAGCTTTTCGGGGACACTAGACGCTCAAGGAAACGTAGTCGTGCCAATTTTAGGGCGCATATCCCTTCGAGGTTTAACCACCGAAGAAGTAGAAAATAAAATTAGCTTTGAACTGGGAAATCGTTTTTTGCGTGAACCCCCCCAAGTTTTAGCTGTATTAACAGGACAACGCCCGTTTAACCTTACAGTAATAGGAGAAGTCGTTAGACCAGGCTATTATACCGTCAGTGATGGCATACCCATGAGCTCCCTCCTCAACTTAGCTGGAGGTACTACCAATAAAGCAGATATGCGATCTATCATAGTCCGTCGTCGCCTCGCTGATGACAGTTTAATCGAAGAAAAACTAGATCTCTACCGTCCTCTAATCGAAGGAACAGGAGAGCCTCGTATTCGGCTTCAACCCGGAGATACTATCGTTGTTTCTGCCCTCGAAGTTGGACAAGATCAAGATTATGATCGAGCACTCATAGCCCGTACTAATATTCCCCAACCTCTTATCAGAGTTAGAGTGGTAGCACCCACGGGTGCGGCAGGAGTAACCCTCAGAAATATTAATATTCCTAACGGTAGTTCCTTCCTCGATGCAGTGGCACTTCTACCTGAGTTTATTCCTCTAATTACCAACAATGAAGTAACCCTAATGCGTTTTGATCCAGAGTTGGGTAAAGTAGTCACTCAATCTCTTAACGTTCGTCAAACCATAGAGACAGGAGATATGGCTCAAAATCTTCCTCTACGGGAGGATGATGTTATTGTGGTGAGTCGTACTCTCTTAGGGCGTATCTTGGGAGGTATCAGAATTATCACTCAACCCATTAGAGATATTTTTGGTTTTACTAATTTCATCCAAGATGCCATTGATGGCAGAATATTTGATAATAATCGGAATAATAATAATATCCGTTTCTAAAATAATTTTATAGATAGCTACAATTTTTTATGGCACCTCCTATTGTTACTCGTTTTTTTATTTCCCTCAATGAACATAAATGGCTAGGTATTGTGGTTTTTGCCGTAATTACGGGGGGATCTTTTCTTTTTACCCTTGTTCCCGAACCAGAAAGACAGGAAGATAAGATTCTTGCTTTTGGGCGTTTATCGGTAAATAGTCCTTTACCCACTTTTACATCAGCGGGAGAAGAATTACGCAACCAGGGCAGATTAACAAACATTCAGGATATTATCTCTCAACAGGTAATACAAAATATTGCTAACCGTATTGATTTTAATTTAAGACAAACAGAAAGAGCCGTAGCGGATCTAGTTTTGGGTTTACCAGAGGAACCAGAAAATCAAACAAGGGAAAACAGTGATACGAGCGCTCGTTTAATTACTTTCCGGTATGACGGGGGTAGAACCCCTGAAGAATCGAGAACCGTTTTACAAGTATTTTTGGAGGAAATTGTTAATGAAAGCTATCGTGTTAACACTGTAAGATTACAAAATAAAATTACCGATTTACAAAGAAGACTTGCGGAAGTTCAAGAAGATGTAGAACAAGCCGAACAAAATTACTATACTTATATTTCCAATGAAGGTGCTTTACTCTTATCGGTTCAAGATGGTAGTTTATTCGGTGGAATTACCAGTTCTGAACAACAAAAAAGACAATTAGATGTGGTATTGTCTGGCATTGATGCAGAAATAGAAACTTTACAACAACAATTGCAATTAACTCCGGAGGAGGCTTATGTATCCTCGGCTCTAAGTGCAGATCCTATCATTGCTAATTTAAGGGCTTTAATTTTACAAAATGACTTGGAGTTACAGCGATTACAAACTGATTTAAGGGAAGATCATCCCACCATGGTAGAGTTGAGGGAACAAAAAGCACTTAATGAAAGGTTAATAGAGGAAAGGGGAAGGGAAGTTATTGGTACGGATAGGGTTTTTCAACCGATAACAGGTAATGTGCGAGACGCTAGTAACTTGGATCAAACTAGGGCGCAGTTGGCTGCTAGATTAATAAATTTAGAAGGACAAAGAAATGCCGTGGCAGGGCAATTAGCAGCAGTAGAACAGGTTCAAAATACTTTACGCCAAGAGTATGAGCAGTTCCCGGAAAGACAGACTCAACAAACTTCTTTAATTCAAGAGGTTCAGTCTCAAAGGGTTCTCTATGAAACTATTTTTGCAGCTTTGACGGATGCCCAGTCAGCGGAGGCAGAGGCGGATAGTAGCTTTACTATCATACAACCTGCTTTTTTAATTCGTGAACCTAGCCCCCCTGTACCTCCTGCCACAAGTCCTATTCTAATTGTGGGTGTGGGGATGGTGATTGGCTTCGCATCGGCTATGGGGGTGATTTTCCTCTTTGCTACCCTTGATGAGAGATTGCATACTCCGAGGGAATTACAAGACTTTTTTGCGGAACGGGATGTTCCTTTGTTGGCAGAGTTGCCCATGGTGGAAAATCCTGAACCTTTTCGTAAGGCAATGCCCATTATATTTGAGTCTGATTCTCCTTATTCACGATTTTATGAACGTCTTCGTAGTAATATTCGCCGTTTGGGGGGTGACAATACTAAGGTAATTCTTGTTTCTAGTGTTATTGCCGATGAAGGGCGTACGGTGACAGGTTATAATTTGGCGATCGCCTCTGCTAATGCTGGAAAACGTACTTTATTAATTGAACTAGATTTACGGGATAAAAACCCCGGTTCTCGCAAATATTTTCAGTTACAAGCAGATCCTGCCCTCAGTAGTAATCCCATTAGTTACTATGATTTTCAAGGGGTAAATAGTGGGGATTTAAATTTATTGATTCAGAGAGTACCTGAAATTCCTAACTTTTCCATTGTTCCTAGCCCCGGTTTTCAAAAACAAGCCCCTGCCATTTTGGAGTCGGCAGAAATTAAGGCTTTTTTACGATATGCGCGATCGCAATATGACTTTGTGGTGATAGATACTCCATCTGTTTCTAGTTGTAATGATGCTTTATTATTAGAGCCTTTTGTAGATGGTATTATTTTAGTAACCCACCCGGGTAAGAGTCTTAGAAATCTTCTTGGCACTACCATTGATGATTTTATCGAGGAAGAGTTACCACTAATCGGGGCTGTCATTAATAATGTGGGCTATGATAATCAAATTATTGAGCCACAGGATGATGATGAATCTAATTTTTTAATTAGAAATGATGATGATGAAAATTTATCTTTTGGCGACAATGTTGAGAATGATGCTAAAGATTAAAAATTTAGGCATTGCCACTCTTACTAAACTTCATTTTGCCCCATGTTAGTTTTTGTTGTAATGCTTTCACGTCCCCTTGTTGGGCTGTTTTTTTAATATCTCTGATATATTCCGCATTGGCGATCGCCTCTTCGGGAGAACGAGAGCTAGTATGAAAACACTTTTCAAGGGCTTGATAAATACCCACCCGACGAACCTTTGTCAAATACTGTCTTTCGGTATCCAATAAACGAGTCATCAACTCTAGGTGCATGGTGTCTCCCTCACACAACTCCTCTAGGGTTTGCCATTCCTCCGAACCTAATAAGGAATTACCTGCCCCAATGCGAGGATCATTAAATTCTTCCCCTGTCACCTCTTCATAGATGCGGGGTAAACTATCATCAAATTCATGTTTTTCCTCCAGCCAAATTCTTCTAATCTCGCTCAACTCGGCAATGGAAATTAAATCTAAATCCCGAAACTCTGGGGGGGCGTTTTCCCTAATACTCATTTGGGCTTCTAATACCTTTGTTAACCAATATTCTCGCCACTGCTTGAGATATGGGCCTGGAATATTATGCACGGTGGTTTCGCCATCCACATTACGCTCAAAAAGTTCTACCTTACCGTAAATACGCCGAAAATCTCTTTTATCTCGATCATCCCGAATATCTAACTCGTTTCTCAACTCTAGCAAGGGTTGTAACCATTCTTTCTCTTCATCATTTTGAATCATCGCTTCCATGGATTTATCTTTGCTTACCATGGTACATACCCAACAACCAAACCGAGAATCCCCACAACTAGGGGTTGACGTATCCACCACCAAAGGACATTCATTATCAGCGGTAGCCCCCCGATACATGGTAAATAAGTCTTGATTATCTCCGCCCCAAGGATTTTGCCATTGTAGTAAATACATCCACACTTCATCGGTGCGCCAATCTTCTATGGGGGTATATATGTAGGAGTTGGGTAAACGGGAGTTAATGCTTAATCTGGCTCTAAATCTACCTTTCTCGTGTTTTTCCATGGTTCTTTTTCTGGTGGTACTTTCGGCTTTACGAGTACCTAGCACCAAGATTACTTCCCCATTGGCTCGAATAGTTTCACGGATAAATTGATTAGCTGGTTGAATTTTCATCCGTTCAGTACACCAGCGAAAGCCCTGACGGGGGGCGGGGTAGCCTTTCCCTATCAAACATACCCAAAAGGTGTCTTTGGTGGCAGGATGGGTAAGATGAGCCGTGAAGGGCATGGTTTGCTCTTGGGCAGATTTATTTATTTTATCGATACAACCCCTCACCCAGTGGGAAACGATGGGATTTTCCACAAAGGTATCGTTGGTGATGACATGAACTGTTTTTCTTCTTTTTTCGGGGGGTAAAAGGGCGATCGCCCTCCAAATTAGTTGTAGAATACAGGAACTATCTTTACCGCCACTGTATCCAATTATCCAAGGGACTTGATCTTGACAATATAATTCTTGAATTTCTGAGGTTAGTAGGTCAATATCAGCTACTAATTCATCGATGGTGCGGGGTGGAAAAAGGGGGATTTGGTTGTTAGTAGTCATTTCGATAAAAACAGAAAATCAACAATATTATGGATGGTACACAATGGAGGAAAGTGAGGAGCTAAGGGACTCTACAATTTTGAGATGAAAAATAATTTGTTATTATAATCTTGGAAATAAACTTTTTATATCTATATTTTGTCTATTAGATATATGTAATGAAAATATCCATCCATATTATAGCTCAATGCTAAAAAATAAATCAAAATCTATAAATAATGTTACTGAAAAACAACCTGTTCCTTTGAAAAAAAGAAAAAAAATATCGCCCATCAAACGTTATTATAAATACTTTATTTGGCGTATTCTTAGTTTAAAAGAAAGACCAGAGGCGATCGCCCGTGGTTTTGCCATTGGTGTTTTTACAGGTAGTTTTCCTTTTTTTGGTTTACAAATGATCGGGGCTTTGTTACTAGCTATTATTTTAAGGGCAAACAAAGTTACTGCCATGATGGGAACTTGGATTAGTAACCCTTTCACCTATGTTCCTATCTTTTTCTTTAACTATCAAATTGGTTCGTTTATTCTCGAAAAAATCTTTAAAATTCAAGGAAATTATTTAGATGAATTCAATTCTGAGTCGTGGCAAAATTTAGCTGATTCAGGGGCAGAAATAACTATTACTCTTTTGATAGGCTCTTTTTGCGTTGGTTTAACTTTATCTATTATTGCTTATTATTTCATAATAACTATTGTTAAAAACCAAAATAAAACTTTACATAAAACCTCTTTGAAAAAAAAGGATAAATGTTAAAATCAAAGTATAGTAAATTGAGGTTAGTGATATGGGCGAAAAAAAAATCGAAAAACTATATAACCTCGAAAAAAAGGCAAACAAAAATCTTTTTATTACAGGACTACTAACTTTTTTCTTCTCCCCCATTGGCTACCTTTACACTAATCGTTATTGGGGAGCCGCTATCACTTTTTTCATCTTCTTCGCCATGGTAGAAGAGCCGGACTTTGAAGAGGTTTGGGGAGTCATTGCGGTGGGTGGTACCATCGAAAATATTATCGCTGTGCGTCATGCTCGGGATAAATTGGCGATCGCCTCTCGTAACGAAAATGGAACTCTACCCTTCCAACCCATAGCAAGCCCCGTACAAAATCAACAACCAGCCTACCTCCCAAAAGCAAATCAACCCCAAAATTTAGAAATTCTCATCCTCAAGGCTATTAAAGAGCAGGGAGAAATGACCGTTTCTGATGTGGTGATTGCCACCGAATTAAGCCCAGCTATCGTTAAAGAAACATTATTACAACTAGAAACAGAGCAGTTAATTTGTGGGTACAATAGACACAGTGATGGTGCAGTAGTTTACAAAAACATCTAACTCAAAAATAACTCCATGAATCTTGCCAACTTATCTTCTCCCGAATCTAATACTGTTGTTGTTAACAAAATCAAACTGCTCAGTTTTCCCATCGGCAAACTAAACGCAGCCCTTCACATAGATGTAGTGCAGAAGGTAGTTAATTTCGCCACTGTCTATGGTAGTGGATTGAATCACTATGGCATAGCAACCATAGAGGGAGAAGAAATAACCGTAATTGATTTACACAAAAAGTTTTTTAATACCCCAAGTATCTTTGAAGGAGAGGACAAGAAATATTTACTCCTTGCCGAAAATAGTACAGGGGAAAGATTCGGCATCATTGTTACTAATACCCCTAGTTTATATGATATTGCCATTAAGGATATACGAGCATTACCCCCATCCTATCGTCAGGTTGACACTTTTAAAATAGCTTCCCATGTGACAATGGTGACCGAAGAGGAACAACAAAAGACGATCTTTATTTTAGATCCCGATGAATTAATTGCTCCTATTAATACCAAAAAATAATAAAAAAATACCCCTTTTCCATTAAGAGAAGGGGTTTAATCGAAAAAAAAGTCAAAACTATTTAGTTTCTTCGGTTTTAGTCTCTTGAGCTTGGTTGCCAGAGAGCATACCATATTTACGTAAGAAACGATCCACACGTCCTTCCGCGTCAATAATTTTTTGGGTTCCAGTATAAAAAGGATGGTTTCCAGACCAAACCTCAACGTTAATTTCAGGCTTAGTAGAACCGATGTGCATAACCACTTCACCGTTACAAATTACTTTGGCATCGGGGTACCATTCGGGATGAATTCCAGCTTTAGGCATTATTTTCTCCTAACTATTAGGTTGACAAGTGAATAATTAAAATGGATACAAATATTAAAATGGGGTTTAAGTACAATTCGATTAACTAAACTGTTAATACACCAGTACCTAAAACCTCCGTAAATAATATTAACGTTTAGAGAATTGAGGAGCTTTACGAGCTTTACGTAAACCGTATTTTTTACGCTCTTTAGCACGGGGATCTCTGGTTAAATAACCTTCGGCCTTGAGAGGCTGACGATTTTCAGGGTCAAGTTCACACAGTGCTCTAGCTACCCCTAGTTTAACGGCGTCGGATTGACCTGTTAAACCACCACCATGGGCATTAACCAAAACATCATATTCATTTTCTAAACCAAGGGTTTCGAGGGGAGCTTTAACTGCCTGAATATAACCTTGAATTTGTTGGAAATAGTTGGTGGCATCTTGACCATTAACGGTAACGGCTCCAGAGCCTGGAATTAAGCGAACACGGGCAACAGAAGCCTTACGGCGACCAGTTCCTAAGTAAACTACTTTATCAGACATTTTTATTTACCTCCTGCGGGAATGGTTTGGATATTTAATACTTCGGGCTGTTGTGCCTGATGGGGATGATTAGGACCAGTATAAACTTTTAGTTTGGTAAAGAGGCTACGTCCTAAGCTATTTTTAGGGAGCATCCCTTTTACAGCAACTTCGATAATTCTTTCAGGAATACGGTTCTGTAGTTTTTCAAAGGTTTCGGTTTTCATACCACCGGGGCGGCCGGAGTGACGACGGTATAATTTCTGAGAGCTTTTGTTACCTGTGACAACGATTTTCTCGGCGTTAACTACAATAACGAAGTCTCCAGTGTCTAGGTGAGGGGTAAAGTTGGGGTTGTTTTTGCCTCTTAAAACGTTAGCGATTTCGGTGGCTAAACGACCTAGACGTTGATTTTCGGCATCGACAACGAACCACTTTTGTTCGATGTCTTCTATTTTGGGTACTGTTGTTTTATTCATTTTATTTGATGGTCAATTTTAACTAAAAGTAAAAATAGGTTGACTGTTATACCACACTGCTTTGGGAATGGGAAACTCTGGATAATGAACTCTTAAAAAGCATAGTCCCTTGGCTGGTGCTGAGTATTTGACGAGATCTCGACGTTTATTTGCCCATATATCGTTAAATTCTAAGGGCGATCGCACCTCGGCGCCTACTTCTACCAATAATCCCACTAACAGGCGTACCATACCGTACAAAAAACCACTGGCTTGAACCTCAATATGAATCAAATCTTCGGCTCTGTGGCAGGATACCTCTTGCATTTCTAAAAAAGAATGGGGACGGGGAGAACCAGCACGGCGAAAAGCACTAAAATCATGAGTCCCTAACAAAGGTTGTAATGCCTCTGCCATGATTTCCGCATTTAAAGGGTGATGATAGTAATGCCAAGTAAAGGGTTTTAAGAATAAATTGGGAACTTTCCCAGTATATATAGTATAACGATAACGACGAGCTAAGGCGGAAAAACAAGCGTGCCAATGGGGGGCAACTTCGGCGGATGCTCTGATAAAAACATCATCCCCAAGGCGAGTGTTTAACACTTTTGCCCAACGTTCGGGAGGAATGCTAGATGCCACATCAAAATGGGCTACCTGAGCTGCTCCGTGAACTCCACTGTCTGTTCTACCTGCCCCATGAATGGTCACATCATGACCAACGGTAAGGGCGATCGCCGTTTCAATATCTTCTTGTACGCTACGATGATGAGGTTGCCTCTGCCAACCGTGAAAATTAGTACCTACATACTGAATAACCAAAGCAATTCTTTTCACATTAAGGTTAGAGGAAGTCATCAGATTAGTCGCCAAAGAAATAACTACACTAACTGAAGAATAGCCATTTCAGCATTATCTCCACGACGGTTTTTAGTACGAACTAGACGGGTATAACCACCATTACGGTTGCCATAACGTTCCGCCGCTTTAGCAAAAATATCGTTAACTAAATCCTTGTCATAGATATAACCTAAAGCTCTTCTACGGGATGCCACAGAGCCATTTTTAGCCAAAGTGATCATTTTATCCGCAGTGGAACGTACAGCCTTAGCACGGGCTTTGGTGGTAACAATCTCCCCTTCTTTTAATAACTGAGTAGTCAAAGCTCTTAAAAGAGCCTTTCTTTGATCAGCAGGCAAGCCTAGTTGGGCTACCTTACGACGATGTCTCATAAATTTCCTCCTTGATAAATTATAGATAGAGATCTTTAGTGATCCTTAAAATTATTGTCCAACGACAACCGTTATAACGTTAGGGAGTGGCAACGGGTTCTTGACTATCAATCAAATCTCCTGCCACATCTTTAGCCTTTCCTTCCGCTAGGGTAATGCCAAGGCGCTGCTGTAGAGCCTCAATAACTTCCTCCGCAGACTTTTGACCAAAGTTTTTGATTTCTAGTAAATCATCTTGGGAATACTCCAATAAATCCGCCACGGTATTGATCTGAGCCCGTTTGAGACAGTTGTAAGCCCTTACAGATAGATTTAACTCCTCAATAGGAATTTGACTGGTAGGATCTTCCTCAACGGGTTGAACCTCAGTTTTTCCTCTGATATTATCCACATCTTCTAAAGGAGTAAATAAACCTACTAAAATAGAGGCCGCCTCAGAAAGAGCCTCCTCTGGTTTCATACTGCCATTAGTCCAAATTTCTAAAGTCAAGCGATCTGCTAATTTTCCTTCATGGCGTACTTCTTCCACCGTGAAATTAACCTTAGAAACAGGCATGAACACTGAATCTATTTGCAAAAAGTCCAAAGAAGAGTTTTCATCATTACCTTTTTCAATGGCGCGATAACCTCTACCTTTTTCCACTTTAAATTCCATTTCCAATTTTGCACCCTTACCCAAGGTACAAATGTAATGGTTAGGTTCAATTATCTCAATCTCTGATGGTAAACTAAACTGAGCGGCAGTCACCGTGTCAGGTCCTGTTGCCACCAAACGACCGATTTGGGGTGTGTCACTGTAGCTTTTAAACACGAGCTCTTTCATGTTTAGCATAATTTCCAACACATCTTCCCTCACCCCGTCAATCACAGCAAACTCGTGGTTAACCCCCGCAATTCGTACGGCAGTCACTGCTGCACCCTCTAAGTTAGATAAAAGAACCCTTCTCAAGGAGTTTCCCACGGTGATGCCCTGACCTCTTTCTAAAGGTTCTAGTACAAACTTACCGTATTGCCCTTGATTTTTTTGAGTTTTATTTTCTAAACAGTCTATTTTAAACACAGCCACAGTGATTATTTCCTCAATGTATGAAGTCAGGTTTGATTTGATTCTTGATCAGCAAAAGTTTTGTCAAGATGTAATGTGCTTGGTTTATGGACGAAAAAGTAACTAACATTAATTTATTTCCCACGAGAAGCACAGATGAGCAAAACTATACTCTTCTTCTTTTTGGAGGACGACAACCATTGTGAGGAATGGGGGTGATGTCACGAATTAAAGTAATTTCTAATCCTGCTCCTTGTAATGCTCTGATGGCGGTTTCTCTTCCTGCCCCAGGACCACTTACCATTACTTCAACTTGTTTCATTCCGTTATCCATAGCGGTACGAGCTGCACTATCCGCTGCGGTTTGAGCGGCGAAGGGAGTACCTTTTTTAGCACCTTTGAAACCGCTAGAACCAGCCGTGGCCCAAGAGATTACGTTGCCAGTGGTGTCGGTGATGGTGACAATGGTATTATTAAATGTGGATTTAATATAAGCTGTACCACTGGGGATATTTTTCTTCTGTTTTTTTGGACCTCCCCGTTTTGTGGGTTTTGCCATGGTTTTTTTACCTCTTTTACTGAATTTGTTTAATTTAGTTTTGGTTGTTAATTAATCTAATTTCTACTTTTAGGCAGTTAATTTTTGTGAGCTAGGAAGTGTTGCTAAGGGAAGAATAACAATATTTGGATGCAACGTTTTTCCGCCTAGTTGTTTTTGCTTCCACCTAACTAAGTTTTTATTTCTTAGGTGCTTTTTTCTTCCCAGCAATGGCAACTTTGCGTCCTCTGCGAGTTCTACCGTTGGTTTTGGTTCTTTGCCCTCTTACGGGTAAGCCTTGACGATGACGGCGACCACGATAGGTGCCAATGTCCCCTAAACGCTTGATATTCATCGCTTCTAAACGACGCAAATCCCCTTCGATTTGGTAGTTTTCTTCGATGTTGGCTCTTAGTTTAGCAATGTCTTCGTCACTTAAATCTTTAACTCTGGTGTCAGGATTTACTCCTGTGGCGGCTAAGATTTTTTGAGAAGTTACTAAACCAATGCCGTATAGATAGGTTAGTCCTATTTCTACTCGTTTATCACGAGGTAAGTCAATACCGGATATCCGTGCCATGTCTAATAGTTTCCTTTTGTTTCTTTATTTTTTCCCAATTTGGTCAACTTTTGCGTTTCTTAGGTTAAACTTATGGTTAAAGTTTATCCTTGACGTTGTTTATGTTTTGGGTTTTCACAAATTACCATAACCCGACCTTTACGACGGATTACACGGCATTTGTCACAGATTTTTTTGACTGATGCTCTAACTTTCATAGTATTAGTTTACACTGCAAGCCTTTAATTATAACAATATTTTATTTTTGTGTCAAATATCCTAATTTGCTTATTTTCAGCACTTTTCAACGGTTTGGATAGGGATATTTTTGTTATCAATTCTTGACGTTTTTATGGAAAAAGAAAAGATAATTTTGGCAATTTTCCTCTTGATGGGTTGAAATGACACTGTAAAATGGCAATTAGTTCTTTTTTCCTTTGAGACGATAAGTAATTCTTCCTTTACTTAGGTCATAGGGGGTAAGTTCTACTTTGACACGATCGCCTGGTAAAATTTTGATGTAATTACGTCTAATTTTTCCTGCGATGTGGGCAAGGACGTTGAAACCGTTATCTAAGTCCACGCGGAACATGGCGTTAGGTAGGGATTCAGTCACTGTGCCTTCCATTTCAATCAGATCTTTTTTTGACATACAATAGTCCTCTTTATATTTTTAATCCTTGTTGATCATACCAAATGTCTTTGTTTTAAGAAATTACGGTTACGGTTAGGATTTTACTATTGTTTGCAATTCGGTACTGATTTCTTCTAGGGTGCGATCGCCATTGACTGTTTTTAACAACCCTGTACTTTGATAAAAATCAATCAGGGGAGCCGTTTTTTGACGATAAACGTCTAAACGATTGGCGATGGTTTCCTCGTTGTCGTCTTTTCTGCCACGACCTAAAAGCCTTTTCATCAAGGTAGAATCAGGTACTTCGAGGTTAATAGCTGCGGTACAGTTTTGATCCAATTCTGTTAACAGAGTAGAAAGAAATTCCGCTTGGGGAACATTACGGGGGAAACCGTCTAAAATCCAACCTTTTTGAGCGTCTTCCTGACCTAGTCTATCTTTGATCAAATCAAGGATTAACTCATCGGGTACCAAGTCGCCGTTATCTACAAAAGATTTTGCTTTAATCCCTAAAGGGGTTTGCTTGGCGATCGCACTTCTTAAAATTTCTCCAGTGGAGATGTGGGGGATACTCAAATGAGCTGCCAAGATTTCGGCTTGAGTACCTTTCCCAGCGCCAGGGGCGCCTAAAAAAATTAATCTGGTCATGTTTTCGTGGTTGATAATTGATAATTGATAATTGATAATGAAATATTTACTTATCAGAATCAAATATCAGATGGTGTTAACTCACACCAAGACATGGTAAAAAGTGATGTGGAAATTTCCCCCCACAGGAGGGATAAAAACCTAATCTTTCACCATTCCTTCATAACGTTGAGAGATAACATAGGTTTGAACTTGTTTCGCAGTATCGATGGCTACACCCACAAGAATTAAGAGGGAAGTCGCACCAAAACCTTGGAAAGTTGTTACCCCAGTAGCACTTTCAACAAAAGTAGGAACCGTTGCTACGATGGTTAAGAAAACTGCTCCCAATAGGGTTAAGCGATTCAAAACCCCTTCAATATAAGCTACTGTTGCTTTACCAGGACGAATCCCTGGAATACTAGATCCCATTTTCTTCAAGTTTTGGGCAATGTCTTCTGGATTAGAAATCAAAGAAGCATAGAAATAACTAAAGAAAACAATGAGTAAGGAGTAAACTACAACATACCAGATGGAACCAGGGCGCAGTGCCAAAGCAACATTATTTAATAAGGTATTAAAAGGAGTACCATCGGCAAAACCGGCTACAGAAGATGGTAATACTAACACTGCCGAAGCAAAAATGATCGGCATTACCCCACCTTGGTTAAGTCTTAGGGGTAAGTAACTGGTGCGTTCACGGTATAAGCGGCGTCCTACTTGACGACGGGCAGAAATAATGGGAATACGGCGAGTACCTTCTTGGACAAACACGATACCCACAATCATTACTAAGAATACAAGGACAAGTAAAACGACCTGTGCGATCGCCTCTCTGCCCCCAGACTGAGCATAATCGATGGTATTACCAAGGGTACGGGGTAACACCGCCACAATGTTGACAAAAATCAACAGAGAAGCACCATTTCCTAAGCCTCTCTCCGTAATCAACTCTGATACCCACATCACGAACATAGATCCCGCCGAAATGGCGATAACCGTTTCAATGATGAAAATAGGACTATCATTAAGGGCATAGGGACGCAATAAACCGATAGTAATACCAGTAGATTGAATTACCGCCCAACCAAAAGCCACATAACGGGTAATTTGAGCAATTTTACGACGACCTGCTTCCCCTTCATTTTTCTGTAAATCCTCTAGGGCAGGAATGGCAGAAGTCAAAAGTTGGATAATAATAGAAGCATTAATATAGGGCAAAATTCCTAACGCAAAAATTCCCACAGTAGCTAAACCGCCTCCTGTGAAAAGATCTAAGAACCCTAGAAAAGGTAAATTTTGAACCGCCGCCTCAAAAGCATCACGATCAATACCTGGTACAGGAATGTAAATTCCTAATCGAATTAAAATTAATAAACCTATAGTAATAAGCAAACGACCACGAAGCCCTGCAGCCTGTGCCATTTGCATAAAGGTTTCTTGAGCAGTTGGAGTTTTTTCTCTGCTGACAACCATGATCTAAAATATCAATACAATAATGGTGAATAAATTAAAATTAAGGGTCAAAAAACTGATAAATAAAGATAAAGACGTTAAACCCCTAACTTTAAGTAAAAGTAATTAACCGTCAATTGTCAATTACTTCCTATCAATGATTTGACCTCTCCCCTTAGTATCTTGACATTTATTGATCAGTATTACCATGATCAGGAGCAGAAATTGAACCACCAGCGGCTTCAATTTTTTCCTGAGCCGATTTAGACCATGCAGCCGCTTTTACATTCAAAGCAACTCCTAAATCGCCATTTCCTAAAACTTTTAAAGGACCATCATTAGTGGTGATAATACCCGCATCCATTAAGGATTCGATGGTTACATCAGAATTAGCAGCAATACCAGCTAATTTCTCCACATTGATAATGGTGTATTCTTTACGATTTAGTACAGTAAAGTGTTTTAACTTAGGTACTCTTCTATAAAGGGGCATTTGTCCCCCTTCAAAACCTGGCTTAGTACCAGTACCAGAACGAGATTTTTGACCTCTCATCCCAAAACCGCCACTAGCACCTTGTCCAGCAGAGATACCTCTACCGATACGGCGACGACGCTTTTTAGATGAAGGTTTGGGTCCAATGTTATGAAGTCTCATAGTTATTACTAATTAGCAATGGGCTTATGAATAAATTTGTTCTAAGGGAATCTCTCTTTCTCTTGCTACTTCAGAGAAGCTGCGGATTTGCTCAAGGGCATTAACCGCCGCACGAGCATTATTAAGAGGATTGTTAGATCCTTGTTGTTTAGCTAAAATATTTTTAATTCCTGCTAATTCTAAGACGGTACGCACGGCACCCCCTGCAATTACCCCAGTACCCGGTGCTGCGGGACGCATAAATACTTTTGCTCCTCCAGCGATACCGTTACTAACGTGGGTAATAGAACTAGCTTTGTTAATTTTAACGGTGACAAGGTGCTTTTTACCGTCGGTAACAGCTTTACGAACCGCATTGATTACGTCTCCGGCTTTACCTACACCTACACCTACTTGACCTTTTTCATTTCCAACGACAACGATGGCGCGGAAACTAAGTTTTTTACCACCTTTAACAACTTTACTAACACGACGGATTTGTACAACCCGCTCTTGCCAAGTGTTGTCTTTTTCTCTACGTTGTTTTCTTTGTTTGCCTTTGCGTTGATCTTTTTGTTCGCGCTCTTTTGCCATGATGATTTCCTCTTAAAAGTTAAGACCTGTTTCACGGGCGGCATCAGCTAAGGCTTTGACACGTCCATGGTATAGATTACCACCACGGTCAAAAACTACTTTTTCAATGCCTTTGGATAATGCTCTTTGAGCGACTAATTTACCAACTTCAGCGGAAGCATCACGGTTAGAAGTAGAACCAAGTTTTTCTTGTAATTCTTTATCTAAGGTAGATGCACTTGCTAAAGTATGTTGGGCCACATCGTCAATTAATTGAGCATAAATATGTTGATTGGAACGGAATACGGCTAAACGAGGGCGCTCAGCAGTACCTGTGACTTTTTTGCGAATCCGAAGATGGCGACGTTGGACTAGATTTTTACGGTTAATAGTCATAATTATTTCTTACCTGCTTTACCTACTTTACGTCTTACATATTCACCAGCGTAGCGAATACCTTTTCCTTTATAAACTTCAGGAGGACGAACAGCACGGATTTTCGCCGCCATGTTGCCTACTAATTCTTTATCAATACCGCTGATGACTACCTCAGTGTTGCTGTTAACGGCAACGGAGATGCCATCGGGCATTTGCATTTCTACGGGTTTACTGTAACCGACGTTAAGGGTTAATTTTGAGCCTTGGGCTTGGGCACGATAACCTACCCCTCGGATTTCAAGTTTTTTCTCGAATCCTTGACTGACTCCGTCAATCATATTTGCTACGAGAGTACGGCATAAACCGTGTCTTTCTCTAGCTTTACGACTGTCGTTATCGCGGTTAACTTGGAGGTTTTCGCCTTCGTGGGCTACGGACACAAGAGAAGGTAATTCTCTGGCGAGGTTGCCTTTGGGACCGGAGACGTTGACGTGTTGACCGCTAATCTCGACGTTGACTTTGGGAGGTATCGCTATAGGACGTTTTCCAATACGAGACATAATTTGATTTTAAGTTCTAAATTATTAGTTTATGTAGCCAATAAACAATCAATAATTCTCAGTTTTCTGTTTACAAAACCATCAAGGTCAAAAACATTTTGTTGGTAATTTTTAATTGTTCATTGTCAATGGTTATTACCAGATGTAGCAGAGAATTTCTCCACCGATACCTTGTTTTCTTGCTTCTCTGTCGGTCATGATGCCGTGAGAAGTGGAAATGACTGCCACCCCAATACCGCCGAGTACTCTGGGAAGGTCTTTTTTCTTGCTATAGACTCTTAAACCAGGGGTACTTACTCTACGGATGTTATGGATAATGGGTTGGCGATTTCTGCCTTTGTATTTTAAGGAGACAACGATGTCTTTTTTTACTCCTTCACCGACTTCTTCGTAACTGCCAATAAAGCCTTCGGTTCTTAGTACGTCAGCGATACTGCGAGTCATGCGAGTGCTAGGGATTGCCACGGTCGGGTGGCGGACGGCACAGGCGTTACGAATACGAGTCAGCATGTCTGATATAGTGTCGTGTGCTGGCATTCTTTCTTCTTTTCCTCTATTACCTTATATTATTTGTCACGGAAGGGCATTCCCATCTCTTTGAGTAATGCGCGCCCTTCTTCGTCGGTGTTGGCGGTGGTGATGATGGAAATATCAAAACCTCGAATTTGATCGATACTGTCGTATTCGATTTCGGGGAATATCAATTGTTCACGCACCCCTAGACTGTAGTTTCCTCGACCGTCGAAACTTTTGGGGCTGATGCCACGGAAGTCACGAATACGAGGTAATGCTAGGCTGATGAGACGATCTAAGAAAGCGTACATTTTATCAGATCTTAGTGTCACCATGGCTCCCACAGGCATTCCTTGACGGATTTTAAACCCTGCGATCGCCTTTTTAGCGCGGGTAACGACGGGCTTTTGTCCAGTAATAATCGCTAGTTCACTAAGTGAGGACTCTAGTGCTTTAGCGTTCTGAGAAGCCTCTCCTAAACCTCTGTTAACGACGATTTTATCGATCTTAGGAACTTGGTGGATATTAGTATAACCAAATTGCTCCTTAAGTTTAGGAGTGATCGTTTCTTGATAATAAGTTTTAAGTCTTGACATTGCTTTGGTTACTGATGGTTGTGAAATAGTACCGTTATGATCATCGAATTAATCAATGATTTCGCCAGTTTTTTTCAGTTTTCTCACCTTTTTACCTTCTTCAGTAATGACATAGCTAATGCGACTAGCTACTTTTTCTTTTTCAGAGTAAACCATTACTTTGGAGCTATGAATGGGTGCTTCATAGGTGGTGATTTGACCGGATTCCCCTTGTTGACGGGGTTTTACGTGCTTGGTTCTGATGTTAACGCCTTTTATGATAACGGTGCTATCTTTAGGAATAGCTTTAAGGATTTCTCCTACTTTACCTTTATCTTTGCCAGAAATTACCTGCACGGTATCACCTTTTTTGACGTGCATTTTTTGTCTGACAGGGGCTGTTTTGCTTTGATTTGCTGATCTCATGGTTTAGAGTACCTCCGGAGCTAAAGAAATGATCTTGGTGAAGTTGCGATCGCGCAATTCCCTAGCCACTGGGCCAAATACACGA
This sequence comes from Cyanobacterium sp. HL-69, assembly GCA_002813895.1. Lineage (NCBI taxonomy): Bacteria > Bacillati > Cyanobacteriota > Cyanophyceae > Chroococcales > Geminocystaceae > Cyanobacterium > Cyanobacterium sp. HL-69. The sequence continues at coordinate 276,002 of CP024912.1, read as the reverse complement.
GTACCTCTGGGGTTGTTGTCCTTGTTGATAATTACAGCAGCATTGTCGTCAAAACGAATGCTCATACCGCTTTCACGACGTAAGGAGTGTTTGGTGCGTACGATTACCGCTCGAACAATGTCAGATTTTTTCACTGCCATGTTAGGAATTGCATCTTTGACAACGGCAATAATTACGTCACCGATGCCACCGTAAGTACAGTTACCGGTGGATAACACTCTTAAGCACATAATCTTACGAGCGCCACTGTTATCGGCTACGTTTAGGTAACTTTGTTGTTGAATCATTTTTATTAGTGAATTGATTGCAAAGGGTCGAAAACCAACATTAAATTGCTTTAGTGCTGATAATGTCCGCCAATTCCCAGCGTTTGGTTTTACTGAGGGGGCGGGTTTCTCTAATTCTCACGCGATCGCCCTCTTGGCATTTATTTTCGGGATCGTGTGCTTTGTACTTGGTAGTTTTGACGACAATTTTGCCGTACTTGGGATGGGGAGAACGGTTTTCAACGGCAACAACGGCGGTTTTATCCATTTTGTTGCTTACGACTACCCCTACTCTTTCTTTTTGTGCCATGGGTTATTTACTCACTCCTTATGCTTGAGTAGTGTTGGCAGCTCCTCTTTGACGTTCACCTTGAACAGTCATTAATTGAGCAATCCAACGTTTAGTGTGCTTAAATTGATGAGGGGTTTCTAGGCGACCAGTAGTCTGCTCCAATCTAAGTTGAAAGAGCTTTTTCTTGGCATTAACAATCTCTTGTCCTAGTTCTTCATCATTGAGTTTTCTTGCATCTGCGACTTTAGGAAAAGCCATAATTTTCTAGTATTCCTCCGATCTGGTAATAAACTTAGTTTTGATAGGAAGTTTTGCAGCAGCTAGGCGCATCGCTTCTCTAGCGGTAGCTTCAGGGATACCAGCTATTTCAAACATAATACGACCGGGTTTTACTACTGCTACCCAGTATTCTGGATTACCCTTACCAGAACCCATACGGGTTTCAGCAGGGCGCATAGTAACGGGCTTATCGGGGAAAATGCGGATCCATATTTTACCACCACGGCGTACATAACGGGTAATTGCCCGACGAGCGGCCTCAATTTGGCGAGAGGTGATCCAACAGGGTTCGATAGCTTGTAGAGCGTAATCCCCAAAGTTAATGGAATTACCTCTATAAGCGTTCCCCGTCATTCTGCCCCGATGTTGTTTACGAAATTTCGTTCTTCTTGGACTTAACATAGTTTTCAGTTAATAGTTCAGAATTGCTCTATGAAAGAGCTTGGGCTTAAAATCAAGACATTCAGTGATTGATGAAAGAAAAAAGACAATTATTAATTATCCATTCTTAACTATCAATTATTCAGATCTGTCTTCAAATTTTTGGCGACGAGGTTGTCTACGCTCACGATTACCTCGTGGGGCAGGGGTTTCTAAATTTTCTTCACCGGGGATAACTTCACCTTTAAAAATCCAGACTTTTACGCCTAAGATTCCATAAATGGTAGAAGCGGTACGATAACAATAGTCAATGTCAGCACGGAGGGTATGAAGAGGAACACGTCCTTCCCTGATCCACTCACTACGGGCAATTTCTGCACCGTTTAAACGTCCACTGACTTGGATTTTGATTCCTTTTACTTCTGCTTTCTCAGCCCTTTGGAGAGCTTGTCTGACCACACGACGGAAAGATACCCTTCTCTCTAACTGAGAGCCGATAAATTCTGCCATGAGGGCGGCATTAGCATCAACGTTAGCTACTTCGATGACATTAACACGAAATTGACGTTGATTTTTAAGTAAATTTTGTAAATCAGTACGAAGTTTTTCAATTCCTGCTCCTCCTTTTCCGACTACCACCCCTGGACGGGCAGTGTGAATGGAAAGGTCGATTTGATCTGCTTTGCGATCAATTTTGACTTCAGCAATGGAAGCATTACTGAGGTTTTTGTCAATGTACTTACGAATTAGGTGGTCTTCTTGAAGAAGTTGGGGATATTCTTTCGGATCTGCATACCAACAAGATAAATGATCTTTGGTAATACCGAGACGAAAACCCACTGGATGTACTTTTTGTCCCATATTATTTTTTTAGTTCTTTTCTTGTGGTTTACTATGCCTGAGGTGCTACTGCTACGGTAATGTGGCAGGTGCGTTTACGAATTTGATATGCACGACCTTGGGCGCGGGGGCGGTAACGTTTTAGAGTAGGTCCGCCATCGGCGTAAGCAGAGCTTACTACTAAGGTGGTGGGATCTAATCCTTGGTTATGCTCGGCATTAGCAACCGCAGAACGAAGAACTTTAATGATAGGTTCACAAGCTCTGTAGGGCATGAATTCGAGAATAATTAATGCTTCTCGGTAGCTACGCCCACGAATTTGATCTAATACCCTTCTCACCTTGGAGGGAGACATTCTAATGTAACGGGCGATCGCTTTTACTTCTTGGCTGGTATCAACCTCGATTTTTTCCTGTGTTTTCGGCATGATAATTTGTTCAATAATTAATATTGCTAGTAGGAAAATTGATGATAGCTCATCAACTAAAATCCTGAACCGACTGCTTTATCTTCTTGCCTTTTTGTCACTTTTAGCGTGACCTCTAAAGGTGCGAGTCGGAGCAAATTCTCCCAATTTATGACCAACCATTTGCTCTGAAACAAATACGGGTACGTGGGTACGACCGTTATGTACAGCGATGGTGTGACCAATCATTTGAGGGAGAATGGTGGAAGCCCTTGACCAAGTTTTAACTACTTGCTTTTCTCCTTTTTCGTTTAATTTTTCGATTTTGGAGAGCAGACTATCGGCTATAAATGGTCCTTTTTTTAATGAACGACTCATAAACTTGTTTTACTCTAATAGTGAAAATATCTATTTGTATCTTCCTAAACGTCTTATTTTCCTTTATTGGAGTTACGACGACGGACGATGTATTTGTTGCTGAGTTTTTTCTTCTTACGAGTTTTCTTACCCAAAGCAGGTTGACCCCAAGGAGAAACAGGACCGGAACGACCAATGGGGGCGCGTCCTTCACCACCACCATGGGGGTGATCAACAGGGTTCATCGCACTTCCTCTTACATGGGGTCTAATACCCAAGTGTCTTGTTTTACCAGCTTTTCCGAGTTTGAGGTTTCTGGCTTCGATATTTCCGACTCGACCGATAGTAGCGTAGCATTCTTTACGAATCATACGTACTTCTTTTGAAGGTAGCTTGATGGTGACATAATCACCTTCTTTTGCCATTAACTGAGCAAAACCACCAGCGGCGCGAACGATTTGACCACCTTTACCAGCACGCATTTCAATGTTATGAATTTCGGTACCGAGGGGAATTTTCCCTAGGGGTAAGGCGTTGCCAATTTCGTAGGGAGCTTCTTCGCTAGCAACAATGGTTGCTCCGATTTGAATTCCCGCAGGGGCTAAGATATATCTTTTTTCGCCATCTTCATACTGCACAAGGGCAATACGAGCGTTACGGTTTGGATCGTACTCAATGGCTAAGACTTCGGCATTAATGTCACGCTTGTCTCTTTTGAAATCGATAATACGATATAGTTTTTTGTGACCGCCTCCACGGTGGCGACTGGTGATAACCCCACGGTTATTACGTCCTTTTTTTCTATGAACGTATTTCGTTAGGGACTTTTCTGGCGTACTTTTAGTAATTTCGGAAAAGTCTGAGGTTACTGCTTGTCTTCTTCCGGGGGTATATGGTCTGTATGTGCGAACACCCATAGTTCTGTTATATTTATCAGTTTTTGGTGAACAATTCCCTTAGAGATCAGGGAAGAATGTACTTTGTAATGAATCACCTTCTGCGAGGGTGACTATTGCTTTTTTGTACTGTGGTTTGTAGCCAACATTTTGACCTACCCTGCGTTTTTTGCGAGGTTGGTTCATGGTGTTTACTTTTACCACTTTGACTTCAAATAAGCTTTCGATGGCTGCTCTGATTTGAGGTTTTGTCGCTTGTTTTACGCACTCAAAAACATACTTATTATCTTCCATCATATAAGTAGCTTTTTCAGTAACGATGGGGCGAATAATCAAATCGGCGAGTTCAGCTTCGCTTTTTCTTACTGCGGTCGTTTTTCCGTATCTTTTATTCGGCATTGTAAACCTCCTGTAGTTTTACTAATGCGTCAGAGGTAACAACTATTTTGTCAGCGTTAAGAATGTCATAGATATTTAAACCGTCGTGGTTAATCATTTTGACATTGGGAAGGTTTCTGACGGACAAATAAACGTTATCGGAGGTGGGCTCGGTTACTACTAATAAAATTTTGCAGTTTTGATCCACTTCCCAACGGGTGAAGGCTTCTAAAATAGTTTTGGTTCTAGGAGCTTCAAATTGTTGGTTAAAGTTTTCTACTACTACAATATCCTCTGCTCTGCTGATGAAGGCAGTACGAAGGGCTAACCGTCTTTCCTTACGGTTCATTTTTATGTTGTAGTCCTTGGGTTTAGGCCCAAAGATGACACCACCGCCACGCCATAAGGGTGAACGGATGGATCCGGCTCTTGCTCTACCTGTTCCTTTTTGTCGCCAGGGCTTACGACCACCACCACGCACTTCGGCTCTGGTTTTGGTGGATGCTGTTCCTTGACGCTGATTATGTAGTTGACGGACTAGGGCGCGGTGAACAATATGTTCGGCGTTTTCTTCCTTAGCAATTTTCATTTCTAAGGTGGCTTCGCCGCTTTGCTCTCCTTGCCAATTTTTTACTACACAATTAACCATAATTTTTAATTTGATATTTTTTGTAACTGTGTGTTAATTTACTGTTGCCCCACGATGGTGGCGGGAGTAATACTAACTAAATTTCCTGTTTTACCAGGGATTGCTCCTTTTATGAGGAGTAAATTACGTTCTGCGTCAATTTTGACTACAGTCAGTTTACGAATTTTGACGTTGGTGTTACCGTAACGTCCTGCCATTTTCTTACCAGGATATACACGACCGGGGGTTGTACCTGCTCCAGTAGAACCGGGTAAACGGTGGTTCTTAGAACCGTGGGTCATATTACCTCTTTTGAAGTTATGGCGTTTCTGATAACCGGAAAAACCTCTACCGATGGTTTTACCACCAACATCTACTAAGTCTCCTTCATTGAACAAGTCTGCTCCGATGGTTTGTCCTAGTTCGTAGGAAGCAACATCATCAAGACGGTATTCTTTGAGTTGACGTAAAGCAGGAAGTCCTTTACTGGTTAAGTGTCCATCTTCGGCACTGGTCAAGTATTTATTAACTTCTTTTGCTTCTTTAGTATTTAGGCTACGTTTGCGATCTGGCAACTCGTCATAACCGAGTTGAAGTGCTACATAACCATCTTTTTCTTTAGTTTTGATTTGAGTAACTCGACATGGACCTACTTGAACTGCGGTTACAGGAATTGCAACTCCTGTTTCCTTGTCAAAAATGGTGGTCATGCCTAGTTTTGTACCTAGTATGCCTAAGCTCACGGGATGTATCCCTCTAAATTACTAAACAACAGGGTTATTTTCAGTGAAAGATGTTCTTTCTTGCTGATGAGTAACTGTCTGCAGGGTAAAAGTTAATTTAATTAGGCTGCAGAGCAACTATCATTAAATTCGTTCTTCTTTCCATGATGAACAGACATTCTTTAAACTTACTAACCTGCTTTAAGGTGTAGTAAAGAGCCTTTGTTTCCCTAACAGACTTAAAAATTTTACAAAAAATTTTCAGTATCTTTAGGAGGCTAGTTTATCTTTTTCGTCACAAACAAACATTATAAACCATTAACGGACAATACCGCAATAGTTTATTTTCCAATTAATTTTACGGCGGCAATGCCACCAAAATAAAGGGCTAGAACGGCTCCCCCTAGTAGGGATTGGGTGAGGGGGTCGGTGGATGGGGTGACGATCGCCCCTATAATTACGGCACCTAATATGACGATGCGCCACCCTGATAGCATCTGCTGGGATGACACTAAATTTAACTGCCCTAGCAATAACTGAATGACAGGAATTTGAAAGGTTATCCCTGTACAGAACATTAATAATAAGACAAATTTAAAATAATTATCAATAGACCATGATTGTTCTACCACGTCTCCGCCGTAGCTGATGAAGAAGTTGAGAGCGGCGGGAATTAATAAATAATAGGCAAAAGCTAATCCAGCGAAAAAGAGAATACTAGAACCAAATACCACAGGGGCAAGGAGTTTTCTTTCTTTTCTGGTTAATCCTGGCACCACAAATTGCACTACCTGATATATGAGGATGGGACTAGCTAGTAAAATGCCCGTATATCCTGCCACTTGGAAAGAAACAAAGAAAAATTCTCCGGGGGCTAGTTGTAAAAATTTGACCCCTTGGGCGGGAATCTCTAGCCAACCGACAATGGGACGAACGAAGGCAAAACAGGCGATCGCACTTACCAACACAGAAATAAGACCAATAAAAAGACGAGTCCTTAATTCTTCGAGATGGTCAAAAAATGACATCTCCGCTGGTTGAGGAATTTGCTCCCAATAGTCTTGATTTTCTTCTACATTGACAGTTGCTGATTCTTTAGTTGCCATGGATGATTATATAAAGAGCTTTATGTCTAGTAAATTATTTTAACCTTTATTTTGCTCAATCGATAAACAATAGAACATTGAAAATTTATCGAAGCATGGCTTAATAAGTGCATCATTGAGAGTTATTTGTTAAAAATTAAAAATATTTCATCAAAAAAATTAATAGATTGAAAAGCAATTGTTATCATAATTAATGACATCCCCAGTCCTTTTTTCCCCTTCTGAAAAAAACATATAAAAAGAAGATGAAACCCTGTTATTGCATCAATCCCCGTTGTCGTCAACCTGATCATCCTGATAATAATAATCCCACTAGCCGTTATTGTTATAGTTGTGGCTCAGAATTACTTTTACACGGCAAATATAGAGTTAGTCGTTTACTCAGCGATGATAGTGGTTTCGGTATTGTGTATGAAATATTTGAGGGGTTCGAGCCAAAAATTCTCAAAGTTTTACAAAGAAGATGGAATAAGCAACCCAAGGCAGTGGAATTGTTTAAAAGGGAGTATGAAGTTTTACTTACCCTCACCCAAGAAAATATTAAAGGAATACCTCAAGCAAAAGATTTTTTCGAGTATCAACCCAGGGACGAGAACAATTTATATTGTTTGGTGATGGAAAAAGTAGATGGGATGGATTTGGAAAAATGGGTACAAAAAAACGATAAAATTACCCAAAAACAGGCAATAAAGTGGTTAAAAGAAGTTACTTTAATTTTACAAAAAATACATCAACATAATTGGTTTCATCGAGATATAAAACCCGCTAATATTATGATGCGTAATAGCGGTGAATTAGTACTCATTGACTTTGGAACGGCGAGGGAAGAAACCCAAACTTATTATCAAAAAATGCAGGGGCAACAGTTAACGGGTATCGTATCCACTGGCTATACCCCCAATGAGCAACAAAATGGGCAGTCGGTGGTGCAATCGGATTTTTTCGCCCTAGGGCGGACTTTTGTTTATTTGTTGACAGGACAACATCCTTCTTCTATGTATGATCCTTATAAGGATGTTTTAAGTTGGAGGCAGGAAACGGAAAATGTTGATAAGCCCCTTTTAGATTTTATTGACCATTTAATGGCAAAATTTCCCCAAGATAGACCGAATAATACTGATTCTATTATTCAGAATTTGGAAAATCTCCATCAAAGACTACAAACTAATTCCGAGAAGGTCAGTTTGGTACAAAAAATCTTGACTTCTACTCAGGGAATTATAACTAAAAAGGTTGCACCAGCATCAGCAGATCCCACCAGACAGTTAGGTAATGTCAATTTTAGCAAGGGAGTTGCGGGGGGAGGATTAGTTCGTCATCGCAATAAATTAATTCTTGGGGGCGGAGTTGTGGTATTGACGGTTGTATGGTTGGTGGGGGATTTTAATTTTCTTCGTTTTGGTTCGTTAAATTCTGCTAATACTGAAACCAATGGTGTGGAAAGTGCGGCGACATTGGAAGGAGGGGGAAATTCGGAAAATGCCGTTATCGAAATGAGTGAGAATGAGTCGGTGGATTTGACGGATGCGGAAAATTATTATAATCAGGGTAATTTACTTCGTGAGAGGGAAGAATATGATCAGGCCATAGAAGAATATACTCGGGCTATTGAGATAAATCCTAATTATACCGATGCTTATTATAATCGTGGTTTAACCTATGCTGATTTGGAACGCTATCAAGAGGCGATCGCCGATTATACTAGGACTATCGCCATTGATCCTGAGTATTTAGATGCTTACAATAATCGAGGTATCATTTATGCTAGTTTACAGGATTTTGATCGAGCGATCGCTGATTATATTAAAGTAATTGATTCTGATCCTAGTTATGTTTTGGCTCATAATAATTTAGGGGTGGCTTATAATAGTTTGGGACGATTTCAAGATGCGATCGCCAGTTATACCAAAGCCATTGAGCTAAATCCAGACTACGTTTTGGCCTATGCTAATCGGGGTATTTCTTATAATAGTCTCGAAAGTTATGAAAATGCCATCAGTGACTATACCAAAGTCCTTAGTATTCAACCCGATAATGCTGATGCCTATTATGACCGAGGAAATGCACGTAATAGTTTAGGGCAGTATCAAGAAGCCATTGATGACTACACCAAAGCCATTGAAATCAAGGGTGATAATATTCTGGCTTACAATAACAGAGGGATTTCTTATTACAACTTGAACTCCTGCGCCCAAGCGATTGCTGATTATACGAAAGCCATTGAAATCGATAGTGAGTATCCCAACGCCTACTATAATCGGGGTTTATGTTATAGTCAATTGGCAGAAAATCAAAATGCCTTGGTGGATTTTAACCGTGCTGCTTTACTGTATCAACAACAGGGTAATGAAAATAGTTATCAAAATGCGATCGCCGAAATTGAAGCATTATCCTCCAATTAACCATTTTTATAGGGCCATTTCCCAAGCCATTCTCCGCCCCGAAATCTCCAGCTAGTAAACAACAGACGCATCAGCACCCAAGCAGAAATATAATTACTGAGCCACACCAAACCATAGTGAGCAATAAACACAGGTACATCGAAACTATAACCATCAATGCCTGGTAGTCCCACCACCTTGATCAAGAAAACTAAAAATATTCCTTCCACAACCCCCGCAATTAATTGTAAAGCCCCAGGCCAATCATGATCCCATAAAAACCTTTGTAAGTAGTTATAAAGAATATCCCAAAAAATTCCGAAAATGGCCACATATAGCACCACCAAGAAATAAACCAACGCTCCCCCATGTCCTCCCAAACCAAAGTAAAAAGGAAGACTAAAAAGGATTCCCATGGTAGCTAAAAGGAATAATCTAGTTTGCCAACGTCCGAGCAGTGTAGGTGTCATGTTAAGTACAATAATAATTAAAGTATTATGGTAATAGGCGATCGCATATAAAAAACGTAAATAGTTTATGGCTTTTGATTATTAGCCCACCGAAACCACTGAGCCAAAGAATAAACCCCAGAAATATAATTTACATCAGGGGCATTCAACAACGCCAAACTTTCAATGATACGATGAGCCGAATACTGTAAACCCAAAAAAGTATCCACCGCCGCATAAGGGCCACCCAAAGTTATAATGCCATTAGCATAAACCTTTCCATTACCATTACGCATTTTCTTGATTTCAAAATCATTCTCCACATGAAGCCGCCCCTGAATATTCAACGGAAGTTCATAATGGGTAATAAAATCATCCAACAAAGGATTGTGCCGTGGATCAGAAACCAATCCAGTACAATCAATAATAAAATCAGCATGAACAATATCTTCTCCCCGATTAGTTAACAAAGTGCTAATCACTCCCCCCTGAGAATCAGATTTCACTTCCTTCACTAAGCCATATCTAATTTCATACCATCCCTCCCGCAAACCCTGTTGCACAATCCTACGCCAAGGCTTACGACTACTGGTAGTAGTGCCGCCCCAGCTTTGCAATAACTCTCGCCTCAAAGGAGGACTAGCTTCCTCTAACCTTTTACGCATATCCCCCCCCCAAGTAGCCTTGGGCCAGTTATAAGGTTGAAATTCCCAATCATTTTCCACCTCTCTTTGAGCTTGTTCAAACTGAAAACCCTTTCTAGGTTCCCTATTCATGTGGATAATTTTTAGTTTAGAACCTGTTTTATGCACTAGATATAATCGATCCATAATTTGTGAAGCAACAATACCAGAACCTCTAATAATGACCGTACCCCCTTTTCTTTCCAGTTTCTCATAAACATGATCATGGGGTTCGTATCCTTGTACAACGGATTTTAAATCCCCCGTAGTATCTCGATAACGTTGCAAATCAGGAAGGAGTTTAAGGGCAGGATAACCCGTACAAATATGTAAAAAATCTGCAATTATAAAGCGGTGATCCGTTTGCCCTGGTTTACTAGCAGAATAAGCAACACAATAACGTCCGTCTTCCGTCTTCCGAATTGCCCTCGCACTACCTTGGTAAAACATTTGTTCCCAACCGATACGCTTTGTTTCTCTATCGATAGAATTAAAAACATTATCAGCAATGGGCGTGTAAGTATCCGCAAACACAGGCTCAGCAAATACTTGCCATAAACAGGTAAATGCTTCATTTATATGTCCTAAAAATAATTCTCTCCATGCTTCCCGTAAAGCATAACCCGGCCAACCCCACAAGTTATCAGGGCATGAGTCGGAACCAGATCTAATTCTTTTGTAACGGAATATCTGGCAATTACGCAATAGTCTTTCATATCTGCCATAGGGAATAGGGTTTAAACCCACCACAGCTATATTTTCCGTCGGTACTCCTGCTATGCGAAGATGGTCAGTATATACGAAGCTACCTAATCCCCCACCAATAGAAAGATAAGTAGTTTCTTTGATGGGTAAATTGGTTTTTTGAAGGGCAGAAACAGATATTTTTTCCTCAGCAAAAATGTCGGCAGGGGGGAAAGAATTACTAGAAATGGCAGGGCTAGGTGTTGGGGTAATATTTCCTTGGGGTTGAACTAAATCTGTTTCTGGATCAAAGATAATGGTTGAGGCTCGATAATCTTTGTTTGTGGGGGAATAAATTTCGGGGGGAGAGCTTAAAATAGTAGATGGACTAGAAGTTATGACAGTGGGGGGCATTCCCCAAGCAATGGTAATGCTATAGTTACCAATGGTGATAACATCTCCATTATGGACTGTTGTTGATTCCTGATAAACCCTTTGGTTATTAATAAAAGTGCCATTACTGCTTTTATCTTCTAAGATGACTTGATTTTCAGATTCTTTGATGATGGCATGGAAACGAGAAATTAGGTTTTGGGAGTCTAATAGTACAATAGAACTAGATTCTTGATTGTCGATTGTAGTTGGTAACTGACTACGATCCCTACCGAATACAATAGGAAGGGAAAATGTTTCTTCTTCTTGTTCTTCGGTGACGGCATTTTGAGTAATTAGTTGAATTTCCATGGCTTTTAGGTCTGTTATTTTTTATTTAAGGGTTGTTCCTGTAAAAACGACATAGCCACAATAGGGGCAATTTAAACCTTCATGTTCTTTACTGAGGATATGTTCTTTGGGGCCTGAACATTTGATTATGTATTCTCCGCAATGATCAGGTAGTTCTATATTTCTGACCACCATGGTAATTTTGCCTAATTTTATGACAGTATTTTCATTTATTTCTACAGTGTCACTAATAACTTTTTTCCTGTCAATGATGAGGGGATTGGGTTTTTTTTGTGTTTGACGATTTTGAGTTAAGTTTTTGGCTAGAAATTTATTTTTTCCTTGGTCATAAAAAATTTCTAGGTGAGCTTGGGAAACTGTCCGAATGATCATAGGATCGGAGTGTGTTAAAGTTATATCACATTGTTTTTCATCTCCTCTACCAATAATGATCTTTTGAGGATAGAGGGTGTAATCATCATCAGCGATAGTTCGACTGCGAATTTGCCTATTTTCCTGCCAAGCAAGGGTGATTCTATACATAATATGGTTTTACTTAAATGTTAAACCTAATTTAATGTTATGATTATGCCATTCTATATATTATATGCAACATTATAAGCTCAATTTTAACCGTAGATAAATCATTTTTTGTAATATTTATTCTTTCCATAAAGTGACAAAAGAAAGTACATTAATGCGGATTACCGTAATTTTATACGATGGCAAAAAAAATATGTTTTATCTATGATGAAAATGAAACATATTTTTGGAGTAATTCACAATTATGGAAAATAGAGAAGTTAAACAAGGACAAATGGAAAACACCCTTAAAGAGTGGGGAGCCAAAATTGATTCTCTGAAGGCGGAAGCCGATAAAGTAGGGGAAGATGCTCAGGCTGATTTACAGAGTAAAATAAAATATTTAGAAGGTAAAAAAGCGGATATGGAGGCTAATTTACAAAAGTTAAAAGCCTCTAGTGATGATGCTTGGGAAAGCGTTGTGAAGGGCTTTCAAGGGGCATGGGAAGAATTAGGCACTGCCTTTGAAGAAGCTACATCTAAATTTAAGTAATTAACTGCTTTTTTGGGAAGTAATTTTTACTTCCTTCGGAGCTTTTTTATATGCAAAATAAGTTCCTACTGAACTACTAAGTCATAACTTTGAAAGATTTTTATAACTTTCTCCATTAGCTCTTGACTCGGAGGTTCAGTATTTTTTAGTTTATAGTCAAAGCCTAGTTGTTCCCATTTATATTCTCCCATTTTATGGAAGGGCAGTATCTCTACTTTCTCTACGTTATCTAGTTGGGATACAAACTTGGCTAATCCTAAAACATTATCTTCTACATCTGTTAATCCTGGAACCAGTACAAATCTAATCCAAGTGGGTTTTTTAATTTCGGCTAAATATCGAGCAAAATTTAGGGTAGGTTCTAGGGATACACTGGTTACGGTGCGATAAATGTCAGGGTTAAAAGATTTTATATCTAATAATACTAGATCGGTGTGTTCAAGAACGGGTTTGGCGGCATTGAGGGTGACATAGCCAGAGGTGTCTAGGGTGGTATGAATGCCGAGTTTATGGCAACTTTCAAAGATTGACTTTACAAATTCTGGTTGCATTAATGGTTCTCCTCCTGTCACGGTTACGCCTCCGCCAGAGTATTGAAAGTAGGAGCGATATTTTTTGATTTCTTTGATTAATTCTTCGGTGGTTACTTTTTTACTTTTACCTTCTTCGATATGTCGGCAGTCGGGGTTGTGGCAGTATAAGCAACGCAGGGGGCAACCTTGGGTAAATATAACGAATCGGATACCGGGGCCATCGACGGTGCCACAACTTTCGAGGGAATGGATTAAGCCTTCTGTCATAGGTCGTGGATTGACAATTGATCTTTGTCAACTGACAATTAATAAGGGTTTTCTACTTCTATTATAGAAATTTTTGGGGATGGAGTTAATAAAAGATTTGGGGGAACATGAGTTATTAAGACGGTTAAAAAACTATTGTCATCCTAGTTTGGTGGGGGATGATGGAGCGGTTTTGGATGTGTCTGAAGGGATGCAGTTGGTGGTAACGAGTGATATGTTGGTGGATGATGTGCATTTTAGCGATCGCACTACACCCCCTTATATGGTAGGTTGGCGCAGTGTAGCGGCGAATTTGTCTGATTTAGCTGCCATGGGGGCTTATCCTTTGGGGATTACGGTTGCTCTTTCTCTTTCTCCTAATACTCCTTGGCATTGGGTAGAGTCCCTTTATCAGGGCATGAGGGATTGTTTAACCCAGTTTGATACAACTATTGTGGGGGGTGATTTGACAAGGGGAAAAGTAAGGGCGATCGCCATTACGGCCCTAGGAGAGGTAAAACCAAACCAAAAGATCCTTAGAAATACTGCTAAAACAGGAGATGTCATAGTTATTACTGGCATCCATGGGTTATCACGGGGGGGGCTAGAAATCCTTTTATCCCCTGAAAAATATCAGAATTTAGACGAACAAAGCAAAGAAAAATTAATTCTTGCCCACCAAAAACCCCAACCTCGCCTCGATTTATTACCCCAACTCCATAATAGTGGAAGTATCACAGGGATGGACAGTAGCGATGGATTAGCCGATGCCATCATACAAATTTGTCAACAAAGTAATAAAGGTGCGAGAATATACTTAGACAAAATTCCCGTTGCTCCAGAAGTCCTCAAAATTACTGACAGTAAAACAGCTTTAAAATGGACATTATTTGGGGGAGAAGATTTTGAATTAGTATTATGTTTATCTCCAAAAAACGCTCAGCACTTAGTAAACGAAGCTCACGGCAAAATAAAAATAATAGGTGAAATTACCGACGAAAAAAAAGTAATTTTGATAGACAATAATAAGCCGGATTCCGAAGTCTTATTAGACGTTAACGAAATATTTAACCATTTTTAGGTATAATAAACCGTAAGGCTCAGATTCTTTAATTGATCTACTCTTCTTAACTATTTATCATCGATCAAATCATGATTAAAATCTTAGTAGTTGATGACAGTCATGCTCCCCGAGAGGTGATTTGTGATACACTCAAACAATTTAATATTCAGGTAGCAGAAGCAACTAACGGGGTAGAGGCGATCGAAGTATTAAAAGCCGAAAAATTTAACCTTGTTATCACCGACGTAGTCATGCCCGAAATGAATGGCTATGAACTTTGTAGATGGATCAAAGAAAATCCTAGCACCAAAAAAGTTCCCGTCATCTTCTGCTCCACAAAAAACCAAGACTTTGACATTCACTGGGCCCAAAAACAAGGAGGAGATGCCTACATCGTCAAAGAAGAATTTATCAAAGACAGAATGCAACTCCTCAAAACAATCAAATACTTGCTAAAACAAGTAAAATAGAAACAAACAAACTCTACAGACAAGGTTACAACAAGCATAATGAGCCAAAAAGGTATTATCGTAATTGGTGGTGGTTTAGCAGGAACAGAAGCCACATGGCAAATAGCCCAAGCAGGGATTCCCGTCACACTCTACGAAATGCGCCCTGTCAGACATAGCCCAGCGCACCATAGCGAACACCTAGCCGAATTAGTATGTAGCAACTCCTTTGGAGCTGATGCCACCGATAGAGCCGCAGGATTACTTCACGAAGAATTACGCCGTCTCAACTCCATAATTATTCAAACTGCCGACAAACACAAAGTCCCCGCAGGAGGGGCATTAGCAGTGGATAGAGGGGTATTTAGTCAAGATTTGACCCAAACCCTAGATAATCACCCCCTAATCACCCTTAAACGGGAAGAAATCAAATCAATTCCCCCCGATACCATCGTCGTTTTAGCCACAGGTCCTCTCACCACCGAAAGTTTAGCCACCGAATTACAAGGCTTAACAGGCATGGAATATATGAGCTTTTTTGATGCCGCTAGCCCTATCATTGTCGGTGAATCCATCAACCAAGATATCGCCTTTTTTGCTTCCCGTTACGACAAAGGAGAAGCTGCCTATCTCAACTGCCCCATGAATAAAGAGCAGTATATTAATTTTTGGCAAGAATTATCAAAAGCCGAACAAGCAGAATTAAAAGACTTTGACAGGGAAACCTCTAACTTTTTTGAAGGTTGTTTACCCATCGAAGAATTAGCCCAAAGGGGAGAAGAAACCATGAGATATGGCCCCCTCAAACCCATTGGCTTATTTGATTCTCGTCTTGGTGACTTTCGGGAAAACAAAGATAAACGTCCCTATGCCGTGGTACAACTGCGACAAGAGGACAAAGCCGGGCAACTTTGGAATATGGTCGGTTTTCAGACTAACCTTCGTTGGGGTGAACAAAAAAGAGTATTTCGTCTTATCCCAGGTTTAGAAAATGCCGAATTTGTGAGAATGGGAGTAATGCACAAAAACACCTTTCTCAATGCTCCTCAACTACTCCATGCTACCCTACAATTTAAAACAAATCCTAACCTTTTGGCGGCGGGGCAACTAATAGGCACAGAAGGCTATACCGCAGCCTCTGCAGGGGGTTGGTTAGCAGGTACAAACGCCGCTAGGGTATATAAAAATCAAGAGCCATTGGTCTTATCCCCTGTTACTATGATGGGAGCATTATTTGATTTTATTAGCTCTGCTGATGCCAAGCATTTTCAACCCATGCCCCCTAACTTCGGGATTTTGCCTACCTTCGAGACAAAAATCAAAAATAAACGAGAACGTTATCAAGCCTATGGTGAAAGGGCTTTAACGATGGTTGACTCTTTACTAACTCAGGTTTAGTATTATTTCCCATGAAGTTAACCTATGATTTAATTATTCTTGGTGGTAGTTTAGAAGCCATTTGGGGAGCTAAATATGCCGCTAATTTTGGGGCTAGGGTTGCCTTGATTATTGATGTTAATTTTGGGGCGGAAGAAGGTAGAAAATATTTATTTCAACAGTTACAAACTGAACTTTTATCTCCTAATAGTTTTCATAATCGGGAAGATATTTTGGAGGAAAAAAAGAGATTAATTGAAGATGTATTATTACCTGAATTAGACAGTTTGGAAGTTGATGTTATTTTTTCTGATTTTCAATTTACTTTAGAGAGTAATAAAACAGCTATTAAAACTAAAAACGATATTTTAATGGCTAATGGTTATGTTATTACCACTCCTTTATATAATTATCAGTATCCTGATTGGGTTGGTATTGAGGATATTAATTATTTAACTGGTTATGACGTTTTTACATCATGGGATATAGATTCATTACCCAATAATTTGGTGGTGATTGGTGATGATGAAATGGCGATTAACATCAGTAGTTTATTGATTCGTCATCAAAAAAAGGTAACTTTGTTAACCACACAGGAGCATATTTTGCCTTGGGAGGATGCTGATATTGCTTTTTTGATTCAATGTCAATTGGAAAGTATGAGCATTAATGTATTAACTAATTATCAAGTTACTCAGGTGAAATCTATTGATAATAGTAAATGGATTCAGGCAGAAGATAAAGCCATTGAATGTGAGCAAATTATTATTAGTGATGGTTTTTTAAAAAAACAAGTTAATTTTAATTTTGATGGTTTAGAAGAACAAAAACAGTCTATATTTAACTTTAATGAGACTAATCTTATTGTTAATAAAAAGTTGCAAACACATCATAGTCTTATATATTGTGTGGGAGGTTTGTTAGGGGGATATAATCATTTAAATATTGCAAAAGAAGAGATAAGGGTTGCTATTAATAATATTTTGTTTTTGAATTTTAATAAAATTAACTATGATGAAATTCCCTATGATATTAATATAATTTCTGGAGTCTCTCGGATTGGTTATAGTGAATCTCAAGTTAAAAGTTTGTATGGAGATAGTTGGGAAAGTTTTGTTATTAAAGATACTTTTCTATCTCCTTTTGATTTAGAACAAAAACACTTTTATATTAAGCTAATAGTTAGCAAAACAAATGAGATTTTAGGATGTCATTGTTGGGGATATAAGAGAGAATTATTAATGAATATTATCGGAGTGATGATAAAGACAAATAATAATATTAAGTATTTATTCACTATAGCTATTAGTGATGATTTTGTTCGAGGTATTGTTAATGAATTAGAGATAATGTTTGCTAAGAAAAAATATTCTCGCAAATTTAGTTTGTTAGAAAGTTGGTTTATCTGGAGGAGAAAATAACTTTATTAAAGTACTTATATTTCACCTTATAAACTTGACAAAAGTAGCATCATGCTACGTCCTTTATCTAAAAATTGCCAGCACTAAACCACTTTTTGATTACTATTGTAAATATTGTTCTAGATCTTCGATTAATCGGGTTAATTCAGCTTCAGATGTTACCCTTAAACGCTCATCTCTGATGGTAATTAAAACTTTGGCAGCGAAAGGACTAGGATAAATATTAGGGTTGCAAAAAACTTCTAAAAATACCTCTCCTGTGTGTTGATATTCCATGGCTTTTTTAGCACTAGGTTTTGCACCTGTTTGGGCGTTATCTTTTAGGCTTTGTATTAGTAGGTTTATTTCTTGTCTGAGTTTTTGGGCTGCTTCTTGGCTAAAGTTAAAGGAGACGGAGCCTTGGTTGAGGTTAATGGTAAACTGGTTCATAAAGATTTTTTGTGTTACTTCTAGGATTTTACATTGACAGGCATACTTTATCTAGTGGCAACCCCCATCGGCAATCTTGAGGATATGACTTTTCGGGGGTTAAAGGTTTTAGAATCGGCTGATTTGATTGGGGCGGAGGATACTCGCCATACAGGTAAGTTGCTACATCATTTTCAGGTGAAGACTCCTATGGTTAGTTATCATCTCCATAATTATCAGAGTAGAATTGCTGAGTTTATTCCTCGATTGAGAGAAGGAGAAAATATTGCTCTGGTGACAGATGCGGGGACTCCTGCCATTTCTGATCCAGGATACAATTTAGTTAGGGCTTGTGTTGAAGGAAATATACAGGTGATACCGATTCCGGGGGCTAATGCGGCTATAAATGGTTTGATTGCTTCTGGTTTATCAACGGAAAGATTTGTTTTTGAGGGTTTTTTAGCCACTAAGAAGAAGTTACGGGATGCTTTGTTGTCTGAATTAAAGGACGAAAGACGTACGATAATTTTTTATGAGTCTCCCCATCGTCTTAGGAAGACTTTAGGGGATTTTTTGGGGGTGTTTGGTGCTTCTCGACAGATTACCCTTGCACGGGAGTTGACTAAGCTACATGAAGATTTTTGGCGGGGTACGGTGGAAGGAGCGATCGCCCTTTACCAAAAAAAAGAACCGAGGGGGGAATATACTATTATTGTGGCGGGAAATAGTGATCAACAATGGGAACAATTATCCCATGAAGAAATTAAAGAAAGATTGAGTGCATTATTACAAGAGGGCATGAGCAAAAGCGAAGCAAGTCAGCAATTAGCAAAACTAACAAACCTATCTCGCCGTGAAATTTACCGTCTATCCATTGATATGGACGATTAATCCATATTACTTTTTTTGATAAGTTACCTAGTTACCCCGTGGGGTAATAAAATTAAGGGAACCTATGCTTTATTGCTAATAATTATATATTAAGCATCACCTATTTATTTATCAATACCTGTTGCTGTGTAAAGTGTCGGTGATTACTAAATTAAATTATGAATTAACTTCTATGAAGTTTTTTGTCAAAAAAAGTTATCATTATCATAATAATTCCTAAAATTAAGACAAAATAAGTATCATTTCATTCACAAATTAAAAGCAACAATAAGATATTGTTACACTTAGTAAAGAAACTTAAAAAAAATCAATATTAATATTATGGCTCGGACAGGAGTATTATTGTTAAATTTAGGTGGACCAGAAAAGTTAGAGGATGTACGTCCTTTTCTCTATAACTTATTTTCTGACCCTGAAATTATCCGCCTACCTTCCCCCTTGTTACAAAAACCCCTTGCGTGGTTAATCTCCACCCTCAGAAGTAAAAAATCTGAGGAAAATTACAAGGAAATTGGGGGAGGCTCACCATTGTTGCAAATTACAGAAGCTCAGGCCGAGGCTTTGCAAAGTAGATTAAAAGAGCATGAAGGGGACATTAAAGTGTATGTGGGCATGCGATATTGGCATCCTTTCACCGAAGAGGCGATCGCCCAGATAAAAGCCGATAATGTGCAAAAATTAGTTATCCTGCCCCTCTATCCCCATTTTTCCATCAGTACCAGCGGTTCTAGTTTTCGGGTATTAGAAGAAATGTGGGCAAAAGACCCCGAATTACAAAACATTGAATATACCCTAGTACCATCATGGTATGATCACCAAAACTATCTAGCCTCCATGACTGACTTAATCAGACAGGAACTAGAACAATTTGAAAATCAGGATCAAGTCCATATCTTTTTTAGCGCCCATGGTGTGCCAAAAAGTTATGTAACCGAAGCAGGAGATCCTTATCAGGAAGAGATTGAGCGGTGTACAGAGTTAATAATGAAAAATCTTAACACCCAAAACCCCTACACCCTAGCTTATCAAAGTAAAGTGGGTCCTGTGGAATGGCTAAAACCATACACCGAAGATGCTCTAATCCTTTTAGGAGAACAAAAAATAAAAGATTTATTGGTGGTCCCCATTAGCTTTGTATCCGAGCATATCGAGACATTACAAGAAATAGATCTCGAATATCGGGAAATCGCCGAAGAGGCAGGAATCAGCAACTTTAAAAGAGTACCAGCGCCCAACACTCACCCCGAATTCATTGATGCCCTTTATAACCTAACCACCGAGGCTTTGGATAAAAATCCCCTTCGGTTTGACCAAGTTACTCATCCCAAGAAAAATATGAAAATGTATCCCCAAGAAAAATGGGAATGGGGTTTAACTACCGCAGCGGAAGTGTGGAATGGACGTTTAGCCATGTTAGGCTTTGTGGCATTATTATTTGAATTAATGAGTGGTCATGGTCCTTTACATTTTGTTGGCTTATTATGATCTAGTGAGGGGCGGAAAATTTTAGCAATTTTCCCTCCTTAAACAAGAATTATTTTTTCTTTTTATAAGCCTTAGCTGAAGCCCTAATCCAAATAAACATTGCAGTGCCGAGGGGAATTACACCGAAAATAATCCCCGTGGTGACGGGATTATCTTGGGCAACATTAGATGTCATCATCACCCCTAAAATGAGGAAGCAATAAATTAGTCCTAAAAAGGGTAAACCGATGACTAAAAAAGCGAAACGGGTATCTTTATCCATGGTTAATAGTCTTTATCCCCGTTGTCATCATCTTCTGGCTTGTTGCTGATTTCTTCTTTAAATCCTCGCAAACTTTTACCTAAAGCATTGCCCAATTCTGGTAGTTTTTTCGGCCCAAAGATTAAGATTGCCACTACCAAAATGACCACTAATTCGGGAATGCCTAAGCCAAACATAGATTAATTCTCCTATTTGTTACATAACGAAAAGGTTGGGAGATCAGTTTTTTTGTACACTGATAACTGCATGATAACGGAAAACTATTATAAAAGTACAAATTTAAGATGACTCAAGTTTTTAAATCTGACCTTAAACAAAGGTTACACCCCCTTATTAATCAACTAGGTGATGGCATTGTGGATACGTGGCGATCGCACTTAGAACTATCCCCCTTCCAACTACCAGAAGAATTAGGCTATGTAGAAGGGAAACTAGAAGGAGAAAGACTAACTATTCAAAACTGCTGTTTTCAGAGCCGAGAATTTCGCAAAATGCACCTTGAGTTGGCAAAGGTAGGAGAAAACCTCGACATTCTACACTGTGTAATGTTTCCCAAATCAGAATACCCCCTCCCCATGTTTGGTTGTGACATCGTGGCTGGTAAAAGAGGCATCAGCGCCGCCATTGTGGATTTATCCCCCACCAGTGCCGATAAAACCCTCTCTCCTTCCTACCAAGAAAAACTATCAAATCTGGAAAATCCCAACTTCCAAGATGTTCGAGAATTACCCCCATGGGGAGACATTTTTTCCCCCTACTGTCTTTTCATTCGCCCCTCTGATGCCCAAGAAGAACAAAAATTTTTACATAGAGTTATCAACTTTTTAACTATCCATTGTCAAATTGCGATCGCCTCTAATGAAGTTGACGACATAGAAAAATCAACCTATTTACAAGGGCAAAAACATTATTGCCAACAGCAACAAAAAAACGATAAAACCCGTAAAATACTCGAAAAAGCCTTTGGAATTGATTGGGCAGAAATCTATATGAACAAAGTATTATTTGATATTCCTGAGTAGTATTTCTTGCCAAAATAATAAATTAAATTACTATAATTATCCATCGTTAATTATCAAAGTTTTGCCCTAACCGCAAAATGATAATCGCCCCCTACCTCCAACTGATAATCACAATGTTCAAGAAAACGAGCTAAAGGCTCTTGAATCAAACTACGTCCAAGGGTAGGCTTAACCGATAGCTTACCTTGCAAAAACTGCCATTCAAACTGCCATTGATAGCTACCTGCTTCTATTTCTCCGAATATTTTGCCACTTTGCCATGATTGATTAGTTATTCTAACTTGGGCAATGGTTTCTGCTAGTGCCATAAACTATTTTAGATAGATTGAAAAAATACTAGAAATATGTAAATTATGAGAAAAAAAGTTTAACTTTTTTAACACTGTAATATATAAAGAATTGTTACGCCAAGGACAAAATCCAGATAAAACAAAAGACCATAGAGACTAACAACTGTAGAAACATAATTTTAATGATAAAATCTTTTTCTTAGGATTATGATATAATTCACTTAACAGTACTTAATCATCGAGTCGAAAGAGTTCAAATATAAACTCAGCAGAAAATAAACAAGAAAATCATTGTTTTATTTGCGAGAGTTATTCTGAGCAAAGGTACTTGGATATAGTAAATTAGATAAATACATTTAACTAAAAAATTATTTTAGGAGGAAACAATTTCCTATGGCAGGAGATACTGGAGAACGTCCATTTTCTGATATTGTAACCAGCGTGCGCTACTGGGTAATCCATAGTATTACCATCCCCATGCTATTCATCGCTGGTTGGTTATTTGTCAGCACCGGGTTAGCTTATGACGCATTTGGCACCCCTCGCCCTGATGAATATTTTACTCAAACCCGTGAGGAATTACCCATCGTAGATGATCGTTACGGTGCAAACCAACAGATTGAACAGTTTAACAAGTAGTTAATATTTACAAGATAAAAAATAATTATGACTAGCAGCAACAACCCTAATCAGCCCGTATCTTACCCCATTTTCACTGTTAGATGGTTGGCAGTACATACCCTTGGTGTGCCTTCTGTCTTCTTTGTGGGTGCTATTACCGCCATGCAGTTTATTCAAAGATAGGAGTTATCCATGGAAAGAAATCAAAACCCCAATAAACAAAGAGTCGAATTAAACCGTACTTCTTTATTCTTAGGTTTGTTGATGATTGCCACCCTTGGCGTTCTATTTTCTAGTTACTTTTTCAACTAATATCAATTACTTTATTTTTTAGGAGGTTCGGATTATGGGAGACGCAAGAATTCCTTTATGGATTGTTGGCACCGTCGCTGGAATGGGTGCTTTAGCCGTATTGGCACTATTTTTCTATGGTGCTTATGCTGGTGTTGGCTCTTCTTTATAATTTCGTTTAATAATAAACTAATTAACTAATGTTATTCGGCCTTGAGTCGTTGTAACTCATTAATAGCTTTTTGAACAGCTTTAATGTAGATACTACTTCTCAAGGCCACATTTTTGTAAATATTGATCAATGAGTTTTGCATCATGTATTTTCGATCATTTCAGGGCTTCACGTCGGTTGCTTAATCAAAATACATTAGAAAATTTAGCAATAAATGATACATTTAAGTTATATTGATAACTGTTGAGAAGTATTCTTATCTAAGTCCTCACAGTTTAGTTAAAGTTTTTATTAATAAGATCATGTCCGAGTCAGTCATTCTTCGAGTCAGTGAAGTCAGCAAACAGTTTAATCAAAACCAAGCCCCTGCGGTTAACCAAGTGAGTTTTGAGTTACGCAAGGGAGAATTGTTAGGATTGTTGGGGCCTTCTGGTTGCGGTAAAACCACTTTATTGAGAATGATTGCGGGTTTTGAAAAGCCGAATAGGGGTCAGATTGATTTAGCCCAGCAGGTTGTCAGTGGTGATGGTTTTTGGGTAGTTCCAGAAAAACGGCAAACTGGTATGGTCTTCCAAGATTATGCTCTTTTTCCCCATCTCACGGTGGCTGATAATATTGCTTTTGGCTTAAAAAGTAAAAAGCCTCGTTTTAGCCGTGTAGATATTAAACAAAGGGTCACGGAAATTTTGAATTTAGTCGGTTTGGGAGGGCTAGAAAAACGTTATCCTCATCAACTATCTGGGGGGCAACAACAGCGCATTGCTCTGGCACGGGCGATCGCCCCTGAACCCGAATTAATCCTTTTAGATGAGCCGTTGAGTAATCTTGATGTGCAAGTAAGAGAAAGGTTACGCCATGAAATTAGAACGATTCTCAAGAGTACCAACACTGCTGCTATTTTTGTCACCCATGATCAAGAAGAAGCAATGGCGATCGCTGATACCATCGGTGTAATGCATAACGGTAACTTAGAACAACTAGACACCCCAGAAAACCTTTATGTTAAACCCCAGTCAAGATTTGTCGCCGAATTTGTTACCCAAGCCAATTTTGTAGAGGCTAAAAGAGGAAAAGATAATATCTGGAGTACAGAATTAGGAGAACTAGAGTTAGATATAACAAGCACCTACGACATCGGAGAATTGATGTTTCGCCAAGAAGATGTTATCTTATCGCCCGATGATAAAAGCCCCACCATAGTACAAGAAAGGGAATTTTTAGGTAGAGAATATCGCTACTGCTTACAAACTCCCTCTGGCAAAAGAGTCCATGCCCGAACTAATGCCTCTACCCAGTTGCCCGTGGGTACAAAAGTTAAATTAAATATTTCCCCTGAATGCGCTCGAATTTTTCCAGCAGCATAAAAATAATTACGCTATAATGTAAGGTGCTTATTGTCAGGAAAGGTGGCAGAGTGGTCGATCGCGCTCGACTTGAAATCGAGTGACTGGCAACAGTCCGTGGGTTCAAATCCCACCCTTTCCGTATTTTTCAGCTCTTAAAACTCATTGGTGCAAAATATTGCCGCTAAAAACCGATTAAGTATTGGCAAAAAAATTATTATATAGTCACATAAGCTATAATTGTTTATCAGTAAAGATTTAAAAGTTCTTAAGTTTATAAAATAACAATATAATCACTTCATTTAATAACAATCAATCGCAGCTAGACAACAACTTCAGTTAACAAAACTATTTGTTATGGCACTAATTCAATGGTACCCTGGACACATCAGCAAAGCAGAAAGACAACTCAAAGAACAATTAAAACGAGTTGACGTTGTGCTAGAAGTACGAGATGCCCGTATTCCCCTCGCGTCCCATCACCCCCAAGTAGCAGAATGGATTGGCGAAAAACCTCGTATTTTGATCTTGAATCGAGAAGATATGATTAGTAACGCTCTAAAACAAGAGTGGCAAGATTGGTTCAAAGCGACGGGAGAAACTCCTTTTTTCACTAATGCTAAAGATGGGAAAGGAGTAAAAGCTATTAACAAGGCTTCTCAAAGTTGTAGCTCAACGGTAAATGAAAGGCGTAAAAGTAGGGGAATGCTACCCCGTCCTGTGCGCGCAGTGGTGATTGGTTTTCCTAATGTTGGTAAGTCTGCGCTTATCAATCGTCTTCTTAATCGTAAAATTGTCGCTAGTGCCAGAAAAGCAGGGGTTACGAGACAGTTGCAATGGGTAAGAATTTCTAAGGATATAGAATTGTTAGATGCCCCTGGAATTATTCCGCTTAAACTAGAAAATCAAGAAGATGCTCTAAAATTGGCTATTTGCGAAGATATTGGAGAAGCTGCTTACAATAATCAAGAAGTAGCCCAACAATTTGTCGATTTATTAGTAAATCTTGGTACCGAAAATGTTTTAAAAGAGCGTTATGGTTTAGATGCCTTAGATTTGACGGGTGAGGAATTTATTATTAAGTTAGCAGAAATTAAGTATAAAAATGATCAAGAAAGGGTAGCACGTCAAATTTTACAAGATTTTCGCAAAGGTTATTTAGGTAAAGTTTCCCTTGAATATCCCCCAGTAGAAAAGTTATAGATAAATCAATATCCTAATGAACTTAAAAATAAAGAAAATGGCAATATTTTGTTACAATCTACACAAGTCCAAGCAAATTTAAAATAAACTACTTATGAGTAAAAAAGATATAGTTATTTCCCCTTCCATTTTGTCCGCCGATTTCGGTCGCCTAGGAGAAGAAATCAGAGCCGTTGACGAAGCAGGAGCAGATTGGATTCATGTAGATGTAATGGATGGTCGTTTCGTACCCAATATTACCATTGGTCCTTTAATTGTTGATGCCATTCGCCCCCATACCAAAAAACCCTTAGACGTTCACTTAATGATCGTTGAACCTGAGAAGTATGTGGCTGATTTCGCTAAAGCAGGTGCTGATATTATTTCCGTCCATGCCGAGCATAATGCTTCTCCCCATTTACACCGCACCCTCTGCCAAATCCGTGAATTGGGTAAGAAATCTGGAGTTGTGTTAAACCCTTCCACTCCCCTTGAGTTAATCGAATATGTCATCGATGTATGTGATTTAGTTCTCATCATGAGTGTTAACCCCGGTTTTGGTGGTCAAAGTTTCATTCCAGGGGTAGTTCCCAAAATCAAAGCCCTTCGTCAAATGTGTGATGAGAGAGGTTTAGATCCTTGGATTGAGGTTGATGGTGGCTTGAAACCCAATAATACTTGGCAAGTTTTAGAAGCAGGTGCAAATGCGATCGTTGCTGGATCTGCCGTGTTTAAAGCCCCTAACTACGCAGAGGCGATCAAAGGTATCCGTAACAGCAAACGCCCTGAAAAAGAGTTAGTAACGGCTTAATCGTTATTTTTTAACAAGGGGTTTAAACCCCTTGCCTAACATCTATTTTGATCAGCAACAGAATTACTTCTGAGAAACAAAACGAGAACCAAAAGTAAGCAACTTAAACCACAACTTAGGATTACTTTCCCTTAACCACTTACTCTGGTTTTCCAACCAAGGATTAAACCAACGGCTAAAGAGAAGATTTTTGAGAGCATCAAAGGTGAATTTAGCATAAGAACCCATCCAGCGAAATATATCTCTAGTTCCAGCCATTTCCCATATCCACAACAATAAGGCTGGATTTTTACGAGCCGCCTTAAGCGCTAATCGGTTAAAAGTAAACCAATCTGTGCGATCTTTAATAAAAATCTCAGCGGTATCAGGTTCATCGGCTAATAAACCAAAAAAGGTATTTAACATCGCATTCACCCTTTCTGGGGGTAAAGTTTTGTGGGTAGGTACCATCATTCCTTTAGAAAATAGCCATGTTACCGCAATATTACTTTGATAGGCTTTAATGCGGTTTAATGATTCCCCATCCAAAAGATCATTTTTTAATGCCTTGTCAAGGAGACTGGTTAAACGACCCAAATTACGTACCAAAGAGCCAAAACCTGTAAATACCAAAGGAGACTGTAAAGAAGCCGCATCACCGATCGCCATTACCCTATCCGTAGCGATTTCACGGTCATTTTCCCCCACGGTAAAACGTCCAGGAATGTAACCAAAAGTAGGTTTTTTCCACACCAGTTTGTCCATATCGCAACGGCGATATTCAGGAAGAATATTAAAGAAATCCTCATACATTTCTAACAAAGAGCCTGGGTTATCAGGATGCACTTGGTGATAATGGAATAAATAAATGGTCAACTCATCTCGCTCAGCAGGAAACAACTCCCAAATCAACTGCCTACCCCTAGAAATATCTCCATGGGAAAATAAAACATCCCCGTAGGTTTTATCCCACACTTCGGGATCAAAACCCTCTAGAATAGCTCCCACCGTAGGACAGACACTATCAAAAGTTCTTTTACCTGCGATTTGCCAAGCAATGGGGGAAGCAGTACCCATGGCATCTATTAAAAGTCTTCCTGTGGCTTCTCTTTCATCTTCTGTGACTAAATGGGTACCTTTAACGGTGACGATGTCTTTGCCGACGGTAGCTTTTTCAAAATCTGTTTCATCCCATATATCAGCACCATATTTAATTAATTTTTTCTGACATACTTCTAATAATTTATTAGTATCAAGGGCAATATTTAAAACGGTGGGAGTGTGTAAAACATTAGCCTTTAATTTATCAGGGTTATTAGCGTCAAAAAACTTACTAAAACCGTCTTTATATTCGGCAGCAATACAGTATTCAAATTCTTTTTTGGTAAATAGTCCTAGATCGATTAATACTTGAAATTCATCCCTAGAAATATTCCATTCTCGGTTCATTCTTCCAAATTTTAAACGCTCAATTACCAAGACGTTATAGCCTATTTTTGCTATTAAAGCCGCATGAATTGCTCCTAAAGCACCTCCTACGTAGATGATATCATAATCAGCTTTTCCCTTGCTTTGGTCTTTAAATAATACAGGTTTAACTTGATAATTACTAGAATTTTCAGCATTATTTTCTACACTTTCTCGCCATTTTTTTTCCCACCAATAAACTCTATTGAGATCATATTCCCCTTGGGGCATTTTCTGAAAATATTTAACAGTTTCAGGATAATGGGGTTTGAGGGCTTCAAAAATGGATTGATTCGTTAAATCAATGTCTGGTAATTGGGGATAATTTTGAGGGAATTTTTGATAAATCGCTTTTTTTAATTCTTTTTTTATTTTGTTTTCTTTACTTGATAGTTTTTTGCCCCAACGGTATATTTTTAGATAAGTTGTCCGTTGCAATGACCAAAGAAAAATAGATAGTTCGCTATTTTCGCCCAGTTCAATCTTTAGTCCATCTTGGGTAAGAGTTTTTTTACCGATGCTTGGTTGCCAAGATTTTTGTAACCACTCGAGAACTTCTTGGGTTTTGGGATGGGGAATTTCTATATAAAGTAAAGGCTTTACGTCCATTTCACTAAATTTTTTACAGGATTTTTTTATTTACTATCTATCTATTATTGCCGATTATTGAGTTATTGGATGATGAGGGGTAGAGGTGATGAGAGGGAAACCATTATTAATGACTAATTATCAATTGTTTTTAGTACGAGTGTTCTTTAATACATTAAAATAAAAAATGTCATCTAGTCTATATAAAATTACAGAGATGGAAAATTTAACTCCCGCACAAAAAGAATTATATGATTGGTTGGTGGAATATATTAATGTTAACAAGTATTCTCCTTCCATTCGAGAGATGATGAAAGCGATGAATTTGCGATCGCCCGCACCCATCCAAAGCCGTTTAGAAAGAATCAAAGCCAAGGGTTATATTGACTGGATAGAGGGACAAGCAAGAACCATGAAAATCCTTAAACCCCATGACGGCTTACCCATTTTAGGCACCATCACAGCGGGAGGATTAGTCGAACCCTTTACCGATGACCACGAAAAATTAGATGTTGTCTCCATGTTCAATCAGCCTAATTGCTTCGCCCTGAAGGTGGTAGGAGATAGTATGATTGAAGACTTTATCACCGAGGGAGACTATGTGATTATGAAATCAACCAAGGAAGCTAAGGAAGGAGAAATAGTGGCAGCCCGAGTGGATGGTTATGGTACTACCTTAAAAAGAGTTTATTTTAACCCCGAGGAAATCATTTTAAAAGCATCTAACCCAAAATATGAACCTATCAAAGTCAGTCCAGAAAATGTCGAAATCCAAGGTACTTTATTAGCGGTGTGTCGCCTCGGATATTAGATAAGGTAATGGAGATAATGAGCATCAATTCAAGAATAACTTAATTGTCCATTACCCATGGTTCATTATCAATTTTCCTGTGCTATGGTTGATAAATACAAAAGAAGGATAAGGTAAAAATCATCATGGAAACTGTTGGACATCAGCCCAAAACTTCGATCATTTCTTTTTCGACCACCAATCATTCCCACGAAACAGAAAGTCGCCCTTGGGGTACATTTACCACCCTAGAAGAAGGACCTGGTTATAAGATAAAAAGAATTGAAGTTAATCCAGGTCATCGTTTAAGTTTACAGATGCACCATCATCGTAGTGAGCATTGGATTGTGGTGTCTGGTACTGCGAAGGTGGAATGTGGGGATGAGGTTAAAATTTTGGCTGCCAATCAATCTACCTATGTGCCTCAGTGTACTAGCCATCGTCTGGAAAATCCTGGAGTTATTAAGTTAGTTTTAATTGAGGTTCAAAATGGCGAATATTTAGGAGAAGATGATATTATTCGTTTTCAAGATGATTACGCCAGAAAATAATTTACATGATTAATTTAACTGAAAGTGCGATTGCAGAAATTGCAAGGCTAAAAAATTATAATTCTCAACCTAATTCATATTTACGTATCAAAGTAGAACAGGGTGGTTGTGCAGAACTTCTGTATCAACTTAGTTTTGATGAGCAGGTATCAAAAAGTCAAGATGAAATGGCATTGCTTGACCGCACTTTTAACCACCATAAAGAAATTGCGATCGTTGTGGATGAACAAAGTTACAATTATGTCCAAGACTTAGTTATCGACTATGCCGAAGATTTGATGGGGGGTTCTTTCCAATATCAAAACCCCCAAGCCAAGAGCCATTGTAATTGTGGTGTTTCTTTTTCTACGGAAACTAATTAACAGGACTAAGAATCGGACTTAAACCGACATTTCGTAAGGGTTGTGCCGCCTGTTCGGCATTTTTGCGGGTACTAAAAAGCCCCACTTGCCAGACGGTATTACCTTGATAATTAGCACGAAAAGCCTCGGGGTAAATATCTTTTACCCTATTTTCTTCGTTGGGATTAGTTGCCCTCACAAACACTCGGAATGCTCCGCTATGGGTATTTACAGGAGTATTATTAGAAGGAATATTAACGGCTGTGGTGGTGTTGGTGCTATTATTTGAGGGGGATATGGGACGATCAAAAACTAAAATTTCCCTCATACTTCTTCTCCTTTGAATAGGAATATTCTCATTACTTGTGGAGGGAGAATTATTTGTGGTAGTCGTATTATTAGAACCACTGTTGGGCGTAATCGTTATGGTAACAGGGGAATTATTGGGGTTTGAATCAGTATTACGGGGAGTGTTATTATTGGGGGAAGTTACCCTATTGGTAGATGTGGGTGTTTGATTGTAGGGGGAAATATTTCCTGAATTGTCAGGGGCGCGATAAGGCTCGGAAAGACTGGGAGGAGATGGTAGATTTTGACTAGAGCCGATGCCTTTTATATTAGTAGGTACAGGCATTCTAGCAGGGGTTGGATTTCCATTGATAACAATGGTGTCTGTGGGGGGAGTTTTATCAGGCAAGGGAGGAATGGAAGTGATGGGGTTAGAATCGCTCTGATTGGGGGTTTCATCGAACGGAGATACCCCAATTACTTGGATTTGCTGGGCGATCGCCTTTTGGTGGTAAATGCTTAAGAACAGGAGCGTACAAAGGGGAAAGAGTAGGGTTATATTTTTCTGCAATAATCGAGATGGAATCATAGTAATAATGGTGATAATTAAAAATAAGGAATAGCTAAAAATTATTTTTATTCTGCCCTATGATAAGGGCTATTTTACAGAATTGACAAACCGATGAAAAGTTCCACTAACTTTAACAATTAAAATAAGGGTATTATATCAACATTAAAATGTCCATTACTTCTGCTTACATTCATATTCCTTTCTGTCGTCGTCGGTGCTTTTATTGTGATTTTCCCATCACGGTTTTGGGTAATAATGCAGGGGGAAAATATTCCCCTTGGCAACGGGAATATGTAGATTTTTTATGTCAGGAAATTCTCACAATAAATAATATAAAATCTGTGCCTTTAGAGACAGTTTTTTTTGGGGGTGGTACTCCTTCTCTATTGGCAGTAGAAGGGTTAGAAAAAATTTTAGTGACTTTGGAAAATCATTTTTCTTTTGCTCAAAACATTGAAATTTCCATGGAAATTGATCCTGCTACTTTTAGTTTAGAACAGCTTAGGACTTATCAAACATTAGGGGTAAATCGCATTAGTTTGGGGGGACAATCATTTGATGATTATTTATTACAAGAATGTGGGCGATCGCACTGTACAAAAGATACATATCAATCAGTAGAATATATCCACCAAGTAGGTATTGATAATTGGAGTTTAGACTTAATTTCTGGACTACCCCATCAAACCATTACCCACTGGGAAGATTCTCTTTTAAAGGCGATCGATCTCAAGCCCAAACATTTATCCTGCTATGATTTAGTCATAGAATCAGGTACAGTATTTGGCAAAAAATACCAAGCAGGAGATAAACCTCTCCCCCAAGATTACACCACCGCCCAAATGTATCGTTTAGGCTCTACTATCCTTCAGGAAAATGGCTATAACCACTACGAAATATGTAACTATGCCCAAGAAGGTTATCACTGTAAGCATAACCTAGTTTATTGGCATAACCAACCCTACTACGGCTTCGGCATGGGCGCGGCTAGTTATACCCAAAAACAAAGATTTAGTCGCCCTCGCACCCGCAAAGAATACTTTGAATTTGTTAATCAATTAATCATCAACAAAGGAAAAATAGACCATGAAAGCACAACCCCCACCGAAGAATTATTAGATACTCTCATGTTGGGATTAAGACTAAAAGAAGGAGTAAATTTACTATCCATAGAAAAAAAATTTGGTACAGACACCGTTTCTCAGATAATTAAAACCCTTCAAGCACCCATAGAACAAAAATTAGTGATTTTTTCCAACAATAGCAAAAATTTAAGATTATCAGATCCAGAAGGGTTCTTATATTCCAACTCCGTTTTAACAGAACTATTTATAGAATTTGAATGATGTTAACAAATTGTATCCAATCAATCTTCATGACAACTAAGCCATGAAATAATGTCAAAATATATAAATAGCGATTATTATTGAGTAAATAGAGGGTGAAATCATGGCTACTTTTATCGCTCAAGTAAAAGACAAATCAGGAAACATACTACAAGAAAGAGTTACCGCCGAATCAGCCGATGAAGCAAGAAGAATTTTAAGAAAAAGATTCGCCGCCATTGGTAAAGTCAAAAAAGCGGGGATGGATTTTGATTTGGCGAGTATCGAAGCCGCCTTAAGTAAAGTTACCATTAAAGATAAGGCTATTTTTTCTCGTCAATTCGCTGTATTAGTTAACGCAGGGGTAGCAATTGTTAGGGCGTTATCAGTTTTGGCGGAACAATCTTCCAATCCTAAGTTTAAAAAAGCATTAAGTGCTATTAATGAAGACGTACAACAGGGAACAAATTTATCCGAAGCTCTTGCTAAACACCCTGATTGTTTTGATCAATTATATGTCTCCATGGTAGAAGCGGGAGAAATTGGGGGGGTTTTAGACGAAGTAATGAATCGTCTAGCAAAACTATTAGAGGATGTGTCAAGGCTACAAAACCAAGTTAAATCCGCCATGGCTTATCCTGTTACCGTAGGCTTATTTGCGGTAGTAGCTTTTTTGGGTATGACAATTTTCTTAATTCCCGTATTTTCAGGCATTTTTGACCAACTAGGAGCAGAGTTACCTGCCTTAACTCAGTTTATGGTAACTCTTAGTGCGTTTTTACGTAGCCCCGCTGCGGTGATTCCTGTATTGGTAATAATTGGTCTTGTGTTTGGTTTTAGGCAGTATTATAAAACTCCCGCAGGAAGGTTACAAATTGATAGTATTGCTCTTAAACTTCCTATTTTTGGAGATTTGAACCAAAAAAGTGCCGTGGCTCGTTTTTGTCGAGTTTTTGGTACCCTTACTCGCTCGGGAGTACCTATTTTACAGTGTTTAGAAATCGTAGAAGAAACTATTGGTAATAGGGTAATTGGGAATGCCATCGGGGCTGCAAAAAACTCTGTATTGGAAGGGGGTATGTTAAGTCTTGCCATTGAAGAGAAAAACGTATTTCCTGCCATGGCGGTTCAAATGATGAGCATTGGGGAGGAAACGGGAGAATTGGATGCGATGATGATGAAAGTAGCCGACTTTTATGAGGATGAGGTTGAACAAGCCATTAAAGCCCTTACCAGCGTAATTGAACCCATAATGATGGTGGGAATTGCGGGAATGGTTGGTACAATTTTGTTATCGATGTATTTACCTATGTTCTCTATTTTCGATCAAATTGCTTAAATAAAAAATAATAATCTTTGTCCACTGTTGAAAGTGAATTTTAATTAATGTCTATAAATCAATCCGATTATGAAACGGCGTTGGCTGACTATACTGATAAAGAAAGAATTGTGGCTTTATTGAGTCAGTATCGGGAATATTTAGCCATGGTACCGAGTATGAGGCGCCCTAGTGACAGTTTAATTACAATTCCTTTACCTTTGGCCAAGGTACGTCATGTTAATAATATATCTTCCATGGGTTCTCGCTCTTATGCTCCTTCGGGAATGAATCAGATGTCTATGGATGAAATGGTATCAATTCCCTGTGATATTGCGGTGTTAATGTGCGATCCTGAGTGGAAGATTAAGATGGGGGTAGAAATTTTAGTTTTTATTCATCGCCCTCAAGAAGATTTTTCTGATTTACTACTGCGCTGGCGCAATGCTCAAACTGCTTTGGCCAATGAGTATGAGTGGATTATGCCTGAGATGGATGATCATATGTTTAGTGATAGGGCGGAAAAGATTCACCCTATTTTTGTGGTATTTCCCCATACTAATGCTCGGATTTTAAAGGGATTAAAGGCTTCTGGTTTACCCTACATTTGTTATAATACCGTAGAGGCGATCGCCGATAACCCTGAATTAAAGTCTCTCAGTGGTAGTGTGGATAATTAAACATCAAACCCCATGGCATCATCAAGACGTTTGAGGGAATGAATATAAGCGGCGGTACGCATGGAAACTTCATACTCTAGGGCAACTTTCCAGATTACTTCTGTTTCCCTCTCCATTCCTTCCTGGAGGTGTTGTTGTACTTTTTCTAAATCCCAATACATCCCATTACGATTTTGTACCCATTCTAAGTGACTAACGGTAACGCCCCCAGCATTAACCAAAATATCAGGAATTACTCGAATCCCCTTTTCTTCTAAAATCAAGTCAGCTGAAGAAGTAACAGGGCCATTGGCAACCTCAAAAATAAATGGGGCTTTAATTTGGTGAGCATTTTCCTCGGTAATTTGGTTTTCTAGGGCCGCAGGAATTAAGACATCTACATCAAGGGTTAATAACTCCTCATTGGTAATTAGATCATTTTCCCTCAAGTCACAAACAGTTTCTTGACAGTAAACATCCTTAACAGTGCTATTACTTTCTTTATATTCACGAATACTAGGAATATCTAAACCATCTTCACAATAAATCCCTCCCCTGGAGTCACTTACTGCCACTACTTTATACCCTGCTTGATATAGTAATTGGGCTATTTGCGCCCCCGCATTACCAAATCCTTGGACGGCAATGGTGGTTTGCTCTGGTTTTTTCTCAAATTTGGGTAAGATAGTTTGGATGACATGAAAAGCCCCTGTGGCTGTGGCGGTACTTCTGCCCTCACTTCCCCCCATGGTTAAAGGTTTTCCTGTAACTACTCCCCAGGAAATTTGTCGGGTGATGTTGCTATATTCTTCTACCATCCACCCCATAACTGTTTCGTTGGTGTAAACATCGGGAGCTAAAATATCCCTATCTGGCCCGATATAATCGGCGATCGCACTGATATAATTTTTAGAGAGTCTTTCTAATTCTCCCTTCGACAACTCCCTTGGATTTACCTGAATACCCCCCTTAGCCCCCCCAAAAGGAAGATTTAACACCGCACATTTAAACATCATCCAAAAGGCAAGAGACTTCACCTCATCGAGGTTTACAGAAGGATGATAACGGACACCCCCTTTACCCGGGCCTCGGCTATCATTGTAAATTACTCGATAACCCTGATAAACTTTTAACGAGCCATCATCCATTCTCAGGGGAATAGATACAGCCAAACTAGATTTAGGGTATTTTAGTTTTTCTTCTGTGGAGGGAGAAATTTGAATATACTTTAAAGCCCTTTCTAGCCTGATATTGGCATCGGCAAATAAGGAATTAGTCATATGTTGAGATTTTGATTAATAATTCCATTGTAACCATTTTTGAGGTTAAGAAATTATGACATTTGCCTATGACAGAAAAATTCACTTTGCTGATACCGACAGCGCAGGAGTGGTTTATTTTGCTAGACTTCTTTCTATTTGCCATGAAGCCTATGAACATTATTTAGAAAATTTGGGGGTAGATTTACGCAGTTTTTTTCAAAATCCCACCATGGCTATTCCCGTTGTCCATGGGGAAATTGATTTTTTTAGCCCTCTTTTTTGTGGGGATATTATTCAAGTATATTTAAAGCCCATTTCCCTTAACCCAAAGGCTTTTGAAATTGAATATACCATCGAGAAAGAAGATGAAAAAGTGGCCACTGCCAAAACTCGCCATGTCTGTATCAACCCCCAAACCAGAAAAACTCAACCTCTACCCTTGTATTTAGGGTTGGATGATTCAGAAAAATGAATGATGCTTAAAAACCATTCCTTATTCCCTACCTAAGATTTATAGCTATTTTTCAGCTTAGAAAGAATCACGGGCTTTAACTTATTAAATTCATCCCTCAATCTTTGCTTACTCATTTTTGCATCTCCCTGATTGGGCGTATTTTTACTATTCTCCAGCCACTCTGCCATGATTTTACATTGATTAGAAGCAATGGTTGAACCTGTGACGTGTTGACACCTTCCCGGCTCTTCTACCGCAAAAAAGAGGATTTTATAACTACCAGTTTTGGCAAGGGCAGCTGTTACCTGACGGGAAGTTTGAGATTTGAGATCAAGGTAACAAGGCAACCAACGGGGGCCTCGATGGGGATTGTAAATCACCGTAATCCAGAGAATCATGGGATGGGGAGAGTTGAGAAAAAGAAACTGATTGTATCTCATATCCTTGATACGACTGAGAATATCATCTCTTTCAATCATCACCCAAAGACTGGGAAAGGTTTGCCCAGAACTAATGACCACCTTGGGAAAAACAATTTTTTGGATTGGTTTATTATTGGGCCAAGTGAGATTTTTAGAAATCATTGTGGCACTGAGATCCATTTTGGGAGCGACTTCGGTGCGATCGCCCTGAGAACCTATATCATCGGAATCATAGGTATCCGCCACAATGGTTTTTTGACCACTAAAAGCCGTCATACGATCAGGGGTATGATGATTAGATTTATTATCCTTCTCCAAAACCTCAATTACCCGTAAAATTTCCGCTACCGTTTGAGGACGATTATCCCGAGACTTTTCCATACACTTCATGATGACATCCTTCAATTCTTGGGGAATTTTGAGATGGGCATCAAAAGGACGAGGTTTAAAGTCATGGTGGGCTTTGTACCAAGCCCCAAAAGAAGAAGTTTCAGGTAAAATGGGCATTTCAAGGGTAAGCATTTCATACATCATTACCCCCAAACTGTAAATATCAGAGCGATTGTCCAACTCTTTACCTTCCATTTGTTCAGGGGAACAATAAGCCAAAGTACCCATAAAAGAATGGGTTTGAGTAGCGTTTGCCTGTACCAACTTGGCAATCCCAAAATCAAGAATTTTGACCAATTCCCCCAAGGTAGGATCTTGCATCACCAATACATTACTCGGTTTTATATCTCGGTGAACCACCTGACACAATTCCCCTTTGAGCATAATACCACTGTGGGCAGCATCCATTCCCACACATATTTGACGACTGAGGTAGAGAAAACGTTTAAGGGGCAAAGGCTGAAACTTAATTACCTGACTTAAACTCTCCCCCTCTAAAAACTCCATCACATAGTAAGGAACTTCATTTTCATCAACACCATAATCCCTTACCCTGATGATATGGATACTTTTTTCCCCCAAAAGGGCGCTGATGGTCGCTTCCCGCTCAAAGCGATGACGCATCTTATCATTGAGCAAGGTTTGAGACAAAAACTTCACCGCAACCACCACGCCACCGAGCAGTTTATCTTCTCCTCGATATACCTGCCCCATAGCACCACTACCGATTAATTCAATTAACTGATAGCGATCTGCTAATATACGCTGATTTTGTTGATTTTGTTTGCCTTTCCCTAAACTCATGATTTAATTGCCCATCAAATCTTGTTATATTTATATTCTGACTTATACTATCTAGTTTTATCCATGACGTTCTAAAATACCTTCTGTCACATTAACGATATTATTACCTGCTACCATGGTGCTAGAGAAATGATAATGGTCTTCATCTAACTGAAACATTGTTTCGAGTACGCTACGACGACGACTATCACCCAAAATCCAATAACGCTGAATGATGGAGTTTTTTGTAATCCATCCTTCTCCTTCTATTTTATCGAAATCACTTCTTTTTAAGACATAGCTGTAACTATATTTATTATTAGGTAAAAAACCTTTATATTCAAACTCTAAATCTTTGGCTATTTCTGGGGAGGATTGATTGTTATCAAATACTAACTTTGTTTTCATAATGAACCAACTACTTTGATCCCAAGTAATGATAGTTGCTCCTTTAAAAGGAATAGAAATGTGATTTTTTTCAGTTAGATTCCCTTTAATAATCCAGCTACTTGGTTGCAATAAAAAGGTATGACTCATTAATATTTTTTATTAAAAATAAAGGAAGTTATAGGGAAATTATGGATTATAATTTATTAACTAATTGCCGATTTTATTAACAGACAATAGATAGATAAATATAAAAACAAATTATTTTCTTATCAAAAAAGTGATGACTAAGTGTTGCTACATAGCTTAAGATTTAGAGTCATTATACATGGTTTTTGTCAACTTTCTACGTAGTTTTGAAGACACCTTAAGGTTTTGGGAAGGAATTTTTTAATTTGAATGGGATTCTTGATCTTGCCAATCGGGGCAATTTTCATCATTCCATCCATAGGGATGAATACCACAAACTAAAAAATTACCGTTATATCTTCGTCCGTGATAATTTTTACAGCCGATACAAGCAGGGTGAAATTGTGCGTCGGGGGTGATTTTTTCTTCGTCAAACCAGACAATGTTACTGTCGAAGTCTGAATCTTCTTCTGATGGTGGGTTAGGAGGAAAATCCTCTAGGATATGGGGAAGTATTTCATCGGCAAGAAATACGGCACATTCTTCTAAAAAGTAATCGACTTGTAACAAAAAATCGTCTATTTCTTGGGGGATTTTATTATCTATTTCTTGGGTTAGATTATCAATAAATAACTCGGTGTTGTGGGCAGTTTTTTCTAATTCTTGAGTCACTTCTTCACAGAAGTTATTAAAATTGTTTTCTGCCTGATTTAACCAATTAATTAACTGTTTTTCCCAATTGTCCATGAATTATTTTTGGTAATGGTTAGTTTTTGAGCTATTAATTATCATTGTCGTCATCATCGGTAATAATTTCAATGGTGCGAGGTTGATTTGATGATGAATCGGGAGGATTACCATTCATTTTTTGTTTATCTTTGGCTTGTTGGATGGTTTCATCCACAAATTTTCTGGCTTCTTCGGCGGTGATTTTACCTTTGCTCACCATTTCATCGGCCATTTTTTGCAACTCTTGGGGAAAGTTGGGATTATTAATTATTTTGTCGGTTTGTTGTTTCAATTCTTGGAGAGTATCTCCTGCTTTTTCGGCGGCATATCCTGCGATACCGATACCTAGATAAAGGGCTTTTTGAAAAATATTTTCTGATTCAGCCATAAATTGTTTTATCTCAAATCTTCAATGGTTCTTTTTTTATTGTAAGGGTAAATCAAAAAAACGATGGCAAAGGTTACCTTGATTGGATAAAATGAGCAAAAATAACTTTTTCGCCACTAACTGATACTATAAAACTTTGAACTTTACTCCTCCTTTGCCTGATCATTTCGATGTTATTATTGTGGGCTCTGGGGCTGCTGGTTTATATGCTGCCCTCAAACTTCCTGCTGAGTTACGTATTTGTCTAATTACTAAGGATAAGCTGAAAAAGGGGGCCAGTGATTGGGCGCAGGGGGGCATTGCAGCAGCGATCGCCCCTAATGATTCACCTGTACTACATTTAGAAGATACTTTAAAAGCAGGGGCTGGACTGTGCGATCGCACAGCGGTACAATATTTAGTAGAAAATGCGGTGACTTCCATTCGCTCATTGTTGGAAATGGGGGTAGAATTTGATCGTCACAATGATGAATTAGCGATGACATTGGAAGCTGCCCATTCTTTTCCGAGGGTACTCCATGCAGCGGATACCACGGGGAGGGCGATTGTTTCTATTTTAAGACAAAGGGTAATCGAAAGTGAACATATTTCCATTTATGAACAAGCCTACGCCCTTGACTTATGGCTAGATGAAAAAAGGGAAAAATGTCAGGGGCTTTGTTTATTGCATGATAATAAAATTACTTGGTTGGGAGCAAAAGCCGTTATTCTTGCTACAGGGGGAGGAGGGCAGGTATTCGCCCAAACCACTAACCCCAAGGTAAGCACAGGGGATGGGGTTGCCCTGGCATGGCGCAGCGGTGCGCTGTTGCGTAACCTCGAATTTGTGCAGTTTCATCCTACGGCTTTGAAGAAGGAAAATGCCCCTCGTTTTCTCATCAGTGAAGCGGTGAGGGGGGAAGGCGCCCACCTAATTGATAGGGAGGGTTACAGATTCGCTTTTGATTATCACCCCAAGGGGGAATTGGCACCCCGTGATGTGGTTAGCCGTGCTATTTACAACCATTTACAGAAAATTAGCCCTAATCCAGCTTTAGATAACGTATTTCTCGATTTACGCCCGATTCCTCGTCCTCGCTTAGAGTATCGTTTTCCTAATATCATCAGACGTTGTCAGGAGTGGGGCATTGATTTATTTTCCCAGCCGATTCCTGTTTCCCCTGCTGCCCATTATTGGATGGGGGGTATTGCGGTGGATTTGCACAATAAAACTTCCATTGATGGGTTATACGCCATCGGAGAAACGGCAAATACGGGGGTACATGGGGCGAATCGTTTGGCTAGTAATTCTCTTTTGGAGTGTTTGGTGTTTGGAGAAACTCTCAAGGATTTGGATTTTGATTCCCTAGTTTATCCTTTTTTGAATACTGATAATATTCCTTTGGGGGATAATCACTGGCAGGATGATATGGCAGTAGTTAATAAGATTCGCACAGAGTTACCTCTTTTGATTTGGGAGGTGGCGGGGATTTGTCGTCGTGATGATATGTTGCTAAGGGCGATCGCTCTTGTGGAACAATGGCATAATGACATAGACAATCTAAAAATCGGTCAATTTCTCAAAAACTTAAATCCTCAGCACTCATACAGCCTACAATCTCCTATTTTAGAACAACAGCTAAAACTAACCGCAGAAACCCTCAACCTTTTAGAAGTCGGATACTTAATTGTCAAATCTGCACAATTCCGCACCGAAAGCAGAGGAGGGCATTATCGTCTTGACTACCCAGAAACCAAAGAAAATTGGCAATGTCATACCCTAATTAAACATCATAACTGGTGGTCAGAAGGAGTTAACAATGGATAATTAGGAATTGATGAAAAAGTGCCT
Organism: Cyanobacterium sp. HL-69; assembly: GCA_002813895.1. Classification (NCBI taxonomy): domain Bacteria; kingdom Bacillati; phylum Cyanobacteriota; class Cyanophyceae; order Chroococcales; family Geminocystaceae; genus Cyanobacterium; species Cyanobacterium sp. HL-69. Next base: position 234,937 of record CP024912.1, on the reverse strand, counting down.
TAGTTGAGCTGGAAAATGGGAAATAGGGAATGATTTTCTAATTAAATTCAATTACAGTATCGCTAAATTAGTTTTTACTAATAAAGAAAAATAGCTCCCGTAGGTTGTAAATTAAAAGTACGATTTCCCCTACTAATTTCCTCGATAACACTGACAGTTAAATTAATCACATTATCCTCACTAACCTCCACCGAATATTTAAGATTCATACGAGAAGCATTAGGAGTATTCAAATCAGGATATATAACTAAGTAAATTGAGCTTTCAGGATTTAAACTTCTAATAGTAGCATTATCATCAGGCCTTAAAACCGTAGGGGTAAGATTTTCATTGGTGAAAGAATAGTCAAGAAAAATACCTGTTTGATTAATAATATTTAAACTAATAGGTTTTTCTGTATCTACCCTTGCCACTGGTTGCCAGAAACCAGGTTGATAAGTTTGTGCAGGAGGATTGTTATTGGTTTCAGTTTGGGCATCTACCTCAGAAAGAAATAAAGTTAAGTTAGCGGTTGTTATCAACAACGAGGAAGCAATCAAAGATTTCCACATAGATTTAAAATTTTTGAAAAAAATTATTTTAAGTAAGTGGGCATAATTAAATCGATTTAGGCAAGGGGTTTAAACCCCTTGTTCATAAGAGTCTTAATAAAATAAGAGCTATAATTAATTTCGCAAACCTACTTATTTATTAATCATACGTCAACTTTTTAAAAGTTTTATTTTCCATTGCTACCTAATCATTGTCTCTTGTTTTAACCATCAATTTATTATAAATATTGACAATCCCTTAGCCATAACCTTACTGCCTCACCAACTACCCCCGAGGTAGTATCAACTATGGGAGAAACTAAGCCATTATCTCCTACCTCCCCAAATCTTGTTAGCAACATCACCATATCCCAACCCCTATCCGTGGAGGTTAATAACAACCAATGATAATTATTGGTTTCCTCCAATCTTGTATCACTCAGATACTGTCTTTCACGGGTAGTAAAAAAAATTTGCTCGATATGAGATGAATTATTTGCCCCATAACTTTTTTCTGATAAAGGTAACTCCTCAAACTCCACCTGCCCCACCGTAACAATATATATAGGCATAATTGGAGAATTTGCTCCCCCTCGTCGAGTTTTTTGGATAATTCTATTACCATAATCACCAATTTCATTTACTAACTTATCTCCCAAATGATTAATATCTGCTCTACATTGATTTTCTGAAGAAATATTATTCCTCCCATAACTTTCTTGCCCGAAAAAAGTGCTTATTATCAAAGTAAAAATAAGAATAAGTTTATTCATAGCAATATTTTGTGTTAGTGTTTTTGATGGTTAAATAGAGTAAAGAAAAATGGTGACTAATGTTTAGTTAAATAAATTATGGGAAAATAATATACTTAATACCTCCGATGAATTGAAATAAAAAATCACCAAGAAAAAAGTATTTATATATCTTTATCATCCATGGTCAATTATTAGACTGCGTTTAATGGAACGTACCGACTGTTATAATGAGATTGTGTCCATTTTACAACTTAACTGCTCGATGACTTCTAACTCTGACTTTCTCGACCATCTAAACTCCGCCCAACGTACCGCTGTAGAACACTTCAATGGACCTTTATTAGTGGTTGCAGGGGCTGGTTCAGGAAAAACTAGAGCTTTGACATATCGTATCGCAAATTTAATAAAAACCCACCAAGTATCCCCAGAAAATATCTTTGCTGTAACCTTTACCAACAAAGCAGCGAAGGAAATGAAGGAAAGAATTGAGTTAATTTTTGCCCAAGAGATGGCAGACAGAAAGCATCAACAAAAGTTAGAATCTCTACCAGAATTGGAGCAGAAAAATATTAGGTCAAAGGTATATCGTGGCACCATAAAACCCCTTTGGATTGGGACTTTTCATAGTCTTTGTGCCAAAATTTTACGATTTGATTTGAATAAATATCAGGATGAGAAAGGGAGAAAGTGGGAAAGGAATTTTACTATTTTAGATGAGTCTGATGTTCAAAGTATTGTCAAACAAATTGTTGTTAAAAAGCTCAATTTAGATGATAAAAAGTTTGACCCTAAAAAGATGCGTTATGGCATTAGTAATGCCAAAAACTTGGGTTTTTCTCCTTCTCAATATGCTATCGAAAGACCGGATTATCGAGGTAGAGTTTTAGCAGAAATTTATGAAGAATATCAAAATGAATTAGCAAAAAATAATGCCTTAGATTTCGATGATTTATTGTTAATTCCTGTACGAATTTTTCAGCAAAATGAATCTGTTTTAGGTTATTGGCATCAACAATTTAGACATATATTAGTAGATGAATATCAAGATACAAACCAAATTCAGTATCAATTAATTCAACTTTTAGCTACTAATAATGAGCCTGATAAAAAACACTGGAATTGGCAAAATAGATCTATTTTTGTGGTAGGAGATGCTGATCAATCTATCTATTCTTTTCGGATGGCAGATTTCACAATTTTGCTTAATTTTCAGCAGGATTTTGGGGATGGTTTGGCAGATGATGATACTCGCACTATGGTTAAGTTGGAGGAAAATTATCGCTCTCGAGAAAACATTTTACAAGCGGCTAATTATTTAATTGAAAATAATAGTCAGAGGATTGATAAGGTATTACGGGCAACCCGTGCGGAGGGAGAGGCTATTTATTGTTATCGGGGCAATAATGAGAGGGAAGAGGCTTCTTTTGTTATACGAAAAATTGAAAGTATGGTAAAACAAAACCCTAGTTTAGATTGGGGTAAGTTTGCTATTTTATATCGTATTAACTCTCAATCAAGGGCTTTTGAAGATGAGTTAATTAGACGTAGTATTCCTTATAATATTGTGGGGGGTTTTAAGTTTTATGAAAGAAAAGAAATTAAAGATGCTCTTGCATATCTAAAGTTGATTATAAACCCTGCGGATACGGTGAGTTTATTGAGGGTAATTAATACTCCAAAAAGGGGTATTGGAAAAACTACCACAGAAAATTTAATTACGGCTTCTCAAGAGTTAAATATACCTCTTTGGGAAATAATAAGCGACCAAACTTCAGTAAATACCATTGCGGGAAGGGCAGCTAAAAGAATTAGTCAATTTGCTAGTCTTATTAGTAATTGTCAGGAAAAAGTAAAGGATATTCCGGGGACACAAATTTTGGAGGAAGTGCTAGAAGTATCTGGTTATTTGGATGATTTGAAGCAACAAGGCACTGATGAGGCGGAAAATAGGCAGGAAAACTTGAATGAGTTGTTAAATGCCATGATGCAGTTTCAGGAGGATAATGAGGATGCTAGTTTGGAAGGATTTTTGAGCAATGCTTCTTTGGCTTCGGATTTGGATAATTTGGATGAGGGAGATTCGGCGGTTTCTTTGATGACTCTCCATTCGGCGAAGGGTTTAGAGTTTCCTGTGGTGTTTTTGGTTGGTTTTGAGCAAGGTTTATTACCCCATAACCGTAGTTTAAATGATCCTTTGGATTTGGAGGAAGAAAGACGTTTGTGTTATGTAGGGATTACACGAGCGAAGGAACAATTATTCCTTACCCATGCACGGGAGCGTTATTCTTGGGGTAATGTGGATTTTTGTGCGCCTTCTCAGTTTTTGGCTGAGTTGCCCCAAGATTTGATTTCTACTAATTTAACCCCTAGTTATGCCACGGGAAATATTATTACCGAGGAGAAGGAGGAAAAGCCTAAATGCTCTGAAAATTGGCAAGAGGGCGATCGCCTGTACCACCCCACTTTCGGTAATGGTGTAGTCACCCATATTTTAGGATTAGGCAAAAAAAATACCATTGTGGTTAACTTTGAAGTGGGCAGAAAGATTATTAATCCTAGTCATACCAAATTATCTAAATTGACTTAAAACAGGGTGAATTGTTGATGGGGAAATTAGGCAAAGTTTGTCCGTGGAAAAATTCATTGGTGTTTGTTGGGGTTTCATATTTCAACCTCTTCAGCGCACCTTACTTCCCTTCCCCTTACAAGAAAAAATTTACCCCTCAATTAAATCCGTAACCTGCCTAAACAAATCAGAGGCATCAGCATCAAACCAATTAATCTCAGGATAGGCATTAAACCATGTCCTCTGTCTTTTCGCAAACTGACAAGTATGGGTAACAATCAAATCCCGTGCCTCATCCAAAGATATATCACCCAATAAATATTGCTTAATTTCCCCATAACCAAGGGTATTTAGTAACGGTAAATCAGCCCCATATTTTGCCATCAAAGTTTCTACCTCCCTCACCAATCCATCCTCCAACATCATGGCGGTGCGTTTACTAATTCTGGTGCGACTCATTTCCCCATCACAATGTAAACCTATTTGTAAAATGGGATAAGAAGGGGGGCATTCTCCCTGTTGTTCAGAAATGGGCTGTCCTGTGACATAATAAACCTCTAAGGCTCTAATGGTTCTAGTTTCATCGTTAGGGTGAATTTTTTTAGTAGCTTCGTCATCAACTTGTTTTAACATAGCATACCGCTGTTTTTGATCATAAGTCATCAATTGTTGTCTGAGTTGCGGTTGAGGGGCTACACGGGGAATTTTTAGCCCTTTGGTAATGGATTTGATATACAATCCTGTGCCACCAACTAAAAGGGGAGGAAGATGATGATTTTGTTGGATAAGGGCTTGGGCTTTTTCTTGGTAATCGGCAAGGGTAAGGGTTTCGGTGGGGTGACAAATATCGATGAGGTGATGGGGGACGGTTTTTTGCTCTTGGATACTGGGTTTGGCTGTGCCGATGTCAAATTCTTGGTATATTTGGCGAGAGTCGGCGCTGATGATGATACTGTTTAATTTTTGGGCTAGTTTGAGGGCAAGGGATGATTTTCCGCTAGCGGTAGCGCCACACACAACAATAAGGGAATATTTTTTCATTTAATAATAAAGTTAATTTAGTTTTCTCAGTTTTATATTTTTACAATAAAATATCGTGTTTTACAAGGTAGTTAATTACCTATAATTTTTTTATGTAATAAATTTTATAGCTAATAGTTGACGTTTAATAAATTAGACTAATAAATAATATATAACTTCATTTTGCTTTTGTTTGATTATGGGAAAATATGATCACTTTTAACCCCCATTAACAAGGTGGAGTTCAATTTAAAGATGTCACGAATAATTTAGGATTGTTATAGTTTTAATTAAGTTTATTTTACTAAATTTCTGAGGTTTGAAATCTCATATTTTTTAACTCTTGTAATTGTTTTTCTGTAATAAGTATTTCTTGGTAAAAGTGTTGCATTTTGTCTAAATTATTTTCTTTTTCTAGTTCAGGAATTTGTTGCTGACAATATTGTTTATACTTTTCTAGTTTAATGGATTGGAGAGAGGCGATCGCACTTAAAAAATTAGCTTCTGGTGCAAAAAGTCGTTGACTTACATTTTCGGTAGGATACAAAACAGGGTTTAATATAGGGGACATTTCTGGGGGAATATTCATATTTTCTTGCAACATTAACAATAAATTATTATCAGTATTATCTAGTTGTTCGATATTTAAACTATGAATTTGTTGCCACAAAAAACGATAGGGTTTGAAAGTAAAAACTAAATCTTTTTGGTCTAATTGCTCAATTATATCATCTCTCCACTTAGGACAATGAAGGTAAATTAATAAAATTAAAAACTCTGCTTCCTCTATTTTTATATTCTCTGAACTTTTGCCCAAAAAAGTACTTGTCTTACGGTAATTTTTTTTCTGATTATAAGTTTTTGTTGCCGTTTGTAAACTCTGATAAATTCTTTTAAACTCTTGGGAATTAAGACTCTTAGATTCACTTCTACCCCGACATAATAACTCTGCACAACTGGATAAATAATAATCTTTGGTGGAATCTTTACTAATTTTTTTTATTAATCTGACAATCCCTTGAAAAGCTAACTCAAAATCACCACTTTTCCGTAAATTCCTACTAACTAAGATTTGCTGTATTTGCCAATCTAACCATAACGGAGCATTTTCCATCAAAGTCAGGTACTTTTCCTTGGCTTCCATATCCATAGCTAAAAATTCATCAGCATCTTTACCATCAGGAATATTAACAACTTTTAACTTCATTTGCCCTGAATAAATCAGAGTTTCTACCTCTTTTATGGCTCTTTCTGTTGCTTTTAAACCAGCTTTATCCGCATCAAAATTGATAATAATTTCCTTAGATTCAGTGTAACGAGAAAGGAGTTTGACATGGCTTTGAGTTAAAGCAGTGCCTAACACAGCTACAGCATTTTTTATATTATAACGATGAAGGGCGATCGCATCAAAATATCCCTCAACAACTATGGCTTTATCCTCTTTAACAATGGTTTTTTTTGCCTTATCAAGGGCGAATAAAGTTTTACTTTTAGAAAATAATTCCGTCTCAGGGGAGTTTAAATATTTTGGCTCATTACCATCGAGACTTCTTGCCCCAAAAGCAATTACCCTTCCCTCTTTATCAATAATAGGAATCATTAAACGATTGCGAAAATAATCAATATATCCATCTCCCTTATTTCTTTCTTTAATTAATCCCGCTTGGGCAACTAACATCACAGGATAATTTTTGATTTCCACTAAATAATTATAAAGAGTTTCCCAATTATTCGGAGCATATCCTAATTGAAAACCTTGGATAGTTTCTTCATCTAAGGCTCTTTTTTCGGTTAAATATTTAAGGGCTTCTTCTCCTTCTTTTTGTCGTAAACTATGTTGATAAAAACTAGAAGCCACTGCCAAAATTTCGTATAATTGTTCCCTCAAAGAAATCTGTTTTTGAATTTCTTTTTGTTGTTCGGGAGCTAAACTTTTAACGGGTATTTGATAACGGTGGGCAAGATTTAATACAACTTCCTTAAAAGATTGTTTATTTATATCCATCAAAAATTTGATGGCGCCTCCTCCAGCCCCACAACCGAAACAGTAGTAAAGTTGTTTGGTGGGGCTAACGGTAAAACTAGGGCTTTTTTCGTCATGGAAAGGACATAAACCGCTAAACTCTCGCCCTTTTTTCTGTAAAACTACATAGTCAGAAACTATTTCCACAAGGTCAATTTTTTCCTTGACTTCGTTGATGGTGTCGGGATGAAGACTTATTTTTTCCATGGTTAAATTATAGAAAATTTCGGGGCGAAAAGAATCAATTACGGTGGGTGGATCGGATATAGTGGGTATAAATCCGCAATTTCAATTTAATATGTTTAAGTCAATTATTGTCACTATCCTTGTCTTGTGTTTTCTCTGGATTTCTCCTCCTCCAGCCTTTGCCCAAGAGCAAATCACTATCACCGAAGAGCAGTTGGCAGAAGGTGAAGCCATTGCTCAAAAAGCCATAGAAGCTACTCAGAAAGGTGATTTTGTCACGGCTCAAGAATACTGGACGCAGTTAATTGAGGCTTTTCCTACTAATCCTGCGGTATGGAGTAATCGTGGTAATGCCCTTGTTAGTCAGAATAAGTTACAAGAGGCGATCGCAGATTATGACCAGTCTATAATTTTAGCACCTGATGCACCTGATCCTTACCTCAATAGAGGTGCTGCCTATGAAGGTTTAGGAGAGTATCAAAGGGCGATCGCAGATTACAATAAAGTATTAGAATTAGATCCTAACGATGCCATGGCATATAATAACCTAGGCAATGCCAACGCAGGATTAAAAAATTGGGAAACCGCCGTGGAATTGTACCACAAAGCCACCGAAATCGCCCCAAATTTTGCCTTTGCAGGGGCTAATGAATCCCTTGCCCTCTACGAATTAGGTAGAAAAGACGATGCCCTTAGAAAGATGCGCAACATCGTTCGTAAATATCCTATGTTTCCTGATATGCGTGCCGCCCTCACCGCTGCCCTCTGGGAAAATGGTAAACAAGGAGAAGCCGAAAGTAACTGGGTTGCCACCGTGGGTATGGATAGCCGTTACAAAGACTTAGATTGGTTAAAGGAAGTCAGAAGATGGCCCCCTAGCATGATAAAAGCCCTCGAAAGTTTTATTAATCTTGACGGGCAAACTTAAATTTATATTCGGGTGGGCGATGCACAGCCCACCATCAAGAAATCTTCAGAAAATCAAGACTAATTTTATCAATTCCTACCCCATCAAGGAGTTTTTGTTGCTCTGCCAACATTTCCCTCAGAGAATCATTGTTAGGATGATCCCAACCTAAAAGATGTAAAAAACCGTGGGAAGCTAACCATGCTAATTCATTCTTGAGAGAGTGATTTTGTTCTTTTGCCTGTTTTTGGGCTGTTTCTATGGAAATAATCACATCACCGAGGGGAATCGTATTCACCATGTCGGGGGGTGAAAATTCATCATCCAGACTAGCGAAGGCTAAAACGTCCGTGGCTTGATCTTTTTGTCTGAATTGACTATTTAATTCTTTTATATCTTCATCATTGGTTAACACCAAACTAACTTCATAGTTTTTATCTTCTTCAAGGTCATTATCTGTCATGGCTAACCAAATAGAAAACCACGATCGCCATTGTTCCTCCATAATAGGCAAAGATTCATTTTGAGGAGCAAAAAAATTATCTTCAAGATAAAGATCAATATTATATTTATTCATAAAGTGTTTTATTTGGCATTGGGAATGGACAATTAATTATTATCAATTATCCATTCTCAATTATCAATTAAGTTATCGCCTGATCATTTTTACTTGCAAGATATGCCAAACCGAAACAGATAAGGGCATTAACAACTAAAAAGCCTTGCGCGGTGATACCCATACCTAAACCCCACACATTAGGGTTATAAAAAGCAGAAATACCGAGGCAGGAAGCAACCCCCAAACAAGAGCCAATGGCAACCCACTTTAAAGTGTTATGTCCCAAAAATAGAACAATTAAGATAAAGGGAATTAAGGCACTGGCAAAGATAGGATTAAGGCTACTGGTACCCACTACCACATTACCCAATTCAGGGAGAGAACTTCCTATTAAACGCAGAGGCCATTGGGGTAAATCAAAGATATATAATCCTTGTAAAACAAATAATCCTGAACTACCAAACACCATGCCACCCGCAAGACTCATGTTAAATACAAGGTAATTACGGATAAACCAAGCAAGGAGATATGAACCGATTACCATGCCTAATTTAGGTAATAGTAAAATGGTGCCACCATCAATCCAGAAACCAGGGTTTAGGTAACCGCTATCCCGTAACCAGCGGAGAAAGTCTTTGACGGTAATTTTACCCTTGAGGGCGAGTTGCACCGCACCACCTGCATCCAAACGTCCTGCACCGTAATGGTTAAAGGGATCTTCGGCTACTTCACGGGCGGACTCGATCAAAATTTGTCGCACCTCTTCAGGATCTTTTATTCCTGTGGCTTTGATGAGGGCGGCTACCCCTGCCACGTGGGGGGATGCCATACTGGTACCCTGATACCCTTCAAAGGAGGGTTGTTGATTGCTCCCTGTGATGGTTTCTTGGATGATTAAACCTTTATCGCTACCCCCTGGGGCGCTGATGTCAATACCTGCTCCAAAGTTGGAATAGGGGGCTTTTTCGCCGATCGCATCTATGGCGGATACACTAATTACTTTGGGGTAACGGGCGGGATAACTAGCGGAGTTTTCGTTTTCGTTACCGGCGGCGGCAATGATTACCACACCTTTGTTATGGGCATAATCAATGGCTTCTCTCATGAGGTGACTATCTCCCCCACCACCCAAACTCATGTTGATAACATCCGCGCCATTATCGGCGGCAAAACGGATGGCTTCGGCAATGTCTGCCACGGTACCACCCCCCAAACCCAATACCTTCAGGGGCATTATTTTGGCTTTGTAGGCGATTCCTGCTACCCCATACTTATTGTTGGTAGATTGAGCGATAGTACCAGCCACATGGGTGCCATGCCCCACATCATCAAGGGCTTCGGTGCGATCGTTTATAAAGTCATATCCTTCTACAAATTCCGTTTGCTCTAAATCAGGTACACGACTTACCCCTGTATCGATAACCGCCACGGTAACACCTTCCCCTTTACTGTCTGCCCATGCTCTCTCAACATTAATCGCTCTTAAATTCCATTGCTTACTATAATCTGGATCATTAGGAATTTCGAGGGTGTGATAGATATAGTTTGGTTCTATATATTCTATTTTTTCCCGAAGTTCAGATCTTCTCAATGTTTTTAAGGTTTCTTTGTTTCCTTCCAAAATATAGACGTTTCTATCAGTAGAAAATGGACTATTGAGAGTAGGAGTCTGATTAACCTTGAGGGAAATGTTATTTAAACCTTCTTCTAATTGGGTAACGGCAATATCATCTTTGAAGTTGACAATAATTGATTGATATTCCCCTCCCATATTAAATATTTTGAAGGTGAAAACTGCTAACCACAGTCCTACCAAAAATGCTAAGAACAAAAAGAGTTTTTTCATGGGTTTAATCTGAATCTGTAAAGGGGTATGAAAATTATTATAACAAGGGATTTTTAAGCAACGTATAATTGATAATTAATTTTATCCCTTCATCATCTTATCTCCCCATACCATCATGATCGGAAACCTAACACCTATAAGGACGCATCATGTTACGTCATCTACCACCCAATATTAAACCGTTGCCAACATTTGCAATTTATATAAACTGGCGTATAAACCATCCTCTTTCAACAACTCATCGTGATTACCCGACTCAATTAATTCCCCTTGTTTGAGAACCAAAATTTTATCCACATTCCGAATGGTAGAAAGTCTGTGGGCAATGATAATGGCAGTTTTATTAATCAATAATTCATCCAAAGCCTTTTGGGTATCTGCTTCGGTGAAAACATCAAGGCTGGAGGTGGCTTCATCCAATACCAAAATATTAGGATTACGAATAGCTACCCTTGCAAAAGCGAGTAATTGTTTTTGCCCTGCGGATAGGTTTGCCCCCCTTTCTCGTAATTGGGTCTTGTAACCTTGGGGTAATTCTTCGATGAGAGGCTTAATGTTGGTGAGTTTGACGGCGTTTTCTATTTCATCAAAATCATAGGTTTCCCCTAGGGTTATATTTCTTTTCACATCCCCCGCAAAAATAAAGCTCTCTTGTAATATGACTCCGATATGGCTTCTTAATTCTGCCTGATCGATGTCTCTGATGTCGATACCGTCCACTAAAATTCGTCCTTGGGTGGGTTCGTACAAACGACATAGAAGGCGGATTATGGAGCTTTTACCTGCTCCTGTGGGACCTACTAGGGCAACCTTTTCTCCGGGGCGAATGGTAAAGTTAAGATTTTTGAGGACGTATTCATCAGGTTTATAACCAAACCAGACGTTTTCAAAACGAATTTCACCCACGGCATCTTGATTTGCTTCGTTATCATGAAGACTTATATCATTATCTCTGTCTTCGATTTCCAGGGGAATATTCATCAATTCAGAGATACGTTCGATCGCCGTAAATCCTGCTTGGAACATGGTAAACTTATCAGCAAATTGTCTGAGAGGATCGAACAATCTTTGGGAGTAAAGAATAAAGGCGGATAATGTACCATAGTTGAGGTTATCTCCTAATATTAGCACTCCCCCGATCCACAGCACAACGGCGATCGCCACTAAAGACACCCATTCAAGGGTAGCTGACACCGCAGAATCATGGAAAATAGTCTTATCCACCGCTACCCGATAACGCTCATTGACGGTGCGAAATAACTCGCTATTATGTCTTTCACGACGAAATAACTGCACAATATTAATACCTACCACGTTTTCTTGCAACATGGCATTTAATACCGACAATTCTTCCCTCGCCACATAGTTAGCTTTACGATACTGCTTTTGAAAGTAAATAATCAATGCAGATACAGGAATCAACATGAATACCAACAGTAGGGCTAACTGCCACTGAAGGGAAAACATGGTAATAATAATGGCGAGAATATAAATTACATCACTAACAATACCGATGGCACCCGTGGCAAAAACATCCCCCAACGCTTCCACATCGTTGATTAATCTAGTAACTAATTTTCCTACAGGAGTTTTGTGGAAAAAGTTAGAGGATAAAGAAGTAACATGATTAAATAAATCTTGACGGATAAAAGCAGTAATTTCTTGCCCAACTTTTTGGACTAAAAAGCCCTGCCAAGCCAGAAAAATTGTCCGAAAAATAATTGTTCCGAGTAAAATAAAAGATAGTAAATTTAAACCCTCAGCAATGGAATAAGACTCTAAAAAGCTCCAAGTGTCTTCTCCTTGTAATAAGGAAATACCTTGTCCTACAATTAAGGGTTGAATCGCCCCCGCCACGGACAGGGGTATCAATAAAATAAAAGATAATATTAAAACAGGTGATTTTCGTTTTGCGTAGGGTAGTATTTTTAGAACTAATCCCCAATCGTTATTTTTAGTGCGTAAATTCATTCTCTATATTGTCAAAAGAAGATTTAACTATTATAACAAAGGTGTATGCTCAAATTATTTTCCAAAAGCTATAATAATTAGATTGTGTAGATTATTTTTTAGCTTAAAATATTAGCAAAAGATACATAATTGTAAAGATGATACTGTTAAAATTAATTATTGTCATTGGATTTACGATAATTATTTGTCCAACAAATACGTGTGAAATTTTAATCAAAAAACATATAAAAAGGGGATAAAACCCCTTTTATAAAACTATAAAAAAATTGTAACTACTTAGTATAAAAATTCTTAAAAGTATTCACAATTTTGTCACTGTAGGGAGCATAACGCCATTTCAAATCACCCCAAAAATAACGAGATAAGACGGCTTTTTTATGAGAGAAGGTATCAAAGCTAGTTTTGCCATGGTATGCACCGATGCCGCTATCTCCTACCCCCCCAAAGGGTAAGTCTTTTACGCCCACTTGCATGATGGTTTCGTTGAAGCATAATCCCCCTGATGAGGTTTCATGGAGGATACGTTTCTTGTTTTCTGAGTTGTTAGAGAAAAAGTAAAGGGCGAGGGGTTTGGGTTTACTGTTGATGATGTTGATGGCTTCATCAAGATGATTGTATTCAAGAATAGGCATGATAGGCCCAAAAATTTCCTCTGCCATGATGGGGGAATTGAGGGGCACGTTATCAATAATTGTGGGGGCAATATATTTATTTTCTCGATTGGTTTCTCCGCCGACGATAATATCGCCACTATCTAATAATTGCTCTAGTCTATCAAACTGCTTTTGATTAATAATACGGGCAAAATCGGGGCTTTGGGCAGGGTTATCTCCAAAAAAATCATGGACACATTGTTTGATTTCTTGGATAAATTCTTGTTTGATGGCTTTATCTACGAGGATGTAATCGGGGGCGATGCAGGTTTGCCCGGCGTTGATAAATTTACCCCAAGTGATTCTTTGGGCGGTAATTTTGAGGTTAGTTTCTTTGTCAACGATACAGGGGCTTTTTCCTCCTAATTCGAGGGTAACGGGGGTTAGTTGCTTGGCGGCGGATTCCATGACAATTTGACCAATTTTCGTGCCTCCTGTAAAGAAAATATGATCAAATTTGGTAGCGAGTAATTCTTGGGCTACTTCTACTCCTCCTTCTTGAATGCAGATATATTCGGGGGGAAAGATGTCTTTGATTAATTCGGTGATGAGGGCGGAGGTGTGGGGTGCTAATTCTGATGGTTTGAGCATAGCACAGTTTCCCGAGGCGATCGCCCCTACGAGGGGAGAAATCATCAGGGTAAAGGGATAATTCCATGGTCCTATGATTAATACTACCCCCAATGGCTCGGAATGAATCTTGGCACAGGCGGGGAAGTTTTCAATTCCTGCACTCACCCGTTTAGGTTTCATCCATTTTTTGAGGTTTTTGATAGCGTAGCTGATTTCTGAGATGACAGCTAATTCAAAACAGCCTTCTAGGTTTGGTTTACCTAAGTCCTCATGTAATGCTTCTAATATCTTATCTTGTCTAAGGGCGATCGCCTCTTTTAATTTTTTCAACTGTTGTAAACGAAAATCATAGGATTTGGTTGCCCCACTGGCAAAAAATTTCCTCTGCTCATCCACAAAGGATTGCATAGAATAATTAGTAATAGTCATAAAATTTAAAAAAAATTAAAATAGCAATATTGTTTCTAGCATAACAACAAAAAAATTAGACACGGGGATATGTAGAGATTTTTTCTGACAAAAGGCAAAAGCTAATAGCTATTTATCCCTAACCATACTTTCTGATTTCTTCAGCGCACCCTATTTACTTAAATTTTTATTCTTCATAGTATAAAAAAATGTAGGAATGGGGAAAACTTAGTTAAAGTATAAGTGAATTTACTTTAGTCAAAAAAAGGACAATAAAAAACAATGCAGCTAGAAGGGGCAACCGAAAAAACTGTACACTCCCTCAAAGATGCCCTGAATCGTTGCCAAGAATTGGGCATGAGAGTATCTCGGCAAAGAAGATTTATCCTAGAATTATTGTGGTCACAAAAAGAACATTTAACTGCCAAACAAGTTTATGATTTTTTGAGCCAACAAGGTAAACATATTGCTCTAGCCTCCGTATATCAAAACCTAGAAGCCCTTTCTCTCCATGGCATCATTGAATGTGTAGATAGACACGATGGCAGGTTATACGGTAATGTTACAGATGGACACAGTCATGTCAACATCATTGATACAAATAAAATTATTAATGTCAATGTAGAATTACCCCCAGAATTGATTGAACAAATAGAACAGCAAACAGGGGTAAAAGTAGTAAATTATCGTGTAGACTTTTTTGGCTATCGCAATCAAAATTAATCATGAAAAATGATGCTAATGTTAATATTTTATTGATAGATGATGATCCTGTTTTTCGTCTTGGTTTAATTGCCCTCATACAAGAACAAAGTAATTCTAACATCAGAATTTTGGCACAGGGTACAATGACGGAAACTTTGCCTTTATTAAAGGAAAATTCAGTAGATTTATTATTAATATCTTTAGATTTAGCAGTAGAGCCGAATAAGTTAACAAATTTGGTAAAACTAAGCCGCAAACTTACTACTAAATATCCAGATTTACCTATACTTTTAATTACCCCTTGGGGTAGTGATGAAAACATCAAAACTATCGAGAATATTAAGGGCTGTTGTCCTCGAAATATTAAAATTTCAGACTTAATTAAGGGAATCAAACTATGTGCTAATGGTAAAACTTACTATGTCAACATTAAAAATAAAAATCGTACGCTAATTGGTGGTTGGCTCTATCGTCAATGTGAGCTAGGATTAAGAGAAATAGAAAGAAGCATTAGACAGGTTAATTCTTATTTAAAAAATAGTAATTTATCTCCCCTTGATATTCTTTTTTGGCAGGGTAGAAGAAGAGAGTTAAAGGTTGTAAGGTGGTTAGTCAATCAATTTGTGGCAACCCCTAACGGGATGTTAAACAGTTCCATGGATGAAGAAGACAACTCTCAAGAAGATCCTGATTCTATGGTTAAACTGCCCCCCTCTGAGGTAAATCCTAATATTATTCTAGCTTCTGATAATAGTTTAGATTATGAAGATATTATTCCTAAAAAAATCCAAGGTTCTCTAAAAAATACGACGGATATAATTTTGGAATTAGATATTCTCAAAGAAGATAAAAAAAGAGACTTATTATTATTAGTATTAAAAGAACTTAAGCAGTTAGTTTCAGAGTTAAAATTCCTTAAATTAAATGAAGACCAGCTCATAGAAAGAAAGACATCTATCGTCAGAGAATTGTGGCAAAATGTCGCAACCAAGTTTTTAGGACGTTATGTTTCTTTGGACAGTGGAGATAGGTTGATTAATTTTAAAGAAAATATTTTTAAACAAGGACAATTTTTAGTCGAAAATAATTTTATTAATCTTCCTTTATTTGAAGAATTATTATGTTATTTAGTGCTAGAAAAAGAGTTTTTTATTGACGATCAAATTTATCCTTATCAAAGTAAATCAGCCTCAGAAATAGAACAGATATTAACAGAAAATGTTTTAATTACGATCGCCTGTAGTACCATGCAATTTACCTTAAATAATTTATCAGAATCCCAACCGATCAAGCATAATCTTTTCAAACAAGAATGGAAATCATCCCGTAAGATAGCCATGTTTCGGAACAATTTAGCATGGAAATATAAAAGGGAAAAATATTGGCAAATTCCCCGTAACATTTTTGAAGACGAGTATCAAATCTTAAAACTAGGTTATCAAGGCATTATTATCGGCAAAATTAGCCATTCACGACACCAAGAATTAAACTCCCTCACAGGCATCCCTTGGTTTATCACCATTATGATCGAATTTGTAGATAGTGTTACAAGGGGATTACAGGCGATCGCCGACATACTCGGAAAAGCAGTAGTCTTTATTCTCACGGAAATTATCGGTAGAGGAATAGGCTTAATCGGCAAAGGAATATTACAAGGAATCGGCAAAAAAATCAAAAACTAAAACAACTTCCACCAACGGCGCCCCCCATCAGGAAACACCGTTGCCCAATTTACCTTCGCATCCTTCAACTGATTTTGAGTAATTTTACTATTTTTCAAATTAGCCCCACAAAAATTAGTATCCGCCAAATTAGCATTAGTAAAATCAGCCCCCTGTAAATTAGCCCCCCGAAAATCAGCATCCCTCAACTCACTTTTAGCAAAATAAGCCTGAGCCAAATTAGCATTGGAAAAATTAGCTCCCTGCACATTAGAACTATAAAAATTACTTTGAGCTAAATTACTCTCAATAAAAATAGCCCCCTCCAACTGAGCATAACGAAAAATAAACTTACTTAACTTAACCCCCGTCAAATTAATATTATTCAACTCCTGCTCACTAAAATCCTTTTTTCCCCCATTATAAGCAGCCCGAAAACTCTCATCATCCCACTTAATCGTAATCGTATTAGTTTTTTTCTTTCTCTTTTGAATCGCCTGTCGTAACTGTTGGGTGGGAGACATTGTCATATCCCCCGTCTGAGTAGTCGATAAATCTGTTGTCGAAATATCATCCGAACTCTTATCCGTAGACTGAATAACCGTCACAAAACTTTGGTTTAAACTCTGCTCAAAAGGTGCAACATCCAAAGCCTTTAATAGCTCATCCGCCGTCTTATAACGCTCTTTCACATTAGGCATTAACATTTTACTCAACACCTTTTTGAAACTAGGGCTAATATTAACCTCACTTTCCCAAATAATATCCCCCGTATCAGAATCCCGTTCAAACTTTTTAGGTGATTTACCCGTTAACAAATAAAGACAAGTAGCCCCAAGGGCATATATATCACTGGCATATATAGGACGCATAGCCATTTGTTCAGGGGGGGCATAACCCATAGTACCCACCGCAAACTGAGTCAGGGCAGTTTGTCCATAGGTTTGGGCTAACTGAGTATTGACTTGATCTTTTACCGCCCCAAAATCAATGAGAATTAATTTACCATCTTTTTTGCGTCGCAGAATATTAGCCGGTTTTATATCTCTATGAATTACCTTTTGAGAGTGTAAATATTGCAAAATAGGGGTAATTTCCGCCAAAAATCTTTTTACCCCCAACTCCCCATATACCCCTTTTTCCTTCACTTCCTTTTGCAGATTATCCCCATTAATCAACTCTTGAATGACATAAAACTTCTCATCATCCACAAAATGATTAAGTAACTTAGGTATTTGAGGATGATTAATTTTAGCTAGGGTTTTCGCTTCCCTCTTAAACAAACTAAGAGCCATTTTGAAGGCTTGAGGATCATCTACAATGGGGCGTAACTGTTTCACCACACAAAGAGGATCATCCTTATTTATTAAATCTACCCCAACGAAAGTAGCACCAAATCCCCCTTTACCCAATCTTTTTATAACTCGATAACGTCTATTCAGAATTAAATTAGAACCACAGGCATTGCAATTTTTGAGCTTAGGATGGTTTTTGGGGCTAGGACATTCTGGGTTAACGCAATAACTAATAATCATCTGCTTTGGTTCATTTAGGGAAAATTTTTACGAGTAAAATAAAAAAATCAAGAACATATATACTACCACCATTTCCTTTTACCATTGGGCAAAATTGTTCTCCAATTGGTTTTGGCAAGGCGTAACTGTTCATCGTCAACTTTAGCTTCCGTAAGATTTGCACCGCAGAGGTTCGCATCCTTGAGGGTAGCTTCTGTAAGATTGGCTTTTTGTAAATCGGCGCCTTGTAAGTCAGCATTTTTTAGGTTAGCTTTGTATAACTCCGCTCGTTTTAAAATAGCTTCCCGTAGGTTGGCTTGGGCAAAGTTTGCCCCCATCAAATTACTACGATACAGATTTGCTTTTTGTAAGTTTACCCCAATTAATTTACTTTGAGAAAAACTACAACCTGGTAATTTTAAACCTTCTAAATCGAAACCACTCAGGGTTTGTTGACTAAAGTTACGATTACCCCGTTGATATTCTTGGATAATCATTTCTGGGGAATTTATTTGTAGTTTTTGAACTTGTACACGGGGAGTGGCTACCTTGGGGATATTTTGAGGTTGATTTTGTTTTTCTCTTCGACGACGGATGGCATCAGCGAGGTTTTGAGTAGTTAAATTAGAACTAGAATCGCTATCTTGATCATCGGATTTACTTTCTTCTTTAGGGGCGGTGGTGGTAAAAAACATACTTTCTGCCAACTCCTGCTCATAGGGGACTAAATCTAGGGCTTGAATGACATCCCCCGCGGAGTTAAATCTTTTTTTCACGTCTATTTCTAGCATTTTATTCAACACTTTGGCAAAGGTTGCACTAACAGTGGTGTGATTTTCCCATGCTAATTCCCCTGTTTCTGGATCGCACAAGTCTTTGGGTGCTTTCCCTGTGAGTAAAAAGATACAAGTTGCCCCAAGGGCATATATATCACTAGAATAAACAGGACGCATGGCGAGTTGTTCGGGGGGGGCAAAGCCCATGGTGCCCACAGAGATTTTGGTAAAGGCGCTCTGGGGATTGGCGTTCATGAGTTTGGTGTTGACTTCTTCTTTTACGGCACCAAAGTCAATGAGAAATAGTTTTTTGCTTTCTTTTTCCCTTAATATGTTGCCTGGTTTGATGTCTCGGTGAATTACTTTGCGAGAGTGTATATATTGCAGCACGGGAAGCATACTACGCAGGAAGTTTTTGGCGGATGATTCTTGATAGATTCTGCCTTTTTTTACTTCTCTTTCTAAATCCCGTCCGAGGATAAAGTCTTGAATTAAATAAAATTGTTCTTTTTCTTCAAAATAATCAATTAACTTGGGAATTTGGGCGTGTTCTAGCTTTGCCATGGTTTTTGCTTCCCGATTGAACAAGTCGAGGGCGGTGCTGTAGGAGTCGGGATTGGCGGAAGCGGGATCTAGTTGTTTGATGACACAGTATTGATTTTTATTGCCCATGTCCACGGCAAGATAAGTGGTGCCGAATCCTCCTTTGCCAATTTTTTTGATGGCGACGTACCTTTTATGGAGAATTAAATTAGAGCCACAACTCCTGCATTTTCTCGTTTTGGTATCATTTTGGGGATTTTCACAATGGGGATTAAGGCAATAAATAACACTCATTCACTCTGGTTCTCTTTTGAGCTAATTTTGATTATTCATCAGGAAGTTCAATTTCAGTGTATCTTAATTTTTGATAATCGAGACTTTGTGGTTAATAAAAAGTTTTATTATGGCGCGTTTAATCGGGAATCCTTAGTTAAAAATGATAACATTTGATTTTAAGGCTATATTTTTCTTATGATCTCTTTATTTATTAGTTTTTAATTAATATTCTCCTATGAAAGCAATGATTTTGGCGGCGGGAAAGGGAACTCGTATTCGTCCTATTACTCACACTATCCCTAAACCTTTGATTCCTATTTTACAAAAGCCTGTGATGGAGTTTTTGTTGGAGTTGTTGAGGCAACATGGTTTTGATGAGGTGATGGTAAATGTGAGCCATTTGGCGGAGCAAATTGAGAGTTATTTCCGTGATGGGCAACGGTTTGGGGTTCAAATCGGTTATTCTTTTGAGGGAAGCATTGTGGATGGAGAGTTGGTGGGTAATGCTTTGGGTTCGGCGGGAGGAATTAAGCGTATTCAAGAGTTTAATCCTTTTTTTGATGATACTTTTGTGGTTTTGTGTGGAGATGCTTTAATTGATCTTGATTTGACTGAGGTGGTGCGACAGCATAAGGAGAAAGGGGCGATCGCCACGGTGGTCACAAAATCAGTCCCTAGGGAAGCGGTACCGAGTTATGGGGTGGTGGTAACGGATGATGATGGCAAAATTTTAACTTTCCAAGAAAAGCCATTGGTAGAGGAAGCCCTCAGCACAGAGATTAACACTGGGATTTATATTTTTGAACCGGAGGTAATTGATTATATTCCCCCGAATCAGGAATATGACATTGGTGGTGATTTATTTCCCCATTTGGTGGAGTTGGGTTTGCCTTTTTATGCAGTGAATATGGAGTTTGAGTGGGTGGACATTGGTAAAGTACCAGACTATTGGCAAGCGATTCGCTCGGTATTATCAGGGGAAATCAAAAATGTTGAAATCCCGGGTAAAGAGGTTAAGCCAGGGGTTTATACGGGGGTTAATGTGTCTATTAATTGGGATAAGGTAGATATTACTGGCCCTGTGTATATCGGTGGCATGACTCACATTGAGGATGGAGCAAAAATTGTTGGCCCTGCTATGATTGGGCCTAATTGTTGGATTTGTGAGGGGGCGACGGTGGATAATAGTGTTATCTTTGAATATTCCCGTTTAGGTAGGGGAGTTCGTCTGGTGGATAAACTTGTATTTGGTCGCTATTGTGTTGATAAAACAGGAAGTTCTATTGATGTTAAGGAGGCGGCTTTGGATTGGTTAATTACGGATTCTCGTCAAAATTGCCCTAGTCATTTGGAAAGGGTGAAGGCGATTTCTGAGTTAATTAATTTTAGGTATTAAATTAATTGATAATGGATCATTGAGAGTTGATAATGAAACAATCAATTCTTCTCGTTGGGTTTTATTTTTAAGCCCAACCCACTGTAATGAGGTAATATTTTAGTGACTAATGAGTTAGAGATAAGCCAAGCATTTCGAGATTTTGTGGTGGATAGGGGCAAAGTAAGGATTGATGTTTGGTTGGCAGAGAATTTAGTAAATTTATCGCGCTCACGGGTGCAAAAGTTGATTGAGGATGGGCAAGTATATTTAAACGATCGCATTTGTACCCAAAAAAAGGAAGTACTAAAACAGGGAGATTCAATCCATGTCCATATTCCCGCCGTTGTGCCTTCTCACATTGAAGCCCAAGACATTCCCCTTGATATTCTCTATGAGGATGAGTTTTTAGTAATTATCAATAAACCTGCGAACTTTGTAGTACATCCTGCCCCCGGCCATGGTGATGGTACCCTCGTTAATGCGCTGTTGGCTCACTGCCCCGATTTACAAGGCATTGGGGGGGTAGAACGCCCTGGCATTGTCCATCGTCTTGATAAGGATACCACAGGGGCGATCGTGGTGGCAAAAACGGAACTGGTGTTAAATGATTTACAGGCTCAAATTAAGGCAAAAACTGCCCGTAGGGAATATTTAGCGGTGGTATATGGTTCTACCCATGAGGATAGTGGTACAATTGATCTGCCTATTGGTCGTCATCCTACCCAACGAAAAAAAATGGCGGTAGTACCTATCGAAAAAGGGGGTAAAAATGCTATCACCCATTGGCAGGTAAAAGAAAGATTGGGTAATTATTCTTGGTTACATTTTCAGCTAGAAACGGGGCGTACCCACCAAATTCGGGTACACACTACCCAAATGGGGCATCCTATCATCGGTGATCAATTGTACGGCTCCGGGCATTCGGTAGGGGTAAACCTCACAGGACAAGCATTACACGCCTTTCGTCTTACCCTGACTCACCCCATCTCAGGAGAAGAAGTAAGTGCGATCGCACCTATCCCCCCAGAAATGGAAAAATTAGTTAAAGTCCTAAAAAACCGAAGAAATAATGGCTAAACATTGACAGCAAAACTTACCGCCTCATAGGGCTTTGGCTCAATCACTTGAGTAGATAAATTTGCCTCCTTCAACATCGAGCGAAAACTATCTAAACTACCCTCTTCCTTAAGTAAATTGATTAAAAATCCCTTAAACTCAATATCTCCCCCTGCCGCCGTGGGTAAAATATATTCAGGTTTGAGCCACTGACAAACTTCTAAGGCACTTTTTTGCCCTTTAATTACAGGGCCAATCAAGGGTATCTTGACATTGGTTAAAGGGGTGATAATGGCTTTGATACGGTCCTCTGTTTGCAGATTTTGACTGTGGAAGCCGTGGGGCTCATAATAAAGGGAATCACCGTTCGTTAAATCCTTGACAATATAGCCATTTTCCACCAAAGTAGGGCCCACAGGAGAGCCTTTTACCGCCTTGATTTCGATTTTGTCATCGATAACATAACTCTCCCCATGGCGGAGGGTCGTAATTTTTTCATAGCCAAATTCTTTACAAACCTTACCCGCATTTTCCGAACCAATCACAGGAATACTATGATCTAATTCCTTTAAAGTAGGAGGGTGGGCATGATCTTCTAACCCTTGGGAGAGTAAAATAAAATCTATATTCTCAGGGATAGGCTGAGGGTTACGTTTTTTGCCTTCAAATAACCAGTCCAAATTACCAAAAGTCAAAGATCCCACGAACCAAGGATCTAGTAAAATTCTTTTATCCGCAATCTCGATTAACCATGAATTACTATCAAACCAAGTTAATTGCATAATATATTTTTAAAATAAATAATAGCTTCTGCAATAAATTGTAACAATAATTAAACAGTAATATCGAGATGGTGCTGAATAACCATGATATGGGAAGCACATTGTTTGGCATCTTTTTTACTTCTTCCATAGCCCACGGATTGAATCATTTTATCCTGATAATAAAGACTAATAAAACACTGAAAAAAGCTATCTATTTTTAAATATTTATATTCGGGGTAATCTATCTGATTAATTTGACAGAAATCATGGATTAAGGAGACATAATTGGTTTCTTCTGTTGTTTTGGTATCAGCGGATATGGGAATTATGGGAGGATTTATGGGACTATTTTCTTCCGAAGTAATTACCGTGGGATTTTTGGTTAATTCATCATTCAAAAAAGCCTTAATATATTCTAGGGCTGATTGTTGTTTGGCTTTACTCTTTTTTTGACTAAAGGCAGGTTGTGGGGTAGTAAAACTATCTACATAACAAAGGCTAATATAGCCACTATTATTAGGATAACTTTCTATGACATATTTTACCTCTACATGATCTAATTGCGATCGCACGAGCAACACTGATACAGCGTCAATGGATGGCTCAAAAAAACCATTTACCCTAGCCAAAAACCATAACTTATAAAAGTCTTTTGGTTGTAAAGAATCAATTCTCTTTTCCACTTCCTTCAAAAAATCATCGGTTAAGGAATTTTCCTCTATGGCTTGATGTAACAAAGCAGAAAAATTTTCCTCTTTGATAGTGTTGTTATTAATATCTTGAGAAGAAGAATCATCGGAAACATCAGAGTTACCTTTTTTCACCAACCCATGAGTAACATAACCCCGAATAGCCATAACTGCCGAGGTTTGTTTTGCTACCATTTTTTTGACATTTTCCGCAAAATCAGGGGTAGTTAAACCATTTAAAGAACATTTTGCCTGATAAGTTTTATTTTTACGGTTATATTTAATGTCATAGTCAACGGTTATATTTTCAATTTGAGAAGCTATTAACAGTATCGATATTCCGTCAATATTTTCTAAATAAAATAAATCATTTATTTTGGCGACAAACCAAATAAAATAAAAATCTTTTAAAGATAAATCATTAACTCTCTCTTTGATATGCCCTAAAATTTCTGGTAAGCGATTTCTATAAGCAAAATATTCTAATAATTCTGAAAAATCTTCAGTAGATAATTCTTTAATTTCATTACCACTAATCTGATTATACTTTTTAGCAATATCTTCTTTTCTCCTCATTCTTAGATGATGAGATTTATCTTCTTTATACTGACAATGAAAATCATTAATATAGTCAGCAATATCTTGCAATTCATCTCGATGATAAGGAGAAGAAACACCCCTAATAATTGCTTTAATAATGCGATGATTTACTAAATCGACAAAACGTCTAAGAGGGCTAGTAAAATGGGAATAGGTGTCTAGGGCTAAACCAACGTGTTGTAAAGGGCAAGGGCTATAAATAGCAGGTACTAAACAATGCCCCATTTCCTTGATAGCTTTGTTTAAATCCTTAATACCCACATCCTGAGTACGAAAAAGAGCAGGGATTTTTTGTTGTGCCAACAAATTAGCAATGGTAGTGTTAGTTAAAATCATTACCTCGGCAATTAATTGATGGGTATTAACATTATCTGCGATGAGATTGCCATCTTCATCAATGTAACCATCTTTAGTTAAAATACCTGATTTTCCTTTTCTTTTACTAGCTAATATTTGAGCAATAGTTTGGATTTTAACTAATAGTCCATCATGATTTTCTTGGGAAGGGTTTTTTAAAATATTTTCTACTTCTTCGTAACTAAAAGCTCGTAAATTTTTGAAAATAGTTTCTTTTATCTCAAAGCTAACTATATTTCCTTTATTATCAATAGTAAAAAAAAATGTAATAGCTAATCTTTCTTCGTCTTCTTCTAATGAACCTAAATTGGTACTAATATTAATGGGTAACATGGGGGTAGGGGGCTTGGTATGATATAGCGTCACCACCCTTTTTAAGGCTTCTTTGTCAATGGGAGAATCTTTGGTAATTAAAGCACCAACATCCGTAATACTTACTTGTAACTCAAACTGTCCATTATCCAACTCAATCATCCAAATAGCATCGTCTCTGTCAACGGTGGTAGCGTCATCGATGGTAATTCCAAATACACAGGGGCGCTGTTGAGATGCGATGGTCATTATCTCTTCTAAATTGACATTAGAAGCCTGATTGATGTGTTCAGAGCGAAATTTTCTGGGTGTAATGGATGGTTTCATGGGTGACTAATTAAACTAACAAAGGGAAGGGATATGAATAAAATATGTAAGGTTGGCAACAAAAAATGTCAGAAGCCTATAAAATAAAGAGTTTAGATTAATTGCCTTTTACATCTTCTTAATTCCCTTAGTTTTTATTATCAATTATCCATTAGTAATTATCAATTTTTTTCTTATAGTATGATTAATAAAAATCCATATGATGAGCAGCGATTATGAAGCGTAAACCTTGGCAAAAAATACTCTCAATCCCTTTAGTCCTCTTTTTTACCATTCCTGCGATCGCAATGAATAACTTCCCTCGAAATCCTGAACAAATAGAAGAATGTGACATCCTCGTTATCGGCGGAGGATTGGCGGGGGCAGGGGCAGCCTATGAAGCGTTATTGATGGGTAAAACTGTGTGTTTAACAGAGATTACCGACTGGGTAGGGGGTCAAATTTCTTCCCAAGGTACATCGGCTTTAGATGAGCGTAGCACCCAAAGACAGGAGTTATTTTTTCCCAAGGGTTATTTAGAATTTCGAGATCGTATTGGTGATTTTTATGGCAAGTTAAATTTAGGAGAGTGTTGGGTAAGTGCTTCTTGTTTTTTGCCCAAGGATGCGGATTATATTCTTGAGCGTCAATTGCAAGATGCTGCTAGAAAGGGAAATGGTACTCTCAAATGGTTTCCCAATACTGTTATTAAGGATGTGCAGATAGAAAGGGTAGAAAATGGTGGCACAGGGGAACAGATAGTAAGTGCGATCGCCATTAGCCATAAACCACAACCCAACACCCCTCCCCTCAATAGCGAACCCCTTTCCCAAATTATCGAGGATGCCTACACCTACGAAGATTCCTCCAGGCTGAAGAAAACGGTCATTAAATTTGTTCCTCCCCAAAACGACAATTTAGAAGCAAAAGCCCATTGGATGGTCATAGAAGCCACAGAAACAGGGGAAATCATCGGTTTAACCGACATCCCCTATCGTCTTGGTATAGATCCTCTTTCTGCCTACGAACCATCCTCATCCAGTAGAACACCTGATCCCTACTGTACCCAAGGTTTTACCTATACCTTCGCCATGGAAAAAACCGAAACCCCCCAACCGCAACCAGAGCCAGAATTTTATCAACAATATGCTCCCTATTACAGCTACGAATTAGAAAGACTAGCGGATTTTGACCTCGTCTTTACCTACCGTCGTATCTACAAGGCTCAACCCAGCGAGAGAGTAACCTTTGGGGGCATTGGCTTCACCACCCCTACCCCTGGGGATATTGCCATGCAAAACTGGACTTGGGGTAACGACTACCGCCCAGGCACATCCGTAGATAACCTGATTTATAGCAGAGAGCAACTAGAGGCGATGGGACAACTACAACCCCACGGCTGGATGGGGGGCTTACGCACCGAAACCCTCTCGAAAGGCGAACAAAATGCGATCGGTTTTTACCATTGGTTGGTGGCAGGTACAACAGATTCTCAACTGGGAGATGGGGTTAAAAAACCTCACCCTGATCATATTTTTCTCACAGGATTCGATTCCCCCATGGGGACAGCCCACGGACTTTCCAAGTATCCCTACATTAGAGAAGGAAGAAGAATTATTGGTCGCCCCAACTATGCCCACCCCGATGGTTTTACCGTCAATGAAGTGGATATTTCCCGGGTAAACTATGACGATGATTATTACAAAGAAACCCTTACACCCCAAGAATATCGTCAATTAAGGGCAATTTTGGCAGGATTAGAAGGTTTTGGAGTTATTAGCGGTGAAATTTCCCCTGATCAAGCCCCCAAAAGGAGCCGTTCCACCATTTACGCCGATTCAGTGGGGATTGGACATTATGCCATTGATTTTCACCCCTGTATGAGTGAAAGCCCCCACGAAAAACCGGGTAATACCGAAAGAGAAGGAGAAAGAAGGGGTCAAGGACAGGCTTATCCCTTTCAAATGCCCCTTTCTGCCATGATTCCCCAAAAAATAGACAATATGATTGTCGCTGGAAAAAGTATTGCCACCAGTCACATTGCGGCAGCGGCTTATCGAGTACATTCTTTTGAATGGTCATCGGGGGCAGCGGCAGGTACTACGGCCGCCATGGCTTTGGATAAAAATATTTTGCCCTATGAGTTTACCGAAGGTTTTGCTTTCCGTAACCCCCATTTACAAACACTAAAAACGATATTGGATAGTAATGGTAATCCCACGGCTTTTCCTAATACGTCCATTTTTAATGAAGACTGGGATGGATGGAGGTAATTGGTAATAGGTGAAAAAATAAAACAAGTAAGATAAATTGAATTTTTCTTGCGAGTTTGCTGTTATTTAATGATGATACGCAAAAATATAATTAGTTTGAGGTAGTAAAGATGTTGGATGTTCATGCTATGTCCGTAGATGTTTTGGGCAAAGGGGTTCCGAATTGGGCAACAGGGTTCTTTCTGAATTAGGCAAGGGGCTTAAGCCCCTTGTTAAAAATAATTATGAATGAGTGCGTGATGTCAGTTATTTAATGATGATAGGAAAAATTTTTCAATAATAAAAAGTATTCAATGTTTAAAATATTGTCACTATTGTCTATTTCTTAAAAAGAATATAGCAATTATCATGGTTACGGGGTCAAAAATTATCCCCCTAAATCCCCCGCAAATTCGGAGGAATTGAGAATAATAACTGTATCTCATAATTATAAAAAACGCTATTAGTAAGTTGGCGAAATTAATTATAGCTCTTATTTGATTAAGACTCTGATGAACAAGGGGTTTAAACCCCTTGCCTAAATCGATTTAATTATGCCTACTTACTTATCTAAATTCAGTAATGTTATTAGTCTTTTAAGGGTATTATTCAATAAAGGCTTAATTTTTTTGAAGTTAACGAAAGTTTCCTCTTATTTTCCATTACTACAGTGAGTTTAACCTCTTTGAAATATCCTTTTCATTAACAAAATAATCGAGTAACAGTCATGATTAAAAAACTATTATCCATAGGATCTTTAACTGCAATTTTATCGGTTTCATTGTCACCACAAATGGCACAAGCTAAAGAGGCTACCTGTGTTATTAGAGGAGAAAATAATCAAGTGGTTTTTCGTGATAAGTGCAACTTTAATCAGTATGGTGGTAATGGCAGTTTTTGGATCGAGGCTAAGTCTGGATTAATTTACGGAAGAGAGTCCATTAGTGTTTATATCACCAGTCCGGGGGTAGCAGAAGTTTCTGGTTTAACCACTGGTGGAATTAGCTCCCGTTGGGGTACCGCAAGGCGATCGCAATCTGACCGTGCCTGTTGGGTTGGTAGTGACTTTACCATTTGCGCTTATTAGTAGAATAAAGATTAAGACAGGAGGCAACTGTTACGGTATTGTTTTCCTGTCAATATTCCCTTGATCAAACCTTGTTCCATTGATAAATGGTTTGTGGTTGTAGTGTGGGGGCTAGTTTGGTGATGGATGTTTCAGGAGATATTTGTTCTCTTTCTAAACGCACCTGTAAGCCTAACATGGGGTCTTCTCCTTCTGCTATCAAAAATTGCATTTTTACCAGATCTTCACCTTTACTGAGGGTTTCAATGATGCTGAGGATGCTTTTTAGGTAGGGATGGTTATAATTTTTGTACCATCCATGTTCTACCATGGCAGGTTTATCAAAACCGAGGTGTAAAATCATGGTAGGTTGGCTAAAAAGGGCGATCGCCACGGGTCTTGTTTCTTCCTGTGTTACGAAATTATTACTACGAATCACATGACGAAGTTTTTCTAACTTTTCATAACGGGCGGTGGGAGATTGGCTATTTTCCCACGTAATGGCGATGGTGCAGAGGAAAGTTTGTAACAACATATGCCCCAACTTCTCCGCCTTGGTGTTGAGATAATTAAAGTTATAATCATTGGCTTCAATAAACAAAGGCAGACGCTCCACAATATCGATGCCATAGCCTTTCAACCCTGCAATTTTTCGGGGATTGTTAGTAATCAGACGAATATTTTTAATGCCCAAATCATTGAGAATTTGAGCCCCCATACCGTAATCCCTTAAATCTGGGGGAAAACCTAATTTTTCGTTGGCTTCCACCGTATCAAAGCCCATATCTTGAAGGGTGTAGGCTTTTAACTTATTCACCAAACCGATGCCCCTGCCCTCCTGACGCAGATATACCACCACCCCTAAACCCGCATTTTCGATCATCTTCAAGGCCGCTTGTAGTTGCATCCGACAATCACAACGCAAAGAGCCTAAAGCATCCCCTGTTAAACATTCTGAGTGCATCCGCACCATCACAGGTTGATCCTTAAACTCCTCAATATTTCCCTTCACAATGGCGATATGCTCTGTTTTATCAAGGGCATTA
This sequence comes from Cyanobacterium sp. HL-69, assembly GCA_002813895.1. Lineage (NCBI taxonomy): Bacteria > Bacillati > Cyanobacteriota > Cyanophyceae > Chroococcales > Geminocystaceae > Cyanobacterium > Cyanobacterium sp. HL-69. The sequence goes on along the minus strand of CP024912.1, from coordinate 205,639 downwards.
CCATAGGCGTAAATTTGAAAATCCCCAAACTGACTGGGGAAATTACAAACGGTTTCTCGATACACAAAACGGTCATGTTTGAGGCGATAACTAATTAAGTCTGCAATGCTAATCAGTTTTAAATCATGTTTTTGGGCATATTTATATAACTCTGGTAAACGAGACATACTACCATCAGGGTTTTGAATTTCACAAATTACCCCCGCAGGGTATAAACCACCTAAACGGGATAAATCCACCGCTGCTTCTGTATGTCCTGCCCTTTTGAGAACACCACCTTGGCGCGATCGCAACGGGAAAATATGCCCAGGTCGTCCCAAATCTTCGGGGCTAGTGGTAGGATTAATGGCAATTTGAATGGTTTTAGCTCGATCTTCTGCCGAGATGCCCGTAGTAACCCCCAAATGTTTTGCCCCATCAATACTCACCGTAAAAGCCGTTTGATTGCTGTCGGTGTTTTTTGTCACCATCAGGGGTAAATCCAACTCGTCTAAACGCTCCCCTGTCATGGCTAAACAGATTAATCCCCTAGCCTCTACAGCCATAAAATTAATCATATCTGGGGTAGCAAACTGAGCCGCACAGATTAAATCCCCTTCATTTTCTCTATTCTCATCATCAACAACAACAATACAACGTCCTGCTTTGATGTCTGCGATCGCCTCTTCTACGGTATTAAAGGTAATATTTTCTGTGGTCACAACAGCTTTTTTTTCCTGATTATTCTTAATCCTATTCTAATGAGATTTTGTATCAACTTGCACAAATCAAGGGAAAAGAATCAACCACCAAGAATAACAACCATGTCGCATTCTTTTCCCTCCAAACCACCGTAATCCGCAAACAAATGGATTAGATCAAGCAAGAAAGACAAAAATGATATATGATGCTGTTAAATATAAAAAACAAAAGTTACCCTTACAATCCCCAAACAGGAATCTAGGGTAAACATGATATAATTTTGAAGATTTTAACCCAATAAACTGAGCAATGGCATCAACACGAGCAAAAATAGCGGTGGACGCAATGGGCGGAGATAGAGGCCCGGGAGTAATTGTTGCTGGGGCTATCAGAGCGGCCGCAGAATTGGACATAGACGTTCTCCTGGTAGGAGATCCGCAAATCATCGAAACCGAACTGGCAAACCATGATGGAGCTAATATTTCCAATATTGAAATAGTACCCTCAGAAGGACTTGTTTCTATGGATGAGGGTGCCTTAACGGGGGTTCGTCGTAAGCCGAAAGCGTCTATTAATATCGCCATGAAACTGGTAAAAGAAAAACGCGCTCAGGGGGTTGTTTCCGCAGGACATTCAGGGGCAGCTATGGCGGCAGCTTCCCTTTCTTTGGGAAGAATCAAAGGTATTGATCGTCCAGCCATTGGGGCCGTATTCCCCACTATGTATGCCAATAAGTCGGTAATTGTTTTGGATGTGGGTGCCAATGTGGATTGTAAACCCAAATATTTGGAACAGTTTGCCGTGATGGGTACTATTTATAGTAAGTATGTATTGGAAGTAGAAGAACCCAAGGTGGGATTAGTCAACATCGGAGAAGAAGCCAAAAAGGGCAATGAGTTGGCGAAGGAAACCTATAAGTTATTGAGTAGTAATCCTGCCATTCCTTTTGCGGGTAATGCCGAAGGCAGAGATGTTTTATCGGGAGATTTTGATGTAATTGTTTGTGATGGATTTGTAGGTAATGTTTTGCTCAAGTTTGCGGAAGCCGTGGGGGAGATTATGCTACAAATTATCAAAGAGGAATTACCTTTTGGGGTTAGGGGTAAGGTTGGTTCAGCTGTTCTCAAGCCCAATTTAAAACGAATTAAACAAAGAATTGACCATGCCGAGCATGGGGGAGCGCTATTGTTAGGAGTTCCTGCAGTGTGTATTATCAGCCATGGTAGCTCCCAAGCTCCTTCTATTTTTAACGCCATTCGGGTAGCTAAAGAAGCCATTGACCATGAAATTGTCGATCGCATTCAGCACTATCAAACAGGTGGCTCGTTAGGAAAAGGTGATAGTTTGGTATCAGAAGTTAAAGAGTAGTAAAGCATTTATAAGGAGATAAGTCATTGCAATCGGTTAAGGAGTCGGCTATTAACGCCAAAAATGGCATCACAATTATTGGTAGTGGTTCAGCCATTGCTACTCAGGTGATTAGTAATGAGGATTTGAGTCAGATAGTCGATACTTCCGATGATTGGATTAGCTCTCGTACGGGTATTAAACAACGTCATATTGCCACCTCTACTACCCTGAGTGAGTTGGCAGCCCAAGCAGGACAAAAGGCGATCGCCAATGCCCACCTAACACCCCTCGACATTGATTTAATTATTCTGGCTACCTCCACCCCCGATGATTTATTTGGTAGTGCAGGGCAGGTGCAAAATCTCATCGGTGCAACTCGTGCGGTGGCTTTCGATTTAACGGCAGCCTGTTCAGGATTTGTTTTTTCATTAGTTACAGCTTCTCAGTTTATCCGTAATGGGGTATATCAAAATGTCCTCGTTATCGGCGCCGATTGTCTTTCCCGTTGGGTGGACTGGGGCGATCGTACTACCTGCGTACTATTTGGAGATGGTGCTGGGGCGGTAGTGTGTCAGGGTAGCCCAGAAAAAGACAACCTTCTTGGCTTTGAAATGTGCAGTAATGGGGCATTGAATAATACCCTCAATCTTTCCTATCAGGGCAACTTACAAGACATTGGCGAAGACAAAAAAATTAACCACGGTAGTTTTAGTAACATCACCATGAATGGTAGAGAAGTATATCGCTTTGCCGTGAATAAAGTACCTGAAGTGATTGAAAAAGCTCTCTTCAGAGCAAATTTAACCACCGATGATGTTGATTGGCTAATTCTTCACCAAGCCAACAAAAGAATCATTGATGCGGTAGCTAGTCGTTTAAAAATTCCCGAAAATAGAGTTATTAGTAACCTTCAAAATTACGGCAACACCTCCGCTGCGTCCATTCCCCTTGCCCTTGATGAAGCCTTGAAAGAAGGTAAAATTAAATCAGGAGATGTGGTTGCAGTGTCAGGTTTTGGGGCCGGATTGAGTTGGGGGGCTTCTATCTTCCGTTGGGGAAATTAATGATACGAAGATTAATTTTTTTGTATAATTGGGAAGTCCTAAACCACTGGACTAGTGGCTAATGAAAAATGAACTTACCTTAGTCATATCCTATAGACAAAGACAATTAGCATTTTATTCCTTTTATAGTTGGTTTACTTCTCTTGATTGTGAATTAGAAGATTTACCAGAAGTAATCTTTATTGAGAGTGATAAAAAACCTAATTTAGCTATCCAAGAAAAGCTAGAAAAAATAGGAATAAAGTATTTTTATGTCCAAAATAATAGTGTATTTCACAAAACTTCACTGTTAAATCATGGACTTAATTTAGTTGATACTAAATTTTTGATGGCTTTTGATATTGATTTAATTCCTTATAGAAATAGTCTTTTACGCCATTTAGAAATAGCCAAAAAATCTTCTTCATTTTTAGTAACGGGTTATCGTTTGATGGCACCACAGCCATTTATCGATAATAAAAGTGATTTAGATTCTATTATAGTGCGAAGTGCGATCGCCGCTGAAGATGAATCTAGCGCCCTAAAAAAACACCTTACTAGCCATGAAAAATTTGGAGTGCTTCCCCTGTTCCGTACCGAAGAATTAAAAAAAATTGGTGGTTGGGACGAAAACTTTGTGGGTTGGGGAGGAGAAGATCAAGATATTATCCAAAGATACTGTAATTTAGGTTATACCCTTTGTCGAGTGCCAGACTTACTATATCTACATCTTCATCACAACCATAATCAAGATTGGTATTCTCCAGAAATTATTAATAAAAATAGGGAATATTACTACCGTAAATATAAGGATAATGAATAATAGTCTTGAGGTATTAATACCCCTTAAACAACGAGTAAGTATTAATAAAACTATTCTTAGTTTACTAGAAATCAAAGAAATAAGTCTAATAACTATTTTATCAGGGGATATAAAATCAAATATTGATGACAAGATAAAAAACAATTCAAAACTAAGAATTATTAATTATTCCCAGTATCCCTTTAGTAAAACAACCTATTTAAATTATGGTATCAAAAATAGTGTCGGTGACATCTTGCTTATGTCCGATGCCGATATAATTTGGAACCAAAATACGATTACAAGTATTTATACAACTATAAATAATAACCTTCACAAATCCCTTATTGTTTATATTCAAGAAGTAAAAGAAACCGACACAGATAACAACGCCCTCAAGCGTCCTCGTCTTAAGCCTACCGTGACAAAAGTGGGTAATAAGATTCACATAAATATAATAAAAGAATCATCACCATCAAAACGTCCGGGGTGTGGATTGATTTGTGCGACCAAAAATAATTTACTGTTTCTTGGGGGTTATAATGAACAACTCAAAGAATGGGGATGGGAAGATCAAGATTTATTGATTAGGGCTAATATTTTGGGATATGCCATAAAATCTATGGGGGCAGTGTCACATCAAAGTCACGGAGATGATGTGAGAAACTTGTCTCAAAAATCTCCTCTCATAACTCGTAATCGTAATATAGCTATTTCTAACCAAATGATTTTAGCCCGAAAGTTGTACGGTAGTTTAAGAGAAGAAGTTGCCCTTATCTCTAATGATATTTTGATTACCGTTGAGGAGATATGAGTAAGTAGACATAATTAAATCGATTTAGGCAAGGGGTTTAAACCCCTTGTTCATAAGAGTCTTAATAAAATAAGAGCTATAATTAATTGCGCCAACCTACTTATTGACATTTGCAAATGAATAAAATAAAAATAATTCAAACAGGTTTTAATGTAAGGTATTTGCCAAAAATATTGCTAACATATACACAAAAACAACGGCTATGATAAATTCACAAAAAACAGAGCAAATAACGACTCTATCCAAATTGATACAGGATGCTAAATTTTCCCATTATCTGGATTTTAGCCGTAAGACGGGGATTTCTGAGTTAACTTTACATCGTATTGATTGTGGATTGATAGATCAAATTCCTCTCAAATATATAAAAACTATAGCGAGGGAGTTAAATTTATCGTTGGAAGATTTTTTAAACCACATAGACGGGAAATTCTCGGATACATCTACTACGCAGACTTCCACAAATGGAGATGATAATTTACGGGCTCAGATAACCCAAGAGGTGCAACAGGGGGTTATGGACACCTTAGAGTCGTTATTATTGCAGTTGCCGACTTTGGTTAAGGTGGTAGAAAAAAAACCTGATTTACCTGCTTCTCGTTTGATTCCTTTACTTAAACCTTTGAATAATTTGCTATCTGGTTGGGATATAAAGGCGATCGCCCCAGTGGGTGCTATAGTAAAGTATGATCCTCAACAACACGAATTAATGGCAACAACCCAAGAAGAAATTGAAAAAGTAGAAATTCGTTATGTAGGCTATCGTCAAAAAGACAAATTGCTATATCGTGCCAAAGTAAGCCCGGTAGAAACAAAAATTCAAGAAGGTAATTAAATCAAAAAGTGTAAATTTCCGTAATGTAGTATTCGGAATGTACTCCTATAGCTTTGTTAAAGGAAAATGGTATGCTCAGAAACGAAGACACATGAGGAATTCTTATGGAACTTTTATTACAAATTACCGCAGAAACTAGCCACTTTCCCGTCACAGCGGTGTCAGTGCTAATCGTGGGATTTATTGCTGTTATCGGTGTAGCCTCTTTTACTTGGTCTAAATCCAAGGAGTCCACAGACAACACGAGCTCGACAAATACTCAATCTGTTAACGATTCTCCCCAAGAAAAGAAAGACAAGTCTGCTAACTATGATCGTAACATCATCTCTGCAGAAACTGCAGCCCGAATGGAGAGAGAAGGAGGAGACTTTAAAAATGTTCCTGAATCTGATGACGATAATACAGGAGGTTATACTGTCAGCCGAGAAGGGTTAGTCAATAATTATGCAGTTGAGCCTGAAATGTATGTGGAAGAGCGCGGAGACTTAAGGGAAAAACAAGAGGCTGAAAAACAAGAAAGAGCGCAAGAATTAAAGGAAATAAATAGTGAAGACGGAGATAAAGGAGTCGGGATTATCTAGTTTTAGAGTCACTTCGAAAACGTAAAAAATTCAACCTTTTTCACTCTGCCCTTTGGGCAAGAATGGGGGAGGTTTTTTTCATGAGATAAAAACAAAATGTTACTTAATTATGGTGTGAAATATTATGTAAATTACAATTAATATCTAAGTAGGTTGGCGAAATTAATTATAGCTCTTATTTTATTAAGACTCTTATGAACAAGGGGTTTAAACCCCTTACCTAAATCGATTTAATTATGCCTACTTACTTAACATTTTAACTATTATTCCATTGCCCATCTGAATTAAAAATGATCTTACCAAGAAATTAATTGGGATGCTCCTTATTACACTTTGTTTCAAAGTTAATCAAATTAATCAAATCATTCAGGAAATAAAACATACCAGTGTAAGAATCCCGTATAGAGAACACTATCTCTTAACTATAAAGGAGCAATCGCCAATGTCGATAACACTAGAAGATAACAAACGCAAGGCTATCGCAGTCAAATTAGCAGACATGAAAGCGACTCAAAATCTGCTGATTGCTAACGAGCAAACTTTAATCAAAGCTTGTGAAGATGGAGAAATTTCTGACCGTTTACAGGGCTTTCTCACAGACGATCAAAAGAACTTAGGTATTATTGATACCGTAATCATTCAGTATGGCATTAAGGCTGAACCTAAACCCTCGATGCTAGAAGAAATCAAAGAAATCGAGATGATGATGCAAGATTCTGAGATTCCCTTGTTTGAAAAGGTAGCAAAGCATGAACTGCTCAAGCATACCCAAGCCATATCAGGACTTCTCGTTCATAAAGCAGGTCAAGTAGTTGGTGCAGATATTGCCGTGGCGATCGCCCCTTTAAATGCTGTCAACTTTGAAAATCGTGGTCATGAAGAGCAACTAAAAGGCATGATGGAATGTTTAAGCACCCTAGAACTAACGGGCAAGCCTTCGGACAACGGATTATGGTCAAGGGTACAAGATAGCCTAGCCGCCCTGAGTGGTATGGCTGGGGGCATCATAAGTCATAGTGATGATGAGATAGGTATCTGTGAACTCATTCGTTTGGATCATATCAAAGTTAGTACCCTATTCGATGAAATTAAAGGTACTAATAATCCTCAAAAACTAAAAGAATATTTTGCACAGGTTTACCAAGATTTATCTGCTCACTCCCAAGCGGAGGAAGAAGTAGTTTATCCCATAGTGCGTCCTCATTATGAAGATATTCAACAACTATATGATGAACAAGCTCAAATGAAACAAATGCTTGAACAGATAAAAGCCATGAATTGTGAAGATACAGTGGCATTTAAAGATGCCATAAAACGTTTAATGGTTGCAGTAAAGGCTCATGTGTCAGAGGAAGAAAAAGATATGTTTCCTCTTATTCAAAATAATCTGGGTGACGAACAACAAAAACAACTAGCCACAGACTTCAAAACTGCAAAAAGCCAAATTCAAGATCAGCGACTCGTAGCTGCTTCTCGCTAAATTTTCTAGGAACTTACACTACCATAAGTTCCATCAACTCAATTCTTAATTACAGGAGTATATATTATGGTTTATACAAATCGACCTTCAGACACTGGTTCAGACAGACGAATTAACAATATCAAGCAATTTGGCGATCGCATTAATTGGGGTGCAATAATTGCTGGCTTAGTTATCGCAATAAGTACTCAATTGTTGCTGAGTGCCATAGGTGCTGCCATAGGACTAACCACCATTTCAGGTTCAGACGCACCTCGTTCCAATGCCGATGGAGTGGCTCAAGCTGTGGGGATCTGGACAATTATTAGTCTATTTATTTCTTTATTTTTAGGGGGTTGGATAACAGCACGAGCTTATGGCTCTGTCAATAACAACACTGCCATGCTTAATGGAGCCGTCCTTTGGGCAACAACCCTTGTTATAAGCTCTTGGTTACTGGCAAGTGGGGTGTCGGGTGCTTTTGGTTTACTTGCAAATAATGCCGATACTATCATCGCTAACCAAGCTCCACAAAGCGGGATAATTATGCCTGGTGAGAGTGGAAATCCAGATGATTCCCCTGGAACGAATATAGATCCGAATTCTCCATCTGGAACACAAGGTTCTATACCAACTTTAAGCGCAGACCAAACACGAGATGTTGCTGGTGGTGCGGCAAAAGCTGGTTGGACTTATACCTTTGGAGCCTTTTTAGGATTAGCCGCCGCGGTGATCGGTGCCAATGTAGGCGCTCGCAATGCCCATACTCAGAGACGGGAGTCTAATGAAGAATATCAAGCCCAATCCTAAATCATTTATGAAATTAAGATTGGCCGGGGCGAACAATTTTCGCCCTAGCTTTTGTCACCAATCATTTATTCCACAACTACCAAAATACCCATGAGTACTTTAACTGGCAAACAGACTTCTTTTTGGATTGATTCTACCCCCAAAACATCCTATCCTGTCCTAGAAAATAGCATTTCTGTTGATGTTGCTATTGTGGGGGCGGGCATTGTCGGACTGAGCGCTGCCACACAATTAAAACGTGCTGGAAAAACAGTGGCAGTGATTGAGTCAAGAGAAATTGTCACGGGTGTAACTGGTAATACCACTGCCAAAATCACATCACTACATCAGTTGATTTATGCTGACTTAATCAAAGAAATCGGAGAACAAAAAGCACAACTCTATGCCGAGTCAAATCAAGCTGGAATTGAGTACATCGCTCAATTGGTAGAGCAAGAAAAAATTGATTGTGATTTTAGCCGTCAAAGTGCCTACACTTTTGCAGAGCCAGACGGAGAGCTAGATAAAATAAAAGACGAAGTGAATGCGGCTCTTAAACTAGGACTTTCTGCTACCCTTGTTCAAGAAACATCACTACCATTTGCGATCTCAGGAGCCATAAAACTAGACTATCAGGCTCAGTTTCATGTTCGTAAATATCTACTCCATCTTGCCAAAAGTATTCTTGGTAACGGAAGTCATATATTTGAAAATACGAGGGTTCAAAAGGTTGACGAAAAAGATAATCTTTGCCAAGTTGTTACTAATCGGGGAATAATAGACGCTCAAGATGTCATTGTTGCCACAAATCTACCGATCCTCGATCAAGGACTGTTTTTCTTCGCCAAAACCTATCCCAAACGCTCCTATATCATTGGGGCGATGATTGATCCTGCAAAAGCACCCCAAGGGATGTATATCGGCAGTGGCAAAAATTCCCATTCCATTCGCACGACACCCCATGAGGGAGGATTACTCCTGTTAGTGGGCGGAGAAGGACATAAAGTCGGTACTGTGAATGACACCAAAGAACTTTACCAAAACCTAGAAACCTACGCCCGAAATCAGTTCGGCATTGATTCGTTTGCCTATCGTTGGTCAAATCAAGATATGGTGTCCTTTGATAAACTACCCTTTATTGGCAAACTGACCCCCTTCAATAATCATATTTATGTCGCCACAGGATTTAGCCTATGGGGAATGTCGAAGGGTGCGATGGCTGGGATGCTACTTTCAGACTTGGTTCTAGGAAAAGATAATCCCTACGCAGACTTGTATGATGCCACTCGTGCCACCCCATTTTTAGACCCAAAATTGATTAAAAGTAATATTGAGGTTGCCTCTCGGTGGGTAGGCGATCGCCTTAAAGGTATTCAGCACTCTTCTTTTGCTGAGGTTACCAAGGGTGAAGGGAAACTAATAACTATTGACGATGAGAAGGTAGCCGCTTATCGAGATGAAGAGGGAAAAGTTCATGCTGTTTCTGCTGTGTGTCCGCACCTTGCTTGTATTGTGAGTTGGAACAATGCCGAAAAGAGTTGGGATTGTGCTTGTCACGGTTCTCGGTTTGGCTGCGACGGCAAGCTAATCCAAGGCCCTGCGGTAAAAGACTTGGAAAAAATACTTGACGAAGGGTAAACTTTCTGTTTTTCTCAATCCTATAAACTTTATTACAGCAAAGGATAAATTCATGGGAAATACCTTACTCAATCAAATTTTTCACGATGACCAAGGCAACATTGTCATCGCCCAACCACCAAATTTACCCCTCATTGTGGGGATTGTCGCCAGTTTATTAAGGCTGATTCTGACCACGGGTAGAGTTAATATCGCACTAGATTTAATCGCTTTCGGTTCGTTGTTTACTTGGGCTTGGCAAGAATTATTTCAAGGAGTAAATTACTTTCGTCGAGCATTAGGTTTGGTGGTACTAACGGCTTTGATGGCTGGGAAACTTTTATAATTTTGCTTACCCTATTCCCCATTCCCTAACATGCTAATTAAGACAAAAGTCGATACACCATTACCTGTGGTGAACATATCTAGTTATCAGGAGGCCGAGCAACAATTTTGTTGGCTTTTGACACTGGATGATTTAAGCCAACGGGTAAAACAACAACTTTCTCTGAGTAAAGACTTTGAAGAATTTGTTTCTTTAGCCTTAATAGAAGCATATACCGTAAACCCAAACACAGAACAAGCAAACCGTTTTTTACAGCGGTTGCTCTATCAAATCAATCGGCTCAAGTTCTTTTGGTATGATGCTTTAGAGTCTTATAACAATGAGCATTATAACTATATTAAAAATCTGTGCGATCGCATCGAGTCTGTGTGGCAAACATGGGAATATACCCAAATTAACCTAAACACCATCAAGCAATTAAACGTTCAAAATGCTCTCCAAGAACGAGTAAATCTCGACCTAAATCCACCATTATCAGTGGCAAAACGTTATCTACGAGAAGACATGGACTTAGAGGGCTATCGGGTACTATTGGCGATCGCCTCTTTGGATGGATTAGTAGAAGCAAGTCGTCTTTCTCGTATTTTGGGCGGTGCTAGTATGGTACACCCGTGATCAATTGTTTACTAAAGAAAGAGTTTAGATGATTTTATCGCTTCACCCATGAGCTTTGGTTATTATAGTTCAGAACCCAAGGTGACCAAAAGAATAGCGGAACTTCAGAAGCACTACAAAGCCTTTTATTCGCCAAATATTTATATTCTTGCTGGTGTTCTCTTCAAAAAGTGCCATAATTTAAAAGCGGATTTATCTACAGAATTAATTAAGATAATGACTGCCTTGTAAATTGGGGTTAATATTTAAAATTTATTGAGACAAGTTCTACTTTTTTATGACAGATGAAACACGATTTAATTCATCTTTAGACAACTCCAATCCTTTGATTTCTTCAGGAATTGCCATAAGGGGAGTGGCGATCGCCCTTTTGATTATTTCCCTCTGGGGGTTCAGTTTCGGGTTTCTTTTGAGTGCCGTAACTGTAGAACAAACATTAATCTGGTGGACATTGATAGCAATATTGTGGCAAACATTCCTCTGCACGGGGCTTTTCATCACTGCCCATGATGCCATCCATGGATCAATTTTTCCCAAGCATCCTCAAATTAATTACTTTTTCGGCTCCCTAACACTCTTACTCTACGGTTTTTTCTCTTATGATTGGTTGCGAAAAAATCATCTACAGCACCATCATTCCCCTGCTAGCGAATCCGATCCTGATTTTCATGACAGCAAAGGTCAAGCGGACAATGCGTTTATCTGGTATATCTGCTTTATGCAAGGGTATTGGAGCTGGTGGCGTTTTGTGGGTTTAATTGTCACTGCTGTAAGTGTGCATATTTTTTTCAAGATCAACTATACTAATTTAATCTTATTTTGGGCAGTTCCCACCCTTTTAAGTTCGTTTCAGCTTTTCTATTTTGGAACTTTTCTTCCCCATCGCAAACCCATAGACGGTTATCAAGATTCGTATCGCACCCAAAGTATTTATCGCCCTTTTCTTTGGTCATTTCTCACCTGCTATCATTTTGGCTACCACAAAGAACATCATATATATCCTGATATACCTTGGTGGAAACTCCCCGCAATGGTTTTGAAATAGAACAAGGTACTTACGTATTGCACTTAAGTGTTATGTATTGAAGACAGCAAAAAAACCTTGATTACAGACTGAATAAAAACTAAAAAGATCCTATATTTATCCATGTTTATATCCTTAAATCTTTGTTAAGCAATGCTTTTAACTCAATACTTGCCACTAATGGCTATGTTCTAATTTGTTACAAAAATTTAGACTAAACATTAATATACTTAAGTAAAAGTGTTAACATCGAGCGGTCAGACAAATTTTTGATTTTATAAAATATAAAACTTTGTATTCTGAGTCTCAATATAAAAGTTGTATCTTTATTATGGTCAAACGATCGCTCCAGGCATCCCCTTCAGGAATTCAAAAAGCTAAACGAGCATTTGCTCTAAAAGGTTGGACACAGGAAAATTTGGCAGCGGAGGTGAACTTAAAGACTCGTCAACCAATTTGGCGATTTTTTTCTGGACGACCCGTTGATCGCTGTACTTTTACAGAAATTTGCGGAATACTCGATTTAGAGTGGCGAGAAATTGCAGATAGTCCCCCAGCAAAGTTTCTCGAACCAGGAGAAACCGCCCCTATAAATATTGATAATCTGGTAACACAGGTGCGATCGCAACGTAAAGAAACCATACAAAACCAGTGTGGCATCTTGCAGTTATTAGATATTAATCATCCCGTCAGCATTGACGAAATCTACGTCGATGTTAATATTTTGGAAGAAATTGCCAGTCAACAATGGTTTGAGATTTCTGATTTACAAAAATTGGAACCCACCGAATTTAATCGCTTTGGTTTGGGAGAGGTAGAGCAGAAACAAATATCGGGAATGGAGGCAGTGCAAACCTACTCCAAAGTTAGGTTACTAGGTAAATCAGGGGTGGGCAAAACCACCTTTTTGAAACATCTTGCCATTCAGTGCGATCGGGGAGAATTCGCCCCCCATCAAGTGCCGATTTTTATTACTCTCAAAGACTTTGCCGAAGAATCTAGTCGGGAAGATGCGAAATTTAGCCTCTTAAATTACATTCATCAAGAATTTATCATTTCAGGAATTTCAAATCCATCTGTACCCGAAACTTTAGTCAAAGAGGGACGAGTTTTACTATTATTAGATGGCATGGACGAGGTTCTAAAAAAGAACATGACACAAGTTACTAGGGAGATTCGGAGGTTCTCGAAAAAATATCACAAAAATCAGTTTGTAGCCACCTGCCGTACTGCCGCCCAAAAACTGCAACTACAAGGCTTTACTGATGTAGAAATTGCCCCCTTTACCCAAGCTCAAATCATCATCTTCGCCCAAAAGTGGTTTGCCGCATTCACTCCCAAGACTCTTACCTCTGGACAAGAAGATCCCTCTGCTCAGTTTATGGAGAAGTTGAACTTGCCCGAAAACTGGCAGTTTCGTCAATTGGTGACTACCCCTCTGTTTCTTCATCTCGCCTGTTGGGTATTTCATGGGCAGGAAAAATTTCCTGCCAAACGCTCTGATTTTTATAAGCAAGGGCTAGACTTACTATTGAGTAAATGGGATGAAACCAGAGGAGTTGAAAGAGATGAGGTTTATAGAGGATTTTTGTTGCCACAAAAACTTAAACTGTTGAGTCAACTTGCAGCGGTAACTTTTGAGCAGGGGCAGTATTTTTTCGAGCAACGGGTGATTGAACAATATATTGAGGATTATCTACGAAATTTACCTAGTGCAACCCTAGAGCCAGAAGAGTTTCAACTCGAAAGCGAGGCAATCTTAAAATCCATTGAGGCTCAACATGGGTTACTCACAGAACGAGCCAGAGGAATCTTTTCCTTCTCCTATCTTGTGTTTCAAGAATATCTCACAGCTCGAAAAATTGTTGCTAGTTATAATTTGCGGGCATTAGAACAAGCCCTAGGAGGACTGGTGAGCCATATTAGTGATCCTCACTGGCGAGAAGTTTTTTTGTTAACCGCCGCGATGTTACGAAGTGCCGATTCGATGGTCCAGTTGATGAAGCAAGAAATCGATGCTTTGGTGGCACAAGACCCATATTTACAAGAATTTTTGATGTGGGCAAGCGAAAAATCTCAAACTATTCCCACCCAACCTAAATTTGCTACCTCACGGGCGTTTTATCTTGCCCTTGCCAACTCACCTCATACCGCCGCTAACTTTGCCCTAGCTACTACCCTCGACCAAGGAATGTTTTTGGATGCAGCCTTAGATAACTTGTTGCTAGAAGTTGCGATCGATCATAGTCAAGATTTTGCCTATGTTAATGCTTGTAGTGAGGCTCTCAACAATATTCTGACAATGGTTTTGGATGCTGGATTTTATAAGTCTGTGCAACAATTAAAAGAACAATTGCCACCTTCGAGCCAAAACCAAGAAATGCTCCAGAAGTGGTGGGAAAGGCACTACTCGGCTTGGGTAGAACAGTTGAGGAAAATGATTATCAAATATCGAAATATTAATCATCCTTGGCAGTTTAGCCCCGAGCAACAGCAAGTGTTGCAACGCTATTATGATGCAAATCAACTGCTGATCGATTGCTTGAATAGTAACTGCGAAATTACCACGGCTATTCGACAAGAGATTGAAGCTACATTGTTGTTACCTCAAAAGGAATTAGAGGATCGAGAATGGCAATAGTTGCTAATCTAATTGATACTATATAACTGTGTTTGTAACTCACGAACTGCTTGAGAATAACCTTTTGTACTGCCAAATAACTGGGCTATTTCCATGGGTGTACCCATTTGGGAAAAAGGATCAATTTTTAAGATTTGTGGCTCAATTACCGCTTCTATGCCTTCATCGGCATATTTATCTAATAACCCATCTAATACTTGTCGTGCTTGTTTGCCATATTTGCTAAAGTAATCCCGTTTTTTAACTTCCCTTGCTCTTTCTTGACGGGTTAGGGGGGGTACATCCCAGACGATATGACAGATTAGGTCAAAGGGATCATAATTTTTACCCACTTCTTGGGTTAAGGCGGGAAAAAATACTCCTGCTTGGGCTAATTCTTGGATGATGATTTCTTTCTTTTCTGCTTTACTCCATTGACGCAAAAATTCATTGAGAGATTGATATTTTTGATTAACGGTTTTGCGGGTATAGTCTTTTAACGATTCGGTGATTAATTTTCCTTCTGCATCGTAATATTGCACTCTTTCGGAGGAAACTTTTACTTCTACATCATTGACCACATATCGCTTAATTTCATCTTCGTTTGTCCATGTTCCCCAGTGGGCGGATGGTTCGGAGGCTTTATAGTTACCCTTCTTTTTATGGGTTTCTGGGTACTTGTTCGGCTCATCTTGGTTATCAAAATCGTCGGGAGGTACGGAGGAGTCTTCGAGGGTTTTCGGCTCATATATCTGCACTGGATCGCCGTCAAAATCTGGATCTGCAAAGAGTTCGGTGGCTTTTTTGAAGTCGATGATGGTAAAGTAAAATTTATCGTATTCTTCGTTTATCCTTGTACCTCTACCGATGATTTGTTTAAATTCGGTTATGGATTGGATGCGTTGATCGAGTACGATTAGCTTACAGGTTTGGGCATCTACTCCTGTGGTCATTAGTTTGGAGGTGATGGCGATGACGGGGTAAGTGCTTTCGGGAAAGATGAAGTTATCTAATTCTGCTTTACCTTCTGGGTTGTCTCCTGTGATGCGCATGATGTATTTGGAGTTTTGGGCAACCAAATCGCTATTGGCGTTGGCTAGGGCTTGGCGCATTCTTTCTGCATGATCTATGTTTTCACAAAAAACGATCGCCTTTTGATACCTATCAGTGCTTTTGAGAAATTCAGTAATTTTGTGGGCGACTAATTCGGTACGTTTTTCGAGGATTAAGGTTTTATCGAAGTCTTTTTGGTTATAAATTCTATCTTCGATGGGGTTGCCATATTTATCGATTTGTCCTTTTTGGGGGCGCCATCCTGATAAGTCTTTATCTATATCAATTCTCACTACTTTGTAGGGGGCAAGGAAGCCATCATCGATGCCTTGGCGTAGGGAATAGGTGTAAATGGGTTCGCCAAAATAGTCAATATTGGAGACATTTTTGGTTTCTTTGGGGGTGGCAGTCAAGCCGATTTGGGTGGCTTCGGAGAAATATTCTAAGATTTCTCGCCATGCAGAATCTTCGGCGGCGCTACCTCGATGACATTCATCGATGACGATTAAATCAAAAAAGTTGGGGCTAAATTGTTTATAAATATTTTGGCTTTCTTCTTTTCCCGTGATGGCTTGGTATAGACAGAGGTAAATTTCATAGGATTTGTTGGCTTGGCGTTTTTGAATTTTGGTCATGGCTGACCCAAAGGGTTTAAAATCATTACTCATGGTTTGATCTACAAGGATATTGCGATCTGCTAAAAAGAGGATTCTTTTTTTATGTTTTGATTTCCATAGGCGCCAAATAATCTGAAAGGCGGTGAAGGTTTTACCTGTGCCTGTGGCCATTACTAATAATATTCTTTGTTGCCCTTGGGAGATGGCTTCGATGGTTTTGTTGATGGCTAAAAGTTGGTAATAGCGGGGGGTTTTTCCGCTTCCATCGTTGTAATAGTCTTGGGTGATGAGTTTTTGTTGTTGTTCGTTTAATCCCTGAGATTTTGACCACCAACCCCACAACATATCAGGGCTAGGCATTTGCTCAAATTCGATTTCCTGTTCTATTTTGCCATCTCGATTAAGTTTGTTGTGAAATAAGAGGCGATCGCCATTACTACTAAAAACAAAGGGTACTTGCAATAAATCAGCATACTCCAAAGCCTGTTGCATTCCATCTCCCACAATATGTTTATTATCCTTGGCTTCGATGACCGCAAGGGGAATATTAGGTTGATAAAATAATACATAGTCCGCTCGTTTTTGTTGCCCACGGGTATGAAGTTTGCCCCGCACAACGACACGTCCTTTGGTGAGACTAAATTCTTCTCTGACTTGGGTTTGCAGATTCCATCCTGCTTTGATGAGCGCTGGGGTGATAAATTTTGTACAAATATCTCTTTCCGACAACTCTTTTTTATTCAAATCTCAGCCACTCCATAATTAGTATAAAAACATTGAAAAAGAGGTTGTAATCCTAAAACAATATCTTCTTTTATATTAATAGTAAAACGACAAATTCTATTTGAATCATTGCACCTCAAACTATGCAAATATTAAATGATTATCCCTTAATATCGCCATTCAATAAATTTCATGGCTACCGCAATTTCGTTTAATAAATTAAACTTGCTCATCATCAATCATAGTAAAAACCAGCGCCCTTAACTCCATACAAATATTAAATGATTAACCTTTAATATCGCCGTGCAATAAATTTCACGGCTACCACAATTTCGTTTAATAAATTAAACTTTTTTGTTATTGATTATTAATGAAACGATAAATTTTCCTTGTTAAAATTATTGTTATTTAAAAAGCTAACAGTCAAATGGCATACTGGCACTTATACTATCATATTGTTTGGGCAACAAAAGAAAGAATGCCTTTAATTTCAACATCTATAGAAGAAAGACTATATAAATACATTATTGACAAATCCAAGGCACTAAAATGTAAGATACATATAATTAATGGTATGCCAGACCATATTCATGTAATAGTATCAATTCCGCCCACCATTATTATTTCTGAATATGTTAGAAAAATTAAAGCTAGTAGTTCTAATTTTATTGGTAAAAATTACAATAACAGCTTTTATTGGCAAGATGGTTATGGGATATTTAGCGTCGGAGTTCAAAATTTACCCATTGCTATTAACTATGTAAAAAATCAAAAACAGCATCATCAAAATAAAACTACCATTACTGAATTAGAAAAATTTAGCCCTTAAGAATAATATCTTAGTTCAATTCATTGAACGTAATCTTATTAGCCGTGTAATTCATTACACGGTGGGAAAATGCTATAAAACTGTAAAAAACCCAGCGCCCTTAACCCCATACAAATATTAAATGATTATCCCTTAATATCGCCGTACAATAAATTTCACGGCTACCGCAATTTCGTTTAATAAATTAAACTTGCTCATCATTAATCATCCTAAAAACCAGCGCCCTTAACCCCATACAAATATTAAATGATTAACCCTTAATATCGCCGTGCAATAAATTTCACGGCTATCGCAATTTCGTTTAATAAATTAAACTTGCTCATCATTAATCATCCTAAAAACCAGCGCCCTTAACCCCATACAAATATTAAATGATTATCTCCTAATATCCCCATGCAATAAATTTCACGGCTACCGCAATTTCGTTTAATAAATTAAACTTTTTCATCATTAATCATCGTAAAAACCAGCGCCCTTAACCCCATGCAAATATTAAATGATTATCTCCTAATATCGCCATACAATAAACTTAACCTTAAAAAATAACATCTTAGTTCAATTCATTGAACGTAATTCTATTAGCCGTGTAATTTATTACACGGTGGGATAAAATCACCCTTAAACCTTCTTAATAAAACAAAAATTAACCTTAAATTTGAGCAATAAGGGCGTTTAAAAGGCTGGTTTGTTTTTCTGTTTGGTTGGTTATTTTTTCCTCTAATTCATCACATAGTTTCATCATTTTATCTACTTTTTCTACTATTCTCCTTTGTTCTTCTAATGGTGGTAAAGGAACAATGAAAGCTTTTATTTTTTTTAATGTCACACGAGTAATAGCGACTCCTGACATATCTGCTCGTATTTCTTTATAAAAAAAAGGTGACTTTAAACTAAGTAATAAAAACTTATTATAAATTTGTCTCGGCTGTTTAATTAATGCGACACTAGACAACATTGAAAATTGCTCTTTTAAATTATTTATAGTCGCTATCCCAGTAGTTGCACCATCTTTTATATATAAAATATCTCCAAATTCTGGATTACATCGGGAATAAATTGTTTCATGAATTTCTTTGGTAACGTATGTCACATTATCTAATGATATTCCCTCATTTTTAATGTTTTTTGCTGAAATATATAAAAAATCACCTTTTTGAATATTAATGGGTGACTTATGAGTACCATCAGTAACTTTGAGCATAGAATCACCTAATCTCACCCACTCCCAACTATCGGGAATATCATAGGGAATTTCATCAGGAGTAATTTCTGGTAAGGGTTTTTGCTTTTTAATCTTTCCTTCCTTGATTAACTGTTGCTTTTCGGCTTCAATGTCTTTTAATAATTGTTGGGCGGGTTTATCATTGTCATCTTGGGGCGCTAATTTACCCATGACGGCTAATTGTAGAATGATTTGCCGTAATTGTTTAACGTTTTCTTTGACGCTGTAAATTGTCTCGAAGTTGTCTCGCATAAATTGCCAAGCATCATCAAAACCCTTTTTATCAGTTGCCTTTAAGAGTTTGTCACCTACTGCTATTTGGATTTTTAATCTTTTTGCTTCTTTTTCTTGATGGAGTTTTTCGAGGCGATCGCACTTTTCCATCAATGTCTCTATTTTCTCTACTATTCTCTCTTGTTCTTCTAATGGAGGTAAGGGGAATAGTAGTGGATTGAGATCTTTATTATTGATTTGTGGAACACTTGTTCCTGAATTTAATCTAGCAAGATCTATTGACAAAATCCAATGATAAGCAAATTGTAAATCTATTAGACGAGGACAAATCATTGACATGATATTTGTATCAACGCAAATAGGCTGAGTTACTAAACGTTTTTTATTTGTTGCAATAGCCCCTCCTCTTTTTGGAAATATGATACTGTTAGCTGGAATTAATGAACTTAAGACTTTTTCTGATTCCTTTAAATAAATTGACGATGTTTTAATATAAATCTCATTTTCAACTAAGTTCATTTCTCCTACTTTTAAATATATAAAATCTCCAGTTTCAATCTCATCTTGTTTGGAAAAAGAATACCCACTTTTTAGTTGAAAAATATCTCCCAGTCTCACCCACTGCCAACTATCAGGAATATCATAGGGAATTTCATCAGCGGTAATTTCTGGGAGGGGTTTTGATTTTTTGAGCTTTTTCTCATCAATTAACCGTTGTTTTTCCGTTTCAATGTCCTTTAACAAATCCCGTGCAGGTATATCATCAGGGTTTTGGGGTACAAGTTGCCCTCGCATTGCCAAAGAAAGAATCAACTCCCGTAACTTGGGTATCCCTTCGGGTGCAGAAAAAGCGGTAGTAAAATATTGATCTAAAAGTTTGATCGTGGCAGTTTTACTTTTAGAGATTGTCATAGAAATTTTTGTACCCCATAACGATTGATTCTGTAACTATACCAGACCTTCACCCATTGTCTTTTCCCCCCTTTAGTAAACAAGGTTTTTCAAAGTCGGGGTAAAATTGTATTTCGTAAGTTCAATTCATTGAACTAAAACTGTTAGCTTTGTCAATTTATTGCAAAGCGAGATGAGGATTCATAACCATTATCTCAACGTGTAATGAATTACACGTCTAATAGATACCGTTCAATAAATTGAACTGAATTTGCTTGAAAAATATCATGGTTTTTCATAAAAATTGATTTTTTAATCAGTAAAAATAGCTAGATTTTTTATCAATTATACTTTTCAATTAAACCAAATTTTGAGAATGAAAAAAACCTGTGTAATAAGGGGATTAGGGGGGATCAAATATAATAAATTTTAATTTTTTAAAGATTCTGTTAATTCTGTTTTTAACTCATCCTGAATTTTTTTAACCTGTTGGGATAACTGGGTAAATTCTTCCATCAAATCTTCGGGTTTACCATGATTAATAGACTCTTGATAAGGATTTTTAGAATCAAGATTATAATTTTTAGCGATAATTTCCTCCACAGATACCGCCCAAGCAAATTCGTTTTCTTCCCGTTTCTGCCACCATGCCTTTTCCCTGTCAAATTCTTTAATGGTCAGGGGTTTTGAGCGAGAATAGGATTTATAACCTTGAGGATAGGGATGTTCAAAAAACCAAATTTTTTCGGTGGGTTGGGTGCGATCAAAAAATAAAATGTTGGTAGAAATGCTGGTATAAGGACTAAATACCCCCTTGGGTAAACGGATGATGGTATGGAGATTAAAATTGGTTAAAAGTTCTTGTTTGATAGCTGTTTTCACCCCTTCCCCAAATAAAAACCCGTCTGGCAAAACGATCGCACCTCGCCCCGTATCTTTTTTTAATAGGTGCATAATCAACGCCATAAATAAATCGGCGGTTTCTCTGGTTTGGTATTTCTTGGGAAAATTGTTCTCGATGCCGTCTTCTTCTACCCCTCCAAAGGGCGGATTAGTGAGGATGATATCCACCTTATCTTCGGTTGTATAATCCCTGAGAGGACGAGAGAGGGTGTTATCGTGGCGAATTTTGGTAGGTATATCAATACCATGCAACATGATATTGGTCATTGCCAACATATGGGGTAAGGGTTTTTTCTCTACCCCTTGGATGGTATTTTCGATGGTTTTTTGATCATCGGGGTTTTTGACTTGTTTTTGTAAATGATCGATGGTGCAGGTCAAGAAACCACCAGTACCACAGGCAGGATCGAGAATTGTTTCCCCCAACTGAGGGTTAAGAATATCCACCATAAATCGAGTCACAGCACGGGGGGTGTAATATTCCCCTGCATTCCCCGCTGATTGTAAGTCCGCAAGGATTTTTTCGTAGATGTCATTGAATAAGTGGCGATCGTCTGAGGAGTTAAAATCTAAGTCTTCTTGGATGGTGTTGATGACTTGACGTAATAAAGTACCCGATTTCATATAGAACCCATTTGGTATCTAGTAGAATATTGAGATGAAAACATAGAGAAATAGAAGGATGGCATATTCTAGCAGTCTAAGTGATGAAGAATGGGAAGTAATCAAACCTCTGTTACCAAAAAAGAAACGAACTTGTCCACCAAAGTGGTCTAAAAGACAAATTTGGGATGGTATTTTTTATCAACTCAAAAATGGCTGTAATTGGTCTGATTTACCCAAGGATTTACCGCCTTATTCTACAGTTTACTGGCATTATAAAAACTGGAAAAAAGAGGGTATCTTTGAAATGGTGATGTGTGAGCTTCATAAGCAACTAAGGGAAAAAGTAAAAAAAAATCCACTTGGACTCGATTAATAATCATTGATTCTCAAGCAGTACAAAATACTTGTAGTGCAGGAGTAGAGAGTAAAGGATTTTGTAGGTATAAACTCACCAATGGTATTAAAAGACATTTAGCAGTGGATAGTCTGGGATTTCCTTTTTTCACTTGTTGCACAAAGGCAAGTGTTTCCGATGATCGAGGATTAATCATGATGTTGAGTGAGAACATAGATTATTTTCGTGCCAAACCCATGAATGTTCATAAAATTACGATCCTCGTGGATTCGGGTTATCATCCTGATTTTATCATGAGGGAATTAGAAAAAGTTTATCCACAAATTGGAAAGAAAATTCGTATGGAAAAATCAGGCAAAATCTCTTCTGAACAAAAAAAATCAGAAGGAAAAAAAGGATTTGTGGTAGTCAAAGCAAGATGGATCATTGAAAGATCTAATGCTTGGATGGAAAGATGTAAAAATTTGGTCAAAAACTTTGAAAGAACCTTATTCAACTCCACCCAAAAAGTTAACTTATGTTTTATTCGATTACTTTTAAAAAGACTCACTGCTTCCTGAGATACCAAATGGGTTCTATAGTTATAGGCATCTTCAAACACCGAACCGATTACCCGGCCCTGCTCAGAAACTCCCGAAGCGGTGGCCAATGCTTTGAGGGTAGGAAATAACTCGTTATTGACAAAATCGATTAACTCATCACCTGTGATGCCTTCGTCATTTTTTGCCCAAGATGACCAACGAAAACGCTCTGGTAATGGGGATTGGTAATGGTCTATGGTAAATTCCCATTCTTGTTCTTTATCATCAAATATTTTTAAAAATAGCATCCATACTAATTGACTAATGCGCTGCGCGTCGCCGTCAACCCCCACATCTTTGCGCATAATGTCTTGGATACTTTTGATCAAAGTTGCGATCGCCATATTTTTTTTGATAAATTGATAAGATAAAGAAACCATCTTTTACCAAAAATTTGGGTTTCAAGCCATTGATGAGGGCATCGCAATAAATGTCTTCATGATGGAATATACCCTCAAAACTTTGGTAAAGCTAAGATTATACATATACTACTTTAGGAAAGGACTTTCCTTTTGTAAAGGCTCTTAACTCAACCATAGGAAATCAGGAAAATTTAATGGGGGGAGTTTTCAATGGTGGGTGAAGAAGAGAATTGACCAATATTCTTTTCCGCAAAATAAGTATTTAAGAAGGTACTAGCAAATGATAAGATAACTGGCCCTAGGATGAATGCCAATAAACCACTTACCATAAAACCGGGGGCAAATAAAGAGGCTAACCAAAAACAAAAGCCGTTGACGACTAAGGAAAATAGCCCTAGGGTCACAAAATTAATGGGTAGTGATAGGGTAGAAAGCACTGGTCGAATGACAGAATTGACGAATCCGATGACAACCCCTGCCACTAATGCGCTAGGAAAGTTGGCAATGTTTACCCCTGGCACAACTAAATCAACGATCAGTAAACCTAATGCTGTTGCTAAAGTAGTAACTAGATATCCGATGATATTATTCATATTTTTAATCCAATAAACGACGTGGTAACAATGAGTTTTGCTTGAGCAATTTTGATGTTAAGCGCTCACCCATTAGAGCTTTTAGATGGATTAACTGCTTCTTTTTAAACAGTTCCGTTCAGTTCTTGGTCTTCTTTTGCGATCGCCCATACTGCATGAATACTGCCTGGAATCCAACCGAGTATGGTTAGCCCAATATTGATGAATAGTGTTGAGCCAACCCCAAACTTTAGGAAAACAGCCACAGGGGGAAGCAGAATGCCGAGAACGATATATAGTAATTTCATGGTTTTTAATGTAAATTTTATTAAATGAATAAGAAAAGAAATAGATAAATTGTTATTTAGCCTTGATTCGATTGTTCAAAAGTTTTTTTAACTTCTGCTTGATAACATCTTCTTGACGGGCAGCACCTGATCCAGCTTTGGCAAATTGATCCGTTGTTTCCTCCTGCTTTTGCTCCAGGGGGATGGTGTTACTGCTTTGGGCTTCCGATTTTGTGGTTTGATACCACTTTTTTGCCTCGTCCAATTGATGCTTGATTTTGTCGTAGCGATCGCCATGGCGTAAAGCTAGTTTTCGATCAAGTTCAACAATTCTTGTTCTGAGCATTGCCAATAAATGGACAGTTAATATCATGAATTATTTCCCTCCATAATTTCGTGGTTTAATATTTACCGAAACTCCTTCAAGACAAACGATTTGCTAAACCCCTACCACCTTTTTGTCTCCCTTTGGTTTCAAGCCATTCCCTTGGAGAGCTTCTCCCTCAATAAAAGAACGTAACATCCAAGCTATTTCCTCATGTTGCTCCATCAACCCAGTGAGAAAATCAGCAGTTCCTTCATCCTTAAACTCCTTGCTACATTTCTTAACCTGTTCACGCAAATTTCGCACAACCTTTTCATGGTCTTCTAGCAGTTGCGATACCATCTCCGTCGCACTAGGGACATCACCAGGATGCTCTTTGAGAGAACAAATTTTGAGAAATCCTTTCATGGTTCCTACGGGATACCCTGCCAAGGTTCTGATGCGTTCGGCAATAACATCTACATTGATAGTGAGAGCTTCGTAATGAGCGTGCCATAGCTTATGCAGAGTCATAAACTGCGGTCCCACAATATCCCAATGATATTTTTTCGTTTTCACCAACAGTACATAGGTGTCTGCCAAACTTTGATTGAGCAAATTGATCACCCCTTGACGTTGTTTATCTGTCAGTCCGATATTGATTGTTTCCATGGATAAATCTCCTTAATTTCATGATGGGCGAAGTGCTGAGCCATACTGATTGCAAAATAAAAATGATAATGCAGTCAGTGGGAAAGTCTTTAAATGGGGCGGTTTTCAGCGCGATTAGAACGGTTGTCAATAGCAGGATTTCCCTGAGTATCCACATCTAGTTCTTCCCGACGTAGATTTTCTTCGGCGTTAATGGTTTCTTGGTTCACCTCTTTTCCGATGGTGACTTCCTCATGAACAAAAACTTCTTTACGAATATCTGGGGTATCTTCATAAACTTCCATGGGAACAGTATCATCATCATGAAAGGCATCAACATTATCCGTAGCAACCGTGTCGCCATTCATAGGAACCCTTTCAATCACAATATGCTCCTTTTCAATGGGCATGGAAACACGGGCAGTTTCTGATTCCGTGTGCTTATCAATGACCACCTCCCCTGTTTTGATGCGTTCTTTATCGGCAATCATGCGCTCTTCGTACAACTTCACTGTTTCAGCATCAGCTAGTGAAACGGGTTGTGTCCTAACTTCGTTAGGATCAAGGGGTTTTTTAATCTTTGGTGCGTTATTTTTCATCATTGTTACTTCAAAATATATTATTCTGTTTAGTCTTCTGACTTTCTACACCATGACATTCGGGCGGGTTAAATCGTGTTTGATATGTTATGAGAATGTATATCTTGTATCAATAAGTTTCAACTCTTAACTTTTTAGGGGGTTACAGTCATAAAAATAGGAAGTCCAGCACTTAGGCACTGAACTCCCTTTTAATTTGAGTTTTTCTTTAATTTAGGGGGTTAACG
Source organism: Cyanobacterium sp. HL-69 (assembly GCA_002813895.1). Classification (NCBI taxonomy): domain Bacteria; kingdom Bacillati; phylum Cyanobacteriota; class Cyanophyceae; order Chroococcales; family Geminocystaceae; genus Cyanobacterium; species Cyanobacterium sp. HL-69. Next base: position 180,047 of record CP024912.1, on the reverse strand, counting down.
GCGAGGGTTATCACTGCCATTAGAACTGTTATCCATGAAAGGATTGCCCTGAGTATCCACATCTAGTTCTTCTCTACGTAAATTTTCTTCTGCGTTAACCGTTTCTTGAGTTACTTCTTTTCCGATGGTGACCTCCTCACGAACAAAAGTCTCCTTATGAATAGTAGGAGTATCTTCGTAAACCTCCACCCGAACGGTATCACTGTTATGAAACGCATCAATATTATCGGTGGAAACCTTCTCACTGCTTGGGGGAACTGTGACAATCACAAGACGCTCTTTTGTGAGTGGTACCGCAACGTTAGCCGTTTCTACTTCCACGCGCTTACCAATTTCTACCTCACCTATTTTTTGGCGGTCTTTATTCATAACCATACGTTCTTCGTGCAGTTTCACTTTTTTGACATCATTGGATGAAGTGGGCTGATTGCTTTTTGGTGTATGAGTAACAGATTCGGAGGGTCTTGGAGTGACTTGATCATTCATTTCATGGGAAGGGGCCGTATCAGCAGTGTGGTTTGTGGTAGCAGATTCCTTTGCAGGAACGTCATATACCCCCCATTCTTCAATACCGCTATGGTTTAAGATGGCTTCGGCCTTGGCAATTTCAGCATCGGTTCCATCAACCATCACTAGATATTCCCCTGCAGAAACCCGATCATTATAGACTTTAGCTCTTTCTTCAGGAATACCCAGCCCAATTAATGCCCCTACCAAGCTCCCTGCCGCGGCTCCGATCGCACCTCCTGTCACTGTGGTCGCCAAACTGGTGGCAACGGCTCCAGCCATCAAAATAGGGCCCACACCTGGAATGGCTAAAACACCAAGACCGACCAGTAATCCCGTCAGAGTACCTAAAGCACCACCAGACAAGGCACCCATTTTTGCTCCATCGTCGGCTTTGTTCCCAGCGTGATCGCTGACATTGATTCCCTCAACAATGGTTTCATTTTGCTTTGAGTCTTGAGCCACTACAGACACCTGATCCATAGCAAAACCTGAATTTTTTAATTCATGAAGACTCTGTTCAGCCGCTTTGCGAGTCGGGAATGTACCGATCGCCCGTTTTTTTGTGTTGTTATTTGTATTCATTTTTATTTCCTTGTAATGTTTATGGTTTATAAAATGGCGAACCGAGTAACCGCTAGATAACCAGCGATCGCCGAGGCTGCCAAGGATGATAAAGCCGAGCTAAATACCCACCAAGCAGCACCGGCCGCCATTTTTCGAGTTTCTCGTACTTGTTTTTGTGCTTCGTGTTTGACAGACTCAAGGCGTTTTTGTGTTTCCTGCTGAATCTTTTCAACTTTGTGTAAAACGTTATCCCGTGCGCTTTCTACCTGCTCGATAACTCGGTGAACATCTGCTTCAGAGATGTCATCACGGGAACTCAGAATCGCCACGAGGGTTTCTCTGTCGAACTGAGTCAAGCGATCGCGCAGAGCCTCCAAACCCATCTGAGGATCATTAAACAGTGTGCCAAAGTCTTGCTTGATGCCTTCATAGTTGAGTTCAGGGAGTTCCAAACCATTGAGATAGTTGCGAACATTATCAAATCCTTTATCAATCTTTGACTGGATGGCCTGTTGTACTTGCTGGACTTGTTCAATGATGGCCTTAAAGTTAGATTCCACCTGATCAGCAATTTGATTGGCTTCCTCCTCACTCAAATCTTCCCGTTGAGCCAAAAGGGCGACAAAGGTTTGACGATCGAATTCAGAAGTGCGATCGCCCAGACTACTTAACCCTGCACGAGGATGTTGCAACAGAAGTTGTAAATCACGCTTAATGCCATCAGGATTTAATTCTTCTTTATCAGTGTTTTGCAGATACTCTTCTAAATTCGTTTTAAAATCAACCGCCTCTTTTTGGACACGGTTTGCCAAACGACGGGGAGCTTTGACTACATTACGAACGGCAGATTGTATCTGGTCGATGGCTTGATTGACTTGTTCTTCGCTCAAATCTTCTCGCTGACTCATAGACTCAGTTTTACGGCTAGAAAAGAGGCGACAAATTCGGCAATTGTCCTACAATTTGGTTAGGCTCGAGTGCGTTAGCCCAACTATTGGAAGAGCCAAGAGCCAAGGTTCCTGTAACTGCCACTGTTACAGCTAAACTCATAATCATAAAAAATCTACGAATGTGTCGAAATGAAATCATTTTCTTTACCTCAAAAAAATTATGATTTTGTGTAATTGACATCTAACCAACAGATGGGCAAGTCTTCCCCCGCTTGTATTTGGATTAAAATCGTACTGTCATTGGGGTCAGTAATGATTGAAGATCTATGACTTCTACTAAGTTTCTTGTTCTTTTGTTCTGTAACAACATAAGTATCCTTCTATAAATTTATTTAGTTTTGGCATTTGTCTTACTCTCACATCTCCATGGTGGAAATCATGTTTCTTTTGTGGTCAGGGTGTATGATTTGTTTGAATACGTTTCAATTCTTAAAGGGTGGCATCAATGGAGTAGGCAAGAAGGAATATTATGTTTTTTTTCTTGAAAGGATTAAGAGGTAAGTTGTCTTGACAGCTTGTCATGTAATATGGGGATTAGAGCATAAAGAAGAAAAAAGACAATATTTTGCTGATTTTGTCAATGTTTATTCTTTTTATATATATAGTTTGGTTTTGCCCCCTACTCCCTAAAGACATTATTTTGATTGTAAATATAATAAATTTTTAAATTATGGTGTGGAAATATAAAACTTCAGGCATCCCCGATGAACTTTTTGAGCGTTTACCGGGAATTCCCCTGACGAAAAGAGAGGTCAGATTATTGATTTTGTCGGCTTTACGGTTGGAGGATAAATCAGTAATTTGGGATATAGGTGCCGGTACTGGTACAGTGTCCATTGAAATGGGTTTGTTATGCCCCCAGAGCGAAATTCTTGCCATTGAAAGGGATCCCGAAATTGTTTCTTTAATTAAAAAAAATAGTAAAAAGTTTAAAGTAACTAATGTTACAGTAATGGAGGGTTGCGCCCCTGATTGTCTTGGGGAGATCAAATCTAAACCTGATCGAGTTTTTATTGGGGGTAGTAAGTCGGTGAAGGCTGTTTTGACAGAAGTTTGGGATAATTTACAAGGGGGTGGTCGGGTAGTGGCGATCGCATCTAACCTTGAAAATCTTTACCAACTCTCCGAAGGTCTAGCCCAATTACACGCTCGAAATATCGAGGTAGTACAATCATCTATTAATCGCCTAGAAACAAGGGGTATCAGTCAAGTTTTTGCGGCGATCGCCCCTGTATTTATCCTCAGTGGGGAAAAGATTTAAAATAATATTAATAAATAATATTTATCACTATCATCTAAAGTTTAATCAATAATTAATATGATTAAATGTTACCCTAAAATAAAATATTACTAAAGAAAAATATATGCTCCAGCGTTGCCTGATTTGTACAGACTTAAAAGACGGATTACAAAAACTAGCCCGTTTTGTAAGTAGTTTTGAACATAGTGGTCTAAAGGAAATTACCTTTTTACATAGTGTTCCTCTCTGGACAGAAGGGGAAATTCCTCGCATCGATCAAGATAGAATTGATGAGGTTAAAAGTTTTCTATCTTCTCAATTCGAGAATGTTCCAGACTCCATTAAAGTCAATTTAGAAGTGGTATCAGGAGAACCTACCGCCAACATAATTGAAACTGTAGAAAAATATAATATAGATTTTGTAATTCTTGGTACCACGGTAAAAACTGCTATTCAAGAAGGTATATTTGGCTCAACCGCTACCAAATTAACCAAAAAATTAAAAGTCCCTTTTATGATTTTACGCCCTCAATTAATCTCTGTTTATCGAGATGAGGAATTAGCCCTAAGATGTAAGCATCTCAATCGTTTTTGGCTAGTACCTTACAAAGGTGGTAAGTCTTCTCGTTATCTTATTAATAAAGTCAAAGAATATTGTCAAAAAGAGTCTCTGAAAACTCAACATCAAATATTATTATTAACTGTAGTAGAAGAGGTTTCTCGTTCTTCTTTATTATTAGAAAATAGGCTTGAAAACGCCCAAAAAGATTTAGCAAAAGTGGAACAAGAATTAAAAGATTTGGGTTTAGAGGTTCAATCTATAGTGAAAAAAGGTGATCCCATTATGGAAATCCTTGATATTGCCCTTAATTATGATGTAAGTGCGATCGCCATTGCTGATGATCGTGATAATATTCTGCTAAACTGGACAGTGAAAAGTTTTGCCCAAGAAATCCTCCATCGTAGTTGGTTTCCCCTCGTTTATTTCCCCCTAGAAAAATAATATTTATTATTAATTTTATAGCGTTTTTTATAATTATGAGATATATTTATGATTTTCAAGTCCCCCTTATTAAGGGGGATTTAGGGGGATCATTTTGTACCCCGTAACTATTATAATTGCTATATCTCCGAAAAAACACAAATAATTAACGGTGGGCATCGCCCACCATATAAAAATTAATTAACACATAGTTTTTGTGAATTTTTAACAAGGGGTTTAAACCCCTTGCCCCCCTCATACCCAATACCTGACACCTTTACAATACTATAAATTTTATCCCGAACTCAAGTTATATGTAATACCCTTGAATATGCCATAAATCATTAAATATTACTACCACTAAAAATACCAACCATATCCCTGCCACATTTACCTGACCATGAACTTCAAAAGTTTAATATTAATTATCTTTTTTCTAGTTTTAATTTTATTATTAATACAAAATTCTCAAGCTATTCCTATTATCATATTAGGAAGCTCACCTATTAATATTCCCCTATCAATTATTATTTTTAGTGGCTTTTTTGGAGGAATAATTTCTACCCTAATGATTAACTTTTTTATCAAATTATCTACACCCAAAACTCCTAAATATTCCAACTATAATCCTAATAACCCCAACAATCCACAACCCTCTGGAGAAAGCCAATATTCAAAAAAGATAGAAGAAAAATATCACCCATACTATCAACCAAAATACAAAGAAGATCCAATTTATCCCGATGATTTAGATAGAGAGCCAGTACCTTATCCAGAAACTACTGAATCAGAAAAAATTGAAAATAAAGAAATAGAAGATATTAATAATAATACTCCTCAAGAACCAATTATATTAGAAAAAAATCAAGATATTTTAGAATATAAAGAAGAAGATAAAACCATAGATATAACTCCCGAACCAGAAATTATAGAAAAACCGGAACCAGAAATAAAAATAGATCCTGCCGATAAACCAGAACCAGAATTAGAAACTAATCAAAAACCCCGTCAAGCAGCCCCTTACTCATACCAATCCAGAGAGAGGACAGAAATATTACCTAAAAGTGCCAAAATACCTCCCCGTCAGCCTTCTCGTACCATGGAAGGGGGAATTTATGACGCCACCTATCGAGTTATTACCCCAGCCTATGAACAAGATCAAGAATTTGATGATTTTGAAGAAGAAGACTGGGATATTTAACTTTTCTAAACATTCATGAATAATTGTTAAATAATCATCACTAGATTTTGAGAAAAATAGCTAAAATAAACTTACTTCAATTATGAAAAAAAGTCAGTTTACATTGATTAAAAATAAAAAATAGCTACCTCAAAATCCCCCTCTTTTCATTAAATAAACTGTCATGATTAATCTAACGACTGGCGAACAACAATACCACGAACAATATGAAATTAGGTATCCTGGTTCGATTCAAGCCCACGGAATCTTGATAGTTATTGACCTTGAAACCCTGAAAATTATTCAAATCAGTAATAATGTCCAAAATTTCCTAGATGTAGCGCCTTTAGACCTATTAGAAAAGCCCTTAAAAGAGTTGCTTTATCCTAAGCAAATAGAAAATATTTTAGCATCTTTAAAAGATAACAATCATGATTTTTTTGAGATTATTAAAACCAAAAAATCTAAGGATAAAATTAAATTTCAAGGTACTATTCACACGATCCAAGATAGTATTATCTTAGAACTTGAACCTCTACACTTTGCTGAACAGAAATATTTACCAGATTTATATAGTCTTTTAAATAATGCCATTCTTAATACTAGCTATAGTTATAGCTTAGAAGAAACCTATCAAGTTATTACCAAAGAAATCAGAAAAATCACTCAATTTGATCGGGTTTTAATTTATCGTTTCAACTTTGACAATAGCGGAGTGGTAATTGCCGAGGATAAAAAAGAAGGTATTGAAAGCTATCTAGGTTTACATTATCCCTCCTATGACATTCCCTCCCCTGCCCGTGAATTTTATGAACGAAGTTGGTTAAGGATTATTTGTGATGTGTCTGCCCCCCCTGTTGATATTATTCCCTGTCAACATCCCCTCAAAAACCAAGAGTTAGATTTAAGTCACTCTATCCTAAGAAGTGTTTTTCCCTGTCATATCGAATATCTAAAAAATATGGGAGTAAAGGCTTCTATGTCCATATCTCTCCTCAATCAAAATAAACTTTGGGGGTTAATCGCCTGTCATCACTATTCTCCGAAGTATATTAATTACGAAACCAGAAAGGCGGGGGAATTTTTAGGGCAATTTTTATCAGCGCACCTATTCTGTAAACAAGAACAAAAATTTAAAAATTATCGTTTGCAAATACAGGGAATTCAAAATCGACTCAGGCATGGTTTATTAAGGAGTCCAGACTTGATAAAAGAAGTTTTTATGCGAAATAAAAATAGTTTAATCAACCTTACTAAGTCCCAAGGTTTAGCGGTTTGTTTAGATAATGATGTTCACCTGATGGGAAATACCCCTAGCCAATGTCAGGTAAATAATTTAATCAAAGAATTTCTTAATCAAAGTCAACAAGAGATATTTTTTACAGACTCTTTGTCTATGATTTATCCACTAGGGAGAGAGTTTAAAGATACAGGGTGCGGAATTTTAAGCATATCTTTGTTTTTAACTAATCATACCTATCATTTAATTTGGTTTCGACCTGAGCAATCTTACGAAGTGCCTTGGGGTGGTAATCCTTATGATGTGAGTATTGAAAAGATTGATAATATTTCCCAGCTTACTCCCCGTCATTCTTTTGCGATGTGGAAAGAGACGGTGAGAAATAAATCTTTTCCTTGGGAGTCTGTGGAAATTGAAGCGGCGCAGGAGTTAAGGAAAGTATTACTACTAACAGCCCTAGAGTTTTCTCAATATTCTCAACATATTTTGGAGGAGACAACAAAACAAGCCAATGCAGCTAACTTGGCAAAAAGTCAGTTTCTGGCAAAAATGAGTCATGAATTGCGCACTCCCCTTAATGCAATTTTGGGCTTTACTCAAATGATGAACAGGGATTGCTCTCTTTCGGAAGCACAACAGGAATATTTGGGCATTATAAATCGTAGTGGGGAGCATTTGCTGTCTTTGATTAATGATGTTTTGGAAATGTCTCGCATTGAGGCGGGGCAGATTACTCTCCACCAAACTTGTTTTAATCTTCATGATTTGATTAAATCGGTGCAGGAGTTGTTAACTATAAAATCTAATTCTAAGGGTTTATCTTTTCGTGTGTATCAGGATGATGATTTACCGCAATTTTTGGAGGGAGATGAGAGTAAGTTACGCCAGGTTATTGTTAATTTAGTGGGTAATGCCATTAAATTTACCGATGAAGGTCATGTGGATTTATTTTTATCTTTATTATCGTCGGATAATTTGGTGGGCAGACAGGTGCAATTGTTGATTGAGGTTAAGGATACGGGAATAGGCATTGAGGAAGATAATTTAGAGAGTATTTTTGAGCCTTTTAAGCAAACTGATAATAATGTTCATTCTCGGGAGGGTACAGGGTTAGGATTGTCTATTAGTCGTCAATTTGCCCGGTTGATGGATGGTGATATAACGGTTAGAAGTAGGTGGGGAGAAGGTTCTATTTTTACTTGTCGTATTGCCATGACTCTTCCCGAAAAGATTGAGCAAAAATCCCAAAGTAATTCTCGTCAGATAATTGGTTTACAACAGTCACAACCTGTTTATCGTATTTTGGTAGTAGAAGATGTGGAGGATAATCGCCTGTTGATGGAAAAAATGTTGCAGTCCATGGGTTTTGATGTGCAAACTGCTTGTAATGGAAAAGAGGCGATCGCACTTTGGCAAACATGGCAACCCAACCTAATTTGGATGGACATGAGAATGCCAATCATGGACGGCTATCAAGCCAGTCGTCATATCCGTAACCTAGAAACCATGGAAGACAAACCACCAGTACCCATTCTCGCCCTCACCGCCACCGTCTTCGACGAAGAAAGAGAAGCCATTCTTCAAGTAGGATGTAATGATTTTGTGAGCAAACCCTTCCAAGAAAAAGTCATCTTTGAAATGATGGAAAAATATCTGGGCGTTAAATACATCTATCAAGAAAAGCGAGATAAAAACCAAAATAAAATCCAACCTCCCACCCCAGACACACAACAAACACAAACACAGTTACAAAAAATGCCCTCCCTATGGATAAATCAACTCCATCAAGCGGCATTGAGTGCCAGAGAAGCAAAAATTAAAACATTAATAGCTGAGATTCCCCCAGAATATAATTTCCTTGCCCATCATCTTAATCATATGCTCAACAACTTATTTTTTGATCAAATAATCAACCTAACCCAAGGTGATACTAATGAATAATTTAACCTCTAAAAAAGGAGACATTCTCATCGTCGATGATGTCCCCGAAAACTTGCAATTATTATTTACCATGCTCACAGATCATGATTATGATGTACGAAGAGTTTTAAGTGGGCGACAGGCTTTGCAGGTTGTTGACATCGAAGCCCCTGATTTAATTTTGCTAGACATCAAAATGCCCAAATTAGATGGTTATGAAGTATGTAAAATTCTCAAATCCCAAGAAAAGAGCAAACATATCCCCGTCATCTTTCTGAGCGCCCTTAACGATACCTTTGACAAAGTACACGCTTTTAATGTGGGCGGTGTTGATTACATCACGAAGCCGTTTCAAATTGAAGAAGTAGTTATCCGAGTCGAAAATCAATTGCGTTTACTCAATATGCAAAGGGAAATTGAACGCAAAAACAAGGAACTAATGCTATTAAACCAAGATTTAGAAGCATTCAGTCATCGAGTATCCCATGATTTAAAGAACAAAATTCATGTCATCAATGGTTTTAGTCAACTAATAGCTCAAGAGTTTGCCCATAAATTTGATCCCGATGTTAAAGAATATTTTCAATATATCCAAGATGAAGGAAAAAGAATGGCGGAGGTAATTCGAGATTTATTGCGTTTATCTCAAGTACAAAATATCGATATAGAATACTCTAATTTCAACATCAGCGAGGTAGTTTCCGAAATTAGCGATAAGTTTAAAGTCAAAAATTGCGATCGCACCGTTGATTTTATCATTACTCCAAACCTTTACTGTCGAGGAGATCTGAATTTGATGAGAATTGTTTTAGAAAATCTCTTGGAAAATGCTTATAAGTACACTGCCAAAGTAAAAAAATCCCGCATCGAATTTGGAATTATAAAAAAAGGTATCAAAAACATCTACTTTATCAAAGATAATGGAGCCGGATTTGATCCCCAAACAGCTGAAAAACTTTTTACTCCCTTTCATCGCCTACATACCGAGAAAGAATTTAGAGGTACTGGGGTTGGTTTGTCCACCGTGAAGCGAATCATTCAACGACATAACGGCGAAATTTGGTATGATGCCCAAGTTAATCAGGGAGCAACTTTCTATTTTTATTTATCTTGAAAAATATAAAATTATTGGCATTTTTTGTTCCCTATTCTCTGCTTAAATGAGAAACTATATCTAAAATCAGCAACGCCCAATTATTTTTTACGAGCCAATGTTAAACCATCTCCGATGGGAATTAAACTAAGATCAATACGATCATCTTCCTTTAAAAATTGATTAAATTCCCTAATTTTGTTTGTCCTTTTATCATCAATATTTTTGTCTGCAACCCTACCATACCAAAGCACATTATCGATCGCCATTAGCCCCCCTCTACGCACCAACCACAGACACTTTTCATAATAATTAAGATAATTACTCTTATCTGCATCAATAAAACAAAAATCAAAAGTTTCCTTTTCCCCCTGCTCTATTAAATCATTAAGGGTATCTAGCGCAGGAGCCAAAAAAAGCTCAATTTTATCCTCCACTCCTGCCTTACGCCAATACTTCCTAGCAATGTCCGTATCCGCCTTACAACTATCACAACCAATCAACTTACCATCGTCAGGCAAAGCCAAAGCCATAATGGTTGAACTATAACCCGTAAAAACCCCTATTTCTAATACCTTCCTTGCACCCATCAACTTTAATAATAAAGCCATAAACTGCCCTTGTTCGGGGCAAATTTGCATCCTACCCACAGGATGACTTTTCATTTCCTTTCGCAACTCCCCTAAAACGGGATTTTCCCTCAAAGATACAGACAACAAATAACTATATAGCTCAGGACTTAGGTTAATGGTTTGGTCAGTCATTCTAAAAGAAAAATGGTATTGCTGAATTTAGATCTTATTTTTAGTTTAGGTGGATAAGGGGCGATCGTAACAATATCATAAGATATTGAATGTTTATGATAGTTTAATAATATTTGAGTATTAAGCAACCCCCGAAAAATTATCTCTAAACTCAACAATGTAAAAAATAATTATCTAATCAATGTCAAAATTTCCCACTACCATGGCACAAAAAGCAAAAGCAAAAACTAAAGGCATCGGAGAATTTAACCAATAGCTAAATATAACCCCCAGAAGACTAACAATTAAAGTAGCAGATACCCAAATTTTTTCTTGATCAGAAAATCCTTTTTCTGCCTTAATATCTAATAATATCTCCCTCGGAATAGGTAAAGGCATTACCCCATTAGGAGGAAAAGCCCAGTAATCTCGGCGATTTAAAAATAAGTCCGTCCAACCATTTTCGTTACACCATTCTTTAATCCAATCTTCTGAAAAATGTTTGATCATTTTTAATCGTCTTTGTTCATTCACTCTTTATCTAAATTATCAAAACTTTTTTAGTAAAAACACCTTTGTTTATTAAATGTAATATTTCTCCTTTATTATTAAGTAAAAGTACTCACTGTATTGGCTCATATTTTAGAAATAATTAGCAATTATTAAAACATTAAAATAATATAAAATAATTATACATACTACAAATAATAGATAAGTAGGTTGGCGAAATTAATTATAGCTCTTATTTTATTAAGACTCTTATGAACAAGGGGTTTAAACCCCTTGCCTAAATCGATTTAATTATGCCTACTTACTTAGAATACCAAAGAGATTTTTCCTGAGTAAAAAAACAGTTAAACACGTAAAATTACAGATATTTGACGAAAGTTCATTACTAAATTTAGATATTATTTTTAGTTTAAGTGGGTAATAGGGAATGGTGATAATATTTTGAATCCCTGATTATCACCAACACTTCCAAAAAAAGCATTTTTTCAACTCATCTTAAATAGTCAAGGTTTTGATTGTTATAATTATTGTCATCACTATGAAGTATCAATCAAATAAAATCAGATAATGATTAAAAGAAAGAAAAAAATAAAAAGAATATTAAACTTTTCCTTGTTATTTATTGTTAGTTTTTATTTTTCCCTACAGAAACATAACCCCGCTACGGCACAAAATAACACTAATACAGAAATCATCGAACTTATTACCAGAATTGATGTTGCTAGTAATAATCAAGACATAGAAACTTTACAGCAGTATATTTCTCCTCAATTCAGCAACGAAGATGGCTTAGATAATGAGACTTTTTTAAGTTCCCTTGCACAGCTTTGGAATACCTATCCGAATCTGAAATACACTACCACCATCAACTCCAGCGAACAAAATCAAACACAGTTAATTCTCAACACTACCACCACTGTAGAAGGTAGCAAACAAGAAAATGGGGAGACTGTCAATATGGTTTCCGAAATTACAGCCCTTCAAACTTTTGAAAATCAACAACTAATTTCCCAAGAAATTCTAACGGAAAAAACCCGTGTTACTACAGGAGAAAATCCCCCTGAAATTACTTTCAGATTACCTCAAACAGTTAGATCAGGTCAAGCATTCGATTTAGATGCGATCGTAGAAGATCCCATCGGTAATGGTTTAATATTAGGAGGGGTAAAAGAAGAACGAGTAAATCCCGCTTTATTTACGAATCCACAACCCATGGAATTAGATGCCCTATCCGCCGGGGGAATCTTCAAACGAGTTACCATCAGGGAAGGAGATCATTGGTACTCTGCTATTTTTATCCGTGAAGATGGCACAACTATGATTACCCAAAGGGTAAGGGTTGAATAGTAAAGAAAAATATACGAATAAAAGAAACAATGGGCTTAAGCCCATTGCCAATAAATGATAAATAAGACTTTACTTTCAAATTTGAAAGTTTTATTCTTAACTATTCATTCTCAATTATTTTGTAGGGTGGGCATTGCCCACCATTATGATTTGTGGAAAGATTAACCCACTGTGCCTTCTAATTTGAGGCTTAATAATTTATCAGCTTCAGCGGCAAATTCCATGGGTAATTCATTGAGTACATCTTTACAAAAACCACTCACCAACATCGAGATAGCATCTTCTTCGGAAATACCCCTTTGAGCAAAATAGAACAGTTGATCTTCTCCAATTTTGGAGGTAGAGGCTTCATGCTCTAATCTTGCGGTATTATTATCTACCTGAATGTAAGGGAAAGTATTGGCTTCGGCATTGTCACCAATAAGCATGGAATCACATTGAGAGTAGTTTCTTGCACCTTTGGCTTTGTTACCCATTTTTACTAAGCCACGGTAACTATTTTTGGAGTTTCCCGCGGAGATACCTTTAGAGATGATGGTGCTACGGGTATTTTTGCCGATATGAACCATTTTTGTACCTGTATCTGCCTGTTGCATATTGTTGGTAAGGGCAATGGAGTAAAATTCGCCAACGGAGTTATCGCCTACTAATACACAACTGGGATATTTCCAAGTAATCGCCGAGCCAGTTTCTACTTGAGTCCAAGAGATTTTGGAGTTAACTCCTTTACATAATCCCCGTTTGGTTACAAAGTTATAAATACCCCCTTTGCCTTTTTCATCCCCGGCAAACCAGTTTTGGACGGTGGAATATTTGATGTCTGCATTGTCAAGGGCGACTAATTCTACTACGGCGGCATGGAGTTGGTTACTGTCGTACATGGGGGCGGTACACCCTTCTAAATAACTTACTGATGCCCCCTTTTCTGCTACAATTAAGGTGCGCTCGAATTGTCCTGTATCTCCGTTATTGATGCGGAAATAGGTAGATAATTCCATGGGACATTTTACCCCTTTAGGAATAAAAACAAAAGAACCATCACTAAATACAGCGGAATTGAGAGCCGCGAAAAAGTTATCAGCGGTAGGTACAACAGTACCCAAGTATTTTTGAACTAAATCAGGATGGTCTTGTAGTGCTTCAGATATAGAACAAAAAATAACCCCATCTTCTGCTAATTTTTCCTTGAAGGTAGTACCAATAGAAACGCTATCAAAAATAGCATCAACGGCAACATTGCTCAATCTTTTTTGCTCTGATAGGGGAATACCTAATTTTTCAAAGGTATCTAGCAAAGTAGGATCGACATCATCCAAACTTTTAAGCTTTTCTTTACCCTGTTTTGGAGCAGAATAGTAAATAATATTTTGATAGTCAATTTTAGGATAGCCCACATGAGCCCACTGTGGTTCAGTCATTTTCAACCATTGGCGATAGGCTTTGAGGCGAAATTCCAACATGAATTCAGGTTCGTTTTTCTTGGCAGAAATTAACCTAACGACTTCTTCACTTAATCCTTTGGGAATACTATCAGATTCAATATCAGTGATAAATCCGTATTTATAAGGTTGATTGACTAAAGTTTTTACAGTGGCACTCATGTTAATTAGTTTTTATAGACTGACTACTTATATAGTTTAACAACATTTTTGTTGCTAAAGTCTATTTTAGGACATTTAAACAACATTTTTGTTGTTTTAGTTAATTTTTTATTGACAATGGGCTTAAGCTCATTGTTCGTTTTATTAATATACTTTTTAGAAATCCAGTATCAGTTGTAAGCCACCAAAAAAGCAAGAGGAAATGTATCCCCTTGCCTGATGAATTTTAATTTCTTCCTGACAATTAAGAGAAACTTAAAAATTACCAAACATTTTTGGCCGCTTCAATTAAAGGCTGTAAGTAAGAGGTTTGGCAAAGGAAGAAAGCAAAGAAAGCACCACCAGAAGCACCAAGAAGGAATCCAGAAGCAAACTCGCTCCAACCTTCCTTAGTAGCCAATTCGGCGGGAACTTGAGGAGTGGTCAAGGTTTCAGTAGGTTTACCAACACCCACTGCACTATAAATAGATAAACAAATTGTTAAGATGGCAACTAAGCCAATGGTTGCGAGTAAACCTGCCTGAGCTCCAAAATCTGTATCTCTTAAGGGTCCTAGTAATGCAAAAGGTCCATAAAGAAAATAACCATGGGCCATGCCAATTTCTAAGCCACGACGATTGGGGGATAAACCTTTGCGATAAGCAGGTAAACCGTTAATAAATGCTTTTGTAAAACCAGATCCGTTGATAGGAGTGCTAAGATTTCCTACTTGAGGATCGCCACCAGAATGAACTACGTTAGTACTCATGGACTTTTATTCAAGCTCCTTATATTTTTTTTACAAAAATTGTTGTTTGTAGCTTACTCTAACTTGAGATTTGATTCTCAAAGTTTTTTTGTTAAGAATCTTTATATTTCGCCCCTTTTTGCTTAGGTTCGCTGTAATATCCATGGTAGTTAATTTTATTGTTTAGCATAAGGATAATAACAATCATGCTTGGAGAATACGCAGCTTCTTTCTTACCATCTATTTTAGTTCCTGCTGTTGGTTTAGTTATGCCTGCAGTGGTTATGGCACTATTATTTTTACAAATTGAAGCAGAGGCCTAATCAACTCTCTCAATAGTTGAAAAATCCTATTACAAAATACCGTAGGGATGTGGTATATGTATTGTTTTTATACAAAATATATTGCTTCCCTACCCCACACAATAAGGCAAACAGAAAATTAAGATATTATTTATTTTGAATAAATATTATCCTAAAACCTAACTAGGGTCCTGAAAAAATAGCGTCTTCTATATCTTGTCGGGAAAGGGAGTAACGAAATGCTCTTTTGATGTCTGTGCCATCGGCTCCTGCTTGGAGGTAGTTAATGTTAATGTCTTCGGTTTCAAGGGTTATTTCTGCTTCCCAGTGTTCTTTGCTTAGATACCAGCAATTTAGTTGTTGAGTATTTTGTTGACATCCCATGGATTTTAACCAGTCTTCGATCGCAGGTAGGGGGTAACTATAAAGGGGGCTAGTGGGTGATAGTGAAGCCATGTTTATCGATATAATTAGAATTTATTGCACCACAATTTTACCAAAAAAAAGTCAGCCCCTTAGCCAAGCGAGGGATAATGCGAGGATAAGACAAGCAAGAAGAGTGATACCCATAAGTAAGAGGGCAAATAATTCCCCTGATGATAAAGGTCTATCGGTAGGATCTAGGTAGGCGGAACTTTTATAATCTTCCTCTTGATCATCTTGATAAAAATTAAGGGGGGATTGAATTACATTCCAACGGGAGTAACCTATTTGTAGGTCATAGAGCGATCGCCTCTCAGGACTAGCTAATACTCCATAGGCTTCATTTAAACATTGAAATTTTGTTTTAGCCTCCTCAAGGGGTAAAGAAGTGGTATCAGGATGATAAAACTTACTCAACTCCCGATAAGCACGACGAATTTCCACCACCGAAGCAGAAGGATGTAAACCCAATAAACCATAATAGGTCTGAGCAAAAAAACCTCCTTGAGAATAAGCTGATCTTTGCTTTTTATCCATGCTCCCTTACTACTCAACCTTAAACATATCCACAGAGGCAATTAAATCCCTAGCAATGGTAACTAAATTCTGTAAAGAACCCGCCACCCGTTGAGACTCTTGAGAGGTTTCCTGCGCCGTTAACTCCACATTCTGCATAACCTTTGCCACCCCTTTAGAATTTTCCCGTTGCTCATCGGTATCCGCCGTAATCGATCGCACCAAAGCATCAATACGGTTAGCAACCTGAATAATATCCTCAAGAGAACGTTTTGCATCTTCCGAACGGCGGGTAACATCCATTACCTGTTGTATCCCCTCCTCCATAGCCGTCATTACCGAGCCAGTTTCCGTTTGAATTTGTAATACAATCTGCTCAATTTCCTGCAAAGATTTAGCTGATCTATCCGCCAACTGTCGTACCTCCGCCGCTACGATGGAGAAACCTCTACCCGCTTCCCCTGCCCGTGCCGCCTGTACCGAGGCATTAAGCGCCAAAAGGTTAGTACGAGAAGCGATGTTAGAGATTACCGCCACAATGGTAGAGATCTTTTGGGAGGCCTCAGCCAACCTTTTTACCTTCCGAGTGGTTTCCGATACCGTCTCCCTAATCTGTAAAATACCAGCTACGGTGCGCTCTACCGCATCCCCCCCCTTGAGGGCGGTAACACTAGAAGAACGGGCCACCTCTTCGGCTTCTCGAGCATTTTCTGCCACCCTTTGGATAGAGTCGGTCATCATCTGTACCGAGTTAAGAGTTACCGCCAACTCCTCCGCCATTCTCAAAGCGTCACTAGACTGACTACGAGCAAACACTTCACTATCGGTACTTCCCTTGTTTACCTGAATTGCTGCTTGTTTTACCTGAGTTACGATGGTACGAACATTTTTGATGATTAAGTTAAAAGCATCTGCCACCGCCCCTAGTACATCAGAAGTAACCTCCGCTTGAACCGTCAAATCACCCCGTGCCGCACCTTCTACGTCATCAAGGAACTTAACCACTTGTTTTTGGAAATCTTCCCTAGCCTTTTCCGTATCCTCTGCTCTTTTTTTCGCTTCCGTGGTGGTCATTTTAATCATTTTCGCCATGTGATTAAAACTAGAAGCGAGGGTACCGAATTCATCTTGGGAATAGACGCTAGTTTTCACATCATAATTACCCTGATAAATAGAATCAAACTGGTTTTGAAGATCGTTGGTATAACGTTCCACGTGTTTTGCCATCACCAAACCCGCCCCCGCCGTAGTCCCCCCGGCGGCTACTCCTGTTAATAAACCAAGGATGAATTTATTTCCCCATCCCAAGCCTTGTCTTTCTCCTTCCACAGCCCCCCCCTGAAAAGAGGTAATCAATATTACCGCAATAAAAGAGACTGCCCCCGTGAGTAAACCGTGGAACAGTTGCTTATTAAAAGTTGAGAGGTTGTAATATTTACCAAATTTGCTGGAATGAATCTCCAATTCCGAGGGCATAGCTTGGTAAGCAGGGGTTGTGTAAGGAGAGAAAGAAGCACTGGTGCCGATGCCGTCTTCGCCGCCTAAATCGATGCTATTGAGATCGGAGGTGTTAAAGGTAAAACTACTGCTTTCGTCTTCCTCATCAAAACCATCATTGGCTTGGGCTTGTTGAGGTTGGGGAAAGATGGAGGAAGGGATACTATCGGATGAAATGTCAGGAATATCGTCAAGATCATCGGGAGCAAGGAAAAATTTCTCGTCATCTCCAAATGCTAAGGGTTGATCCTCATCATCCTCATCCATGGAGTTGGTTTGATTTTTGGTGGCAAAGGAACCTGACGGGGTGGTTAAAGGTTCTAGGGCAGAACTATAGTCTCCATAATCATCATCACTCAAATCATCGAGAAAGTCTCCTCCCGTGCTGGTGAGCATTTCTTCTAAATCTACTAGGTCAGATTCTTGGGAGTTTCCTTGATTTTCGGAAGATACCACAAAGGTAGGGCTACCTGTTATATCATCTGATTCGTCATCCTCATCGAGATTAAGAGGGGGTAAGTCGTCATAATCAATGTCCGAACTGCTTAGATTAACGTCTAAATCTTTGAGATTGGTTACTCCAAATTCAAAGTCATCGTCATCGGTACTGTTGGTGGGGTCAAAATCAAAGGGTTGAGAAAGGGAGTCAAAGTTGGTGGCGGTTAACTCCTCCTCGTCAAAATCATCATCTTCACTGATTTCAAAGGGATTATTTTCGTGACTAGATACTTTGTCTCGACTATTGGTAAAGGAGGGGTTTTGTTGTAAGGTTGGATCTTCGATTTCTTCGTCTTCTAAGTCGGAGGGATCCCAGTCTAGGTTATCTAAGGAAAGACTATTGGTCCAGTTTTCGCTTTCATCTTCTTCAAACTCTTCTACCTCATCTCCGAAGTTGGGATCTTCTAGTTCCATGGGATAAATGCTATTTTCTTGCTCGTTGATTTGTTCTAAACCTTGATGGGCTAAATTGATGATGTCGGGGCGATCGCTCAGTTTCAACACCTTCTCATAACTGGCTTTGGCACTATCATGCTCATCTTGTTGTAAGCAAATATGACCTTGAAGTAATAAGACAGCAGGATCTTTAGGGTAATCATTAACAAGAATATCGGTAATATCACGAGCCTCTGGCAAATTTCCCTCTAAATATGCGTTTTGTGCTTGAGCGTATCTTTTTTGATAATCAGTTTCTGATGCCATCTTTACTTCTCCGTCAGTTGCATTCTAAGTTTAAACTCAATGTGTCTATCATATAACGACTCTCAGATTAAGCTACCCAACGAGCCGAGCGTAAAATCGCAATGTGATCTAATACCCTAATATGATGATTTCTTCCTTCTACCCATTCCCCTTGAACATAAGGCGCAATGTGGTCCGGAATATTTTGGGGTATTTGCAATTTATCCACCTCAAGCCAATGAATTGCTCCTAGGGATTTTACTGCCAATCCTAAGATTATGTCTTGCTCTTCCACCGCAATCACGGGCACCTCTCCCCGATCAGTGTTTAACATATTGGGATAGCCAAGGAATTGTCCGAGATCGGCTACCCAGATAATTTCTCCTCGAAGGTTGATTGTGCCGAGCAGTAAAGGAGAGGCATTCGGTACAGGGGTAATATTCCCTGGTTCCTGTTGCATAATTTCTCTAATTCCCATGGCAGAGAGGGCAAATTCATTTCCAGATGGAAGAAAAAAACGAAGATGGGATTCTCCTTCTAAGGCCTCTACATCTTCGGTAAATTCTGTATCAAGGGCGAGGGAATAAGGCGATTCGTCAATAGATGGGGATTTGTTTTGATTATCTACCATTTTCGATGCTGTTGAGATGAAATTAGAGTATAACTTCTGTAAATATTATGGGAATTAAACAATAAAAATTAGGAGAAGTATAACTAACCATTAATTATAGTGTATTATTCCCATTAGAAAATAAATTATAAACAATTATTTTCTGAGTAGTTGCTTAATCATTTTCATTAGTTCACTAGCTTGAAATGGTTTACTAATGTAAGCGTCGGCACCTTGTTTCATACCCCAGTAACGATCAAATTCTTCTTTTTTTGAGGAACAAAGAATTACGGGAACATTTTGAGTTTTTTGTTCAGATTTAATATGACGACAAACTTCATAACCATTCATTTTAGGCAAGATTATATCTAAAATTACTAAATCAGGAATGGTACTTTTCATGATCGTTAGAGCATCCTCACCGTTAGTGACGCTTTGTACTAACAATCCTTGTTTGGTGAGTAAATTACTAATTATTTCTCTGGTGGTTTTACTGTCTTCTACGAGTAAAATTTTTTTCATAGGAACGTGATAATTGATAATTAATTTTTTATATTTTTTTTAATTACTCACTATCCATTATTCATCACTTTGTCGAGTTTATTGGATCGTTGTCATTGAATCAAAAAAAATTAAAGCGTTTTGCTTTCAGTATCACTCTGTAGGCTCAACGCTCAAAAAAAATTGTAATGTGTAGGAAAAAAAATCTAGCTAAGATACTGAATGCGCTTAATTTGGGTGCCTAGACTTTGTAGTTTTTGTTCAATATTTTCGTAACCTCGATCAAGGTGTTGTAATCCTTGAATTAAGCTGGTACCGTCGGCCGCAAGAGCCGCAATAACAAGAGCTGCGGATGCTCTCAAATCCGTTGCCATAACAGGGGCGCCAGATAAACGATAAATACCTTTTACCATGGCACAGTTACCTTTTACTTTGATGTCTGCCCCCATGCGTTTTAGTTCGGCTACATGACGTAAACGATTTTCAAATACTGTTTCGGTAATCAAGCTATTACCTTGGCTAACGGTAAGTAGTGCCATAAATTGGGCTTGCATATCCGTAGGAAAACCAGGGTGAGGGGAGGTTTCTATGTCGGTGGCACGAAGTTCTCCTGGCACTACGGTAAGGCTGGTGGGGGATTCTTGTTTTACTTTTACGCCAATTTCTTCTAATTTAGCGATGACGGGAATTAGATGCTCACGGTTAACAGCGGTAAGGGTAATGGGAGAGTGAGTAATGGCCCCGGCTACTAAAAATGTACCTGCTTCGATGCGATCGGGAATAATGGCATAATCGGTACTATGAAGACTTTTTACCCCTTCGATGGTAATGGTATTAGTTCCTGCTCCTTTTATTTTTGCTCCCATGCTATTGCAGAAGTTGGCAAGGTCAACGATTTCGGGTTCTTGGGCAGCATTTTTGATGATGGTTTCTCCTTCGGCGAGGGTGGCTGCCATCATGATGGTTTCGGTGGCACCGACGCTGGGATAGTCAAGAAATATATTTGCTCCTTGAAGTCTTTTTTTGTTGCCTTTTACGGAGGCGTTAACAATGCCGTGATCGATAATTACGTCAGCACCCATGGCTTGAAGTCCTCTGACGTGAAGATCTACGGGACGAGAACCGATCGCACATCCCCCTGGTAAAGGCACATGGGCAACCCCTAAACGGGTAAGAATAGGTCCTATTACAAAGAAACTAGCTCGTAGTTGAGACACTAATTCGTAAGGGGCTTGAGCGTCTTTTAGTTGACGGGCATCAATATCCCACACATCTTGATTTTGTTCGATTTTTACCCCAAGAGCATTTAATACCTGACCCATAAATTGCACATCTTTGAGGGTGGGAACGTTGGTTAAACGACATTCTTCACTGCATAAAAGAGTACCTGCCAAGATAGCGAGGGCAGAATTTTTTGCTCCACTGATTCTTACTTCCCCTTTGAGGGGTTTTCTACCGATGATTTCTAGGGCAACATGATTGTAGTCTTGGGTAAATGTCGCTGATGAATTTGTCTGAATAGAAGTAGTGATAGCCTTGACCTCCCGATTTTATTTAAAAATAAAGTTTAATCATAATATTTCGTTATGATTCTACCTGATAATTTCTGTTTTGTTCGTTTTTTCTTTAAATTTAGATTTTTTTAGGTATTTTCACACACAGTTAGGGCAAAATCACGGCTAAGGTGGCAACCTCGTAAAAAGAAGCCTATGAAGGTCAATTTTTGAATGTTTATTATCCATTGTCCATGGGTTTTTAGGGTATAATTTAGGGGGTTATTTCATCATTTTCAACCATTGGGTTGGGTGAGATTGTCAAAGAATATACATATTTATGAGGGGACGGTATTTGTGGTAAACACCATCAGTAAGCCAGAACAAAACATTAAGAATATTTCCACCGATAATAATAATTCTCTTGCTGTATGGTTAAGGGAATTGGGCGATCGCATCATAGGGGGAGATAAAATTACCAAAGAGGAAGCCCTACAAATTACCACCATTGAGGGGGAGGAAAATATTCTCCTTCTATGTGAAAATGCGGATCGTATTCGTCAGGCCTGTTGTGGTAATGTGGTCGATCTATGTAGCATCGTTAATGTAAAATCGGGTAATTGTTCAGAAAACTGTAGTTTTTGCTCACAGTCGGTACACCATCAGGGTAAAGATTCCCCCGTTTATGGTCTCAAAAGTGAAGATGAAATTTTAGAATATGCTAAAGCAGCGGAAGCGGCGGGGGCAAAAAGATTTTGTTTAGTGTCCCAAGGACGGGGCGTAAAATATAATAGTCCTAAAAATAACGAGTTTGCCGAAATTATCTCTACAGTTCGTCGCATCATCACCGAAACAAACGTTAAGCCCTGTTGCGCCCTAGGGGAAATTACCCAAGAACAAGCTCAGGAACTAAAAGAGGCTGGAGTAACCCGTTATAATCATAACCTTGAGGCATCAGCCAATTTTTACGAAAAAATCGTCACTACCCACACTTGGCAAGATCGAGTAGATACAGTCAGAAACCTTAAGGCTGTAGGTATCCAAGCCTGTACAGGAGGTATCATGGGTATGGGTGAAAGTTGGGAAGATAGGGTCGATTTAGCCCTTTCTTTGCGAGAGTTAGAAGTAGAATCAGTGCCTATTAATCTCCTCAACCCCAGAGAAGGTACTCCCCTAGGAGAGCAGAACAAACTTACTCCTTTACAAGCCCTGAAGGCGATCGCCCTTTTCCGTTTTATTCTACCCCAACAAATCCTCCGCTATGCAGGGGGCAGAGAAACTGTCATGGGAGAATGGCAAAAACAAGGTTTAATTTCGGGAATTAATGCTATGTTAATCGGTAACTATTTAACTACCCTCGGACAATCCCCCCAAGAAGACCAAGCCATGTTAAAATCTTTAGGCTTAGAGGGGGGAGAAGCC
Source organism: Cyanobacterium sp. HL-69 (assembly GCA_002813895.1). Lineage (NCBI taxonomy): Bacteria > Bacillati > Cyanobacteriota > Cyanophyceae > Chroococcales > Geminocystaceae > Cyanobacterium > Cyanobacterium sp. HL-69. The sequence goes on along the minus strand of CP024912.1, from coordinate 157,497 downwards.
CCTGTTCCCTACCAAGATGAATCCATTGGCTAAAGACGACCAAGAAGAACTCAAAATTAATCCTATATATGAGTTTGTGTGGGCATTGACAGGTTTAATGCTCACAATATTTGGTACGTTTGTAGAAGTTTTTTTCGTCATTCCCCAAGGCACCGCCCTAGAAGATTTTAACCCCACTTCCCTTGGTGTTACTTATCAATTAGTGGGGGTTTTTTTAACGGGTTGCCTCGCTGGAAAAAATGCTGGAGCTTATGCCCAAATTGCTTACTTGGTTCTAGGTTTATTTAAGTTACCTGTATTTTATCAAGGGGGTACTTTTGAGTATTTAGATCAACCCAGTTTTGGGTATATCCTTGGGTTCATTCCAGGGGCTTGGTTATGTGGTTATCTAGCTATTCCAGGTAAAAGAAAATTAGAAATATTTGTCTATGCCATCTTTTTTGGTTTGTTGGTAGTTCATCTCTGTGGCATTCTCTATCTGGTGGGCTATACTTTCATTACTCCTATATTTGGCAATGATTTAGACCCAAATTACCTTACTGATGCCATTAATCTTTATACCATCACTCCTTTTCTGTCTCAAATGCTTCTTATCCCCCTTATTGCCATAATTGCTTTTATTATTAGAGTTATCTTATTTTATTAATCTCTAGCATTTTTTTATTATTAACTTGCACAAGGGAAAAAAGTATCTAAAAGTTTTCATAAACAATGTTAAAAGCATTAAAAATAATTTAAAGCACGTTTTTATATAATTTATAAACAACAATATTTTATCTATTAATGGTTCATAAAACCGCCTAAACTATGAGGAAAAACTTTTATTTTTGGTCAGTGGCAATCGTTGGTTTAATAATTGATCAACTCACTAAAGTTTGGACTATTTTAACCTTTGAAAATGTTAATGATACTATCCCTATTTGGGAAGGAGTATTTCACTTTACCTATATACAAAATACAGGGGCAGCTTTCAGTTTTTTTAGTGGTGGAGCATTTTGGTTAAGGTGGTTGTCTTTGTTTGTTAGTTTGGTATTGATTGTTTATGGATTATGGGAAAAGTTGCCCAATCCCGAACAGTGGGGCTATGGCTTGATACTAGCGGGGGCTTTTGGCAATGGTGTAGATCGTTTTATTTTTGGCTATGTGGTAGATTTTTTAGATTTTCGTTGGATTAATTTTCCTGTGTTTAACATTGCTGATGTTTGTATCAATATCGGCATTGTGTTTCTGATTTATGGGATGTTTCAGGAAAATTGACAATGAACAATGAACAATGGACAATTTAATTAGTCAATAATTAATCATTTATAAATAAATACCGAATATTCTAAGATCGAAGGATAGAAAATTTAAGATACTGATATGGTAAAAACCGAAAAAAAACGTACTTTCCTGTTAGAGTTTGAAAAGCCCTTAGTGGAATTACAGGCAAGAATTGACCAAATTAGGGAGTTAGCAGAGGAAACCAATGTTGATGTCTCTGGACAGGTAAATGAGTTGGAGTCCAAGGCAGAGCAACTAAGGTTAGAAATTTTTAGTAGTTTAACCCCTTCTCAAAAGTTACAGATAGCGCGTCACCCTCGCCGTCCTTCTACCCTAGATTATGTTCAAGCCATGACCGATGATTGGTTTGAACTCCATGGCGATCGCCGCGGGAACGATGATCCAGCCCTTATCGGAGGTATTGCCCGACTCGATGGACGGGGGGTAATGATCATTGGGCATCAAAAAGGAAGGGATACCAAGGATAATGTAGCCCGTAATTTTGGTATGGCTTCCCCCGGGGGATACCGTAAGGCGATGCGGTTGATGGAACACGCTAACCGTTTTTCTTTGCCCATTATTACCTTTATCGATACCCCAGGGGCTTATGCTGGACTGGATGCAGAAAAATTAGGGCAAGGAGAGGCGATCGCCTATAACCTGCGAGAAATGTTTAGTCTCGATGTACCTATTATTACCACCGTCATCGGTGAAGGAGGCTCTGGAGGAGCTTTGGGCATTGGGGTAGCCGAGAAGTTAATGATCTTTGAACACTCTGTTTATACCGTCGCTAGTCCCGAAGCCTGTGCCGCTATTTTGTGGAAAGATGCCAAAAAATCTGAACAAGCCGCCCTCGCCCTCAAGATTACCGCCAAGGATTTGTTGGAATTGGGCATTGTCGATCAAATTTTACCAGAACCCCCCAACTGCGCCCATTCAGATCCCCTTGGGGCAGCGGATATTCTTAAAAAAGCCATTTTAGATAACTTAGAATATCTTTCTAGCCTTAGTGCAGAGCAACGAAAAAATCTCCGTTATGATAAATTCCGCAAAATCGGCGTATTCCTAGAACATTAAACTGTAGGGGAATAGGGAATGGTTTTGAACTATTCTTAATCCCACAATTTATTTTTCATATGCCATGAGAATTTGCAAAATTGCTCACAACACCATAAAAATTAAGCGTTCCTTAATCATGGTATGAAATATTATCAAATTATAATAAATATCCCATATTACTACCATTGCCCATTCCCTGTTCCCCATTCCCCACCCAAACCAAAAATTAATTATCCATTGTCCATTGTCATTGAATCCGTGTTTTCTGGGATCAGAAACTGTTATAATTTTAATTGTGAATTTTGTTACAAAACTTCATAAAAGCAGTTTCGGTGTAACCGTTGCTGTGGATAGGGTTAAAAGAAGATGAAGCAATCAGGGAAAGTAATATCAGCCCACCTGAAGGATCATCATTCAACCCAAATGTTGTACAAAGATTAAATAATATCATGGAAAATTCCCCCAATCAAAAACGAGCTATCATTACGGGTGCTAGTAGCGGGATAGGAAAAGCAGTAGCCATCAAATTTGCCCAAGCGGGGATTGATGTATGTTTAATAGCTCGTTCTACCCAAAAACTAGACGAAGTAGCCAAAATAGTTGCCGATTATGGGGTACAAGTAAAAACTCATCCCTTTGACCTGGAGGAGGTGTCACAGGTTCAAGGGGCGATCGCCAATATTGTAACCCAATGGGGTGGGATCGATATTTTAGTCAACAATGCTGGTATTGCTTACACCAATTTATTAAGGGAAACCCCCCTAGAAGATTGGCAAAGAGTAATCAATCTAAACCTAACCAGCGTCTTTCAATGTATCATGGGAGTATTACCAACCATGAGAAAACAACAACAAGGAACAATTATTAATGTGGCATCCATCGCCGCCAATAGTCCTTTTCCCGAATGGGGAACCTATGCCGTCAGCAAAGCAGCCATGGTAACCCTAGGGCAATCTTTAGCCATGGAAGAAAGAAGTAACGGTATTAGAGTAACCACAGTTTCCCCTGGAGCCGTAAACACTCCCATTTGGGATACTGACACCGTTAACGCAGATCTTAACCGTTCTGCCATGTTAACCCCCGAAATCGTTGCCGAAACCATCCTTCACGCCGCCTTACTACCTCAGTCAGCAGTAATCGAAAACCTGACTGTTACCCCCAGTTTGGGCGCGTTGTAAACCCCTGTAGATTTAAAGAATTATTTATAAAAATCAAAACCCATCTTTAAATCAAAATCTAACTTTGTTTAACTATTTTGTCGATAGTTAACCCAAATAAAACCATACAGTAATCTTAAAACTTTAATCATGACAGTATTTTCCAACGGTTCTGACTCTCTTAAAGAAAATTCTCTAAACTCTCAATCCATCGTCACTGAAGTATTCAACAATGTTGGCAGTCGTCCAGATCGCAACACCCACGACGGCAAAGAAGCTCAAGTTCAGGCCATCAAAGAAGAAAACAAACAGAAAATGATGGATTCGGTACACCAAATGTTAGAGTGTCTGGGAGAAGATCCAGAACGGGAAGGATTGCTCAAAACTCCTAAAAGGGTAGCTGAAGCTATGCAGTTTCTCACCCAAGGTTATAGTCAATCCTTAGAACAGCTTGTTAATGGAGCTATTTTTGACGAAGGACACAATGAAATGGTCTTAGTCAGAGACATTGACTTTTTTAGCCTTTGTGAGCATCATATGTTACCTTTTATGGGACGAGCTCATGTTGCTTATATTCCTAATCAAAAAGTAGTGGGATTGAGTAAACTTGCTCGTATTGTGGAAATGTATTCTCGTCGCTTACAGGTACAAGAAAGGCTTACCCGTCAAATTGCCGAAGCAGTACAAACTATCCTTGACCCCCGTGGAGTGGCTGTGGTCATGGAAGCTAGTCATATGTGTATGTCTATGCGTGGGGTACAAAAACCAGGCTCTTGGACTGTTACCAGTGCCATGGTTGGGGTTTTCCAAGATGAAGATAAAACCCGTGAGGAATTCTTGAACTTGATTCAACATCAACCTCGATTCAGATAATTTTTGTAGGGCGAGGCGATCGCCCTTTCTTCTATTTAGTTTACCCTAAAAAGCCAATTATTGTTTGAGTTAAAACGGATAAATCTTCTATGGGTGCTGGTATCATCGCCCCCCGTGAGTCCAACAACTGGACTAAAACTAGGTAAACAACCCCTAGCAGTACCGACATAATTCCTGTGATTACGGCTACTAATTTTTTTCTTTCCATTATTGATTTAATTATTTTTTTAGCTTTAAATTAACTAGATATATTATTGATAGTTTATGACTTAATGATCAGAGCTACAGATTTAAATCTTCAGGCATTTCGGCATAAGTTCTCAAAAATGAGCTATGAAGATTAATATTTTCCCACTCATTAGAATTTCCCATCAGAATAATTTGGGGTACATTTTCCGCTCCATAGGCGGTGATAGATTCGATTTCTAACGCAAAATTACCATCTTCAAAGGTGGGGTTATAACCTCCGTCATATTCAAATTTACTAAGCATTAATTGCATAGAGTACATTTGTTTAGAGTCAAATTTATCGGCTTCTGGCACAGTTTTGGCTCTGAATACTGGAATTAAATCATCAAATTTAATCTCAATTATATTGTCATTTCCATCGGTATCAAAAGAGTAACAATAACTCAAACCATCCCATTTTCCTTCACAACGGGTAATAAATTTATAGCGTTTGCCATCTCCTCGTACTTTTAGGCGAATACCTTGATAGTTTGATAAATCCCAAGGTTGGGAGAAATTTTTGGTGCGTACCGAGGCAAAGCCGCCATTATTGGCTGTGGATACCATGCCAGTAAAGAGTATGTTGCGATCGCCCATTTTTACGCTACTTTGACTCACTCCCCCCATAACCACATCATCCACTGCTCCCCATAGGTTTTTTATTTCTGGGGTAGGGTTATGAAAGTCAAAAAGGAGTGTTTCTTCTGGCTTTAAGTTATTATTAATTAGGTCAAATAATGATTGATTATTATTTTCGGAAAAACAGATTATATTAGTAACTCTTTCTAGGTCTGATATTTCTATTTTCTCTATATTATTTATAGTCGTAAAGTTTAAGTTTTTCTCTCTGAGATAGTTAATAGTGTGTTGTGCTAAATTGCTTTGTGAAGGAGTAATTAAAATTAAATTCATGGGTACATTAGGTTTAGTATTGCTTTTTTCTGAAAGATTAAAAATATTTGTTAAACAGTTTAACCACGGAAATATCTCGAAATAATTTATTGTTTCCCACAGTCTTTTTATTTCCATTTTAATTTATCTCTAAGATTGTTTTTAGCCTAAAACCTTTAACAATATATTTTACTTTTAATAAAAAAAGAGACCATTTTAGGTCTCTTAGATCGATAATTAATTAAGCGAAAATGTAGTCATATAATTCGCTGGGATCTGGTTCTGGGCTTTCTTCGGCGAATTTAACAGCATCATCGATGGTTTCCATCACTTTTTTGTCGATCGCATCTAATTCTGCTTGAGTAACAATGTTATTTTCCGTTAGATACTGGGCAAATTTTTTGATAGGATCCCTAGCATTCCAGAATTCTTTTTCCTTCGCATCCCTTAATTCGTCAGGATCTGCCAAGGAGTGACCACGGAAACGGTAGGTTAGCGCTTCGATAAGGGTGGGACCTTCTCCTGCTCTAGCACGGGCGATCGCCTTTTGAGCCACATCACGTACCGCCAAAACATCCATGCCATCTACCTCATAACCTTCCATATTAAAGACACTGGCTTTTTTATAAATTTCAGGTTGAGAAGTAGCACGCTCATGAGCCATACCAATAGCCCATTTATTGTTTTCTACCACATAAATCACAGGCAACTTCCATAAAGCAGCCATATTGAGACATTCAAAAAACTGTCCATTATTACTAGCCCCATCACCAAAGAAACATACCGTCACCTGATCAGAACTTTCATCACCCAAAGCCCTACGGCGATACATACTTTGATAAGCCGCGCCCGTTGCCACAGGAATTCCTTCAGCCACAAAGGCATATCCACCCAACAATTTATGCTCCGCAGAAAACATGTGCATAGAGCCACCACGTCCTTTACTACAACCCGTGGATTTACCAAATAGCTCCGCCATTACTTCCCTAGCAGGGACATTGCTACTGAGGGCGTGAACATGATCTCTGTAGGTACTACAGACATAATCCTCATTGGCTCTCAAAGACTTAACAATACCGCTCGAAACCGCCTCTTGTCCATTGTAGAGGTGAACAAAACCGAACATTTTGCCCCTGTAATACATCTCAGCACACTTATCCTCAAATAAGCGTCCTAAAACCATATCTTCGTAATAAACTAAACTTTCTTCTTTAGATATTTCTACCGTAGAATGATCAAATTTTGGTAAGATTCTTTCTTCTGCCATATCACATTACTATATTTATTTATCTTAATTATCAAATATCCTTGTTCAATTAGCAATGAACAATAGCTTTCCTCAATAGTTATATTGTCAGCAAAAGTTGATTGACAATTTTCACAAGATAATTCTACTCCTCTTTTACTTTGCCAAAACGGCGATCGCGCTTTTGATAGTCCAGAAGAGCTTGATAAAACTCTTGACGGTTAAAATCAGGCCAAAGAGTAGGCGTAACATACATTTCCCCATAGGCCATTTGCCACAACAAAAAATTGCTTAGACGCATTTCTCCGCTCGTGCGAATCAGCAAATCAGGATTAATAATTCCCTTAGTATAAAGATGACTCTCAAAAATTTCCTCATCAATATCCTCCACCTCCAACTTACCTTCTTGTACCTGACGGGCAATATGACGACAAGCATGGATAATTTCTTGACGACCACCATAATTAGTGGCTACATTAAACTGAATACCCGTATTATTAGCCGTGGTATCCATCGCGTGAGCAATTTCCCGTTGTAAAGAAGTTGGTAAAACGCTCAAATCTCCTACAAATCGAATTTTTATTTTTTCCGTCATCATTTCCGCCAACTCTCGGCGCAAAACCCCCTCAAACAAAGTCATTAAAAAATCTACCTCTAAACGAGGTCTTCCCCAGTTTTCCGTAGAAAAAGCATAGGCTGTTAAAACATCCACACCCCAATCATCACAACACCTAAGCAAATTTTTGAGAGCATCAACACCCTTTTGATGTCCCACTACACGGGGTAAGGCACGTTTTTTTGCCCATCGCCCGTTACCGTCCATAATTACTGCCACATGACGGGGCATTTTTTCGGGAACTAAATCAGAAGGTAATTCGATCAAACTTTGCTCCACATTCATTCAAAGTTAACTCTCAAGCAATTATATAACGTTCATTACTAATAAGTAAAAGTACCAGAAATATACGTAAGTTGAACATATATTTGAATTTAATGAGGAGATTAAAAATTTTGTAAAAAAACCATTGGTATCCCTTTGACTACGATAAAAGGATTCTGTGTAGGGTGGGCAAAGCCCATCCCCGTTAATCTACATTCTGGATAGAGAAGATATTTGTGCTAATTTGCCTTTATCCAACCCAGCTAATTCTTCTAGTTTTATCCAACCCTCTTTAAGAAGTTCGGCAAAAGTAAATACTAACATGGGTTCTCTGTTATCGTATTTACCATCAAGATCATAGCGTTTTGAGCTAAGAAGATCATGGACTTGCCAAAGTTCTTCCATATCTTCGAGATTGTTTATTTTATCTTTAACTTGTTGAACTAGAGTTTTTGTTTCTCGCTCGTAGGCTTTTTTTAAAACTTGTTCAGTTATTTGTATTTCTGCTTTTGTCCATCCTGTTGTAATAGTGGTTGACATGAGTATTTATAACTAAAATATATGATGTTTATTAGTGCTTTTAATATCATATCAATATCTCGGAACGAATGGGCATCGATAATTTTAGCAATTGACCATTAATGATGGGCTTTTTTAATGAACTATACAAAATTGCTAACGGATAATAAAAATTAAATTGATATTGTCTTGTTTATTTATCATCTTATTTTCTATTATCTTAATTTTTTGAAGGTTTGATCTAATTGGAAAATGGGTTTAATGCTGGTAAAATCGGATAGTGTAAATAATAAAACAATATTAGATAATTTTATGATTATAAAATCTTATTTTTCTAAGCTACTAGCTCTTATCCTCGTTGTAGTTGTAGGTTTAGTTGGTTGTGGTAGTACCACTGGTTTGACTGGTAATTATACCCAAGATACGATGACTGTACTAGAAAAAGTCCAAGTTGCGATCGCCCTTCCCACTGAAATCAGCATCGAAGAAAAGAAGGAAATCCAAAATGAAACCAGAGCGCAAATTAACGATTACATTTCCCGCTACCGCAAAAATAGTAATTATGGTGGTTTAAAATCTTTTACGACAATGCAAACTGCCCTCAATTCCCTTGCTGGTTATTACACCTCTTACGGAAATCGCCCCATTCCTGATAAATTACAAAAACGCTTAACTCAAGAGTTTAAGCAGGTAGAATTTGCCTTAAACAAAGGATACTAGAGTAATTAAGAATTGAAAATTGAGAATTAATTTTTTACTTTCAGTATCTAATTCATAGATATTCTCTTTTTCAAAATAGAGACGCAAACAAGTAAAAGCAAAATTGAATAATAATAGGGCAGGAGATATAATTTTCCTGTCTATTTTTTTTACCGATGCTTCATCGCTAATCAACCTTAAAATTGTCATTCAAGCACAGGTATCAATTGTGTATTGTCCAGTGTCATTGTAAAATTTGCAAAGAGTAAGATTTTTTACTTTAAATATATTAAATTTCTGATAAACAAAAGGACATATATCCATGGCAAAAAAAACTATTGCGAATTTAACCGCATCAGATTTAGAAGGAAAAAGAGTATTAGTTAGGGTTGATTTTAATGTACCCATGGACGGTGGAAAAATCACCGATGATACCCGCATTAGAGCGGCTTTACCCACCATCAACGAATTAACCTCCAAAGGTGCAAAAGTTGTATTATGTAGTCACATGGGGCGCCCCAAGGGTGAAGTTAAAGACAGTTTACGTTTAACCGCTGTGGGTGTACGTTTATCTGAGTTACTGGGTAAAAATGTTGTTAAATGTGATGATTGTATCGGTGATGCTGTAACCACTGCTGTTAATGGTTTAAATAATGGTGATGTGGCATTACTCGAAAATCTCCGTTTCTACAAAGAAGAGGAAGCCAATGACGCTGAATTTGCCAAAAAATTAGCTAGTAATGCTGATTTATATGTAAACGATGCTTTTGGTACTGCCCACCGCGCCCATGCTTCCACTGAGGGGGTTACTCACCATCTTTCTACTTCTGTAGCTGGTTTATTAATAGAGAAAGAATTAGAATTTTTACAAAAAGCTATTGAAGCCCCCAAACGTCCTCTAGTAGCCATTATTGGTGGTTCTAAGGTTTCTAGTAAAATTGGGGTAATTGAAACTTTACTGGAAAAATGCGACAAACTCATTGTGGGTGGTGGAATGATTTTCACTTTCTATAAAGCCCGTGGTTTGGCTGTGGGTAAGTCTTTGGTTGAGGAAGATAAGTTAGATTTAGCTAAGGCTTTAGAAGCTAAGGCGAAAGAAAGAGGTGTGGAATTTTTATTACCTACCGATGTGGTTGTAGCTGATAATTTTGCCCCTGATGCTAATGCGAAAACCGTTGCCATTGATAGCATTCCTGATGGTTGGATGGGCTTAGATATTGGGCCTGATTCTATCAAAACTTTCCAAGATGCGCTCGCTGATTGTGGTAGTGTTATATGGAATGGGCCTATGGGTGTATTTGAGTTTGATAAATTTGCTCAAGGTACAGAGGCGATCGCCCATACCCTCGCAGGATTAACTGAAGGTGGTACAATTACTATCATCGGCGGTGGAGACTCTGTAGCGGCGGTAGAAAAAGTCGGTGTAGCTGAAAAAATGAGCCACATTTCCACAGGTGGTGGTGCAAGTTTAGAACTATTAGAAGGTAAAGTATTACCTGGTATTGCTGCTTTAAATGAAGCCTAATTAATTAAATAAACAGTAATTAGTTTTCGATATTCACCATTATTTAACAAGGGGTTTAAACCCCTTGCCTTTGATTAATAATTATTCCCCATTCCCTTAATCATCAATTATATTTATGGAATCTACATTAGATTTTGCCACTTATACATTATGGTCTGCCTATGGCACCATCGCATTTTTTGTTTTAGCCATCGTCGGATTTATTTTTAAATGGGGTTTTCGCTTTCGCTTTATCGGCGCAACGGGTTTTATGATAGTCCTAACCATTGGTTTATTTGGTCTAAGTTTGGGCTTATTTGGGCGCCCTAGCATCCCCAATGCCGTCAGATTTAACGTTGTTTATGATAATGGAGCAAATCAAGCGGTGATTGCGGTATCCACTGATATTACTAAAGAGCAATTGGAAGCTACCCTCCAACAAGCCGCCATCGATTTATTTTCCTATGGTAGAAGTGCCACCGATGGAGATGCCAACTTAACTGTTAGGGCTAGGGCGCAATATCATGGAGATGGTTTTACTTATCCTATTTATTTGGGACAATTAAGGCGATCGCTCTTTGAACAAGAAGATGATAATATTGACTTACAAATATTTGATCAAGAATTTGCCCGTTTGCAGTCCTTACAGAGTTAAGGTATTGAGAGTTAGATGGTAGAGGATTTAGCATGGCTAAGTCCTCATATTTTTTTAGGTTACAATGCTTTTTACCCTTACCTATATTTTTCGCCTTCATAACTCTACTTTTTCATGACACCCTAGTTTATTGATTCCATTTTCCAATAAAAGCATCCGCCAAAGAAGCCCCCATAGGCTTAGAATAATAGTATCCTTGACCATAATCACAACCAATTTCCTTCAAAATTTCCTCCTGAATAGGTAACTCAATACCTTCTGCTACCACATCAAGGGAGAGATTATGAGCAAGAGATATAATCGCCTCCACAATAGCATTTCGAGGAGTCGTTACATTAATTGACTCGATAAAAGCTCTATCAATTTTCAAGGTATTAAAAGGTAAAGTGTGTAAATAACTCAAAGAGGAATAACCTGTACCAAAATCATCTAAAGAAATTTTAAGATTTCGTGCTTGAATATTATCAAGAATATATTTAGCAGTGTGGAAATTATCCATTAAAACACTTTCCGTAATTTCTAACTTAAGCCTATTCGGATTTACTTCTATTTCCGTCAAAAAACGGTCTATTTTAGCAAGAAAATCAGACTCTAATAACTGCTTACTAGAAACATTAATAGCAATGGATAAATTAAGATGAGGATACTTATTTTGCCACACTTTTGCCTGACGGGCAGCGGTACAAAATATCCAATCCCCAAGGGATACAATCAAACCATTTTCTTCGGCGATAGGAATAAATGTGACGGGAGAAATAAATCCTAATTCGGGATTAAACCAACGAATTAAGGCCTCAAAACCAGCTATCTTATCTGTTTTTAAGTCAATAATTGGTTGATAAAATAATTCTAATTCATCATTTTCTAATGCCTGTCTAAGATAGGATTCTAACTTTAATTTTTGCACCAATTCTGTGTGCATAATAGGCTTAAATAATTGATAGCAATTTTTGCCCATGGTTTTGGCTTCGTGCATGGTTAAATCAGCATCCCTTATCATTTCTTCGGCGTGTTTATAACCAATAGAACTTAGGGTAATACCTATACTTACAGATGAAGCTATGTAGTTATTTTCTAAATGATAATTGGTATTACAAATATTGATGATATTTTCTGCTATTTTCTGTGCTTGATTAGGTGAGTCTAAGTCTTCTAAAAGAATGGCAAACTCATCACCACTAATTCGGGCAACGGTATCTTTTTCGGTGACGGAGGATGCGATTTTACTGCCGATAGTTGCTAAAAGTTGATCCCCAATATGATGTCCTATGGTATCATTTACTTTTTTAAAATTATCAATATCCACCAATAGTATGGCACATAATTCGCTCGGATTACGATGGCACCTTTTGAGAGTTTGAGCTAATCTATCCATCAATAGAAAACGATTTGCCAATCCTGTTAGGTCATCATACATACTATTATGCAAGATTTGTTCCTGCATATTTTTAATTTCGGAAATATCAACAATTTGTTGAATTAATTGTAAAATCTCTCCATGACTGTTGCGTAAAATAGTAGTGTCAACAATACTATGAATTACAGTACCGTTTTTACTGATATATCTTCTTTCTTGGGTGTATTGTTTTTGATTATTTTTGAGAATATTTTGTAGAAAAAAATAATTTGTAGAAACATCATCGGGATGATGAAGTATTTTTTCGTCTTTATCAATTAATTCTAAGGCGGAATAATTAAGTAGTTTACATAGAGAATTATTAGTTTTTTGAATGATACCTTTTTTATTGGTAATCATCATACCAATAGGTGCTAATTCAAAGATTAGTTGCAATTCTTGCTGACTTTTTTTAAGGGCTTTTTGAGTTAAATATTTTTTGGTTATATCAGTTATTATGCCGTCAATTCTAATAAGATTATTTTGATTATCAAAAACTAAATAGGCTCTATCTCTTACATATTTTTCCTCTCCATTATAAGAAATAATGCGATATTCTATATCATGGCTATTAGCATCATTATCTAGGATGGCAATATTCAAAATTTTACTATAATAATCTTTGACTCTTTCTTTATCTTCGGGGTGTACTAAGTCTAACCAAAAACATCTTTTTTGAAAAAATAATGACAATTCACACTCATATAAAATAGTGGCGGCGGTGTTAATATAAATTAGCTGTAATGTCTTAGGATGTATAGACCAAATTACGTCTTCTAGGGAAAATAATACCCCTTTTAATCTTTCTTGACTTTCTTCTAAGGCTATTCTAATATGTTCTTTTTCTAGCTCTTTTTCTTCGGCAATAATTACTTTTCCAATGTTATGGGCGATCGCCTCTAATAGATACTTTTGTTCTCTCAAATAATGTACATTATTTTCTGTATCAAAAAGATGTATTGTGCCATATATTACGCCATTAATCCAAATAGGAGTAGCTAAATAATTAGTGACAGTAAAATTGTTAATAAAATTGTTTTCTGTAAGGGAATTAAAATGAATTGATAAACCATTATAAATAGTATCTCTGGCATAACATATTTCTCGGGAAAGAATATTAATCAAGGAATTATCTTGGTCAAAAAATAAAGTATCTGAAAAAGAAAAATATTGACTAGTAATAAAAGATCTATATTCTGATACTTCCATTACTACGCCTATTTGCATTCCCAATATATCACAAGCATTGATTAAACATTCCCTTAAATTGTAACTAAGATCTTGGTTTAAATCATAACTAATAGTATTAATTTTTTGTAGTTTTTCTTCAAATAAATTAGAGTGTCCTGTTTCAATGTTAAAAGATATTTGATCATGATATTGGTCAGTAACATCTTTTTCAATGATAATAAAATTAGTTAAAATTCCTTGATTATAAATAGGATGTAAATTAATTTCACCCCAATAATTTCCGTCATTTTTACGGTTTTTTTCAACAATAATTCTTGTTTCTTGTGCAAGGGCGATCGCATTTTGTAAATTTTGTAAACCATATTGTTGAAATTTTTGATTAAAAAAAGAAAGATAATTTTTACCTAAAATAGCACTTTGACTATAGCCAGTTAACTTCAAAAAACAATCATTAACATAAACAATAGGATAGTCTATTTTTTGAGCATCCATAATAACGATACCATGGGAGTTAAAATTAATTCCTTGCTCTAATAAATATAAAGTTTTATTTTCACTAAGAAAGCTAATATTTTGCTGTAGAAGAATGATTAAATTTTGAATTAAATCTATTTCATCTTCATTAAACGAATCTTGTCTTGGACTATAAAATCCTAATATACCAATTCTTTCTTGGTTATCGGGATGAGCTACAGAAAAGATAATTCCCGATACTAAATGGTCTTGTTCTAAAGGAAAACTTAATTTAAATTTATTGTCTTTTTTTAGATTATCAATAAACAAATAATTACAATCAGATTGCCATAGATAAGCCAACTCATTATCATTATTATTTACCGTCAAATTTTTATATTTTTTTTGACTCCAACCCGTGAGATGCTTTAATTTGAATACATTATCTTTCGGATTATATTTGAAATAATAACTATGGGAAATATTTAGGACATCATTAATAACTTTGATTAGATGACCATAATAATAAGGACTTTTGATGAGGGCAAGATTTTTTGACTCTTTGACAACTATTTGTTGATATTGATATTTTTTATCTAGTAAATTATTTTTCTCCTGAAAAGATAAAACTTCATAGGATTTTAAATCTAGTTTATGTTTTAGGGTTGTACCTTCTCTTTTTTGTTTTACTAAAAAGTAAGTTAAAAAGAAATTAATAACGACTAACGATAAAATTAATGACCAAAAGAAATACATAAAACTAAAAAAAGATTTTGATAGCTAAAAGAATAAAATAATAATCTATCGGATAAGGTATATTTTTCATTGATTTTAGATTTTTAGAACTATATTAAGTAAGTAGGCATAATTAAATCGATTTAGGCAAGGGGTTTAAACCCCTTATTCATAAGAGTCTTAATAAAATAAGAGCTATGATTAATTTCGCCAACCTACTTACCCAGTTTTATTGTTCAAGAATGAAGTCGATATAGATGATAATTTTAGAACCCTTTGCCAGTAAAAAATATACTTTTTTTGTGGATAAATAAATTATAAGTATTTCTTGTAAAAAGAATACTCAAAATAAGTAATAAATTTTTTATTTATGCAGGGTTATAAAATACTAAATAAATTCAATAATAATATCTAACAGAATATTGAAATCTCTTATCCTAAAACTATTGATGGTAATTTATTGATACATAATTAATCATTAATATATTATTGAGCAAGGGGATTAAACTGCTCGTCTGCGAATAGTTAGGGGTTTTATTTTGTCATAAATGATTTAAGACTACTATATTGAACAATTATAGTTAATAATTATTAGGCACATATTAATAATTTACTACATTCAATGAACTATAATCGACTTACAGAAGTAGCGATCGCATCTATCCAACAATCAGCGACATTGTGCGAGGAAGTCAGAAAAAATATTCCCAAAGCCATAGAAAAGGAAGATAAAAGCCCCGTAACTGTTGCTGATTTTGGCTCTCAAGCCCTGATTTGTAAAGCATTGAAAGAGGCTTTTCCCGATATTCCCATCGTCGGCGAAGAAGATGCCACGGAATTAAGAAAATCCGAATCCAAAGATACCATTAACAAAATTACAGGATATGTAAAAAATATTATTCCCTCTGCTACCACCGAGGAAGTTTTGAACTGGATAGACTACGGTAATGGTACTGTAGGAGATTGTTTCTGGACACTAGATCCCATTGATGGCACAAAAGGGTTTTTACGTCAAGATCAATATGCGATCGCCCTTGCCCTCATTGTGGAAGGAGAGGTAAAATTAGGCTTATTGGGTTGCCCTGCCCTTCAATTAAGCCAAGGGGATATGGGATGGTTATTTATCGCCCAGAGAGGCAAAGGGGCTTATAGAATGCCCATAGCAGGGGGTGAAATGACCAAACAACAGGTAGTCACCAAAGAAGACGTTAGTCGTTTTCGTTTCGTTGAAAGTGTCGAAGCCAGTCATGGAAACCAATCTCTGCAAAATACCATCGCCCAATCCGTAGGCATTACCACCGAATCAGTGCGGGTGGACTCCCAAGCCAAATATGGCATCGTCTCCTCTGGGGAAGCTGCCCTTTATTTACGCCTACCTTCTCCAAAATATCCTAATTATAGAGAAAATATTTGGGATCATGCCGCCGGGGCGATCGTGGTGGAAGAAGCAGGGGGCAAAGTAACGGATATGTATGGTAAACCCCTAGACTTTGCCACCGCCTCCAAAATGAATGATAACCGTGGGGTTGTAGTAACCAATGGAGAAATCCATGACACCGTTATCCAAGCCATTAGCCAAGAAAACAATTAAATCCCGTGACGGGGCAAAGGATTTATATTAGTAGCAGTGCGATGGGATTGACGGGGAAATAGCGCACGGAAATGGGATTTTCTCTCGGCTTTTAGTTCAGGAGTTCTATTCCACATACTACCGTAGAAAAAGAAAGCAATTCCTAACCTTTCCCGTCTAGCTGCCAAGGCTTTTTCTCTGATAAATTCAATGGGTTTAATACGATTGCCTAACCCCGTTAAAATACCAATTCCCACAGGAATTTTTTGTCTTGCTTCACGAATTTCGGGGGTGGTAATTTCTCGAAGAAAAGCGGAAGAATCTGCCCGATAGACTTGCACCACCAACTCATTGATTAAGTCTTTTCTTACCCAGTCTAACCAATCTTGCAAAAAGGAATTATACGCCGTACTGTAAGGATTGGGAGACACAGAAAAAATGGCATTGGGTTTTCTTGCCTTAATTTGCCGGTTCAGTTGTTCTACAAAATTGGTTATTTTATCCGCCCGCCAGCGCACCCAAGCCGCATCCCGAAAATCAGTAGGGGGATTTTCGTTGGTTTCTTGGCGATAAAGATTACGAGTATAAGTGTCATAACCCAGAGCAACAGGTAAAGCTAAATGGTCATCAAATTGAATGCCATCAATATCATAACGATTCATCACCTCCATCACCAAATCAGTGATCAATTTTTGTACCTCTGGATGGAATGGATTGAGCCACACAACCTCCCCCGCAGCACTAGAAGTGGTTTGACTACCATCTTGGGCTTGAGTTAGCCAATGGGGGTGATTTAGGGCTAATTCCGAGGTAGGAGGCGCCATAAAACCAAACTCAAACCATGGTAACACCAGTAATCGATGACGATGGGCTTCTTGTACTAATTCTGCTAAAGGCTCTTGTCCTTGAAATCCCCTATGGACAAAAGGTTGTATTCCTGCTCTTTGTGCCACAGGGCTAGGATAGAGAGCGTAGCCTGAATTCCACACCACAGGATAAATAGTATTAAAATTCATGGAGGCTAAATTGGCGATCGCCTCTTTCATTTTTGGACGATCAAATATCGTATCCGTATCGCTCGTGGTTAACCATACTGCCCTAATTTCCGATGTATTTTGAGAAAATACAGGAATACTCCAACCACCGATCACAAGAATTGTGAAATAAGAGGCAAAAAACAAAGATAATAGTTTTAATGGACGAAAAGAGAACCATTTATGGGTAAAAAAAACTTGATTCATTGATAGATTATTAGCTATAGATCATGTAAATATAATTTGCTTTATTCTATCAGGATGGTTGTGATTTGTATGGCACCAAACAGAGAAATATTTGGCTAAGTTACCACGCACCATTAAAATAATAACTTGCTAAGAATATAAATTAATCTGACTCTACTTCGGCTCACCAAGGACAGACTATATATTAAATTTTTATGATCACTGAACAAATATTTGGCAAAAAAAATCCCATCATCGGAGTAGTACATCTATTACCTTTGCCTACTTCTGCCCGATGGGGGGGAGACTTAGAAGCCGTCATGGAAAGGGCAGAGCAAGAGGCCACGGCTTTGGCTGCTGGGGGTGTTGATGGTATTATTATTGAAAATTTTTTTGATGCTCCTTTTACTAAAGATAAAGTAGATCCTGCGGTGGTAAGCGCCATGACGCTTATAGTTGACCGCATTATGAATTTGGTTATGTTGCCCATCGGGTTGAATGTTTTGCGTAATGATGCCATGACCGCATTGGCGATCGCCTCTTGTGTGGGAGCAAAATTTATCCGAGTCAATGTCTATACAGGAGTAATGGCTACAGACCAAGGGTTGATAGAGGGTAAAGCCCACGACATTCAACGCTACCGCCGAGAATTGGGGCAGGATATAGCCATTTTTGCTGATGTGTTGGTAAAACACGCCCGTCCTTTAGGTAGTCCTAATTTAACCAACGCTGTTAAGGATACCATTGAAAGAGGTCTTGCTGATGCGGTAATTCTTTCAGGTTGGGCCACTGGTTTACCCCCCAATCTCGAAGATTTGGAACTGGCTCAACAGGCGGCTAACGGCACTCCTGTATTAATAGGTAGTGGTGCAGACATAGATAACATTAGTGAATTGATGGGGTCTGCCGATGGAGTGATTGTGGCAAGTTCAATCAAAAGAAAAGGTGATATAAATGAAACCATTGACCCTACTAGGGTATCTCAGTTTGTGGAGGCGGCAGGAGAAGTTGTAGAAAAAAAGCCCGAAAAAGTTAAGGAGATGAGGAGTTAATAATGGACAATGGCTTTTTTGTCTTTTGCCCCTTGATACCTGAAATAAAAAATAATTGCTAAAATTCAGATCTAAATAAATATAGAGAAAATATTATGATTCGTCGTCGTCGCAATGTACCGTGGATACAAAAAAATTCACGTTTAATTATAGGTGCGATCGCCCTTATAGGTCTTATATTAACTTCATACTTAACAATAACCTCCCTTGGTGGCGGTGAAGTGGTTTGCACAGGAGAAGAAGCGGGGGCTTGTGGTAGCGTTCTAGACAGTGCCTATGCCTATCCCCTCGATCCGGCTGGGAAAACAGGGCCTCCCCTCAGCGTATTTGGTATGCTAGGGTATCTTACCATGGGTGTTTTATCCCTTGCTCCCCTCGGCATTTCTTCAGAAAACAAGAAAAAATTAAGACAAAAGCTAGAAGCCAATAGCTGGTTACTAATTCTTGCCCTAAGTTTCGCCATGGCTACCTTTAGCGGTTATTTAATGTATGTTCTCGCCTTTGAGTTACAAACCGCTTGTTATTATTGTATTGGTTCAGCAATATTCTCCCTCAGTTTTCTTATCATGACTTTTGTGGGTCATGATTGGGATGATTTAGGACAAATTTTATTTGTTGGTGCCATTGTCGTTCTTGTAACCATTGTAGGGGCGATCGGAGTATATTCCAACGTTAATGCCCCCATTGCCAATCAAGAAACCCCCGTTGCCCCAGGAGAAAAAATTCCCATTTCTCGCCCCAACAGCGCCCCTCAACCCCCCACAGGATGGGATATTACCACCACCTCAGGGCCAGCGGAAATTGAACTGGCCGAACATTTGGCTTCCGTAGGTGCTACAAAATACACTGCCTACTGGTGTCCCCACTGTTATGACCAAAAACAACTATTTGGGGAAGAAGCCTATAATATCGTACCCCATGTGGAATGTACCCCCGATGGTTTAAATGGTGAACCTCAAAAATGCGAAGGAGTTGTGAGAGCATTTCCCACTTGGTTAATTGATGGGGAAGTTTATGAGGGTACTCAAACCCTTGAGCGTTTAGCCCAGTTAACGGGATACACAGGCAACACCGATTTTAAATACACTTTACCTGGCCGTTAAATCTAATTTATTTTATTTTCCACCTAACCCCTCCCCCACAGGCGAGGGGCTTTTTCTTTGTTATTTATATTGTGTCTGCCTATTACTTGATCTTTTGTTAACAACTCCTGATTACCTGAGCATTCCTTATGCCCTATTTCCTCACTTACTAACGTACCAATAACCTATTAACTTATAAATTAACTTAGCGGCGGTAAACTCTGATACCACTGAATCTTTAGTGGGAGCTAATTCCATCACATCGCAACCAATCACCTCAAAACCATTAAAAATCGCCTTCATAAATGCCAAAATTTGATACCAGTCAAGCCCCCCCGGTTCAGGGGTACCAACTCCTGGCATAAAATTAGGATCTAAACCATCTAAATCCATGGTTATAAATACTTTTTTGGTGGTGATTTTTTCTAAGGCTTGGTTTATCCAGTGGGGGTTGTAATAAATATCCCTTGCCCAGATGACAGGAATGTTTTTTTCTTTGATTAAATCTGCTTCTTCCTGACAGATAGCCCGAATGCCCACGGGAAGGGTTGGTAATCCTAGTTCTAATACTCTCCTCATCACACAGGCGTGATTATGAATAGAACCCTCAAACTCATGGCGCATATCTCCATGGGCATCTATTTGTACTACTGTAAAAGGTTCATTAATACTTTCTAAATAACCTTGTACTAATCCTGTGGTGATGGCGTGTTCTCCCCCAATACCGATTACAAATTTACCGTCTGCCACCATTTTTTTTACCGCTTCTTTGGTCGCTTCTAACATTTGCTCTGCGGTTAGTTCAGGATTTTTTCTTGTGTCTGCAATGCGATCGCCCGTAAAAATTTTAGTACAAAAACAAGTTTCAATACCTAGCTCCTCATCATAGCATTCTAATTGATCAGAGGCTTCCAACACCGCATCTGGACCATATTCACAACCTTTACGATAGGTGGTGGTTACTTCATAGGGAATCGGTAAAATAACTACTTCTGATTCTTGGTAATTAGATATAACTTCTGATTCTAAAAACTGCTTCATTCTATTTTGCTTCGGGGAAATTAATCAAATAATTTAGGCAATTATCTACTTTTGCCCGAATTTGATTTTATCTTAAAATGTTCCTTCCCTTTTTTCTGTTTTTTTGTGTCGAAGTATTAATTTTTTCTCGAAAAATAGATTCTTTATTGTTCGGGGGGTACTTTTATGTTATCCTGTAAAACAATAGAAAGCTAAAGTTTTTTAAGTACAAACAGTCAGATTTCTACTATATTAAACATAGTCTTATATTAGCTCAAAAAAAGCCCCAAAACAAGAAGGAAAGGTAATTTTGTTACAAATCGATACACAAAAAATCCCCTCCAGTGAAGTAGAGGGGTAAAAAAGATTTAGCTAATCAGCGCACTCATGACCAGCCTGGGCGATCGCACCTTTAATAATATCTACACTAGCTAGAGTTTCCACATTAACTATTTTATTAGGTATATCCACCGTAACTTGAGCTTTTGGCTCACTATTGATGATAGCCTTGGTAATAGTTTCAGCACATACTTCACAGGCAATGGAGGGAACTTTTACAGAAATCATAATCTTAATGGATAATGGATAATTGAGAATGGATAATTAAAGTTTACTTACATTCTTGTATTTTCCCACAACCTAATATCATGTTTGAGTAATCAGTTATGAAGAGGATCGGTTTTTCGTCCGCAAAACATCCCCCAATTCTGGGGGATTTCTCATGGTAAAGATTTATCCGAACTTAATAACACTTAATTCCCAACATCTAAGCATCAAAAGAAAGGGCTTTACCTCTTACCTCAGTGTTAATAATACCTTTTTCCATGGCGACTTGACCACCAACGATGGTATAAACTGGAAAGCCTGTTAAACTCCAACCCTCAAAAGGACTCCAACCGCATTTAGTTTGCAGGTTTTCACGTAACACAGGACGATGATTTTTTAAATCCACCAAGATTATATCGGCATCATAATCAAGGGCGATCGCACCTTTATTCGGTATATTATATAATTTAGCAGGGGCGCTACACATCCATTTGACCACATGGGCAAGGGTACACCGTCCTTTTTTATGCTCCGTCAACATCAAAGGCAAAGAAGTTTCTACCCCCGGCATTCCCGAAGGACTATTAGGATATTCCTTCGCTTTTTCCTCCAAAGTGTGGGGTGCATGGTCAGTAGCAATGCAATCGATCACACCATCCATTAACGCCTTCCATAATATATCATTGTTTTCGGGCGATCGCAACGGGGGATTCATCTGGGCAAAAGTGCCAATGGTTTCATAGGCATCGGTATTTAACAATAAATGTTGGGGGGTTACTTCCGTAGAAACCCAACTAGGCTTATGCTCCCGTAAATATTCCGCCTCAATGCCCGTACTCAAATGGAGAATATGTAACCGACGCTGATACTTCTTGGACAACTTCAAAGCCAACTTAGTGGCATTTAACGCCGCCGTCTCATCCTGAATGGTGGAATGGATAGCAGGTTTTGTAATACCATGAAACTCTTTTTTTCTTTCTACAATTCTACCCTGATCCTCCGCATGAACCGCAATTAAACGGCTTCCTTTGGCAAAAATCGGCTCAATTTGTTCTTCCGTACTCACCAACAAAGCCCCATGGGATGAACCCATAAATATTTTAATACCACAACTGGGGTTAGCATCTCGCAAATCATCCAAATTATCCGCCGTGGCACCCATAAAAAAGCCGTAATTGACCAAAGACTTTTGAGAAGCCCTGTATAACTTATCATTCAAAGCCTCTTGGGTAGTGGTTAGGGGGCGAGTATTAGGCATTTCCAGAAAAGAGGTAACTCCCCCCATGACACAGGCACAAGAAGCGGTAAACAAGTCTTCTTTATACTCCAAACCAGGCTCTCTGAAATGTACTTGAGGATCAATTACTCCAGGTAAAAGAGTTAACCCCTGAGCATCGATTATTCTTTCGTCTCCCACTTCTAAATCTGTGCCGATTTCTGCAATTTTACCTTGTTTTACCCGTACGTCTCCTAGTAAAATATCCCCATCAGGTAAAAATATTTCAGCTTGTCTAATCAATAAATCTGATGTCATAAGTATATTGCTCAATTTTTTTTCTTTATTCCTTGCTATGGCTAGTATTTAGATTGTTATTTCTCAGCCCTAACAGGAGACAACTATTGATTAAAGTATATTATTTTATTATCTACTATAGAGTATTTTCTTTAAAAACTTTATAAAGTGTAATAAAACATTGCTATGTCAGTAGTGAAATCTTTAAAGGTATCAAATGGGATTTGGTGAAAAAGTGCTTTAATGGGGCAAGTGGTGGATGAGCCAGAATGCTAAATCCGTGCAGGTATTAGGTTGAAATACTTGTTTATTAAGGGTTATAGGATAATATTTATTTTGAATAAATTATTATTTATCAACAACAATTATCAAAACCAATGAAAAGTCCCATTGTTAAAAATATCAAAAAAACCACCAAACCAGTATCTTGGATTTATAATTTCTGGTTTGATAATATCTATGTGGCTAAACTAATGGCGCTCGTTTCCCTTGCTAACTTGGGAGTAGTTGCCTTTGATTTAACCTATATTCCCTTCCGTGATATATGGCTAAATGGAGTGATTACAGTAGGCAATTTCAAAGTTGGCCCTTACGAGTACGACGGTTACAGACTTACCATTGTGCCAAAATCAGTGCGAGAAACGGTAATTGAGTATGATGCTGTCAAAGGAATTGAGCCTTATCGAGATACCCAACAATATTTAGATACCGTTGTTGAATTGCAAAATACCATTGATGCCTCTGGTTTAGATTCTCCTCAAACAAGGGAAGTATTGGCAATGTTACGGGAAATGAGTGCCGAAATGATTTCTCAAGACCCTTTTCAGTTAGCCAATAAAAGTGGTAACTTAGAAAAGATTAAAAATATAATGCGCGATCGCATGGCAGATCCCATCTCAAATCCTCGTGACTCTGCCACCGTAGCCTTTGAAAACTTTTGGAACTCGGATCACTTAGAAGGACAAATAGACGAAGAATTAACCTTTTTTGAAAGAGAAATTGCCCCCTTAATTAACACTAATTATTATCGTCCCATCGGTGAAAATGGTCAATTTGTAGATTATTTCGGCTTAATAGATTTTCCCTTTATTGTCATAATATTTGCTGACTTCTTGCTAAGGTCATTTGTCATTAGCCTACGCTATCACGGAATCAAAATCCAAGACGCAATTTTTTGGCGTTGGTATGATCTAATATTCTTTTTACCAACCCTACGATGGTTAAGAATAATCCCCGTAGCAGTCAGACTTGATGAAAGTAAATTAATTTCCTTAAAATCTATTAAAAGACAAGCCAGTCAAGGATTTGTTGCCAGTATTGCAGGGGATATTACCGAAGTAATTATTTTAAGAATTCTCAATCAATTACAAAACGTTATCAAAGATGGTTACATAGAAAATTCTTTATCTCCTGAAAATACTCAAAAAGAATATATCGACATAAACGATACTAACGAAATTGGAGAAATTTTCAAATTAGTTATTGAATTAGTAGCCAATCAAGTATTACCAGAAATCCGCCCCGAAGTAGAAGACTTACTAAACTACCTTATCGAAAAAAGTATTACCGAATCTCCCGCTTATCAAAGTGTCGCTCATCTTCCTGGTTTAGCAAAATTTCCTCAAAATATTAGTCAAAGAACATCTACCCAAGTATATTCAATACTATTAAAAACTATTCAACAAATGTTAAAAGAAGATCCCGTATTTGATGACCATGTGGAAAAAATTATTACAAAATCAGGCTCCACTCTAACCCTTTCCGTAGGTGCAAAACATAACCTTGAAGTTGTAGAATCTCTGTTATATGATCTACTCGAAGAAATAAAAATTAACTACGTCAGACAACCCTCCGACGAAGAAATTGAAGCTCTCCTTGACGAAACTAGAGCATTAAGGCAAATGGACAACTAAAAAATTGAATAATTTTTGTTACGCAAAACACCACAAAATAAAATTGAATCTGTTAATATTTCTTGTAGAGAAAGTCAGCTTAGTCCTCAAATAAAGTTTGTATTAATTTTATTAAAAAAAGAGGAGCGGGGGAACCAATTTTGGGGCTTATCTTTAAAGGTAATTTAAAGAAGGACATCTCTCAGTCCTAGCCCGTCAGCTAACCTCGTAAGCATTGGGAGGAGACCAAAAAAGTAGTGTTCTGTGAGAAAACTATAATCAATTTAGGTATCCGAATAAGACGCATCTCTTCATCACATTAAACCTTATTCAATCTTAAAAAAAATAATGATCAATTTGTCTAGCTTAGTGGCAGGAGGCGTTTTCGTCGCTGTTATTGCCCTTATCATGTCGGAAAAGGTACATCTTACCGTGGCAGCTTTATTGGGTTCTTTGGTTTTGGTATTTGCCCATATTATGACCCTAGGGGAAGCGGTAGAATATATTAGTAGAAGTCACGCTACCCTAGGCTTATTTTTTGGTGTAATGGTTTTAGTTAGGGCATTTGAACCTACCAATATTTTTGCTTATTTAGCAACCAAAATTGTTTTATGGTCAAAGGGTAGGGGTAATTATTTACTATTAGGTATTATCGGTATTACTGCCCCTATTTGTGCAGTACTTCCCAATGCTACCACCGTAACCCTTCTTGCCCCTTTAATTCCTCCTTTGGCAGAGGAAATAGGTATTAATTTTGTTCCTTTAATTATTTTGATGGTCATTGTGTCTAATAGTGCGGGATTATTAACCATCGTGGGAGATCCTGCTACTTTTATAGTAGGAGATTCTATTAATATGAGTTTTTTTGATTACCTCACTTCCATGAGTTTTGCTGGAGTTTTAGCTGTCGGCACCGTGATTATCATGACTCCTTTTCTGTTTAAAGAAATATGGCATAGTAAATTTACCAATTTTGACCAATTACCCATGCCTGAAATTAATCACCCTCGTGTTTTAGTAGCAGGTACTTTAATCATGGTTTTTGTACTGCTATTTTTTATATTTGGAGATTTATTACCCATACCCCTTTCCCCCGCAGCTGTTGCTTTAATGGGGGCAACTTTAGCTTTATTGTTAGCCCATCAAAGTAAAATTGACACGGTACAAAATATCTTAAAGGATGTAGATTGGAGTACCTTACTTTTTTTCATGTCCGTATTTGTCTTAATTGGGGGATTGGAAAAAACAGGGGTTATTAGTAACATTTCCAATATTTTTGGTTTTTTGTTGGGGCAAAATATTTTTATGGCTTCTATTGTTTTAATCTTTGTAGTGGGTGCTTTATCGGCGGTTATACCTAATATTCCTCTGGTGGTAGGGATGATACCTCTGTTAAAAGAATATTTATTTAGTGCAGGATTAGTAGGGGCAGAGGTGCTACAAAATGATTTTAGTGGCAATTATCCTTCGGTGGTGTTGCCTTTATTTTTTGCGATGATGTTTGGGGCTACTTTGGGGGGAAATGCCACCCTAGTAGGGGCTTCTGCTAATATTGTGGGGGCTGGGGTGGCTGAGTTGCACGGGAAAACGATTTCTTATGGTACTTTTTTGCGTTATGGTTTACCCATTACCATTGCTCAATTAATGGTTTCAGCTATTTATATTAGTGTTTATTTTTTACTTAACGGTTAAGGTGCGCTGGAAAAAATCACCAATGACAACTAATAATCCTTACTCAAAACCCTTATGGTTACTTCTACCTCGATGATATAACCCTAATTGATAATACTTCATAGCGTGTTCAATTAATTCTTTTTGTTGAGTAGAAGTCACATCCTTCGCTTTTTTGGCAGGAATACCTACCATTAAAGAATAGGGTGGTACATCTTTGGTGACGATACAACCAGCACCAATAATACTACCTTCTCCCACGGTGACTCCATCTAAAACCACCGCCCCAATGCCGATTAAACATCCCTTCCCAATGTGGGCAGAATGAATTACCGCCCGATGCCCTACGGTGACATATTCTTCTAAGATAGTAACTTTGCCTGGGTCTCCATGCAATACGGCTCCATCTTGAATGTTAGTATAATCACCAATTATTATTTTCTCCACATCCGCCCTGACTACGGCAGAATACCAGATACTAACTCCTTCTCCGAGGGTGACATCCCCCATGACAGAGGCGTTATCAGCAATAAAAGCAACATCAGGAAAATTATTTTGAGTTAATATTTGCATGGATTTATTTGTTAAAAGATGTATTTAAAGTAATGTGCAAATCGGTAAATTCTTGGGGTGGTTTTCCTTGATTTCTCACCCTAATTAGATAGTAGCCTTTGTTTGTTACTGGTTTAGTTTTTTCTGTCAAATCTTTTAATTGAAACCATTGTATGGGAAGGCTAGTGCGATCGTAGATGGTAATATAAATATCATATTTATTAAGGGTATTTTGATCAACTTCAATAGTCAGGATTTCCCCTTTATCTAAAGCATCATAATAAAATTTGGTATCGATCGCCCCTACGGGTAAAAATTCATACTTAACAAAGGAATCAGGCAAATATATTTTCAGTTTTAAAACAGTATAAATGTAATAATGAATAGCTAAAAAATACCAGTTTTTTTTCTGAATTATAGTTTTATAAAAACCATTACTATCATTAGGTATTTTCTTGGTAGGAGTAAATTCTTTACCGTCTATTCTTACCGCAGGTAAGGTTAATTTTTCTCCATAATTGTAATACCTTAAGCCGATGGTATATTTTCCTTTTTTTAGTTTAATTGATTGCCACTGCTCCTGATTATCAACCTTTGAAGCAATAGTGTCGATGGTATCGTAATTGGGAAAACTATAAAAAATCGCAAACCAAGATTTAGCGGAATTGTTCGCCGAAGCTACCTCTAAACTAAGGTCATTTTCCACCATAAAAGGGCCCAAAGTTCCGATAATAGCATGGGTATTCCAACGGGGTGCTTTAGTCATCAGTACCCCCATATTAATAGCAGAAGACACCAATTGATTATCAATTACCCGCCATTGATTAGCTTTTTTTTGATTAACCTTTAAATAAATAGTGTAAAGATTGCCGATCAAAAATTTATTTACTTTCGCAAAAATAAAAGAAGAAATAGCCAAAGGAATTTCAATAATTAAACCGACATTTTTAATGGACATAACAAAAAGAATAATAGAAAGAAATAATCAATAATTGCTACCGATACAAGAAGCAAGCAAACAATATGGATTAGAAATTAATTGTCCATTGTCCATTGTCTATTGTCCATTGTCAATTATTTAGTAGGGAATGGGGAATAGGCAATGGGGAATGGTGAAAATTTGATGCTTCCATTTAGTTGATAATATTAGGGAATGATGAATTGAGAAAATACCTTTGCAATTTCACAAGATCAAAAAAAAGAAGTTTAATTTTGACATTTAAATGACAAACCCTTGATATATTATGATCTTGTAATCACGCAATTTATAACTTTTGATAAGGCAACCGAATATGTTTGAAAAATTGACCCCCCCTCAAGAAGGTACTAAAGTTAAGTTTGAAAATGGTAAACCCATTGTTCCTGATGATCCCATTATTCCCTTTATCCGTGGAGATGGTACAGGGGTAGATATTTGGCCTGCTTCAGAGAAAGTTATTGATGCCGCTGTGGCTAAGGCTTACGGCGGTAAACGTAAAATCAACTGGTTTAAAATCTATGCAGGGGATGAAGCCTGTGAAAAGTACGGTACTTTTCAATATTTACCAGAGGACACTTTAACGGCTATTCGGGAGTATGGTATCGCCATCAAAGGACCCCTTACAACCCCCGTAGGAGGTGGTATTCGCTCTTTAAACGTTGCTCTACGACAAATTTTTGATTTATATGCCTGTGTACGCCCTTGTCGTTACTATCAGGGTACTCCTTCCCCCCACAAAAGCCCTGAAAAATTAGATGTAATTGTATATCGGGAAAACACAGAGGATATTTATTTAGGGATTGAATGGAAGGAAGGTTCGGAAATTGGTCTAAAGTTGATTGGCATACTCAATGATGACTTGATTCCTGCTACCCCTGAGCATAAAAATAAAAAAATTCCCCTCGATGCAGGGATTGGGATTAAACCCATTAGTAAAACTGGCTCTCAGCGTTTGGTGCGTCGTGCCATGGAAAACGCTCTCCGTCTGCCCAAGGAGAAACAAATGGTTACTTTGGTGCATAAGGGTAATATTATGAAATACACTGAAGGGGCTTTCCGTGATTGGGGTTATGAACTTGCGGTGACGGAATTTCGTGATGTGTGTGTAACCGAAAGAGAGTCTTGGATTTTGGGTAATAAGGAGGCTAATTCTGATATTTCCATCGAAGATAATGCTCGTAAAATTGACCCCGGGTATGATGGCTTAACCCCCGAGAAAAAAGAGGCGATATGTGCTGAGGTGGAGGGAGTTTTGGCTTCTATCTGGGATACCCATGGGGATGGTAAGTGGCAGGATAAGGTAATGGTAAACGATCGCATCGCCGACAGTATTTTTCAACAAATCCAAACCCGTCCTGATGAGTATTCTATCTTAGCTACCATGAACCTCAACGGAGATTATCTTTCTGATGCGGCAGCGGCCATTGTGGGTGGTTTGGGTATGGGTCCTGGTGCCAATATTGGGGATAATTGTGCTATTTTTGAAGCTACCCATGGCACAGCCCCTAAACACGCTGGATTAGATAGAATTAATCCCGGTTCGGTAATTCTTTCGGGGGTAATGATGCTGGAGTTTATGGGGTGGCAGGAAGCTGCTGATTTGATTCGTGATGGCATTAGCCGTGCGATCGCCTCTAGGCAAGTAACCTATGATTTAGCAAGGATGATGACTCCCCCTGTCGAACCTCCTTTGAAATGTTCTGAATTTGCCGATGCCATTATCAGCAACTTTGACAGTTAATTAGTCCGTAGGGGTTGAATAGTGTTCAACCCTGATGATATGAAAATTCATTATCAATTCTCAATTATCAATTCTCAACGATGATATATTTACTTATAGGGGAATGATTTAACATTTCAGAACTATAAGAGAATATTTATTAAACCATGGTTGATACCCAATCTGTTTTAGAAGTTTTAAAACCAGTTCAAGATCCAGAACTACAAAAAAGTTTAGTGGAATTGAACATGATTCGCAACGTAAAAGTAGAGGGGGGAGATGTCAGTTTTACCCTAGTATTAACTACCCCTTCTTGCCCTTTAAGAGAGTTTATTGTAGAAGATTGTGAAAAAGCCGTTAAAACCTTGTCGGGGGTGGAAAAAGTATCGGTAGAAGTAACCGCCGAAACCCCTTCCCAAAAACCTTTGCCCGATCGCACCTCCGTTGATAAAGTAAAGAATATTATTGCCATTTCCAGCGGTAAAGGGGGAGTAGGTAAAAGTACCGTAGCCGTTAACGTGGCGATCGCCCTTGCCCAAGCAGGATCAAAAGTTGGTCTATTGGACGCAGATATATACGGGCCCAATGCCCCCACCATGTTAGGGTTAGTAAATGCCCCCATCAACGTCACCAAATCCCCCGCAGGAGACATTTTAGAACCTCTCTTCAACCATGGCATTAAGATGGTATCCATGGGCTTTTTAATCGATCCAGATCAACCCGTCATGTGGCGTGGCCCCATGTTAAACGGTATTATCCGTCAATTCCTTTATCAAGTCAACTGGGGGGAATTAGATTATTTAATCGTGGATATGCCCCCCGGCACAGGGGATGCCCAACTAACCCTCGCCCAAGCAGTACCCCTCGCAGGCGCCGTCATTGTCACGACTCCGCAAACTGTTTCCTTACAAGATGCCCGTCGTGGTTTGAAAATGTTTGAGCAATTAGGAACTAATATCCTCGGTATCGTTGAGAATATGAGTTATTTTATTCCCCCCGATATGGAAAACCGTAGTTATGATATTTTTGGCTCTGGGGGAGGAGAAAAAGCCTCCAAAGAATTACAAGTACCCTTACTCGGCTGTATCCCCATCGAAATGTCCGTGAGGGAAGGAGGAGATAATGGTATTCCCGTCACCGTCGCCCATCCTGAGTCAGAATCAGCCAAAGCCCTTGTCAAAATTTCTCAACAAATAGCCGCTAAAGTATCCATAATGGCGTTAGCATAATTATCTAAAACTGTACATTAGATAAAAAAAACAAAACCTAATGTATTACAAGGGGTTAAAACCCCTTATATCTCCGATATAACAAACATTCTGCCCAGAATAATAATTAGAAAACACCACAATAACTCTAATTATTCGCTACCATCTAGCTAATTAGTATTGAACTACAAAACATCAGGTTTAAATTGACCTTGTAAAAACTAAATTTCCATGGGCTATTCCCCACACATTAATCATAAAATGATAACTTCTCAAAGATCAAAAGATTGGTTTTTAATCATCCTGACAGTAATTTTAACCGCCATTAGCTGTGTCACTATCTACACCACCCAAGTTTATGAACAAGGGGATAACTGGCAACAGCAGTTAATCATGGGCATCATTGGCTTAGGCTGTCTCATTGGTTTAAGTCGTTGGCGATATGACTCCCTCTTAAAATTCCATTGGCTATTATATGCACTGACTAATATATCATTGCTAGTGGTTATTTTTGCGGGAATAACCGTCAATGGCGCCCCTCGTTGGATTAACATTGCTGGTTTTAATGTGCAACCTTCCGAATTTGCAAAATTAGGTCTTATTATCACCCTTGCCGCTATCCTCCATCATCAAGATGCCTCGAAGTTATCTAGTATTTTTAAAGCATTGGCGGTGGTAATTGTGCCTTGGGCATTAATTTTTATTCAACCAGATTTAGGTACATCCTTAGTTTTTGGGGTGGTAACTTTGGCAATGCTTTATTGGGCTAATGCCAACTTTGGTTGGATTCTGTTGATGATTTCACCTTTATTTTGTGCCTTTTTGTTTAACTTGTTTTTGCCTGGTTGGGTGGTTTTTACGGCTCTAATGGTCTTAATTGCTTGGTTTACTTTACCTGATCGCGCCTTATGGAGTATTTTAGTATTATTTATTAATTACAGCGCTGGAAAATTGGGCGGTTTTTTGTGGAATCTGCTCAAAGATTATCAGAAAGCCCGAATTACGCTCTTCCTTGACCCCGAACAAGACCCTTTAGGGGGGGGGTACCATCTAATTCAATCCCGCATTGCCATCGGCTCTGGGGGGCTATGGGGCAACGGTTTTATGAATGGCAGTCAAACTCAACTTGATTTTGTTCCCGAACAACATACGGACTTCATTTTCAGTGCGATCGCCGATCAGTTCGGTTTTGTCGGTTCTGCGGTAGTATTAGTGTTAATCTGGCTGGTATGTTGGCGTTTGGTGTACATTGCCACCAGAGCAAAAGATAATTTTGGCTCTTTAATTGCCATTGGGGTTTTAGCGATGATTGCTTTTCAGGCTATTATCAACATTGCCATGACGGTGGGACTCGCCCCCATTACGGGGATTCCTCTACCTTTTATCAGCTATGGGCGCTCGTCTTTACTTACCAACTTTCTCGCCTTTGGTATCGTAGAATCCATTGCTAGTTTTAAGGTATCGAAGAAAATTAAGAAGACGGCTAAAAATAATTTTCCATCATTTATGATCAGAGATTAATTCCTCACATTGTAATTGTTCAAAATTCATTGTTTTTTTATCGTCCATCTAAATAGTGAGTAATCAAGATTTCAACTTTCAAACCCGAAGAGCTTGGGTAAAAATTGACCATCAAGCCCTAGCTCATAATGTACGCACCCTTAAAGGTATCCTTGCCCCTGAAACTAAATTAATGACTGTCATTAAAGCTGATGCCTATGGTCATGGAGCCATTACTGTGGCCAAAACAGTTTTGGAGTCTGGGGCAGACTACTTGGCGATCGCAACTTTATCCGAGGGCATAGAACTCAGGCAAGGGGGAATTAACCATCCCATGATGATTTTAGGTGCTATCAATACTCCCGATGAAATAAAGGAGATTATCCAATGGAAGTTAGAGCCTACTATTTGTAACCCTGAACAGGGAGCTATTTTTGCGAAAACTCTCTCTGATTTGGGGGTAAGTTTACCTGTACATTTAAAAATTGATACAGGGATGTCCAGACTAGGTACGCTGTGGCATGAAACCGTTACTTTTGTCAAGGAAATAAAAAAATCTCCCCATGTACACATTAAGAGTCTTTATTCTCACTTGGCTACCGCTGATGACCTTGACCCCACGGTAATGAACTTACAACATGAGCGTTTTAAAGAGGCTATTAACGACCTAAAAGCGAATAATATCAACATTCCCATGGTGCATCTAGCTAATTCGGCGGGAACAATGGTGGGTCAAGAGTTGCACTATGATATGGTTAGGGTTGGTTTGGCGTTGTATGGGTTATATCCTGCACCCCATCTTCGAGATAAAGTTTCTCTCAAGCCTGTGATGGAAGTAAAAACCCGTATTACCCACATCAAAAAAGTTCCCATGGGTACGGGAGTTAGTTATGGGCATAGTTTTAAGTGCGATCGCCCCTCCACCATTGCCGTCATCGGAATCGGGTACGCCGATGGAGTTCCTCGACTTTTATCTAATAAAATGAAAGTAATAATTAACGGTAAATATGTACAACAAATAGGCAATATTACCATGGATCAAATTATGTTAGATATTACGGATTTTCCTGAGTGTAAGGTAGGAGATATAGTAACTTTAATCGGCAGAGATGAAGATATAGCAGTAAGTGCCGATGACTGGGCAAATACTATCGGGACAATTTCATGGGAAATATTATGTGGTTTTAAACATAGATTACCTCGGATTTAAAATAAATAACTATCTATGCTGTTATCCTACTTCCAAAAGTCCTTTATCCCCATCAATGTAAGCCATTTGCCCCAAGGGTAAACAAGCATTTTCTCCATCATGACCAAAAGGTAAATCACTAACAATGGGAATATTTAACCCCCCTAATCTTTCTTTTAAAACCTCTTTTACCGTCCAACTAGGGATATTTTCAGGCACATCACAACCACTAAAACGCCCAAGGGCGATACCTTTTACTTTTTCTAATACTCCCATCAACCGCCACTGAGTCAGCATTCTATCGAGGCGATAGGGGGCTTCGCCCACATCTTCTAGGGCAAGGATAACCCCATCAAAACTAGGACATAGAGGAGTACCTAAAATATTAGTGGCTACGGTTAAATTACCCCCCAACAACCTTCCTTTTTGTTTTCCACCGCCCCATCCTTTTCCCCTTAAAGGTGCCACGGCTTTCCCTTCTAAGTAGTCAAATAGTCTTTGTAGTGAGGAGGGAGATTCTTGGCTAATGGTGGTAATAACTGGACCATGAAGCGTTGTAATATTTTCTTGATAAAGACTCCATAATAGGGTGGTGACATCGGAAAAACCGATCAACCATTTGGGGCTATCTATGGGCATCCACTGCCAATTTTCTAAAAGTCTTGCTCCTCCATAACCTCCCCTGACGCAAATTATGCCCTTGTATTCTGGATTTGTCCATGCTTTCTGGAGCGCTTGTCTGCGTATCTCATCACTCCCTGCTAAATAACCATCTTGGGCCAGATAGTTTTCCTCTAAATCGATATGGTAGCCCCTATCTTCCCAGACTTTTAACCCTGCTAAAAATTTTTCCTTTTCTTTTTCTCTTAATGTACCACAAGGGGCGATCGCCATTAATCGATCATTTACTTTCAAAGGAGGAGGCAACAACATATTGACAAAAATAAAAACAAAATAATTAATAATTGTTAACAATTAATAGAGTAATTGTCAATTGTAAAGAAATATAGCAAAATATAAACCTTCTTGACAAAAAAAAGTATTAATTAAGAGACAATGTTATCTTAGATACTTAATGATTAAAAACTTTTTTTAAAAGCTATGCAAAGACCTCAAGAAAAAGATCTATTAAGTGCTGGACTAACCGCTGCCGTGGGTGCAGGAATCATTACCTCTTATGCTGTAAGTCATGGTCAAAATCCATTAGTAGCCACCGCTATTACTATATTTTCAGCTGTATGTGCGGTTATTTGTCATCAGGCTGATTTGATTTAATAGTAGTAATTAATACTCATTATAAAAAACATAATTACTCACTTTAATAAACATAAAAGATTGTCATATAAAGTCTTCTTAAAAAATAAAAAAGAAATAATATTAAACAAGTTTTGATATATAGCAATTATCATGATTACGGGGTACAAAACGATTCCCCTAAATCCCCCTTAATAAGGGGGACTTGAGAATAATAAATGTACCTCATACTTATAAAAAACGCTATAAGTAGGTTGGGCGAAATTAATTATAGCTCTTATTTTATTAAGACTCTTATGAACAAGGGGTTTAAACCCCTTGCCTAAATCGATTTAATTATGCCTACTTACTTTCCATTTATACATAATACCAAATCCTGTTTAGATAGTATGTCTATTTACTCGAAATCACTGGGGTTTATAGTAGTTATTAGTTTACTTTTAGTTTAGGATTTGGTATAAGAGACTTTTTTATTTAATATGTGGAAAAGATGTTTCTATGATGAACCTAAATATCAAAGATTCATAGCCAATTACTAATTATTTCTCCTTCTTCCAAAAATAATCGTACCCAAACGAATCATTGTAGCCCCCGCCTCAATAGCTAAAGGATAATCCCCTGACATTCCCA
The DNA here is from genome assembly GCA_002813895.1 of Cyanobacterium sp. HL-69. NCBI lineage: Bacteria > Bacillati > Cyanobacteriota > Cyanophyceae > Chroococcales > Geminocystaceae > Cyanobacterium > Cyanobacterium sp. HL-69. The sequence continues at coordinate 122,150 of CP024912.1, read as the reverse complement.
TGGACAATTGATTAAAATCAGAACCAAAATTAGTCCTCAATTTATCACCCAAAACCTTAACATTCTTAAAAGCCCCCAGAGTTTCATGTTTCGATAAGCCCAAGGGTAAAATAGCCATTAAACCCCGTAAGTTTAATGAATTAAGCTCTTTAATCTCCGGCACATCTTGCCACAAAGCATCGACATCCCAACCATACTTCGATTCATCTGGTAATATTTTTACTTGTAAACATACCTGCGGTAACTGTGTAATCACCCCTGCCGATAGTGCCTCTTCGGCTAAACGATTGACTCTTTTGGCAATTTTTAAGCTATCAATGGAATGAATCCAAGGAAAATTTTCTACCGCCCTTTTTGCTTTATTACTCTGTAAATGCCCGATAAAATGCCAACAAATATCTGATAAATCTTGCAACTGCTCTTTTTTGTCCAAAGCCTCCTGTAACCGATTCTCTGCAAAGTCACGAATTCCCACACTATAAGCTGTGCGAATACTCTCCACTGGCATAGTTTTACTCACCGCAATGAGACGAATATCTGAAGGTATTGTTTTCTTAATCTTCTCTATTTGAGTCACCATTGAACTATCCATTGAAAAATCTATTTTAATACCACTACTAATGATTAATCTTAGGACATTACGACTCATTTATTATTGCTGTCATTAAGAAAGGGGCTTGGAACCCCTTTCATGTATTAATTTTCGTCTAATCAAACCAAAACCATTAAGTAGTATATTCAGCATTAATTTTGACATAGTCATAACTGAGATCACATCCCCAAGCGATGCCACTGCCCGAGCCACCGCCCACGGATACAGAGATTAAAACCGTATCTCCTTTCAAATATTCCCCTTGGGAGGCTTGTTTGAGGTAGTTACTGGCTGCCTGACGATCAAAGGTTTGGGGTTGCCCTCCTTCCATGAGTAGGAAATCTCCCAATTTAATGATCAAATCTTCTTGGTTAAACTGTACCCCTGCCCTACCTGCGGCGGCGGCAATTCTGCCCCAGTTGGGATCTCGGCCGAAAATGGCGGACTTGACGAGGGATGAGCCCACAATGGTTTTAGCAATCTTATTGGCGGAGGAATCATCGATCGCCCCTTGTACCTGAACTTCGATCAAACAGGTAGCTCCTTCCCCGTCACGGGCGATGGCTTTGGCGAGATGCTGACAAACAGCGGTTAACATTGCCTCGAGTTTCTGCCCATTTTTGTCCATGGTGGTAATGGCAGGGGTGCGAGACTGCCCATTGGCAAGGGCGATTAAACTATCATTGGTACTGGTGTCACCATCCACGGTAATCTGATTAAAACTTTTATCAGCTGCTCGTTTGAGCATTTGTTGCCATAACTGAGTCGATACCGCCGCATCACAGGTAACAAAACTGAGCATGGTTGCCATGTTAGGGTGAATCATGCCCGAACCCTTGGCAATGCCCCCTATGCGCACAGGACGACCATCTATGGTGGTTTCGAGGGCGATGGACTTGGTCACTAAATCCGTGGTGATAATGGCTTGGGCTGCTGATGCTCCCCCATCTTCGGAGAGTTGATCTACTAATTGAGGGATTGCCCCCATCATCACATCCATTTTAATTCTTTGTCCGATTACCCCTGTAGAGGCGAGAAGAATAGAGTCAGAAGAAATATTTAATTTTTCCCCGAGGGCTTGGGCGGAGGCGATCGCATCTTGCCACCCTTGTTCTCCTGTGGCGGCGTTTGCTTGTCCTGCATTACATAAAATTGCCCTCGCACTGGCTTTTTTTTGCAAGTTTTGACGACAATAATCCACACAGGCAGCCCTTACCTGAGAAGTGGTAAACACCCCTGAGGCGATCGCATCGGTTTCCGACCATATTAGGGCTAAATCAGGGGCTTTAGAAGGTTTTAGACCTGCGGTAATCCCTGACGCTTTAAAGCCTTTGGGGGCAGTGATCCCCCCCTCTATTTCTTGCCAATCAGTCATAAGATAATGGATAATTTAAAATGGATAATTGATAATTAAAAGAAATGGACAGTTGACTTTCTCTTAATTCATCAATCTGCCCGGGGTTTTAATCTTTAAACATTATTTTTTCGGAGAAAGGAGCATAATCATATTACGACCTTCTTTTTTTGGTCTTTGCTGAATTTCAGCCATTTCCCCTAAATCTAGGGCCATGCGCTCTAACAATTCCTGTCCAAGATGAACGTGTTGAGCTTCCCTACCTCTAAAGTTGATGGTGGCCTTAACCTTATCTCCCGAATTGAGAAAGCGTTTCGCCTGACTGACTCGCACCTGATAATCATGCTCATCAATTTTGTAGCGCATTTTTACTTCCTTCACATCGGCAGTGTGTTGCTTTTTCTTGATTGCCCTTGCCTTTTTCTCTTGCTCAAACTTGTATTTACCATAATCCATAATTCGGCAGACAGGGGGATCAGAGGTTTCACTAACCAATACTAAATCCAACTCTTTCTCATCCGCAATCCGATTGGCATCTCTAGTGTCGAGGATGCCCAATTGTTCTCCATCGGTATCGATGACACGAACTTGAGGGAAGCGAATATTATCGTTAATTTTTGGTAAATCTCTTTGATTTCTTTTATTGTTGCTATAGGTCACAGGCTTTGATTAATTTCTCCAATATGCGAATACAACTTTTATACTTACTAAGGGTTTACTTGTGAATGATTACATTTTAGCGGACATACTGATTATTATAATGTGTCCTTGTCAAAGTAGGTCATTTTTTGTCTATTCTACTGCTAAGATTTAAACCTGATACAGAATGCAATATTTTTTTAATAAAGATTTAAGATTTAATTAATAAATGGAAACAATTCAAAATCTTTTTAACGGCTTGACGGTGGGAAGCATCATCGCTTTGGCGGCGGTGGGCTTAACCCTAACCATGGGAATTTTAAAGTTATCTAATTTTGCCCATGGAGATTTTTTAACGGCGGGGGCTTATGTCACTTGGCTAGTTAATACCAATGGGGTAAATGTTTGGCTGTCTATGGGGGTGGCGGTGGTAGTAATCACGGGGTTAATGTTACTCACTGAACAACTGTTGTGGAAACCGATGCGCAATCAACGGGCGAGTAGTACCAGTTTGATTATCATATCCATTGGTTTAGCGTTATTTTTGCGTAATGGCATTTTGTTTATTTGGGGTGGTAGTAACCAAAACTATGCTTTGCCGTTGGTGGAGGCTCTTAATGTGGGGGGAGTAAGGGTTGCTTATTATCGTGTCATTGTGATTATTTTAACGGTACTAGCCATTGTGGCGTTACATTTTATTTTACAAAATACCAAGATTGGTAAGGGCATGAGAGCGGTGGCCGATAACATCGATTTAGCGAGGGTTTCGGGAATTAATGTGGAGCAGGTAATTTTATTCACTTGGGTGTTAACGGCGGTGTTAACGGCTTTTGGGGGCGGTTTATATGGCTTGGTGACGGTGGTACGTCCGATGATGGGGTGGTTTTTGATTTTGCCCATGTTTGCGGCGGTAATTTTGGGGGGGATTGGTAATCCTTATGGTGCGATCGCCGGGGGCTTAATTATTGGTGTGGCTCAGGAAATGAGTGTTCCTCTAGTGGGCTCAGAGTATAAGTTAGGGGTTGCTTTGGTGGTGATGATTGTGGTGTTATTATTCCGCCCCCAAGGAATTTTTCGATAGGGCGGACGATGGTTTTCAATACCTAACACCACCTAATTAACTAAGGGTATTTTTATAAATTTTGCCGTCTTTAACGATAACCCTAAATTTGTTGGCATAGTCTCCCATAATAGAAAGATCTTCTAAAGGATTACCATCTACTAAAATTAGGTCAGCATAAGCATCTTTTTCGATTACCCCTAAAGCACCTTCCTTATAAGGATTACGCTCCCCTGATAGTTTCAATAGTTGAGCATTATCATGGGTAATAAGTTTTAGGGCTTCAAAAGGAGTAAACCACTCTGTTAGGTTGACAATATCTTGATTTTGTCTTTGATTACGTTCTGGTACAAATAAATAATCCGTACCCCACGCCAACTTGATATTATATTTTTTTGCCCAGTTAAAAGCATTGGTTACCCCCTGTACCACCAAAGTCCTTTTAGCTTTTTGTTCTTCGGTAAAACCGGGGGTTTCTCTTTCCTCAAATACCTGCGCACTAAGCCAAATATCTTTTTCGGCTAAAATTTTCATGGTGTCTTCGTCCAACAGTTGCCCATGTTCGATACATTTTACTCCCGCCTCAATGGCTCGTCGGACGGCTCTGGGGGTGTAGGCATGGACGGTGACGTATGTTCCCCAATCAGCGGCGGCCTCAACGGCGGCTTTCATCTCATCGAGGGTATATTGGGTTACGTCAATGGGATCATAAATGGAAGAAACTCCTCCCCCTGCCATCACTTTGATTTGTGATGCTCCTTGGCGTAAGTTCTCTCTGGTGGCGGTCAGTACGTCATCCCGTCCATCAGCAATAAATGTGGCTCCCATCTCTTCTCCACGGGATATGGTGCCTCCAAAGCGGCGAGAGCGTTCGTTGAGGGTACGAAAATCACCATGGCCTGATGTCTGGGAAATCATGGCACCACTGGGATAAATGCGAGGCCCTGGGACTTGTCCTTGGTCAATCTTTCTTTTCAATGGAAAAACTGGGCCACCTAAGTCTCGAACTGTGGTAAAACCTCTTAATAACATCTCCTCGGCTTGTACTTCTGCTCTGGCGAAAATGGTTTCTTCGGTGACGTTGGGGGATAAAAGTTCGGGGAGGGTGCTAGATGTAAAGATTAGGTGAACGTGGTTGTCAATCAATCCTGGCATCAAAATCCGACCGTTGCCATTAATTCTGGTGAGGTTTGCCCCTGATGGTGGGTTGATTCGGTTGGTGTTAATTTCTTGAATTTTGTTGTCAATCACTAAAACATTGGAGGGGGCAGAAAGTTGTTCTGATTGACCGTTAAAAATACGTACATTTTCAAAGAGAATGCTACTGTTTTGCCCTGAATTTTGAGCCATGATGGTTGATTGGCTCTGGGCTAGGGTTTGTTGGGCTGTAAATGCTAATACAACTGTTAACAATAATCCTATGATTATTTTATAAGGCGATCGCATGGGATCTGGTTCTCCTTTTTGGGTTACATTTTAAGCCTACATTTTTTTTGACTATGAGTATGGATTTTGTTACATGAATTTTATACTTGCTCGTTTTTAGGGAACGGGGAACAGGCAACGGGGAATGGTGATAATATTTTGATGTCTAAATTTCTAACGTTATTCAATTAGGTTTTATACCATAATTAGATAGTATCGATACTAAAAAAATTTTTCTCATTTTTGTAATAAATTTTGACTTTTTTCTTTTTTGTCTTTTACACTTACGATTATCTATTTAAAATTTGGTGTTGAGGTCAGTTTCAATGTGCAAAAAAAGTTTGTTGCTATGTCCTTGGGTTATGGTTGGTGGGTTAATGGCGATCGCCCCTTATGCTCAAGCCTCTGGAGTACCGATAAATCCCATCATCGTTGACGGTAATGAGGAAATCATCACTGATTCTGAGAGGGAAACGGAAGACATTAAAGTGACTCAAAAAGGAATTGACGCTGGATTTGAATTTACACAAATCAACGCAGACATAGACTTTTTTTGGGATGCAACCATGAAAGAAAATGGACTCGTTAGCCAGAGTGCATCGGATTTGGAAACCGAAGAAACTAGCTCTGCAAATTCTTGGCATTTTCTCGTGCAACCTTCTATTTATGTTCCTTTTACGATTTACGGTGATGCCGCCGCTGGTAGTGTGAATGGTGATTTTTCCCTAGATGCTAGTCAGATCAGAAAAAGCATCAAAGATGACCTCAATTTTGCTTTTTTTGGCAGAGTAAAGGCTTGGAATCCTGATTATCGTTGGGGATTTTTTGCGGACTTTGATTACCTGTCTTCCGATAACAGTGCTTCGGTAACTCGTACTTTGCCCCCTTCCTTTGGCGGTATTCCCATCACCTTAAATGGTGAGGTTGACAGCACATTATGGTCTTTATCTTTGGGAGGGGCTTACCGTTTTTATGATCCATCGAAGGTTAATCCAGATGGGGTAGAAACGGAATTTGACCTGGGGCGATCGGTTTTTGATGTGTTTGGGGGACTGAATATCACTGGGGTTGACCTAGGATTAAACTTTAGTAGCCCTGGTTTGGGTAGGGCCAGTTTTAATGGTGATACAACGGTGGTATCGCCTATTATTGGCGGACGAGCAAGGGTTAATCTTTCTCCTCAGTGGGCATGGGTTACGGGAGGCTCTGTGTCTGGTTTTGGTATTAGTGGCTTAACCCAATGGAATCTTGGTACGGGGGTTGATTGGAAGTTTTCTGAAGGCAAGACTTCTTTAGGTTTGGGTTATCGCTTTGGCTATACCAGTTATACTTCTAATTTAACCAGATCAACGGATTTTGATGTGGATGTTAACCAAAATGGGCCCTATGTAAATGTTTCTTTTCGTTTCTAACTGACGTTACGCACTCATTTATAAGTTAAGTTTTAACAAGGGGCTTAAGCCCCTTGCCTAACTCCTAGCCCCCTAACCAGCACGTGTACAAACACAATATGAACATCCAACGTTTTTACCATCTTAAACTAATTATATTTTTGCGTAACATCAGTTTCTAACTAAAGACAATTTTGTAGAATACAAGGGGTCATTCGTCTTATAATCAACAACTACCCCCATTGCATCTTCATAATGAATAAACTTTTTCAACGTATCTCCTCTGCAATTTTTTTAACGGGACAGATTGTAATTCATCTTATCCAATTGAAAGTATATCGTCTCAATACCATCGAGCAAATGTCCTTCGTCGGGCCTGCTTCTTTACCCATTGCCCTGATAACGGCGGCCTTTGTGGGGATGGTATTTACTATTCAAGTGGCACGGGAGTTTATTTATTTTGGAGCCACTAGCGCCGTGGGGGGAGTATTGGCGATCGCCCTTACCCGTGAACTAGCCCCCGTACTTACCGCTGTGGTCTTGGCGGGGAGGGTAGGCAGTGCCTTCGCCGCCGAAATCGGCACTATGAAAGTTTCTGAACAAATTGACGCGCTCCAGATCTTAAAAACAGATCCTGTTGACTATTTAGTGACTCCCAGAGTTTTATCCTGCTTTTTTATGCTCCCTATATTAACGATGTGTTCTTTGGTGGTGGGTATTACGGGAGGATTGATTATTGCGGAGTCTTTGTACGATATTCCTAGTAGGGTTTTTCTTGATTCCATTCGCAACTTTTTAGGTACTTGGGATGTAATTGCTTGTATGATAAAGTCCGCTATTTTTGGGGCTTCCGTAGCCATTATCGGCTGTAACTGGGGTTTAACCACCAGTGGAGGTGCCAAAGGAGTGGGGCAATCTACCACCGCCGCCGTGGTTATTTCTTTGATTACCATTTTTATGTTAAATTTTATTCTCTCTTGGCTTATGTTTCAGGGTACGGGAAGCGCTGTAATAAGTTAGGGGGAACAATTCTCTTCTTTTCTAAAAACATATTAATAGAATAGAATTATTAGAGAGGAAATTATTTTTCTTTAGCTTATTGCACGATAAAACTAAGGGAAGATACTTTCAAGCCTATCAAGAACCTAATAATATTTTTCTGTTTTAACCAAATGTTATCCCTGCATTTTCTAACCCCAAATTGTTAAATGATGCTTTAAGATTGTTAAGTAATTTGGCTCAATTTTAAACCAAAACTTAATCAATCTGTAAATGTATGAAAAAAACTATTTTAATCTTGTCTACCCTTAGCTTTTTCCTTGTAGGGTGCGATCGCGCTGCCCTCGATGGCTTAAACTTAAAAATTAATGCGGATATTCGGTCAGATTATGATGAACAAACCCAAACCATAGAAAACTCTTCTGATAACAATAATTCCGCCAACTCCCCATCCAATACCAACACTAGCACCAATTCTAATCCTCCTACTTCTAATAATACTAATGCGGTGGATAATTCCGATAGTCCTAGAAGTTTATCTCCCATTGCCCAGTGTAGTAGCTCAGATATTACCATGAGAGCGAACCAAGAGTTTTATAGTAGTAGAGGACAAGTTAAATCCATTGACTCTAAAAATGAGGAGGAAATGAAAGCATGGAAGGAAATTCGTGCCAACATTGAAGCAGAATGCCAGAGCAATTGACAATCAAGAATTAACCATGGACAATTAGGATCAATCAATATTTTCTTGTCCACGAAACAAAACCACCTTTTATAATTCATAATTTCTCCTCATTTTTTACCCCTTATGACAGAAAAAGAACCTATTATTAAACTGCGAGGAATCAAAAAATCCTTTGGTAAAAATACAATTTTAGATGGAATCGATCTAGATATTTATCAGGGAGATGCTCTGGTGATTATAGGACCTAGTGGTACGGGAAAATCAACGGTTTTACGAATAATTGCAGGGTTAATGCTTCCTGATGAGGGGGATATATATATCCATGGGGAAAAGCGAGAGGGGTTAATTGATGATCATGATGATTCTATGGCCATTAGTATGGTGTTTCAACAGGCGGCGTTGTTCGACTCTTTGACGGTGAGGGAGAATGTCGGTTTTTTCCTTTATCAACATTCCCATTTATCAGAGGATAAAATTAGCAGTATTGTGGATCAAAGTCTGGACATGGTGGGTTTACCAGGTAGGGGAGATTTATATCCAGCGGAACTTTCGGGGGGAATGCGAAAAAGGGTCAGTTTTGCCCGGGCGGTTACTTTTAACCCAGATAATCCGTTGCAATGTCCCGAGGTTATTTTATATGATGAACCTACAGCGGGGTTAGATCCCATCGCTTCCACGGTAATTGAAGATTTGGTGACAGATTTAAGGGTATCTAGTGAGGCTTGTAAAACCTATGTTATGGTAAGTCATCAGGAGAGTACAATTCGGAGAACGGGCGATCGCCTCGTATTCTTATATAATGGTAAAGTTCAATGGCAAGGTAAAGTTGGGGAAATTGATACTACTGAGAATGAATTAGTCAGACAATTTTTTAGTGCAAAAAGAGAAGGTCCAATTCAAGTAGTTTAATGAGGTTAGATTAAAATGGCAAGTTCAAGGTTAGTAAGGGAAGGCTCTCTCGGTTTATTTATAATTTTAGGATTTGTGGTATTTGGTGGTGCTATTTTTTTCTTGAGGGGAACCCAGTTTCGTCAACAGAAATATGAGGTTAAACTACAGTTTGACAATGCGGGTGGCTTAAGGGAGGGCGGTAGAGTTTTATATAGAGGGGTAGAAGTGGGTACCATTGAGTCTATCACCCCCAGTACCCAAGGGGTAGAAGTCATTACTCAAGTAGATCAGGATTTAAGAATACCGAAAAATGTTGTGGCTCAAACTACCCAATCTGGTTTGTTAGGGGAAGTTATTGTCACCATCGTACCCGAAGAGCAATTGAGCGCCACGGCTTTAGAAATTGATCCCACCAGCCCTGAATGCCAACAACAGCAAGAACTTTTATGCAGTGGGGATTCTATTCCTGGAGAGTATAGCGGTGATTTGATTGCTAATATGACAAGGCTTAGTACCGTGTTTGCCGAACCTGTTTTTATTAATCAACTTAATGATGCTATAGTTAACATTGCGATCGCCTCTGAAAACGTAGCCGAATTAAGTAGTGAGTTGTCAGAATTTACCAGAAATGCAGGGGATGACATCAACAAACTCTCCTCCGTTGCTGATAGCATCATGACTACCTCAGAATCTTTTAACACCGCCGCCAACAGTGCCACCTCTCAAATCAATAGACTAGCCAACGATTTTAGTCAAACCAACAGAGAAATAAACCAACTCGTCCGCAACACAAACCAACTTATCGAAAGTAACGAATCAAATCTCAATAGCACCATTGCTACCCTCACCGACACAACCCAAGAAGTTGCTACCCTCGTCAGAAACGCCAACGCCGTAGTCACCAAAGTAGATCAAACCGTTGATAGTATCGATGTTGTTAAATTTGGACAAGATATAGAAACAACTATCGCCAACCTCGAACAAGTTACCACTAATTTAACCGCCCTTTCTCAAGAATTAAATAACCCCACAAACCTTGTCGCCCTCCAACAAACCCTCGACTCTGCCAGAGTTACCTTTGCCAATACTGCCAAAATCACCTCAGACATTGACGAATTAACAGGAGATCCCCAATTTAGGCTTAATATGCGTCGTCTTATTGATGGTTTAAGCAATCTTGTATCCTATACTGATGTGTTAGAAAAACAAATCGAACTAGCACAACTACTTAATCAAATAGAAGAATTAAATCAAAATCAGTCTCAAAATTCTCCCACAAGAACTTTTAATGTTACCAATGGTCAATTACCTAAAATAATGTCTTCTAATACCAACGACTCCCTAAATAACGTCAACCTAAAAAACATTGATAAAAAATAACTAACCCCCTATTTGAGACATAGTACGACTATAAATATTATCAGTCCCCGATTCTCTTTCCTTAAAATTAATCTCAGGTTTTAATAATAATAAATCCTGTACTTTTTTTTGAATAAAATTAATATTTTTTCCCGTTCTTAAAGCCTCCTTTAAGTTTACCTGTCCAGTCTCATTTAACAAACAAGGACGTAGCCAACCATCAGCGGATAATCTTAGCCGATTACAGCGATCGCAAAAACACTCCGACATCTGCGAAATAAAGCCTAAAGTTCCCTTTGCATTGGGTATTTTGAACACATCCGCAGGCCCATTTCCCCTAATATTACTTTCCTCCAAACCCCATTTTGCCCTAATTTTTTGTCTAATTTCCTCCGAGGGAATCCATGCTTTTTCAGTAAATAATTGACCGTTTCCAATGGGCATAAATTCAATAAATCTAACGTGCCAATTTTTATTAATAGTCAACTGAGCTAAATCCAACACTTCGCTATCATTTACCCCTGGAATTATCACCACATTTAACTTAAGAGGATTAAAACCCACATCATAAGCCCTTTGTATTCCTAACCATGTTTGATGCCATCGACTTTTGCCATGATTACCAATAATTTGATCAAATGTATCTTGATTGAGAGAATCTAAACTAATATTTATTCTCTTTAAACCAGCATCATATAAAGATTGAGCTTGATTCACTAATAAATATCCATTGGTAGTCAAAGATAGATCCTGAGTAGCAGACAAATTATTGATTTCGGCAATAATATCTACCAAATCAGGACGTAATAAAGGCTCTCCCCCCGTCAGTCTAAATTTAGTAAAACCAAGAGGAATAAAAACCTTTTTCAGTAAAGTTAATAACTCTTTTTTTGTTAAGATGTCCTCCGACAAAAGATAGTTTAATTCTTGTTCTTCTGGCATACAATATTGACAGCGAAAATTACACTTATCAATTAAACTAATTCTCAAATAGTCAATGGTATTCATAAAATAGTTTTTTGGGAGGAGAAAATAAACTTTCTCTTATTATTAAATAGAATGTTCTTGTAACACTTCTAAAGGTACAAATTTTAAGGCTTTTTCATGGGTAGAAGCCAAAACAATAGGCGGGGCAACTCCTGCTTCTAAGGCTTCTTGCCAACGGGATACACATAAACACCATTTATCCCCTGGTTTTAGCCCTGGAAAGTTGTACATGGGCATGGGGGTAATTAAATCATTGCCTTTATCTTTGCTATATTTCAAAAATTCCGCTGTCACCTGCGCACAGACGACGTGTAAACCAAAGTCTTCTGCCCCTGTATCACAGCAACCGTTACGATAAAATCCTGTCACGGGAGATTGACAACAAATTTCTAGGGATTTTCCTAGTACGTTTTTTGAGTTACTCATTATTAGCTTTTTTTCTGTAGATTTTCTACGGTAATAATGCCATGATAGTTGTTATTATACATTCTTCGCCCTGAGAGCTAATATTCTTCCCTTCCTTTTTTTGCAAGACTTACATTTCTTATATTCTATTTTAGAATTATGTCATCAAATATGGTTCAAGTAGCGTGCCGTGCAGCAGATCCCTTTGCGATCGCAATTATTTACCAAAACAATAAATATTTACTGCAATTGAGAAACAATATTCCTACTATAGTTTATCCTAGGTGCTGGGGGTTATTTGGGGGGCATATTGAAGAAGGAAAAACTCCAGAAAAAGCTTTAGTAAGAGAGATAAAGGAAGAAATTGATTATGATGTGGTCAACTTTTCTAAATTTGGCAACTATGAAGATAATAAAGTAATTCGCCATGTTTTCCAATTTCCCCTCAATGTTGATATTAGTCAATTAACCCTTAAGGACGGATGGGATTTTGCCTTAGTTTCTGCTGATGACATAAGAAAAGGAAAAATTTATTCCCATAAAGCCAATCAAATTCAACCTTTAGGAGATATTCACCACAAAATATTACTAGATTATGTAAGACTTTTTGAATAATTCTATGTTGTAAGTTAAATTAAACCATAAAACCTCAAGTGTGCTTTACTAAAAGTTACATTCTAAGTATATTTTCAATATTTTCGGGTAAATTAACTAAATCTTCTGGTCTATCTATGTCAGCTAAGATGGGTAAATTAAATATAGATAAGTTATAGTTTTTGGCAATATTTAGAGTATCTTGATAAACGGTATTAGTTCCCCATTTCATATTTTTAAATAAATATTTTACAGGCTCTTTTAAACCTATTAAATAATAACCTCCGTCTTTAGCTTCTCCGATTACTAAATCATGATTGTCCATAGCTAAAAATGCTTTTTCTAAAAAATCTACAGTTAATGATTGACAGTCGATGCCAATGACAATTACGGGCATTCCTGTTATGTTAAAGTTTGATTCTATTGCCGAAAACATCCTTTCTCCCAAATCTCCTTCGGCTTGGGGAATAAACTCCCATTTGTCGCCTAACCATTCTTCCATTAAAGTTTGATTTCCCCCTGCATAATATATTTTTACCCTAATATTAGGGTCAAGTTTTTCTGCTTTTTTAAGGGTGTTTTCTGTCATCAATTTTTGGATTTTAGCAGCTTTTTCAGCACCAATGGCAGGGATTAATCTAGTTTTTGTTTTCCCTTTTTCTGGATAGCGAGTAAAAATAATTAATGTTTTTTCTGACATTTTAAGTTATGCTTTTTGCCACCCTAGTTTTTGGGTAGTTTGTTTGATAAAGTTGTTTAAAAATGCTTGTTTTTGATTCTCCTTAAATACTTTTTCTATCTTATTTTTAATAATATTTAAGTTAAATTTAGAACTGTTTTCTTCTATGGTAATATCCTGTTGTTCTAAATATTCGATTAGGCTAAGACTACAGATTCTAGTCAAATAAGCGGCACTGATGCCTTGAATTACTCCCCCTGCAATGTAGGTGATAGTATTGGTTTTAAGGATAGTGGCGATCGCCTGAGATGACAATTCCACAATGCCTAATTTCATCATTAATTTAGCTAATTCTAAAGATATTTGTTTACCTTGATTGAGGGTTATTTTTTGTTGATAAATACTGCCTAAATCGATAATCATTTGAGTGTTAATGGCACCCACGGCAAGAAGATCTAAACTAGCAACAGGATTGGCAAAGGTGGCTGATGCGGCTATCCACTGATACTTTTCAACGATGGGTAAAGCCTTTTGTTTTCTGATGATGTTGAGTTGTTGATGTATTTCTTTTTTTAATCCGAATAATTGTCTATAGGTAGTGGCTAAAAATAAATCTTTTTGATGATTTTCTAGGGTTTGTGAGAGAGAATTAATAAGATTATCGCATTGAGGTTTGATGCTTTCTTGCCATTCTTGATAATTGTCTTTATCTTGATATTTTTTAACTTTAATTACTTCGCTTTTTGTGGAGATAATAAGAATTTCTGTGGGGTCAATTATTCCTTTTAATCTGGTTTCTAGTTGCTTTTGAATTATTTCTTTTTCTTCGGGTAAATTATAGTCAGATTGATTAAATACTAGGATAGTTTTTTGTTGCTTTATGATTAATTTTTGGATTATTTCTTTTTCTGATTCCGTCAAATCCCCTTGAACTACAAATAAAACGAGGTCATGATTAAAAAGTAGATGATCAAATTTTTGAGCATTGAGGGAGGATGGAGTAAAGGTTTCCAATTGACAGTTATTATTTTTTATCTCCTTTTCGAGAATATTTTTCAGGCATTCGCTATTTAATTTATGGTTACTAACGATCGCCGCTTGGACTATGGTACGATTAGTTTCGATAATCTCATTAAGCCTTTGAGCAAAAGGAGTTTCAGAAGATTCCGATTCCTGAGCAAAAATAGTAATTAATTTTTTTACCTGAGCTAAACTCCGAGCAAAAATTTCTGGGGTAACAGGATTAAAAACCACTGGAGGATTATCTTCTTCGCCCCGAGGATTGAATAACCAAAAAAAACCACTAACTAAAATTAAGCCCCAAAAACTGTACTCCCCTAGATGGGGAAAAGAGAGAGAAATTTTTTGCCAGAAAAAAATAAGGAAAGAAAGCCCAACACCAGAAATTAAAATTGGTTTTTTAATGGAAATACTCATAACAAAAAAGAAATAAGAGACAAAATTATCATAAAATTTTTCTCCCCCCTTGTCATCTTAAAAACTTGTTTGCTCTAAAGTTGGCTCTGGAGAAATTTCTGTATCTGGGGTAATGGGCGTTGATTCTTGGTCAGAATCATTATTAGGGGGAGTTATATTACGGGGGTCAACATTATTATTAGGGGGATTGGTGGGAGTTCTACGGGGGGCAGGAGGAGGGGCTAAACGGGCGCGCCACTGCTGAATATCTCGACGGGCGGCATTGTAGGCTGAGGTGCCCGAAGGAATCATGTCGGCGATATTGATAGCTTCTTGTAAAGAGTTAGTGCGTCTAGCGATGGCCAAAAGTTGCTCAGACCAACTATTAACCGCATTTCGTCCTTGGGCAGAAACATCGGTGGAGGAGGGTATGCGACGGGCGATGGTAATGGCACGGGAGAGGGATTGAGCATCTCTATTTTGGGCGATTTGAGAGGCTTCGTTAAAGTTTTGTCGGGCGGTAATTTCTCGACGCCATGTGCGAATCCTTGACTGAGCGTCGGAGTGTAAGGAGCGATTGCTCCCGATGGCACTGGCTACGTTAATGGCTTCTTGGTACCTATTTTGGCTACCGAGGGAAATGGCTCGATCTAGGGTGGGTTGATCTTCTACCCTTTGAATATTTCCTCTCCACTGGGCTATGAGGTTTCGGGCTTCACTGTGCAAGGCTCGGTTGGCTTCAATCATCTGGGCTTGGGCGATCGCCTCTTGCCACCCACTGACGGTATTACGAGAAGCCAATTCCCTTGCTCGATTGAGGTAGGGTTGATCTTCTTTAACTTGAATTTCCCTTCTCCATTTTCTAATTTCCTGTTGGGCTTCGGAGTGTAAGGGGTTTTCATTACTGATAAATTCGGCTCGGGCGATGGCCTGTTGCAAACTATCAACATTACCAGGTTTTGCCAAATCTTTGGCTTCGGTAAGGTAAATCAGATCCTCTTTTTGTAAAGTCCAACGATTTTTTAATTTTCTGGTTTCGGCATAAACCCCACTGCTAGAGGAGATTTTATCTAGTTGAGAGATGGCTAGATTTAGACCTGATACAGTGTTTAGGTTGGCGTTTCTTCCAGCACTAGCTAAATTTGACCAATCATCGGCTTTGTCTCGTATGGGGCTACTCCGAGGTATTTGACGGGCGATAGTGCTAACTTCTGCCCAGTTACGATCATCGATCAAATCCTTAACAATATCGATAATTTGTCCTTCTGCATCCCTTGCTAACTCGGTGGCACGATCATAGGAAAAACTAGATTTAGAAATTCGAGAGGCAATTTCAATGGTTTTGATCAAGTTATCTATTCCCCCCCTATTGATAGAAGCAAAGGCTTCGTCTAACTCGCTACTTTCTTCTTGGGCAAGGGTAATGGTTTGTACCATTTCATCATATTGGGTGCTACTCCAATAGGCGTTGTCTAGTTCTAATAGTTGGACGGTGGCTAAAAAGGCTTGATTCCACTGCCCACGGCGCAATTTTTCTTCGATGTCCGCCACGATACTTTCTCCTTCTTCCCAAACACTTTGCCATTCTTCTATTTTCTGGGAGATTAATGCTTCGTTGGCTTCACGGGTGGGGATTTTTTCAGCAATGGCGATCGCCTCTTCCAACTCTCCTTGATGATATTTTTCCTGTGCAATGGCTAAAATGCGATCGGACCAGGTGGTAATGTAGCGATCTACCTCACTAATGAGAGGATGATCTTCTGGTAAGTTAGAAATTAAATCAATGGCTGCCAAAAAACCTTCCACCGTATCTTCTTCTGCTCGTAGCTGAGCGCAATACAAGCGATTAGTCGCTGAACTAAATAACAAAGACAAATTATTACAACTGTTATTAGTTGGTAGTCTTAGTAACATGGCGGTAGCCGCAAAACCTACCCCTCCAAAAAAAAGTACCAAGAAGACAGATATTATTTGCCAGGAAAACAAATTGTTTTTGTTATCAGTTTTTGTCGTCATAGTTTGACTAGATTAATAATTGAAATAGTGTATTAAAATTTACCCTTATCAGGTCAAGATTAACTTTTTTTCTATATGTAAAATATATTGGGGATCATTCGCCTTGAGAGCATCGTCCTTAAAATTCAATTGATATAAAAAATACTTTTATGAAGATATTTTAACATGGGAATTAAAATAAATAGTGACAAGGTCTAAATCTTTACTAGGGGCATTGTTAAGTTTAGATCTGTTTTTTAGTTTGGGTGAGGAGTGATAACAATATTTTAAATATTTATTGAATGTTTAGAATTTCATGCTTAAATCTAGCCATGGTGCTTTGGTAATAGTGGCACTGGTGGAGATAAAATCAATTCCTGTCTGAGCCACTTGGGCAATGGTATCGAGGGTAATGTTACCCGATGCTTCTATTTTTATTCTCTCATTAGCCTGTCTGATAATTTTTACTGCTTCTATCATTTCAGGAATAGCCATATTATCTAACATGATAATATCTGCTTGATGATCGATCGCCTCTTGGACTTGCTCTAGGGTATTGGTTTCCACTTCAATGGTCAGAGGATAAGGTATATTACCACGAATAAGGGCGATCGCCTTAGCAATACTCCCCGCCGCTTCAATGTGATTATCTTTGATCATCACCGCATCATCCAAACCCATACGATGATTTAAAGCCCCTCCCACTTGAGTGGCATATTTTTCCAAAATTCTTAAGCCCGGAGTAGTTTTACGGGTATCCACCAACTGAGTAGGAAAATCGGCAATAGCCTCCACATATTTCCTTGTCATCGTCGCAACACCGCTAAGGTGCATTACCAAATTTAATGCTACCCTTTCTCCCGTCAATAAACCATCCATTTCTCCTTCCATTTCTACCAAAATAGTACCAGAAGAATAATATTCCCCTTCCCTCACTTTTTCGGAAAAAATAACCTTTTCATCTAATAGTTGAAATACTTGTTTGGCTATGGGTAAACCTGCAATTACTCCATTTTCTTTCAATAGCCAATGGGCTTTTTGGTATTTATTTTCCTCGGTAAAAATTGCGTTTGTAGTGCGATCGCCCCTACCAATATCCTCTAATAACCAACCCCGTAACAAAGGTTCTAAAATTAACTTTGAAGGTAAAATTGCCATAAAATAATATTTTGTATAAATAAAAAAATAGTTCCCCTTTATGAACTAGGGTGTATTTAATCTAAAAAGATGAAAACGCCATAACCTTTGTCCAATAAAGAATATAGCGTTTCATTAAATTCTAGTTAGAGAAAGAGTAAACAACATTTAGATTCTTAATTTACAATCATAAAAACCATACCCTATTCCTCCTCACCCCAACACATATAATCATATAAATTAGTGCAACGAACAACTATCTCATCGCCGCCACAGGTAAAGACAACTGATCTTTTTTACTAGGACTTTTACCATTACCATTATTATTAGAATTATTATCTAATAATAAATTACGAATCAACCTTGCCGTAGCCTTTTGAGCCAAACCCCCAGCAATTTGTTGACCCAACTTTTGAGTCTCAGAATTCTGTAAAATCTTCGTGATAATCGGTACCAATTTCATAGGATCATAACCATCGGTTTCCTGTAAAATTTCGATAATATTCTGTAAATGTTCCATAGATTGACTCTCCACCGAACCATTATTCATTACCGCAGGACGTTGAGGAGAATCCCAACCCACAACCCGACTCACAGAGCTAGAAATATTAAACCATGTTTTTTGCCCCATCTTATCCAGATAATTAACAATTTCAGTGGCTAATCTTTCTCTGATAAACTTACCCCTTTCAGAAAGTAAATATTCCATGCCCTGATTCATCACCCTATCAAAGTCATAATCAGGAGAATCTTTGGCATTACGCAACAAATTTTCTAAACGATTCCAACGGAAATTACCATCTTTAAATAGTAAATCCCTTAAACTAGCCTGTAATTGCTCAGATTGATCCGTTAACAACCTTTTGGCCACATAGGGATAAGCCTTACTCAATACCTTAAACTCAGGGTCAATATTAATAGCAATCCCTTCCAATGTCACCATAGAACGAATAATCAAAGCATAATAGGCAGGAACACGAAAAGGAAACTCATACATCATCGCCGACATTTCATCGGTAATCTTTTTGAAATTCAACTCCGCTACACTAGCCCCCAAAGCATTATTAAAAACTTCCGCTAAGGCAGGTATAATTGGCGTTAAGTCCGTTTCTGGGGTCAAAAAGTCTAAATTAACATAATCTTGGGCTAACCCATCAAAATCACGATTGACAAGGTGAACCACCGCTTCAATTAACCCATATCTTTGGTAAGGCTTAATATTACTCATCATCCCAAAATCTAGATATGCCAATCTACCATCCCCCATGGCCAAAAGGTTACCAGGGTGAGGATCTGCATGGAAGAACCCATGTTCTAGTAATTGTCTCAAAGAGCATTGCACTCCCACCTCTACCAAATGGGTAGCATCAATACCTTGAGCTTGGATTTTCTCAATATCCGTTAACTTAGTACCCTCAATCCATTCCATGGTCAATACCCTTCTGCCAGTATATTCCCAATAGATTTTTGGCACATAAATCTCCTCTAAATGACCATATAAATCTTTAAATTTAGAGGCGTTTTCCCCCTCCTTCATATAATTCATTTCTTCAAAAATTCTTGCCGCCAGTTCGTCAGTAATAGCGACTAAATCCGAGCGAATGCGCTTCACATTTTCTTTTACCCATGTAGCAATGCTACGCATGATGTATATATCAAGGGTAATTCTTCTAACCAAATCAGGACGCTGTACCTTTATGGCAACTTCTTCCCCTGTTTTCAATCTGCCACGATATACCTGCCCCAAGGAAGCTGCCGCAATGGGATTTGGAGTTATTTCTTGATATACTTCTTCTGGTTTAGAGCCTAATTCTTCTTCTATAAATTGATAAGCGATTTCATTAGGAAAAGGGGGAAGTTGATCTTGTAAACTGGTTAATTCTTCTAAGTAAGCAGGGGAAACTAAATCAGGACGAGTGGAGAGGGCTTGACCAATTTTGATATAAGCAGGGCCTAGTCTGGTTAAGATTTTTCTTAGTTTTTCTGCCTGTTTTTTCTGGTTTTTTTTCGATGTACCTAAAAGGGAATGCCACCAGTTAGTGAGCATGAATGATGCAAAGGGAAAAGAAATATTGATTAATCGACCTAATACTTGTAAAGGTTTGCCCCGATAATACTTGATAATAGTATCCGGATTATATTCCCAATCTTCGGGGGAGATGTCTGGAATTGGGCCTAAATTTTCCTGATGTGTCTTAGGAGTGGCAACAATTTCTGACGGGACATCAATTATCTTTTCTTCTTGATTAGATAATGGTTGGGGGGAAGTAGTTTGAGTCATGAGATCCGTACTATATTATTTAGTATCTGGGGTTGTTAGTCATTGTAACAATATCTTAACATTTTTCTCACTATTCGCCCGAATGGTTAATGGAGGGAAATTTGTAATTGACACTACCCGATAACTTAAGGCGTTGTTTTGGGCATCATAATAGTTAGAGAGTTTTTTATAATGTTCCCATCGTAGTAAAAGCAATGAAAAAATTTATTAGTAATATAACCAGTTTTTGTTTTCAAAATATGCTTTTTTTGCTCAGAACTAGCCCTTTATTATTGATCGTTTTTATCGCTTTTGGAGATCAATTTTTACCTGAGCCGTTGAGTAAGACAAGTTATCATCTCCGTACATCTATCACCAGCGCCTTATCTATCGAAGAAAAATCCGATGTTTTGGATAATAGCAAATATAATAATCGACGTGGCGATAAAATTGTCGAGGAACTTTCTCGATAACTTTAATTGGTAGATAATATTTGGGGGCTAATTTCTTGTTTTAAGTTACCAATGAGATATAGTAAAGCCATTCTCACGGCTACTCCGCTAGTAACTTGGTCAGAAATCAAACTGAGTCTTTCATCGTCCATTAAGTCTGAACTTATTTCTACCCCTCGGTTTACAGGGCCTGGGTGTAATACTTTAACTTCTGGATTGCACCATAAGAGGCGATCGCGCGTAATCCCAAATAATTGATGATATTCCCTTAAACTAGGTAATAAATAATCTGCCATACGCTCTTTTTGTAGCCTTAAAGTCATCACAAAATCAGCATTTTCAAGGGCTGGTTTAATGTGCCAATGGATAAATAAACGGTCCCTATATTCAGGTTTAACCGTGTGAGCAAATAGATGGGGTAAAAGGGTAGGAGGAGCGCAAAGATGCAAATGCACCCCAGAAGCCAACAGACTGTTAATATTGGAACGAGCTACACGAGAATGGATTATATCCCCCACAATGGCAATTTTTTTTCCTTCTAACAGGGCGGTGCGAGGATTTTTGGGATCTAATAAATTAGAGATAGTAAATAAGTCTAATAACCCTTGGGAGGGATGTTGGTGTAAGCCATCCCCCGCATTAAAAATACTTACCCCCGTTTTTAGTCGATCCATCTCTTGGGCAATGTTTAAAGGTACTCCCGATTGACTGTGACGAATTACCATGATATTCGCTCCCATGGCCAAATAGGTTTTGGCAGTATCAAGGATGGTTTCCCCTTTGGTGAGGGATGATGAGCTAGGGGCGAAGTTAAGAATATCCGCCGATAGCCTCTTGGCTGCCAACTCAAAACTGCTACGGGTACGGGTGGAAGGCTCAAAAAACATATTCGCTACCACTTGCCCTTGCAAGGCTGGAACTTTTTTAGTTCTACTTTTCAAGACATCCCGAAAACTAGCAGCGGTGGTTAAGACGGTGTCGTACTCTTCTTTGCTAAAGTCTTCTAGGGAAATAATATGTTTTTTTGTCCAGTGGGTTGTAGTCGTCATATTTTGGGTTTTTGTTAATGTTGTTGATGAGGAATTGGGGTACTTCAATTATCCATTCTCAATTATCCATTCTTAATTATCAATGGTTTTAACTATTGATTTGTTGCTCAACAACAATTTGATTACCGTAAAGAATCACCGAGGCTTCGGTTTTACACCATCTCAGCATCCAATCTGGTTGTAAGCCAAAGATGATGATAAGTATGGCAAGGGCGATCGCAGGTATTCGCTCAGACCACATTACTCGAGGCAAACTAGCCAACTCAACAGTTAAACGACCAAAAAAGACTCGATTAACCATTAATAGGAAGTAAACAGCCGTTAAACCCGTTCCCACTAAACATAATAGAGTCGGTATGGGAAAAATGGGAAAACTACCCCGAAATACTAAAAATTCAGCGATAAAACCAATCATTCCTGGAATTCCGGAACTAGCCATCACCGCCAAAATCATCAAACTACCCGTTACAGGCAATCCCCTTTCAGGATTTAACAAACCACTGAGGTAGTTTACATCACGGCTACCCGTTTTTTTGTACACAATACCCACCAAGATAAATAACATGGCGGAAATTAAACCATGGCTTACCATCTGTAAAATACAAGCCTCCAAACTTAGGCGGGTAGTGGCAGCCGCCCCCAGTAAAATATATGCCATATGGGCGATAGATGAATAAGCAACCACCTTTTTCATGTCCTTCTGGGCGATCGCACAGGATGCCCCATAAAGGGCGCTAATGGCCGCCAAAAAGGCTAGATAGGGAGCTAATACCAACCAACCATCACGAAATAAACCAACCCCAAACCTGAGTAAACCATATGTTCCTAACTTCAACAATACCCCTGCCAACAACACTGATACGGGTGTACTAGCTTCCACGTGGGCATCGGGCAACCAAGTATGGAAAGGGAAAATAGGAATTTTGATAAATAAACCAATCAACAAAGGAATTAAAAGTAATACCTGACTAGCCACGGGAATAGAATGAGATTTTAAAGGCTCAAAAGCAAAAGTTGATTCTCCACTCAACCACACTAAACCAAGGAAAGAAACTAACACTAAAAATCCAGACAATACGGTGTAAAGTAAAAACTTCATTGCCGCATAACCCTTTCTTTGTCCTCCCCAAATGGCAATTAAGAAATACAGAGGAGCTACTTCCACCTCATAGAAAAGGAAGAATAGTAGTAAATTTTGTGCGAGAAATGCACCCATTACCCCAGCACTAAGCAATAAAACTAAAGAATAATAAAGTCTAGGACGTGGTAAATCTTTGGGAGTGATATAAATTGCTGTTAAAGTTAAAAAACTATTCAGACAAATAAGAGGAAAAGATAGACCATCTAAACCTAAATCATAGCTAAGTCCTAGCCAATCCAACCACTGATAATGCTCTGTAAACTGTAAACTGAAAGTATCAGTTCTAAAATTAAAAGCAATATATAAATTAACCACAAGGGTAATTATCGCAAACACTAAAGCGATATTACGATAGATATTAGGGTTTTTATTTTTGGGTAAAAAGCCCACCACTAAGCCCCCTAATACTGAAATCCAAATTAACAAACTCAGCATTTTTTTAAAAGTAAATAATCATAAATTTTTTCTTACAAGGAGCTTAAGCCCCTTGCCCAAAACCAACGCCAGATCAACAAGTACGGTGGGCATTGCTCACCAACTAAAAATTCCAATAACTAAGAATATTACCCCATTGACCACTCACAATTGACCACATCAAAAGACTTACCCCCACTAAGATGGTAAGGACATAAAACTGAGATTGTCCAGAAGTGTTGTACTTTAATGCGTTACCGCTAAAAATAGCGAATAAACTCACCAAGTTTACCGCCCCATCAACCACATAACGATCAAACCATGTCGTTAGACGAGATAAGGCAGTGACAAAAGCCACCACGGTATATTGATAAATTTTGTCTAAATAGAAGTCGTAGGCCAGTAAATCTTGGGTAAAACGGACAAACTTGTTTAAAGGACGATCCCATAATCGATGTAGTGGTAAAGTAAAACCAACAATGACTCCCACCGCCCCAGAAATAATTAATGCGGGTACGGCAAAAGTCAATATCTGACTATTATTATTAGTTAGGGGTGATATGGGGCTTAACCATAGAGAGTATTTAATAGGAATTAAAGGGCTTAGTAAGGTGAAAATTGTTAATGTCACCATGGGTAAAGCCATGGACCAAATAACCTCTGGCGCTCTTTTTGTTTTCGGTTGGGTTTGTCCTAGGAAAACAAGACGAAATACACGGGTGAAGTTAAGGGCATTAATTAGATTTACCGTTAACAAAATCCCCAATAACCACCAAGGGACATCTAATTTGCCGTCAAACCAACGAGAAAGGGTGAAAAACATTCCTAGGGGTAATAAGCCCACAATTCCTGCACTACCAGTCATAAAGGCGATCGTTGTTGCGGGCATTTTTGACCATAATCCCCCCAACTCGGTAATATTTTGAGCTGTGGTAGTAAGAATCACCGAAGCCGCACTCATGAACAATAAAGCCTTGGCAATGCCATGGGTTAAGACAATCAGAAAAGCAATATCTACATGACCCAAACCCACTGCAATAAATGCTAAACCTAAATAGGCACTGGTAGAATGGGATAAAGTTCGCTTTAAATCGACCTGTGCCAAGGCAATTAATGAACCACCAATGGCAGTAATAGCACCAATAATAATTAAAGCATCCGCCGATACAGGAGAGAGAGTAAATACAGGCTCTAATTTAATCAATACATAAGCCCCCGCCGAAACTACCACGGAATTTCGCAGAATACTAGCAGGGCTAGGCCCTTCCATTCCTTCATCTAACCATAGGTTAAGGGGAAATTGAGCGCACTTACCAGTAGGCCCAGCAATAAGGGATAAACCCAACAAAGCGGCGGTAAAATCAGATAGAGGATGATCAGCCGCCCAAGTGGTTAACTCAGAAAAAGTCAACCCTGCCCCATAGCTAGAAAGAGCCACTAAGCCCATTAAAAGAATAATATCTCCCACTCTTTTAGTAAGAAAAGCATCTCTGGCCGCTGTAACGACGAGGGGTTGAGCATACCAAAAACCCACTAATAAATAGGTAGAAAGGGTTAATAGTTCTAATAAGCCATAGCTGAGGAGTAAAGAATCACTTAGGGCTATACCGCCGATAGCTGCCTCAAAGAAACTCATGATACCGAAAAATCTAGCCAAAGACCAATCTTTCTCCATATAACCGATCGCAAATACCTGTGCCAATAAGCTGATTAATGTAACCAAACTTAGGGCCGTCATGCTAATCTGAGAGACTTCCACCGCAAAAGATAAATCTAAATCAGCGATGGTAAACCAGGGAAAATTTAAATTAAAAGAATCATGGTTCAAAACATAACTAAAAGCCACACTACCATGAATAAATGATAGTAAAGTCATCAAAATATTTATATAAGCCGCCGGCCGTGGCCCTGTACGACGCACAAACCCTAAAGCCCAAGGAAGGGTAAATAATGCCCCAAGTAAACTATAAAAAGGTACTAACCATACATATCTAACCAGAAATTCTGTCATCACCTTGAATTTTTCTTATCTGCAACTTTAGCTCAATCAAAAATTACCTAATTCCATGACAATGATTTAAATCATTAATAAACAAAAAAGGCAAATTAATATAAAAACGTTTTCTTAAATTTGTATTGACTGTACCATATTTTAGCCTTCTGCCCAGAATCACCTCATCAATTAGACGTTACCGAAAAAATGGTCTAGGGAAGGCGAAAAACCGAGAATATTATCCTTGCTTCACAACTTGATTTTTATGGAAAAACCATGGTTTTCCCTTGATTTCTTAATTTTCATTCTCAAAAACCGCATACTTGTAACAATTTGTAACAAAATACTACGGATTACCGTAAAGATTCCCAAAAATATAGGTAAAAGAGCTTATTTTCGTGGTACAAACAATAAAGAGCGTATATTAAGCTCTGTAATAATTCTTAACATATCCCGTTTAAATTCACCTAAATAGGAGAAAAAACATTAATGTTTACAAACGTAAAATCCGCCATCAGACACATAGCACCAGAAAACCTAGGAGATCGTGCTTTAATGAAGGTGGTTTATGTTGTTTTAGAACCTCAGTATCAAAGTTCTATTTCTGCGGCCATCAAATCGATTAACGCCCATAACCCCAATCTCGCCATTGAAATTAGCGGTTATCTCATCGAAGAATTGAGAAGCCCTGAAAACTATGAAGAGTTCAAAAAAGATGTCTCAGAAGCAAATATTTTCATTGCATCTTTAATTTTCATCGAAGAATTGGCTCAAAAAGTGGTGGAAGCTGTGACTCCCCACCGTGACACCCTAGATGCGGCAGTAGTCTTCCCCTCCATGCCCGAAGTAATGCGCCTCAACAAAATGGGTAGCTTCAGCATGGCACAACTCGGACAAAGTAAGAGCGTCATCGGCGACTTTATGAAGAAGCGTAAGCAAAAGTCGGGGGCTGGTTTTGAAGATGCTATGCTCAAACTTTTACGCACCCTTCCCACGGTATTGAAATATTTACCTGTGGAAAAAGCTCAAGATGCTCGTAACTTTATGTTAAGTTTCCAGTATTGGTTGGGTGGTTCTGCTGACAACCTCGAAAACTTCTTCTTGATGTTGGCTGACAAATATGTCTTCACTGGGGAAAAATCTCTACTTAACCGTAACGCTAAGTATGCTGAGCCTATCGTTTATCCTGATATGGGTATATGGCATCCCCTTGCCCCCACTATGTTTGAGGACATCAAAGGGTATCTCAACTGGTATAACAGCCGTGATGATATTAGTGATGATTTAAAAGATCCTCTTGCTCCTACCGTTGGGTTAGTATTACAACGGACTCACTTAGTAACTGGAGACGATGCCCACTATGTGGCGATGTTACAGGAGTTTGAATATCGTGGTGCAAGGGTAATTCCTGTATTTGCGGGTGGTTTGGATTTTTCTAAGCCTGTAAATGAGTATTTCTGGGATAAGCCTGTACAAGGGGTGGAGCCTTTACCCATTGTAGATGCGGTGGTTTCTTTGACTGGTTTTGCCCTCGTGGGTGGCCCTGCTAGACAGGATCATCCCAAGGCGGTAGATTCGCTCAAGCGTCTCAATCGTCCCTACATGGTGGCTTTACCTTTGGTATTCCAAACCACGGAAGAATGGGAAGAAAGTGATCTTGGTTTACACCCTATCCAAGTAGCGTTGCAAATTGCTATTCCTGAGTTAGACGGTGCTATTGAGCCTATTATTCTCTCTGGTAGAGATGGTAATACTGGACGCTCTATTACTTTACAAGATAGGGTAGAGGCGATCGCCTCCAGGGCTTTAAAATGGACAAACCTACGCAAAAAACCCAAATTAGAGAAAAAACTTGCCATTACCGTCTTCAGTTTCCCCCCCGATAAAGGAAACGTCGGTACAGCGGCTTATTTAGACGTATTCGGCTCTATCCATGAAGTCTTGAAGGGAATGCAACACAACGGCTACGACATCCAAGACGTACCCGAAACCCCCAAAGAACTAATGGAAATGGTCATCCATGACGCTCAGGCACAATACTCTAGCCCTGAGTTAAACGTGGCTTACCGCATGAGTGTGGAAGAATATGAGCGTTTAACCCCTTACTCCCAAAAACTAGAAGAAAACTGGGGACCACCACCTGGACATCTTAACAGTGACGGTCAAAACCTCTTAATTTACGGTAAACACTTCGGTAACGTCTTTATTGGGGTACAACCTACCTTCGGTTATGAAGGAGATCCCATGAGATTGTTATTTTCTCGCTCGGCTTCCCCTCATCATGGTTTTGCCGCTTACTACACCTACCTTGAAAAAGTTTGGGGCGTGGATGCGGTACTCCATTTCGGAACCCATGGCTCCCTCGAATTTATGCCTGGTAAACAGATGGGGATGTCTGGAGATTGTTACCCCGATAGTCTCATCGGTAATATTCCTAACATCTATTACTACGCTGCCAACAACCCCAGTGAGGCAACCATCGCCAAACGTCGTAGTTATGCCAATACCATTTCTTACCTTACCCCCCCCGCTGAAAATGCTGGACTCTACAAAGGTTTGGAAGAATTGAGTGAGTTAATCGGTTCTTACCAAGGGTTAAAAGAAGGTGGTCGTGCGGTGCAAATCGTTAATACCATCGTTGATCAAGCCCGTATCTGTAACCTTGATAAAGATATTCCTGAAATTGCTACCCCCGAAGGGCAAGAGCCTCAATTATTTGACTCTAGCACCCTCACCGAAGAGCAAAGGGATACTATCGTTGGGGCGGTATATCGTAAGTTGATGGAAATCGAATCTCGTCTTTTACCCTGTGGGTTACACGTCATCGGTAAACCTCCTACCGCTGAAGAGGCGATCGCAACTTTAGTCAACATTGGTAGCTTAGATCGTGAAGACGACGGAATCTGGAGCTTACCCACCATCATCGCCAGAAGTATCGGGCGTAATATGGAAGAAATTTATCGTAACGCCGATAGAGGGGTACTCGCCGATGTAGAACTATTACAACACATCACCGAAGCCACCAGAGCCGCCGTCAGAGCCTTAGTAGAAGAACAAATTAACGCCGAAGGAAGAGTCTCCCTTGTTTCCAAGTTAAACTTCTTCAACATGGGTAAAAAAGAACCTTGGGTTGCCAAACTCCATGAATTTGGTTATACCAACGTGGATGAAAAAGCCATCAAACCCCTATTTGAATTCCTCGAATTTTGCCTTGAGCAAGTTTGTGCCGATAACGAATTAGGCGGTTTACTCAAAGCCCTTGAGGGGGAATATGTACTACCCGGCCCTGGGGGAGATCCCATCCGTAATCCCAATGTATTACCCACAGGGAAAAACATTCACGCCCTAGACCCTCAAAAAATCCCCACCCTAGCCGCCGTACAATCAGCTAAAATCGTGGTGGACAGACTCCTAGAGCGTCAAAAGATCGACAACGGTGGTAAATATCCCGAAACCATCGCCTGTGTATTATGGGGAACCGACAACATCAAAACCTACGGTGAATCCCTCGCTCAAATCATGTGGATGATTGGGGTAAAACCTGTACCTGATGCTTTGGGAAGGGTTAACAAACTCGAATTAATTCCCCTAGAAGAATTAGGCAGACCCCGCATTGACGTAGTGGTAAACTGTTCTGGGGTATTCCGTGATCTATTCATAAACCAAATGAACTTATTAGATCAAGCGGTGAAAAAAGCAGCGGAAGCCGATGAACCCATCGAGATGAACTTTGTGCGCAAACACGCCTTAGATCAAGCAGAAGAAATGGGTATCAACCTCCGTCAGGCGGCAACCCGTGTATTCTCTAACGCCTCTGGTTCCTATTCTTCCAACGTTAACTTAGCCGTAGAAAATAGTAGCTGGGAAGAAGAGCAAGAATTGCGGGATATGTACTTAAACCGTAAATCCTTCGCTTTCAACTCCGACAATCCGGGGGTAATGGATGAAGGCAGAGACATTTTTGAGAAATCCTTGAAAACTGCTGATGCCACCTTCCAAAACTTAGACTCCTCCGAGATTAGCTTAACCGATGTATCCCACTACTTCGACTCTGATCCTACCAAGGTAGTAGCATCCTTGCGCGATGATGGTAAAAAACCCTCTGCATACATCGCAGACACCACCACCGCTAACGCTCAAGTGCGTACCCTCTCGGAAACTGTGCGCCTAGATGCCCGTACCAAATTATTAAACCCCAAATGGTATGAAGGTATGTTATCCCACGGTTATGAAGGGGTAAGGGAATTATCCAAACGCCTTGTAAATACCATGGGTTGGAGTGCCACCGCCGACGCTGTGGACAACTGGGTATATGAGGACACTAACACTACCTTTATCCAAGATGAGGAGATGTGTAAACGGTTGATGGATTTGAACCCCAATTCTTTCCGTCGTATGGTTAGCACTTTATTGGAAGTTAACGGCCGTGGTTATTGGGAAACTTCTGATGAGAATATTGAGAAGTTACAACAACTTTACCAAGAAGCGGAAGATCGCATCGAAGGTATTGAGTAAATTTTTGATTATCATTAATTAACTGTAGGGTGGGCATTGCCCACCTTTTTTAATTGTATTATTAGAGTTAGTGTTTCCAATAAATAATCAATACTTAGAAAATTAATAATGGTGAATAATTATAAAATAATAGAAGTTATTAGGGAATATTTAAAAAATCAACCAGAAATTAAATTAAATAACATTGATTTAGATGATATACAGTCTTTTTTTTCTTATTTAGTGAGCCATAACAATAGATTTATAGTCAATCAAAATAAGACTGAGACATTTAGCTAGTACTATCGCTATACATTTTTGCTCTTTTTAAAGCACTAAAATCGTGTTCAATATCATTTAAATCTGGTGAATAAGTTGGTAAAAACATTACTAGATGACCTGCTTCTTCTACTAATTCTTTTATCATATTTTTTCGGTGGATTGGTGCATTATCCATTATTAGTATTGAAAATTGTTTTAGTGATGGTAATAAATACATTTTTAGCCATGATTCAACACTTTCTGCATTTAAACTTCCTGTAAAGATCATTGGAGCAATAAAATCTTTTTCTTTCTTTCTTCTTCCTGCTACTAAATTTTCTCTTTTTCCTCGTTTTCCTTGTTTCTCATCATAAATTTTTTTTCCTTTTTTTGACCACCCATAAATGCAAGTACTTATTTCCTCAAATCCTTACTCATCAATAAATACCATACTCTTACTTCCGTATTTTTTGACTAATTCTCTTAATTTTTGTAAGTATTCTATTCTTTGTTTTCTATTTCTTTCTCTATAACGTAACTGTTTTTTTTCTTGTTATGTTCATTTTTTTGAATGCATGAGATATTGCTGACATTGTTACTCCAAATTTTTTCGCTCTATCTATTAATTTATCATCTGGATTTTTCACTACATCTTCATATAGTGCTGATTTATCTAATTTTCTTTGACGAGTTTTGACCACTGTTGGTCTTAAATCTTTTCTATTCAACCATCTATATATTGATGCTCTTGATATTCCAAATATTCTCGATGCTTTTGTTACGTTACCTCTATTTTCTACATAGTCAATTACTTTTTGTCTTAATTCTATATGATGGGGCATTATACTTAAATATAAAAATAATTACTTCATCCATTATTTTACCCTTGATTGGTTCATACTTAAGTAAAGTGACTATAATACTGCATATCTTTTAAACTATCTTTACAAAAATATTTCTCATAAAGAAGTTGCAAAAAGAAAAACAACGGCAAGAGACTTTGAAGACTATTTATTATATTTAATGGAAAAGTAACCGATGAAATAGGTCGAAGCAATCAAAATTTACAGTCGAGTAATATTTTTGTTGAAAATCAGTTTATTACTAATTTTGTATTATCTAATAGACGAGAAAAAGCTAATATAATTTTTGAAAATAATTATGAATTATCGGTCAAGACACTAATTCAATCAAACAAAGAAATTAATCTAGGCTCATTTGAAAAAACGGCTTTGTTTTATTTATTAGGTGTTGAAGATTATTTAGGTGAAAGAAAAGGTAAAAATCTTATTTTACATAATGGAAAAACTGTAAAAGCGGGACTGGGATCAAAAAACTTACTTAATAATTTATTACTCTCTTTAGAAGAAGCTAATAAATACTATATATTTAAAGAACGCTTTATTAATATGGCAAAGAATATATTTGTCGGGTAAGTAGAGGGGATTACTCCCCTTTTCTCCCCTAAGAACCGTACGTGCAAGTTTCCAAGCATACGGCTCAAGCATTCACATCTACTATATATTCTAATGGATATTAGAATAAACTAAGTTGAATGTTGGTTGACAATTCCTCTGTTACGTTCTCCTTAGAGTATTGTCCTTTTGGTGTGTCCGTTTCATGTCTCTGTGTTGCTCTCACAGCGACTTTGTGTTGAGCTTTGTGGCAGTAATAATGCAGTATTTATTACTAGGTTTTTAGTGTTGTCACTTCCTCCTAAAGCTCTTGGAATGATGTGATGTATTTCCGTTGACTCACCGTTAAACAACGACTGTTGACAGTGTGGACAAGTGAAGTTTTGTTGCTTTGCAATGTTTCTCCATCTTGCGTTGAATTTTTCAGATTCCAGTTTGTCTAGTTTCTTTTTCCTTTTGGAAAAATACTCCCTTAATTCTGGGTTATCTAGTGAGTTGGTTTTCTCAATGAGTTCATGGCGTTTTATTTTAATCCATGTGAACTTAGTTATGTAGTTACCATTGGATTTATTACCAAAGACCTATTTATCATCCCTACTGGGTTAGAATCTCCCCCAGTATTTAAGTATCGTAAACTTCTTAGATTTGGTGGGGTGCATCCTTTTAACATATCGGACACATCTTTTAAATAAATAATTATCAAGATGTGAAAAGATTTTCTTACTTACTGCATTTCGGTAATAGTTTCCCCAACCTCTCACTAACTCGTTGATTTTACCAATTAGTAGGTCTAATGGTTTACTTAGATACTCTTTGAATATCTGTTTGATTTTATATTTTACGTTTTTGATTGACTCTTTGGAAGGTTTTATGAGACATTTGTAACCCGTCTTCGTGTTACTGACTTTGTGTTGTCTGATGTTATAACCTAAGAAATCAAATCCTTCTGTTATGTGAACAATCTTTGTCTTTGCTTCTGACAAGTTTAATCCTCTCTTACTTAAAAAGGGTTCTAAATCCTTAATAGCTTGTTTGGCATCCAACCTGTTTTCGCAGAAGATTACAAAGTCATCGGCATATCGGACTAAAGCCCTCTTGCCTGTTATCTCACCTCGGCAAGTGTATTTGACACCGAGTGCTTCTTCCATACCATGTAGTGCTATATTTGCCAAAAGGGGACTAATAACACCCCCTTGTGGTGTACCTGATTGAGACATTTCGAGCGTGTTATTATTCATAACTCCGCATTTGAGCCATTGTTCGATATATTTCCTGTAAGGGAAATTACCTAATATCTCTAGTAGTGCTTCGTGTGTGATATTGTCGAAACACTTCTCTATGTCCGCATCAACAATCCATTTTTTTGTCTTGTTGGGTCTTGCTAAAGAATAAATCTTGGCAATAGCATCATGGGTACTCCTACATGGTCTAAAACCGTAACTGATTCCCTCGAAGTGAGCTTCCCAATAGGGTTCTAAAGAGTTTCTCACCATGTTTTGAATGCAGCGGTCATATACTGTGGGTATCCCTAGTGGTCTGACCTTCCCATTCTTCTTGGGTATAAACTTACGAAGTATGGCTTTGGGGGTGTAACCTTTTCTCAAGTTTTCTTGAATTATTTTGATTAATTCCTCCCTATTTTTTGGAGTCGTGATTAGAATTCTATCTACCCCTGCCGTATTCTTGCCATTATTAATCTGAGTAACCTTTCTAACTGATACCAGTATATTTGAGAGGCTACGAGTTAATAACTTTTGAAGGTTTCCGATTTTTCTTTTTAAGGACTTGGCTTTAATAAGTTGCTCCTTAGTAGGTGATGGCAGTTTTCTCTGTCCACGATTCCGTTTTACTGATAAGGTTGCCCTTTATCTATCTTTTCCATAATAATTCAAAACTGTCTCCGATTGTAAA
Source organism: Cyanobacterium sp. HL-69 (assembly GCA_002813895.1). Taxonomy (NCBI): domain Bacteria; kingdom Bacillati; phylum Cyanobacteriota; class Cyanophyceae; order Chroococcales; family Geminocystaceae; genus Cyanobacterium; species Cyanobacterium sp. HL-69. Next base: position 89,152 of record CP024912.1, on the reverse strand, counting down.
TAGAGCGGTAAACACCTGTTAGAAGTCAGCACTCTTTATGGTCATCTATGATTCATATTCATAAAATGTATCACTTTTATACACTAATACAAAAATAGTGTATCAAACCCTCGTTCTTCTCCTAACCTAACCTTAACGAAGAAGTATAGATTAACGGAGCTTCAAACGCATTATTCGACTTCATGTCCATCTTTACCTAGCCAAAATTTTGATTGTTAGATTTTTCTCCATCTTGACATTTAACCCTCTAGCTGTGATACCTCCTAATTACTCAGGACGCACCTTCGGGCGGTAACGAGGGGGATGACTCCCCTGCTTGATTTTCTCAAGACTCAAAGAATGCAACTTATCAGGTCGCACTATGATCAATTTATAGTAGTGAATCCATGAGATTCATCACCATCATAGTATCATCAGACAATTCCTGCTGATTTTGTTGATCTATTTTTACTTGATGTTCCAGTAATCCTTTCATAGCAATGAGTTTGAGGCTATTTTCAGCATAGACAGAGGCGATCGCACTTGCCGAATCCACATAACCAATGGCTCCTAAATCCATCAAAGCCGAGCGTCTTAACTGTAACTCTTTACCCTTGAGGGCTTCTACTAACATCTCTCCATAACTCTTATCCCCCGTCAGTTGATACATGGCTCTTTGGGCAGCATATTTCACTTTAGGAAAAGGATGTTTTAAGAAGGGTTTAACTAAACTCAGGTCATTTTTAGCCTCCAAACCCCCTAAAGCCTCCAATATTGCTTCATAGGGTTGATAGAGGTGAGGTTTTTCGGGTACTGTATCTATGGCATAATCAGTCAATGCACCTTCGGAAACTGCTTTTTTTAGTAAATTTTGTAAAGGTGCGATCGCCCTTTTATCCCCCAACATTTCCAACGACTGCGCCGCCGACTCTCTAACATAGTAATCCTCACATTCAAGGCACTTTATCAAGGGCATAACAGCACTTTCGTCCCCAAGTTTACCGAGGGCTTTAGCAGCATTACGACGGAGAGGAAAACCCCCATCGGGGGCAATATCCTTGGTATCTTCTAGGACGTTAATGAGGGCTTCTACGGCTTGGGCATCATTTACCCGAAATTTGCCCAACCACCAAGCAGCATAGTAACGGAGTCCTAAATCTTCTGTTTGGGTTAAATTAACAATCGCACTTTCAACGGTTAAATCTGGGGCTTGTGTCATAAAAAATTAATAGTTTACTTAAGGTTTCATGAATAAATAGGCAAGAGACGATAATTATCCATTCTCAATTATCCATTATCCATTGACTAAAACACTTTCTCCCACCAAATTTTTAATAGCTTGTAAGAACTTTTGCTCAATATAAGGCTTAGTAAAATAAGCATCTGCCCCCAGATGGGTAGCCAATTTTTGGTGTTTTTCATTGCTACGGGAAGTCAGCATTGCCACAGGAATTTTACTAATTTCAGGGAAACGACGACGTTGCCCCAAAAATTCAAACCCATTCATATTAGGCATCTCAATATCACAGATTACTAAATTAATATTAGAGGTTTGTTGTAATTGATCAAGGGCTTCCTTACCATCCTTTGCCTGTAATACCCGATAACCAGACTTTTCAAGGGATAAGGCAAGGGTTCGTCTCATGGCGGCGCTATCATCAACCACTAAGACAGAAGTAACTTTAAACACCCCTGATGAGGACTTACGGGATGATTCCCCTGTACTTGATAGAGTCGTATTCAAACTACTACCGGGCTGAGTGGCTTGGAAATAGTTTTCTAAGAGAATGGCGCTGTTAACCACAGGAATCAAAGTACCATCCCCAAGGATAGTACAACCATAGGTATAACTAGGGGCGCTTAAGGCACCACCAAAAGGCTTGATTACCAATTCTTGCTCACTGACTAGGTTATCCACTTCGATGGCGAATAATTCTTGCCCCTGACGGATTAAAAGTAATGGTTTGCCCCAATCTTTGGGGGTGGGTAATACCTCTAGGGCTTGGGTGGTACTATTGCTAATATCGGGCATATGACAACGATAATGGAGTAAGTTATCTAAGCCGTAGATAGGAATAATACGGTTTTCAAAGTGGAGGAAGCGTTTGTTGCCAGAGGTTTTGATTTGTCCCGCATCTGGTACGACAATTTCTTCGATGTTATCCGAAGGTAGGGCATAAAATTGGGATTCGGCGGATAATACTAATAGCTTATCGATGGTAAGGGTTAAAGGTAATTTGAGGGTGAAAGTTGTTCCCTGGCTTGGGTTTGAGTCCACCGAGATAGAACCTTTCAAAGAGCGTAATTGCGATCGCACAATATCCAAACCCACCCCACGGCCTGAAATTTCCGTCACCGAAGCGGCGGTGGAAAAACCGGGTTGAAAAATCAAATCGAGCAAATTATCCTTGGAAGCTACCGCCAACTGCTCAGGGGTTAGAATACCACGCTCTACGGCCTTATTGCCGATTTTATCAAGATTTAAACCACCCCCATCATCTTTCACTTCAATAATGGTTTGGTTACCCTGATGATAGGCTTTTACTTCAATTATTCCCGTCTCTGACTTTCCTTTCTGACGACGCACCGAAGGTGTCTCGATACCATGGTCAAAACCATTACGAATTAAGTGTACCAGAGGATCATACAATTTTTCTAAGGCTGCTTTATCTACTAATACGTTTGTACCGCTTAATTTGAGGTTAACCTTCTTACTGTATTTAACTGACAAATCCCGTAACACTCTGGGGAAACGGTTTAACACCTCCCCTAACGGTAACATCCTTGCCCACATCAACTCATCTCGCATGCGATTGAGCATTTGACGTTGATTTTCCATGGTTTGTCCCGACTGGGCGGCATAAAGGGCGATGTCATCTACAGATTCTTCTAACTGAATCATCTGCTCAATTAACCCCTGTACCACATAGTAAAGGTTATCATAACGATCCATTTCCAACGAGTCGAAAGCAGAAATTAAGTCCATACCCCCATCCTCAGAAATACTGAGAGGGAAAGAAGAATTACCCTGAGGCACGTTAAATTTTTCGGGGGAGGTGAGCATTTTATCAGACAACTCCCTGAGGGCATTGGCGGTGGATTGGAAACGACTAAAACGCTCTAAAAGATCTTTTACGGAGGTTTGTAGTCTATCATTCTGCAAGGATAAACCATTACGGTTAATGGACAATTCCCCAATAAGGTTATTCATCCTTTCAAGGCGTTCTAAATCTACCCTTACGGTAAGATTACTTTTAGGTTTAGGGACAGAGGGAGTAACTTGAGGGGTTATGGGTTGTTTTTTTTGCTTTGGTTGAGATTTTTTACCACGGACAAACTGGTTTATATCAGCTTCTTCTTTCAATCCTGGCAATTTATCAAAGACGTTTTGTAAAGACTCTATTTGTTGTTCAATATTTGCACCTGTGGCGGGAGTTTCCTCATTATCTTCGGAGGTTTTTTCTTCCCTCTCCACAGGAATGAAGGATTCTGGGGTAATAGTTTTTTTAGAATCTTTTACCACATCACCAATTAATTCCTCAATGGTAGGAATGGATGAGGTATCCTCATTTTCTGGGGAATTGTCATTTTCGATGGTGCTAAAAGTAATTTTTTCCCCAAAAACATCATCTAAACTGGGGGATTCTTCTTCCTCTTCTTGGGGAGATATGTCGATGTTATCAAATTCGGGAGCGGTAAATACGTCTTCGAGGGAAGGTATGGTGATATTTTTGTCTTCTTCTAAGGCCATGTCTGAGGCTTTGGAGAGAAGGTTAATTTCTTCTTGGCTGATTTCGCTGGTGAAAATGTCTTCGAGGGAAGGAATTTCTGACTCATCTTGATTTTCTTCGGTGTCATCCAAGGATTCTATCATGGCAAATTCATCTTCTTGATTGCCAAATACTTCATCAAGGGAAGGGGAATTGGTATGGGTTTCCTTGTCTTCGAGGGCAAAGTTAATTAATTCATCAGCATCGGTGACAACATCACTTAATACGTCTTCGATGGGAGGTTGTTCGTTTTCTTCTTCGAGATAGAAAATTTCTTCTTCATGGTCGGTATCTTTTTCTCTCACAGAGGTGGCTGTGGGGCTGTTATGGGCGAAATCAATCAATTTTTGACTCGGAGAGCCTCCTGTACTGCGATCGCCCCCTAGCACCAAATCACGAGCTTGATCAGCATCTTGAATAACGGTTTCAATAATAGCAACCACTTCATGGGGGTTATTTTCGAGCGCCGTTAAACCCAAGTGGGCAATGGATGCAAAACCGCTCAGATTTAACATCTCCCCAAACCCGGCAAATACCTCTAAGGTAGCCCGTAATTCCCCTGCTAGGGGTTGGGATGTAGGGGTAGATAACACCGCCCGTAATCGCTCTAATTCTTGAGCCACATCCACCTCAAACATCGATTCTACTATGTCCACACCTAAATCTTCGGAGGAGGGAATAAAGTCATCAGGACGGTTGAGGGCATCCCCTAACCTGTTTTCGAGGGCTTTCCATACCTCTTGGGCGTTGGCAAGGGCTACGGCGGGTTGATAGGTACCTGTTTCCAATTGTTCGGTTAAGGCTTCTTTGAGACAGTCAAACCCATTGAGTAAAAGGGTTTCTAATTCGTCGTCAATGATGATGGTTTCATCATAAAATACTTTGATAATGTCTTCGAGACGGTGGGAAATAGTTTTCACCGCTTCTAAGCCGACACTGGCGGCACCTCCTTTGATGGAGTGGGCGGCACGCATAATTTCGTGAATTTTTCCTGTGCTGCGCTCTTGTTTGAGGGTTAATAAACCTTCTTCCATCATGGCGAGTAATTCGGGGGCTTCTTCGATGAAGAATCCATAACTAGGCTCGTTGATGTCGATGGGAGCTTCTTGATATTCTTCTATGGGGGTAGTGTCTTCTTGATTAATGCCTGCAAGGGTTAACAATTCCTCACTGGGGCTTCCTCCTGTTTCCCTATCCCCTGCCATGACTAATTCATGGGCTTCTTTTATGTTATCTAAAAAGATAGAGGCGATCGCCCTTAATTCTTCTGGTTTTTGTTGTAGTATATCCCCTGTAATCTGACAAATTTCCACAAATCCGGGTAAATTCAACATCTCCCCAAACCCTGTAAATATTTCTGTTTGTAAGCTAAGGGTTTCTTGGAGAGTACTATCATCGGCTTCGGTTGCACTTTCCACCGCACTAATGCCCTCTGCCACATCCACCTCAAAAATAGAAGTAGCAATGTCAATACCCAAATCACTAGAAGAAGGCAAAAACTCCTCTGCCTTGGCTAACTCCTCCCCATATTTTTCTTCAAAACCTGCCCACATTTCATTAGCCAAATCGAGATTAAATTTTTCATCAAAATCCTGATTTTCTAATCGTGCCATGAGGGGTTGTCGTAATAGTTGGTATATATCCCGCATATAGGCGGTTAATTCCTCATCAAGGTTGATATTCTCGTTGAAAAGGGCTTTAAAACTTTTCTCTACCCGTAGGGCAATATTACCAATATCCTCTAAACCAGCACTTCTTGCACCCCCTTTGAGGGAATGGGCAGCCCTTGCTATTTCGTTAATTTCGTTGATATTATCAGGTTCAATAACTACTTGTTCAAATCCTGTATCGATAAGCCCGATTAATTCTGGAACTTCCTCAATAAAAAATTGATAGGATTGTTGTTGTAACTCCCGTTGTTGTGCTAACTCATCATTATTTTCATCAGCATACTGGGCAAAGGCATCTTCTAAGCTATCAAATTCCTCTGAGGTAGTTTGTTGATAGGCAGGGGTTTCTTCTTCTCCCATTTCTGTTAAATTTTCCATCAAGTTAGCGAAGTTGAAGTTATCTTCCTCAAAGTTTTCAAAGTCAATAATTTCCTCTTGATTGATTACCTCCTCAGCAAAGTTTGCAAAATCAATGGTTTCCTCTTCTTCGGCTTCACCTTCTTCTACTAAAGACGCAAAATCGAGGGCTTCTTCCTCCTGATGGACTACTTCCTCGGCAAAGTCTGCGAAATCAAAAATTTCTTCTTCGGTATCCAATTCAGGGTAATCAACTTCATCAAGGGGTAAACCATGGTTAATGTCAGATTTTTGACTTATGGCGAGGGATTCCTCTAAACTATATTCAGGATCATTAGTATCTAGTTGTCCTGATAGTTTTCTTAACTCCATGGAAGGATTACCGCCATAAGTGCGATCGCCCCGTAATACTTCTTCTTGCGCACGGGTTACATCTTCTATGAGTAAATAGGTAATTTCTTTTATATTTTCGGGATGATTGGCGATCGCCATAGTGGTAGCCTCAGCAATTTGACGAAATCCTGAAAGTTGAAACATTTCGCTAAAACCAAGGAAAACTTCCGCCTGTAACAATACCTCTTCCGTAAGATTTTCTTCAGGCAAACTTTCCACAATTTCTTGTAAATGTTCAATGGCATCTCCCACATCAGATTCAAACATAGAGGCAACCATATCCACACCCAAATCACTAGAAGAAGGTAAATAATCATTAGGGGCAATATGTCCTAATTTTTCATCTAAACTAACCCAAATACCATGGCTTTTCGCTTCCCATTGTTCCCCATGGCTTCCTGTGTCTATTTGCTCCGTTAAAGCACCTTTAAGACAATCAAAACCATCTAACAAATAACCTTCTAATTCAGTATCAACTATTACCTCTTCATCAAAAAGAGCTTTGATATAGTCTTCCATTTTGTGGGAAATGTTTTTAATGGTATTCAAACCCACACTAGCGGAGCCACCTTTTAGAGTGTGCAAACCCCGCATAATGTCATTTATTTTGCCTACGGTTTTATCTTCTTTCAAAACTAATAAATTAGCTTCAATTTCTGCCAAAATATCAGGCACTTCTGCCACAAAAAATTGATAGCTAGAGTCATTAATATCTACGTTATTGCCCTCTAATACAGGCTTAATCTCAACATTTTCTAGTTCAATTTTAGCATTAATATCTTGGGCTAAAGTAACAATTTCTGGGCATGAATTTCCCCCCTCATTGTTATCTCCTTGCAATACTAAATCACGACTTGTTTCTAAGTCTTGAAGTAACAAATTAGCTATTAAAATGACCTTATCAGGGTGCAATTCTAGGGCTTTTTGTGTAGTGGTAACCAAAGAAGAAAAACCAGATAAATTTAATAACTCACTAAAACCAATTAACACATCCAAACAATCAGACAACTCTTCTAGGGGATTAAAACTACTAGGAGAAGCAACCAAACCCTTTAAGCGACGAATTTCTTGGGCAATATCCACCTCAAAAATAGAAGAAATAATATCAATACCCGACTCTTGAGAAGAGGGCTGATAATCCTCCATATCATGAAGATAATCCCCTAATTTTTCCTCTAATTGTTGCCATACTTCATTTTCTTGGGCTTGTTGAGTATCAAAACTCCCTGTTTCCATCTGTTGTGTGAGGGGTTGTGCCAGACAATCATAACCTGCTAAAAAAAGGCTTTTTAAATCTTGATCAACGGTCAAGTCTTGATGATATAAAGTTTTTAGATAGTATTCTAATTTCTTCGCAATATTACTAATAACCTGTAAACTTACCCCTGAAGCCCCTGTTTCCAGAGCATTGACAGCTTTGATAATTTGGTGAACTTCAGCGGTATTGCGATGACTTTGGTTTAGATTATTTAAGCCTTCTTCTATTTCTTGCAATAGTTGGGGAACTTCATCAATAAAAAATTGATATGCTTGGTTAAGTAGATTCATGATTGTTACTGATTTTGCACAACGGACGTGGAGAGGTATTGGTTTTTAGCCCTTCTTTTTAGTTTAACAATGATCCTCTTGATTTGAACATTTTGTTAAGGATAAGGCACAAGGGGAATGGATAATAAAAAAGTCCCCCATGAAAGGGAGACTTGGACTTTTAATCAAAAACTAATTATTTAAAAATGGGAGGCTCTTTTGGTAAGCCCAACATTTCTGAATTACACTTACCCGGGGCTACCATGGGATAACAGTTTTCATTAGATGTTACCTGAACATCCATTAACACAGGGCCATTATGGTCAAGCATCTGTGCGATCGCACCTGATAACTCATCACGACTACTAACCACCATACCTTTGACTCCAAAAGCCTCAGCCAGTAATTTAAAATTAGGCATCCCCGTGGACATATTAGAAGAAGAATAGCGCTCCCCATAAAAAGTTTCCTGCCACTGACGCACCATACCTTGCCAACCATTATTAATGATGACAATTTTCGCCTTAATATTATATTGAGCCAAAGTAGCCAACTCTTGGAGATTCATTTGGAAACTAGCATCCCCACTGATGCAGATAACGTCCTCATCAGGCAGTGCCACCTTAGCACCCATTGCCGCAGGCAGTCCGTAACCCATCGTACCTAAACCAGCACTCGAAATCCAACGACGAGGGCCAGTTTTAAGAAATTGAGCAGACCACATCTGATGTTGTCCTACATCCGTAGTATAACAAGCATGGGGAGCCTGACGATTCACTTCTACAATTACCTCTTGGGGAGACAAACTACCTTCAGGCTGAGGTACTTCTAAAGGATAATCCCTTTTCCATTCATCAATTTGAGCCAACCAATCTTGGGTAACAGTTTGCTCTGGTAAATTTAGCTCCTTCAGGCGATCCAAAATTTGAGTTAAAACTTGACGCACATCCCCCACAATCGGCACATCAGGACGGCGATTTTTACCCACCTCCGCAGGATCAATGTCAATGTGGATAACCTTTGCACGGGAAGCAAACTCATCCAATTTACCCGTTACCCGATCATCAAACCTTGCACCCACCGCAATCAACAAATCACAACCCGTTACCGCAAAGTTAGCATAGGCTGTGCCGTGCATCCCTAACATACTCACAGAAAGAGGATCATGTTCATCAAAAGCTCCCAATCCCATCAGAGTAGTGGTCACGGGGATTTGGAAACGATGAGCTAAAGCCTTAACTTCCTCATGGGCATTGGCCAAAATAGCACCACCACCCACATATAACAAAGGTTTTTTCGCCTCACCCATCAACTCAATGGCTGCATTAATCTGACGAGGATTCCCCTTGACTGTGGGGCGATAACTAGCTAACTTTACATCCCCTGGATTCACAGGCACATAATCACATTCTTCTAAGCCTACATCCTTAGGAATATCGACCAAAACAGGACCGGGGCGCCCTGTACTAGCAATATGAAAAGCTTCAGCGATAATCCAAGCAATATCACGGGCATGACGAGCCACATAGGAATGTTTAACAATGGGTAAAGTGATGCCAAAAATATCAGTTTCTTGGAAAGCATCAGAACCAATAGCCGCACGGGGTACTTGACCTGTAATAATGACCATGGGAATAGAGTCCATGTGGGCCGTAGCGATGCCCGTTACAAGGTTGGTTGCCCCAGGCCCTGAAGTACCAAAACATACCCCCACTTTTCCTGTGGCCCTTGCATAACCATCGGCAGCGTGGGATGCCCCTTGTTCATGGCGTACGAGGATATGTTTTAATTGTCCTCTGGCTTCAAAGCGATATAATTCATCATAGATAGGTAAAATAGCTCCCCCCGGATAACCGAAAATATGTTCCACACCATGACGGCAAAGGCTATCCATGAGTGCGAAAGCTCCAGTTTGTTTTACTGAAGCTACATCGGGGGACAGTTTTACAGGGGAAAAGTTAGAAGCTACCATATAAGTTTTTTTATTTCATCGGCAATGATCTCTATCCTTTCTATTGTAAAGCCCCTGTGGGTATCTTGTAATTAGTTTTTGTTTATTTGTTACATTTTACAGACATTTTTCCATCCAATCACTGATAATCTGACTAACCTGTTCGGGGGCTTCGTCATGGGGACAATGTCCTGCATTGAGGTAGTGTTCCGTTAGACTTGGGCAAAATTCTTTAAATTTAGCTCCCCTTTCCTTGGTTCTCATCCAGGGGTCTGCTTCTCCCCAAATGGTCATCAGAGGGCATTCTAGTTGCTCTAGGAGTTGATCAATTTTGTCTCCTTCGGGATTTTTGAACACCGATGCAAATACTTGCAATGCACCCTCATCACAAGAGGGACGATAAATATCTTCGATTAGTTGATCGTTGATGGCGGTATTATCTAAATAAACTTTTTCGAGGGTTTTGCGAATATTTTTTTTATTTCTGAGACGTTGAAACAGGATATATGTCACCCATGATTGACGCAACACTAGCCCTGTTATTTTTTGAGCGATGGTAGGGTTTTTTTTCTTGGTATCGGAAAACGGGCCAGCACTGTTGATTAGGATTAATCCTGCAACATTATCCAGATACTCGGCAGCGGTGCAAAGGGAGGCATAACCACCGAGGGAGTTTCCTGCTAGGATGGTGGGTTTTCCTATTTTTTCTTGGATGAAGTCGTTTAACTGTTGTCGCCAAAGGATACCGTTATATTCCCATGGGGGCTTTCCTGAGCGTCCAAAACCCATGAGATCGATCGCCCATACTTGGTAGTTTTCTTTTAGTATATGGATATTTTTACGCCAATGATCGGTGGATGCTCCAAAACCATGGACTAATAATAGGGGAGGTTTAGTCGGGTTTTCTACCCCTGCTTTGACATAATAAACCTGCTCTCCTCGCCACTGCCAATATTCCCCGGGCAATGAGGGTACATCATGGATTGATTTGCTTAAAACTTCCATTTTTTATATTTAGTTTTGTTAAGTTATATTAATAATTATAAAGGAAGGGTCAGGGGATCGTAATTGTAAATCCAAGCGGTTTTTTGATTGAGTAATTCTCCGTTAATGGAGGATATTAGTTTTAAGCCCGTATCTCTTACCATGGCTTTAATACCCGTAGCGTGGAAAATATCGGCGTTGTTGCGGGAGGTTTGTTGGACTTTGGTGGTGCGTTTTAGTCTTAAGTCTTGATACTTGATAAATGCTTTTTCGATGGTAGTTTCTTGGTCAATACATAGGGCTAAAATGTAGGCATCCTCTATGGCCATGGCTGCCCCTTGGGCTTGGAAGGGTAACAGAGGGTGGGCGGAGTCTCCTAAAAGGGTAATTTTGCCCTGAGTCCAAAAAGGAAGGGGTTTATGGTCAAATAGTCCCCATTTGAAACAAGGTTCGGGGTTGGATACCAAGTCTTTTAAAATGGTGTTGAGGAGGGGGGATTGATTTTGGAAGTTTTCGGCAATTTCTTGTTTATCAGCGGGAATTGTCCACCCTTGCTCGTGCCATTGGGCATCTTTGACGACTAAAACCAGGTTTAACCATGGTTGGGTTTTATTTTGGTTGCCGTTGGGGTAGGCGACGACATGATGATTTTCTCCCATCCATACGGTGGCTTTGTCCATGAGGGAATTATATTCTGGTGTGAAGGGTAATATGGCTCGATAGGCTGCATATCCTGCATATTGGGGTTTCTCTGTGGGGAAAAGGCTTTGTCTAATGGGCGATCGCACTCCATCGGCTCCCACAAGGGCATGGGTAGTAATGGAATTTTTATTTTCAAAGTTTAGAAAAATCTGCTCTCCTTCTACTTCATAGGATTGTAATTTCTGGGCGAAACTGATTTTATCTTTATTTTTGAGGGAATTGTATAATAACTGATGTAAGTCTGCACGGCGACATTGATAGTAGGGAGTGTCACTTTTTAGCTTCCACTGGGCTAAGGTATTATTACTTTTAAATGATTTTAATTCAAAACCCAAACAACGATGGGATATAGCTTCTAATTCTTCACCAATGCCTAAATCTTGTAATACCCTCACCACATTCGGGCTTAATTGCAAACCATAACCCAAAGCCTCAAAGGAATTTGCCTGTTCGTGTAGATGAAAGTCGATTCCTTTTTTTTCTAAAGCGAGGGCAAGGGTTAAACCTCCGATTCCAGCACCAATGATGGCTATTTTCTTTGAGTAAGTAGGCATAATTAAATTGATGTAGGTAAGGAATAACAAGGGGCTAAAGCCCCTTGCCGTCTTTGTTTTGTTTCGTTTTTCTAGTCTTCAAACCCTTTGTCTAGGGTATCTCCTGTGAAAAGGAAAGGGGAGGAAAAGAAAATTTTATCTAAGCGTTGACGGTTTCGGAAGTAGTACCAGCTTGGGCGGTGGTGGCAGTTTGAGCTTTTGTGGCTTTGAACATCCCAAAACGACATAAACCGGCACCAAAACCGACGCGCATTAGCAACATGGTAGGTACTTCGCGCAAGGATTTAATAAAACCAGAAACACCAAAACGGATGATACCTTCAGGTCTTACAATCCCCTGCCAGATGGACTCTAACCAAGAGGGTAGGGTTTCCTGTGTCCAATCAGCATTAACTACTTCCCCTTCTACCATGCCTGTTTCGGCGATTTGCTCAGAAAAGCCTTCAATACTAGAGAAGGAAGGGTGGGACCATTGATCTAATAATTGACGCATTACTACTTTTTCCCATCCGTTGAGGGGGATTTGGCGATCGTCTCTTTGGTTCCAGTCGGCTACTACTAATGTACCACCTGGCTTAAGCACCCGCATCATTTCTTGGGCATATTTTGCTTTATCGGGCATGTGGGGGCCTGCTTCGATGGACCATACTACGTCAAAGCTATTGTCAGGAAAGGATAAGTTAAGGGCATTATCTACCTGAAATTTGGCACTCACGCCTTCGGGAGTCAATTCGGTGGCTCGTTGTACCTGTTTAGGGCTGATGGTGATACCTGTGGCATCAAAATTATAGCTTTTTGCTAAAATGCGGGTACTGCCACCAATGCCACAACCTACGTCCAAAACTTTTGTACCTTCGGGTAATTTGTCTAAACCACCCCATTTAACCATCTCATGGACAAAGTCGGCTTTTGCTTCTAAAAAGTCTTTTTTTCTTGGTGGTGAGCCATAATGTCCGAGGTGAATATGTTCTCCCCAATAAAATTCTAATATACCGTCATCAGTCCATTCGTCGTAGGAGTTGGCTACGGTGTCGGGGGATTCAAAACTGCGGGGGGTTACTAAATAAATAACGATTCCTACTACTGTTAGCAGGGCGATCGCACCTAAAATGTAATATAGAGACATTAATATAAACCTTTCTACCTTAATATTTGTTTACAATTGTCTTATAATATCATTTTTTGTAAGAATTCAGCAGTTTACTAATACCCACTGATGATGAAGCTAACAGCACAAGAAGTTAAACAAAAGGCGAAGGAAATTGGTTTCCATGAAGTGGGCATTGCTTCGGTGGAGGAGGTAGGGGATTATCATCAACGGGCGGTTAACAATTTACAAAAATGGTTAGATAAGGGTTATCAGGCAGACATGAAGTGGATGGGTAACCCCAAAAGGCAGAATATAAATGAGTGTATGGAGGGGGTGCAATCGGTGATTTCCGTTGCTTTAAATTATTATACTCCCCATGAGCGTTCGGGGAATCCAGAGGATGCTAAAATTTCCCGTTATGGTTGGGGTAGGGATTATCATCGCATTATTCAAAAGAGGTTAAAAGTTTTTGCTCAATGGTTTAATGATATGGGCATCGAGGCGAGGTATTATGTAGATACGGGCCCGATTCAGGATAAGGTATGGGCGCAAAAAGCTGGTATTGGTTGGATTGCCAAAAATGGTAATGTGATTACCCGAAATTATGGAAGTTGGGTTTTTTTTGGGGAAGTTTTGGTTAATATTCCTTTGGATGTGGATAAACCCCACACTAATCATTGTGGTACTTGTACCCGTTGTATTTCTGCTTGTCCCACCGACGCCATTACCGAGCCTTTTGTGGTGGATGCGAATCGGTGCATAGCTTATCATACCATCGAAAATCGTGCGGAAAGTTTGCCCAGTGCGATCGCCCCTAACCTAAATAATTGGGTAGCAGGGTGTGATATATGCCAAGATGTGTGTCCATGGAATCAAAGATTTGCTCAACCCACCGACATCGAAGACTTTAATCCTTACCCCGAAAACCTGAACCCAAAACTAACCGAATTAGCCCAACTATCGGACGAAGAATGGGATAAAAGATTTACCGCCTCCGCCCTCAGAAGGATAAAACCTGCCATGTGGCGCCGTAATGCCCAAGCACAAATTAATAACCTAATACCTAACACCTAAACCCTACCACCTAAAAAATTAGAGAGTTAAAGAATGGGTTTCAGACTCAATCAACTGGGCTAAATCCTTGAGGAAAGAAGCCGCATCCGCTCCATAAATATTACGATGATCACAGGTAATATTAACAGTCATCTGATTTTTTACCCCAAAGAAACCCTGTCCATCGGATACCACCGTAGGACGAGCGCCCCCTACTGCGAGGATAGAACCCTGTCCGGGAGGTAAAATAGCGTCAAAACTACTGACACCAAACATACCGAGGTTGGAAATGGTAAAAGTACCCGTGCTATACTCATCGGGTTGTAGTTGTTTTGCTCTGGCTCTGGATACCAAATCTTTCCAGCTACGGGCAAGGGAATAAATATCTACTTGGTCAGCATTTTTTAACACGGGGGTAATCAAACCGCCATCGGGTATGGCAACGGCGATCGCAATGTTGATTCCTTCATTGTATTTGATACCAGCATCGGTGTAACTAGAGTTAACGATGGAGTGTTTTTGTAAAGTAACAGCCACCGCCTTAGCGAGTAAAGCAGTCATGGTGACACCCTTGGGCTTAATTTGACGGTAAAGGGCATCGAGGGCATCGGTGGTAATGTCGTAACTCACATGGAAGGTAGGCACTTGTAAACTCGCCATCATGTTTCTGACTACCGCCTGTTGTAGAGTATTGAGAGGAACAGTTTCCCCAGCATGGTTGTTTACAGGAGCAGGGGCGATCGCCTGAGCAACGGGGGGAGTTGTAACCGCAGAAACAGGGGCTGCAGTGGGCCGACTAGGTGCTTTTCCTGCAACTTTTTCCACATCCTCAGCAGTGATGCGTCCATTTAAACCAGTACCTGCAACGGTAGTTAAATCAACCTTAAATTCCTTAGCTAATTTTTTGGCACGGGGAGAAGCAATTAACCTGCCACTAGGTGCATTAATCGTCGTAGTTGCTACAGGTTCAGGGGCTGTAGGTTCAACCGTTTCCTCTACCTTCGGAGCCGATGCACCATTGGATGAACTAGGGGCGCTACTTGCTTTTTTCTTCGCTTCCTCAATTTCCGCCTCAGTTTCGGCAATGTATGCAATGGCAGCACCTACGGGGGCTTCTTCTCCAGCATCCACTAAAATAGTGGCTAAATAACCAGAATAAAAAGATTCTACATCCATATCCGCCTTGTCTGATTCGACCACAACGACGGTTTCTCCCTTCTCAACCTTATCTCCCGGAGCTTTTTCCCATGAAACTATTTTTCCCTCGGTCATAGTAGAGCTGAGGGCGGGCATAAATATATCGTGAATCATTTAGTTTACAATTTATCTTATTTAGTTCTCAAACTCTTTATTATATAGGAATTTGACTACCACAAAACCCCACAGGTTACAATAAAAGTTGTGTTTATTTTGAGTGTTATTAAAAAATGAGTTTAAAAGATAAAATTGGCGAAGATATTAAAACAGCCATGAGAGCAAAGGATAAGATTCGCCTAGAAACCGTCAGAAGCATTAAAAAAGTATTATTAGAAAAGGAAGTGGATTTGAGAGGTAAGGGTAAGGATAGTCTTAGCCCTGATGATGAGGTGCAAATTTTAGTACAACAGGCAAAGCAAAGACGGGATTCAATCGAGCAATATATCGGTGCAAATCGTCCTGATTTAGCTGAAAAAGAACAAGCAGAGTTAGCAATCATAGAGACTTATTTACCTGAACAAATTTCCGATGAGGAGTTAGGGCAGATTGTGGATCAAATTATTGCGACGGTAGGGGCTTCTAGTGCCAAGGATATGGGTAAAGTGATGGGTGTAGCGATGAAGGATTTGAAGGGTAAGGCTGATGGGAAAAAAATTCAGGAGTTAGTTAAAGCTAAATTGGCAGGATAATATTTATTTTTATTAAATATATTCATTCCCCCCTTATTAAGGCAGGGGTGATTCAAAGTAGGTATCAAAATTGATTTCCCCTCACCCCCAACCCCTCTCCCAAAAGGCGAGGGGAGAATTATTTACTATTAACTGACTGATTAGTAGTTAAAAAAACTCTTTGTTTGATACTGGTAATGAATTTTAGAAGTTAAGATTTTGGAGAATGAATCACCCCTGGTCAATGCGAGGGATTTAATGATATATCTAAAAAAACCAACCGTAAGAATGTAATCCTTTACCAAGAATATTAACTCCAAGGTAGCAAATCCACACTACAAAAAAGCCACCAGCGGCCAAAATAGCTGGTTTTCTACCCTGCCAACCTTTGGTAATTCGAGCGTGAAGATAGGCGGCAAATACAAGCCAAGTAATTAATGCCCATGTTTCTTTGGGATCCCAACTCCAGTAAGATCCCCATGCTTCGTTTGCCCACACACCACCTGATATAATGCCGATGGTGAGGAGGGGAAATCCTAAACCAATAATGCGATAACTAATATTATCGAGGGTATCTATTAGGCTCAAACGTTCGGGGGAAAGGGTAATTGCCGTTTCTACGGGTTTTGTTAATACTGCTGTACCACCTTGATTCTGGGTTAAGTCGGGTTGTACTGACTCGGTATTATATTTTAGGTTAAATTTCTTGACGTTACGATAAGCGCCTGTGCCAACGGAACTTCCCCTTAATTGGATTTCTTTTCCTCGGGTAAAAATCAAAAAGGCGATCGCAATTAAAGAACCTACCATGAGGGCAGAATAACTAAACATCATCACGCTAACGTGCATCATCAACCAATTAGACTTGAGAGCAGGTACAAGGGGTTCGCTATGTTGCATCTCTGAAGGTAAGGAAAGGGCAGCAAAGGCGGTAATACCCATGGCAACGGGAGCAGTAAAAACCCCTACCAATCTACTATCGCTCATTTTTTCAGCGATGAGGTGAACTACGGTAATGCCCCAAGTGAGGAAAAATAAAGACTCATAAAGGTTACTCAAGGGGAAATATCCCCCCTCAATCCATCTTGCCCCCAGCAAAGTGGCGATCGCCAAGTTAGCGATAATCATGCCAGTGGTACCTAATTTGGGCAACCAAGTAAAAGTAGGAAAAGCTGTACCAACCCAATACAAAAGCATTGTAGCAAATAGCACAGCAAACGATATATTATCTAAGGTACTCTGTAAAGCAACTAAATCCATAGGTTAAAACTGTTTAAATTAAAATAAAGCTATAAACAAAACATTTATCTACCTTTATTCTAAACCCCCATCGACCCTAGAGAAAAAAGACCAACGGTCGTTAAACTAGCCTATCCTAAAAAACATAGCCACTCTCCCCATCTTGAGCATAGGTTTTACTTAACAACTCGTTTATACTGACATTAAATACTGCCTCACCATTAAACACCGTACCCACCTGATGGGTATTAAAATGAATTAGTCCCACATCATAGGCCGTATCAGGCAAAGGCAAATAACCCACTTCCCTTACCACCGCCGAAGCTGACTGTAGGTAATACTCCACAAAAGTTTTTAGGGCTGGGTTATCTTGGGCGCTCTTAGCATTAACATAAATGAACAGAGGACGAGTTAGAGGGCGATAAGTATTATTACTAATGGTTTCATCAGAAGGCGAAATTGCTCCTTCCCCATTATCAATGGCGATCGCCTTTAATTTATCCTGATTTTGCTCATAATAAGCATAGCCAAAATAACCAAGGGCATTAGTATCCTGTGCTACTCCATTAACCAAAGCCTCGTCATCCTCACTAAATACATAATCATTACGACTAGCTTGGGTTTCCCCCATGACTGCCCCTGTAAAATACTCAAAAGTCCCAGAGTCACGCCCAGGTCCAAATAAATTTAAAGTATTATCAGCCCAACTAGAATTAACTTGACTCCATCGAAGAATTTGATTTTCCGCACTCGGTTCCCACATGGTTTTTAACTCCTCTACCGTAATAGAATCAATCCAATCATTACTCGGATTAACCACCACCGTAAGGGCATCAAAAGCCACAGGTAATTCAATATAAGCAACACCATTTTTTTTGCATTCAGCCATCGCTTCCTGGGGAATAGGCACAGAAGCGTTGTTTATATCTGTTTCCCCATTACAAAACTTGCGGAAACCACCCACCGAACCAGAAAAACCAACATCAACATTAATGCCTTCTTCATTTTCAGCATTGAAATTTTTGGTGATGGAATCGGTGATGGGAAAAACCGTACTAGAACCATCAATAGATATTGATTTCGTTTCCTCGGCAACGGTATTTCCACAGGCCTGAGTTAACAATCCTAACCCCATAAATAATAAAATAACTTGAATTGATCTACGGTAGTATTTTGTAAACATATACTTAACCTCTTGAATAAAAGCAATAGTGACATATTACTTTTGATTTTATTTCAAGAAAACTTGTTTTGTACCTTTTGTAACAAAAAAGATAAATTAACTTAAAAAGGTTAATAAAAGTAGAGCTAATTGGCTTTTTTTGTCAATAAAATTAAGGCTTAAAATCAACAAAAAAAAAAGATAGATAAAAAATAAATTTCTTAACCTAACCTTTACCAACAAATAAGCATCCCTGTTCTATCATTAGAACCTGAACAAGTAATTAATTTTATATTCACAATTATATGTTGACCAAATTAAACAGTAAAACTTTAAAAAATAGAGTTTTGGGTGGGTTTTCTAGTCTTACCTTAGCTTTTGTTTTAGCAGCCTGTGGCGGTGAGTCCACCACCACTACCCCCACAGAAGGAGAAGGAGGAGGCGAAACTACCACTGGTCAAACCAGCAGTATTGAACTTCCTTTTGAAGATAGTGTTGCTTTGACAGGGGCGGGAGCTAGTTTCCCCGCAGCTATTTATCAAAACTGGTTTGTAAGTTTGAATGAACAAGTACCTCAACTACAAGTTAACTATCAGTCCGTAGGTAGTGGTGCTGGTATCGAACAATTTACTGCTGGTACTGTGGATTTTGGTGCTAGTGACGTTGCCATGACTGACGAGCAAATTGCAGAAATTGATCGAGGAGTTTTACTTTTACCTGTAACCGCTGGTGGTATTGTATTTGCGTTTAACGTCCCTGGAGTCGAAGAATTAAACCTCAGTAGAGAAGTTTATGTGGATATGGCTTTGGGCAGAATTACCCGTTGGAATGACCCTCGCATTGCCGCTGATAACCCCGATGCTGAGTTACCAGATTTAGCCATTACCTTCGTACATCGTTCTGATGGTAGTGGTACCACTGGGGTATTCACCAAACATTTAGAAGCTATTAGCGAAGACTGGGCCAATGAAGTCGGCTCAGGAACCACTGTGGAGTGGGGATCTGCTGGTGGTAGTTTTATTGGTAGTAGAGGTAATGAAGGGGTAACTGCAAGTATTATGCAAACCGAAGGAGGCGTTGGTTATATTGAGTATGGTTATGCTCTTAATAACAATATTCCCATGGCATCTTTAGAAAATGCTTCTGGTGAATTTGTCTTCCCTACCGAAGAGACTACTTCCGCAACCTTGGGTAACGTGGAACTACCTGACAACCTCAGAGCGTTTATCCTAGATCCTGAAGGTGCTGACTCTTACCCTATAGTTACCTACACTTGGATTATGGCTTATCAACAATATGATGATCCTCAAAAGGCTGTAGCTTTAGAAGCGGCCATTCAATACGCTTTGACAGAAGGTCAAAATGTAGCCACCGAATTAGGTTATATTCCTTTACCTCCTAATGTAGCCGCCAGAGTAGCAGAAGCTGCGGATCAGCTAACTGATGAGTTTACCATCACTGTTGACTAAGATTTAATTTAGTCGTTAGGACTTTTTTCACCATTTTCTCGTTAATTATGACGAGAAAATGGTACAAACCGATATATTTACAGTTCATCTAATTTGGTGTAAAAAATGAGTGCTTCTGGTTATTCCAGTCGATCTGGTGCCGTTACCGATTCAAGGTCTGTGGCCGAAAAAAATATTGATCTGGGTTTTCGTTGGCTTACTTATGCTTTTGCCATCGGCATTGGTTTAATTTTAGTAAGTATTGCTCTGATTATTATTATTGGGGCTTGGCCAGCTATTGTTGAGATCAATTTTAGTTTCTTTGCGGGAAGCAATTGGAATCCTGTTATTGATAACTATGGAACTTTGATGGTAATTTACGGAACTTTGGTAAGTTCTTTTATTGCTTTATTAATAGCTGTTCCTTTAGGAGTTGGTGCTGCGATCTTTTTGAGTGAAGATTTTATTCCTGAGCAAATTCGTACAATCTTAGTCTTTTTAGTAGAAATTTTGGCAGCCATCCCCAGTGTGGTTTATGGATTGTGGGGTATTTTCGTATTAATCCCCATCACAAAAGTTTTTGGTACTTGGTTGAATACTAACTTTGGCTGGATTCCCATTTTTAGTACTGTGCCACCTGGTCCGGGTATGCTACCCGCCGGGATCATTTTATCCATTATGATTTTACCAATTATTATTGCCATTTCCCGTGATTCTTTGGCATCTTTACCCCCTGATTTGCGTCAAGCATCTTTGGGATTGGGGGCAACCCGTTGGGAAACTATTTTTCGTGTGTTAATTCCTGCAGCTATTTCTGGCATTGTGGGGGGAACTATGTTGGCTTTAGGTCGTGCCATGGGAGAAACCATGGCTGCCACGATGATTATTGGTAACTCTAACCGTCTTAATATTTCCATTTTAGATCCTGCCAATACGATCGCCTCTTTAATCGCTAACCAGTTCGCTGAGGCAAGTGGTTTACAGGTTTCGGCTCTGATGTATGCTGGTTTAGTATTGATGATTTTAACTTTTATTGTGAATATTTTTGCGGAAATTATTGTTAATAAGATTAAGGCAAAATACGACTAATTTGATTGTTAAAAAAATATTTTTGATGAGCAATTTAGCCGCTCTAATTATTAGTTTCAGTATAGTTTTATCCTAATTTTATTATGACTTCCTCCACCGTTAAGGGTTTAAATTTAAAAAAGCAAGGTAGTAGCCCAAGGACTATTTTGGGTAATATCATGACAGCCATTTCTGCCTTGTGTGTTATCATCACCGTCATTCCTTTGGTGGCGGTAATCTACTTTGTCTTGATCCAAGGTTTTAGTCGTTTAAATACAGATTTGTTTACCAAGTTACCCCCTCCTCCTGGTTTAACGGATGGGGGATTAGCTAATGCCATTATCGGGACTTTGGTGGTGGTAGGCATTGCCACAGTCATTGCTGTGCCTTTTGGGGTGATGGCGGCTATTTATTTATCAGAATTTAGCGCTAACAATAAAACAGCTCTGACCATTCGCTTTGCCACTAACGTTTTGAGTGGTGTGCCTTCTATTATTGCGGGGGTATTTGCTTACGGTTTATTGGTATCTAGCGGTATTATCGGCTTTTCTGCGGTGGCTGGGGGCGTTGCTTTGGCGGTGTTGATGCTACCAACGATCATTCGTACTACTGATGAGGCTCTAAAAATTGTTCCCCAAGATGTTCGCTGGGCTGCTTTGGGGGTTGGTGCTTATAATTATCAAACGGTGATCAAAATCGTTCTACCTGCGGCCTTGCCCGGTATCATCACTGGGGTTACTTTGGCGATCGCCCGAGCAGCGGGGGAAACTGCTCCCCTATTGTTTACGGCTTTATATTCCAACTTCTGGCCCAATGTTTCTGCTCAAGGTTTCTTAGAACCCATCGCCACCTTAGCGGTATTGGTGTACAACTTTGCGATCGTACCTTTTCCAGCCCAGAACGAATTAGCTTGGGCAGGGGCTTTAATCTTGGTATCATTAGTATTATTAACCAGCATTCTTGCTCGTCTAGCTACCCGTAAACAAGTGTATTAATTGAGTAAAGATTCAAAAATAAATTAATACTTTTAACCTTAAAATTATTACAGATATAACATCTCATTTTTTTTAGTTAATTCAGAATTGTTCCATAACATTCCTAAATAAATTGTGAAAAGATACTCGGTTTAACTTTTTCCCCATGGGGGAGTGTGAAATCAACAATTATCGCCACAAAAACAGGATTGTTTTATCTACAAAGTAAATCTATTACTTATTATTTATCACTAACTCACATAAAACAATGTACTCCGAGAATAGTTACATGGACTCTCCAAACATAAACAGCGGTGGCTCAAGGGTAATGGCATTAGAGAACGTTGATATTTATTATGGTAAGTTTAAAGCCGTTAGGGGCGTAAATTTAGATATTGAGCAAAATAAAATCACTGCTTTTATTGGCCCTTCGGGATGCGGTAAAAGTACCATTCTTAGATCCCTCAACCGTCTTAACGATCTGATCAAAATCTTCCATCTCACAGGCAGAATAAGTTATCATGGACAAAACCTATATGCCAAAGATATTGACCCCGTAAGACTACGGAAACACATTGGCATGGTATTCCAGCGCCCTAACCCCTTCCCAAAAACCATTTATGATAATGTTGCCTATGGGGCGAGAATCAACGGTTATAAGGGAGATTTAGATGAATTGGTCGAAACTTGTTTACGTCGCTCGGTATTGTGGGATGAAGTCAAGGATAAGTTGCAAGAAAGTGGTTTTTCTTTATCTGGGGGGCAACAACAAAGGTTATGTATCGCCAGAACCATTGCCGCTGAGCCAGAAGTGTTGTTAATGGATGAACCTTGTTCGGCATTAGATCCTATTTCTACCCTCAAAATAGAGGAGTTGATGCACGAGTTAAAACAAAACTATACCATTGTGATTGTTACCCATAATATGCAACAGGCCACGAGGGTTGCGGATAAAACTGCTTTTTTTAATGCTGAAGCGGTGGGTAATAAGGGTAATAAGGTGGGTTATTTGGTCGAGTTTGATCAAACCGACAAGATATTTAATGATCCTGCTGAGGAATTAACCAGAGACTATGTAACTGGTAAATTTGGTTAAAGTTTGCTCATTTAATTAAATCGTTATTGTGGGGGCGTTATAGATTACGTCTCTTTTTTTTGACTATAAATCGTAATAGCAACCAAGGGGTTTAAACCCCTTGTTATGGAAATAATGATTAATTTTGGGCAGTTTTGGTAATTTGATTACGAAGAGTCTCAAAGGCTTTTTTGAATTGCCCATCTTCTAAGGTTCCGACTTTTTGGCGATCGCCCGCTAAAAGTTCTTGTTCTTCCTCGCTAAGTTCCGATACAATATCAGGGGTAATACCTTCCTTGTTAATATCTCGACCATCGGGGGTAAGATACTTAGAAATAGTAACCGCTAATCCAGAACCATCGCTCAAGCCCCGCACCGATTGCACCAAACCTTTTCCAAAAGTTTGAGTTCCCACAATGGTTGCTCTTTCGTTGTCCTGTAGCGCCCCTGACACAATTTCACTAGCACTAGCGGAACCACCATCTACTAATACCACCAGAGGCTTATCTGTCAAAGCTCTACCATTAGCTTGGTGGCTATCCACTTCCCCTACCCTGTCAACGGTGGTGACAATGCCCCCTTGATCAATAAACATTCGAGAAATTTCTACACTAGAGTATAACAAACCCCCAGGATTAGAACGTAGATCTAATATATAACCATTAACATTTTCTGATTCCGCCTGTGCGATCGCATTGCGCATCTCTGCAGAAGCATTATTACTAAATTGAACCAAACGAATATAAGCAACCTTACCAATATTAGGGTCTTCCTCAATTCTTGCCCTAACAGGCTTAATTTCAATTTTGGCACGGGTAAGATCAAAATCTATTTCCCGACTGTCCCTTTGTATAGTCAACACCACATTACTTCCAGGGACACCTCTAATTAAATTAACCGCATCATTAAGCTCCATACCTTCGGTACTTTGACCATCAATTTTAGTAATAATATCCTTTGCCATAAGTCCAGCATCCGAAGCGGGGGTGTCTTCGATGGGTGCCACCACCACAATATTATCTGTCTCCTCCTCCTTGGTAATTTGAATACCTACCCCCGTCAACTCCCCAGAAGTATCAATCTGCATACTTCTAAACTCTTCAGGGTTCATAAAGCGAGTATAAGGGTCATCCAATGTTTTCAACATTTCTCTCACCGCCTCATAGGCCTCTTCCTCATTAGCGTATTCCCTTTCTAGGTACTCATTTCTGATGCTACGCCAATCTTGACCGTTAAAAGTTGCATCGACATAACGGCTATTGATTACTTGCCATACTTCATCGACTATTTCTTTAGGGCTTTGTTGCACAAAAGCCTGAGTTTGGGAATAATGGAGTCCAAAGCCTGTGATTGCTACACTACCAGCAGTTAAAGCAGCCGCCCCTAAAATTAGTCCATTCTTAGTGATATTCATATTGTCGAGTTAGTGTGATGAAAATAAGTTTTTCTTTTTTTTAGCCTTGTTAAAGATAATTCATTTTATACTTTTCTATCTTTAATGATTAACTATTTAGAATACTTTGATATTAGCATAATTTATTTTTTGATAGTAAAAGACTGCCCTTCTATGATGAATCGATGAACCTACCACGAAGTATTAACCAGCTTTATCTTGCTTCTATTTTTACTTACATTCTCATTTCGGCGTTGCTGAATTTATATATTATTTTTAGTTTAGATGAGAGTAGGGAATGGGCAATGAGTAATGGTCATAATATTTAAAATATTGAATGTTCATTGTAATTTAATAAGATTTGATAACAAAATTAAGCGATGCCTACTCAATAAACTAACAAGAAATATTCGGTAAACTGTCCTCAACAAATATCGGTTTTCACTACCCTACTTTTACATAATAACTGGCAATATATAAAGTAAAGAATAATTTATAAATAACGATTGCTGGAGGATTAAGTTCATGTCTTTAGTTCGTTTTTATCCCCTTTCAGATGTAAATATTTTACACCGTCAAATGAACCGCTTATTTGATGAGTTAAGTAATAATTGGGAGCAAGTGCCAACCATTGGTAATATTCCTTTAGAATTATTTGATAATGGCGATAATCTTACCTTAAAAGCAGTGATTCCTGGCATAAACAAAGACGATATTGATATCAGTGCTACTCGTCAGAGCATAAAAATTATGGGAGAATTTAATCAAAAAGCCGAAGAAAAAGAAAACAATTATTATATTTCTGAATTTAATTATGGTAAGTTTGAACGCACAATAACCTTACCTATAGCCATCAAAAATAATGAGGTTACAGCGGATTATAATGATGGTATTTTAACCTTAAATTTACCTAAAGTAGAAGAAGTAAAAAATAAAGTTGTCAAGGTTAGTTTAAATTCCAATAATACTGTATTGTAAACCGCCGACAATGACATTTATTATGGGTGGACAACTGTTCACCTTTTTTTATTGTTTTATCAACTAAAGTTGCTGATCACTTTACAAAAGTAAATGCTATCATAGCCATAAAAATAATTTGACAATAGTATGTCTGATAAATATTGTTTAATACTAGGAGCGAGTCAGGGTATCGGTTTAGGCTTTGTAAAACAATTAATTAAAGAACAAAATTACACAACAATATATACGGTATATCGAAATCAAAATACTGCACAAGAATTATTTAATTTACAAAAAGAGTATCCTCATAATATTGTCTGTTTACAAGGAGATATTACCCAAGAAAAAGACATTGTTAACATAGTAGAAAAAATAAAATCGACAGCTAATAAACTACACCTAGTTATAAACTGTGTCGGCATCCTCCATGAAGAAGAAATTGAACCAGAAAAAAGTTTAAAACATATCAATAACGACAACTTATTACGTTATTTTCAGGTCAACTCTATTCCCACTGTCTTGTTAGCTAAACATTTATTGATTTTGTTAAAACATTCAGAAATTAGCATTTTTACCACCATATCGGCGAAAGTGGGAAGCATAGAGGACAATTATTTGGGGGGCTGGTATGGTTATCGTGCTTCCAAATCTGCTCTTAATATGTTTCTCAAAAATATTGCGATCGAATACAATAGAGTGAGTAAAAAAACTATTGTGGTGGCTTTGCATCCCGGAACGACTGATACAAAATTATCAAAACCGTTTCAAGGAAATGTTGTCCCTGAAAAGTTATTTTCTGTGGAGCGTTGCACTTCCCAATTACTATCAATAATTAATGCTTTAAACAAGGATGATCACGGAAAGTTTTTCTCTTGGGATGGTTCTATTTTACCTTGGTAATTAATTTGAAATGCTGATTATATTATTATATTATCAAAAGTAATTTATGGATTAAAGTAAAATTGATTTAGTCTTCTGACATCCATGAAAAACTGTTCTATTCTCATGGTTGATCATGAGTCAGATAACTTTGAGGTTATTGAGACATTTTTAAGCTCAGAAGATTATCAAGTGAGAATAGATAATCAACTTACTTGAGTTTTTATTTATTATCCATTCTCAATTATCCATTAATCTACCCCATCTTGACTGCCATCAGTACCAAGATAAACTAAGCCCTGTTCAATTTTCATGGTTACAAAACTAGCATCACGGATAACAGTAGTTGCATCTTTAACTCCTACAATAACGGGAATACCAAGGCGCATTCCTATCTGGGCAGCGTGCGATCGCACTCCACCCTCCTCGGTAATAATACCACTAGCCAAACGCATGGCATCTACATAATTATTATCCGTGCCTTTCGCCACCAAAATATCCCCCTGATTAAAATTAGTAAGGTTATTAACATCATGGATTACCTTGGTGCGCCCAGTAATGACCCCTTGCCCGATACCAAGGCCCTCGCTAAGTAAACCCTTTACAATCTCCACCTTAATCAAATCCGTGGAACCTGCTACCCCCTGTAAAGTCCCTGCGGTCATTACCACCAAATTACCATCTTCTAACAACTCCTCTTCCCTTGCCAACTCAATAGCCGAACTGAAAACCTGTTTTAAACCTGGCATATCCAACAATAATAAAGGTTTTACTCCCCAGACAAGCTGTAGTTGACGGGAAATGCTCACGTGGGGGGTGATCGCCAAAATTGGTGTTTTCGGGCGAAATTTGGACACGTTACGAGCCGTTGCACCCGTTTTTGTAAGAGTCATGATGGCACTAGCCTTAAGCTGTTTAGCAATTTGCCCGACTGCCCCAGAAATGGCATTGGGAATATTTTGACTATCCATTTGGGTGAGCATATGGGGGGCAATGGAATCCCTTTCTTCCTCGGTGCGTCTAGCAATTTTTGCCATGGTAGCCACCGCTTGAACAGGATATTTACCCACCGCCGTTTCATTGGAAAGCATTACTGCATCGGTACCATCCAAAATGGCATTAGCAACATCAGAAACCTCTGCCCTAGTGGGGCTAGGACTATTTGCCATACTGTCTAACATTTGAGTGGCGGTAATGATGGGAATACCCAAACGATTAGCGGTACGAATCAAGCGTTTTTGTAAAATGGGAACGTCCTCAGCGGGTAATTCAACCCCTAAATCTCCCCTTGCGACCATAACCCCATCACACAGAGAAAGAATTTCCTCCATTTGTTCAATGGCTTCGTGTTTTTCTATTTTGGCAATGACGGGGGTAGATTTTCCGGCACTGGCAATTAAATCTTTGATTTCTAAGACATCTTGGGGATTTCTCACGAAACTAAGGGCTACCCAGTCCACCCTTTGATCTAACCCAAACATTAAATCTTTTTTATCTTTTTCCGTTAGGGCTTTGACGGATAAATAAACGTTGGGGAAGTTAACTCCTTTGTTGCTGGAGAGTACACCCCCTACCACTACCTGACAATGAAGATCTCTATTTTCTTTATCAATTTCTTTTACTACCATTTCCACCCTACCATCATCAAGAAGGATTCTGGCATTGAGGGGAACTTCTTCTGCTAGATGTTCGTAACTAATACAGGCAATTTTATCATCACATTTTACATCCCTACTGGTGAGTACATAGCGATCGCCCTCATGTAATTCAATAGAACCACATTCATATTTACCTAACCGAATTTTAGGGCCTTGTAAATCTTGTAAAATACCAATGGGACGATTAAGCTCATTTTCCACTTGGCGAATCATCCGAATACTACTTTGATGGACTTCGTGGGTACCATGGGAAAAGTTGAGACGAAAAGTATTGGCGCCAGCAAGGATCATTTTGCGCAATGTTTCGGGATTCGCACAACCAGGACCGACGGTTGCTACAATTTTAGTACGGCGGGAAAATTTCTCAGACATCACCTAATATTTACAGATCGAATGTGATTGAATATTATACCCTAGGGACGTTCAAAATTGATAACTATGAGGTTTTATTCTCTTTGGATTTTATCTTTAATTTTTTATTTCTAACTTGTTCTTGACTAAAATTCATCTCATGACGGATGAGACTCTAACGAATCGATATAAAAAAAATAAAAAAAACTATCCTTCCCTAATTACAACACGTTATAAAGTCCACCCCAATTGTTACTGATTTCCGTATTTTGAAATTAGGATTCATTGTATAGAATTAGAGGTAGTTTAGATTTTCTATCTGTCATCATGAATACAAATAACAATAGTTCGGCGGTTGTCACTAGTGAGATACAAAAATTAGACGATCGCACCATAACCGCTTGGCTAAGGGGGTTGTTAACGGTTGCCTATGCAGATGGTCATTTTGACCCCGAAGAGCAGGATTTAATAGCTAGTTTAACCCAATATGAATTGATGCCCAACACCAATCTAGGTGATTTAGAACCTATTTCTCCCCAAGATTTAGCTACAGAATTGGGAGAAGATACAGATATCAGAGAAAACTTTTTGCGTACAGCGGTAATGATGGCGATCGCCAATGGGGTATATTCCCAAGCCGAAGCCGATGCTGTCCATAGTTTTCACAAAGCCCTAGACTTGGACATAGAAGCCCTTAAGTCCTTAGAAGCCACCCTTTGGAATCCCACAAACAAAGATGATAACACCATTGCCCAAGGAAAAGGCGAAGGTGCGATCGATGTTCTCAATCCCGTCAAAAAATGGCTGGATGGCATGGATATAGATGATCCTAGAGTAGCTCGTTTCCTTTGTAAAATGATCCCTCCCCAATGCCCCTTTGAAAGAGATATTAAACTATTTGGCAAGAAAATAGTCCATATTCCCCCCATGTGTAAGCTAAATCCCCTCTACGAACAATTGGTGGGCTTAAGATTTCGCTCCCTTTCCTATCTTGCCGATGATTGCAACGAAGATATTTCTAATTATATTTAGAAGAATAGAGAGACTGATTTACGAGGCAAGTTGAACTTAAAAAACTCAACAAAAAACTCTCCTTGTTTATGCAAGATCCAATATGTTATCTTAGATACATACCGTCGGGCGGACGGGAATTTAACGCTTGAGGAGTAGGTTGCAAAGCCTAGCCATGAACCCGTAAGACTCGTGAGTAGCGTTAGTGAAAGGAGCCAGTTCAGCCCAAAAATCCTTCATCTTTGATGATTGGAACGTCACTCGATTTTTTATCAAAAATAAAGGGCTAGTTTTCTAGCCCTTTTAAATTTCGGACTTTAAAAACAATATAAATGTTATCCCTCACTCCAGTTAATTAGTTCTTAATTTTGCCCTTAAATTTTTAATTTTATCTCTCATTTCTGCCGCTTTTTCAAATTCTAATTCCTTAGCATAAGTTTTCATTTGCTCTTCAAATTGTTTAATTAAATCGGGAATTTTATCTAGGGTTACTTCTTCAATATGATTATAAACCGTTTCTAATTGTTCACTATTCAAACGACGGGTTATATCTAAAAATTCTAAAATAGAACTACTAGATTTTTTACTAATTGACCGAGGAATAATATTATTGTTTTTATTATAAGCTAACTGTAATTTTCTTCTTCTTTCTGTCTCATTTAAAGCTCTTTCCATGCTATCGGTTAAGTTATCTGCATACAAAATGGCTTCCCCATTAACATGACGGGCGGCACGTCCGATGGTTTGAATTAAAGATTTTTCTGATCGTAAAAAACCTTCCTTATCAGCATCCATAATGACTACTAAAGATACTTCAGGCAAGTCTAAACCTTCTCTGAGTAGGTTCACCCCGATGAGAATATCAAATTCTCCTGCCCTCAAACCTTGTATGATTTCTATTCTTTCAATAGACTGGATTTCGGAGTGTAAATATCGAACTTTTATATCTCTTTCTTGAAGATAATTGGTTAAATCTTCTGCCATTCTTTTAGTAAGGGTAGTAATCAATACCCGCTCTTTTTTAGCTATTCTTTTCTTGACTTCTCCTAATAAATCATCAATTTGATTTTCGGTAGGTCTAATAAATATTTCTGGGTCTAAAATACCTGTAGGACGAATTATTTGTTGGGAAATATTACTTTCTGATTGTTCAATTTCCCACTGGCTAGGGGTAGCCGAAACAAAAATACATTGATGAACTTTATGCCAAAATTCCTCTGCTTTGAGGGGGCGATTATCTGCCGCGCTAGGGAGTCGAAAACCGTGATCAATTAAGACTCTTTTTCTAGCTTGATCTCCGTTATACATTCCCCTAATTTGTGGTACGGTAACATGGGATTCATCTACCACTAATAACCAGTCTTTGGGGAAATAATCTACTAAGCATTCGGGAGATTCTCCCGGTTGTCTTCCTGCTAGGTGACGAGAATAGTTTTCTACGCCGTTGCAGTAGCCGACTTCTTGCAACATTTCTAAGTCGTAGCGAGTTTTTTGTTTTAGTCGTTGGGCTTCTACTAATTTTCCTTGTTTTTCTAGTTCTATTAGTCTAATTTCTAATTCTGTTTTGATAGAGGCGATCGCACTTTCTAACTGATCTTGGGGGGTAACAAAGTGTCTTGCGGGGTAGATATTAATCCTTTCTAATTGCTGGATAAATGAGCCATCTACGGGGTCTAAAAGGGAAATTGAGTCGATTTCATCTCCAAAAAAATCAAGGCGAATTACTCGATCTTCGTAGGCGGGAACGATTTCTAAAACATCCCCTTTGAGTCGAAAACTACCCCGTGCTAGTTCGATGTCATTACGGGTATATTGAATGGTTACTAAATCTCGTAATAGTTGGCGGGTGTCATATTCTTGCCCAACGGTCAGTTTCACCGAGGCTTTTAAATATTCTGAGGGGATACCCAAACCATAAATGCAACTGATAGAAGCCACCACAATTACATCTTGACGCTCAAATAATGAACGGGTAGCGGAGTGGCGCAACATATCGATTTCATCATTGATGGATGAGGTTTTTTCGATGTAGGTATCGGTAACGGGGATGTAGGCTTCTGGTTGATAATAGTCGTAATAACTAACGAAATATTCCACGGCATTGTGGGGGAAAAACTGCCTTAATTCTTCACATAATTGGGCAGCGAGGGTTTTATTATGGGCTAAAACTAAGGTGGGTTTTTGGTGATGGGCGATCGCATTTGCCACCGTATAAGTTTTGCCTGTACCCGTTGCCCCTAAAAGGGTATGGAAGCGATCGCCATTTTCCAAGGCTTCGATGATGGATTTGATGGCGGTGGGTTGGTCTCCTGTGGGTTTAAAGGGCGCTCGTAGTTGAAACATCAAATCAAAAGGATTTTAGGGCAATTATATATTTTACATTGTGAGCGGTTCATTGGTATTACCCACAATGAATTGAGTGACTAAATAAAAATTATTTTAAAACTTGTTAACTATCAAAAATAAAGATAGCAATTATAAATAAATTGAGAATAAAGTATTACCAATAATTTGAAAGAAAAAAGCTTTATGTCTTGAAAAAATATCATTAATTATTAATGATTATGACTATGCAACCATCGTACAAAAATGCCTAAAATCAATTCTTCATAATTGATAAGTAATAGAGTGTGAGGCTTGTTTCATAAATAGATTTACCTTTTCCTGTTATTTGGCATATCTTATAAGTGCAGTTAGACTACCATAGCGATATAAATATGATATAGTGGTATTAAATATAACAAAATAAAAGAATCTTTAGTCATAAGTTATAAAACTTAATAAATATTTGTAAAGTGTCCGTAAAAATAGCTAAGTATTGCATTTTTTAGAGTAAACAAAAACAGTAAAAATACGGTTGTGTAAATAGATGAAAGTAACATATGATGTAAACGTGTCTTGAAAGATTCGTTAGCCTAACTAAGTTATTACCGAGACAGCCATCGGATAATTTGGATAAGAATTTCATAAGCAGAGATAAGAAAATGCCCATAAAATCTACCACTCAGTACAAAACAGCCAACGAGGAATTATTTGCGCTCTACGCCGAAAACAAGGATCAAAGAGTTCGCAATCGTATTGTAGAGTTAAATTTAGGTTTGGTAAAAAAAGAGGCATCCCATTGGACAAATCAATGTCAAGAAAATTTTGATGATTTGTTACAGGTTGGTAGTCTCGGTTTACTAAGGGCGATCGAAAGATTTGACATAGAAAAAGGTTTTGCTTTTAGTTCTTTTGCCCTTCCCTACATTCGGGGAGAAATTCAACATTATCTCAGAGATAAAGGTTATTCTGTCAGGATTCCCCGTCGTTGTTTAGAATTAAAAAATAAAGCGAATCGTGTGGTCAGAGAGTTGAGAGAAGAGTTAAAACGTCAGCCTAATGATCACGAAATTGCCAGAAAATTAGGAGTATCCTTAGGGGAATGGCAAGAGGTAAAACTAGCTTATAGAAATAGAGAGCCTCTGAGCCTTGATGCGAAAACTAGTCAGGATGAGGATAGATCTACTCTTGGGGAAATGCTCCCAGATTCTCAGTACCATAGTTTTCAGTTAGTAGAAGAAGATAAGATCAGAATTCAAGGTGCTTTATCTCAATTAGAAGATACTACTCGCAAAGTATTAGAATTTGTTTTTTTACAAGATTTAACCCAAAAAGAAACCGCAGAGCGTTTGGGGGTTAGTGTTATTACTGTGTCCCGTCGCATCAAAAAAGGTATTAGTAGCATGAGAGGAATGATCCAACAAGATGAATTTGAGTAAAATATATTTAAGGATTATTGTTAAAATAGTCTATCAAAATTCACTTTTTTTCTATGAATAAAATATCTATTTTATTGCTCTCTAGTTTGTTATTTTTGGGGGGATGTACCATTGGTAATAATGAGGATGATTTTTCCCAAGATATTCCTCCTATTCCCCCAGCCCAAGAACCCCAAGACGATGGGGAAGATTTTGATGTTCCTGTGGCGGTGGGTACGGTTGGGGGTATAATTCCTTCTACGGATCCTGAGACTAGGTTAAGACAAATCGAAGATGGCAGAAGTGATCCTTTTGCATTGCCAACGGGACCCCGGGTAACTATTCAAACAGTTCCTCAAGAAATAGAAAATGGTGCCACTACACAACCTGATGGAACTGCCCCTGGAACAGTCCCCCCCGGTGGAACTCCTCCCGGCGCTATGGCACCTGATGGAGCCCCTCTTCCTCCAGGGACAACATTACCCGATGGAACTATCGTAGGACCTGGTGGAATTCCTTTACCTCCAGGAAGCACCGTAGGCCCTGATGGCACCATTATTGGACCAGATGGAGTTCCTATTGCACCTGGGGAAGTTGCTCCTCCTCCCCCACCACCACCGACTTTTGCAGAAAGAATTTTGATTTCTGGGGTGATGGATGTGAATGGACAGAATGTTGCGATCATTTCTACTCCTGAGGGAGGTTCTACTCGCAC
Source organism: Cyanobacterium sp. HL-69 (assembly GCA_002813895.1). Lineage (NCBI taxonomy): Bacteria > Bacillati > Cyanobacteriota > Cyanophyceae > Chroococcales > Geminocystaceae > Cyanobacterium > Cyanobacterium sp. HL-69. Next base: position 55,584 of record CP024912.1, on the reverse strand, counting down.
GGTAAGGGTGGGAGAGTCTCTTATGGGTACTGATGGTATGGTAATGGTTAGGGCTATTAATATTAACCCTGCTGAAGGTCAGTCGGTGCGGTTGAAGGAGGGATTATATTTCGTAGAAAGAAATTTAGGTGCTTTAGAAGGTACTGTGATTTTTGAGGAAATGGGTAAGAGGGTTACTCGTCAAGTGGGGCAACCTGCTCCCGTGACTGAGGCGCAGTCTTAATACTTAGTTTTGATGATCATTTTATTGTGTGCAGGAGTAATACATGGAAAGAGTACAAAGAAAGATAAGGTGCGATCGCCTTCCGTTGGCTATATATAGGGAAGTGGCGGCTCATCTAAGACAGATAAAAGGCATTGAAGTAAGTTTATTAGAACAAACCTCCCAAGAATTTGAATATTTACAAAGTCAGGTGGGGGGCTTACTGATAGAGTATGATGGGGATCTCCCTACCAAGGAAAACGAACAACTAGAGTCGATTTTAGCTTACTATGCAAGTAAGTATAATTCATGGTCGAACCTTACTTAGAGAATGGAAAACAAAGATTCTAGTTTAGATAATTGTTTAATCAAGTTAGAAAATATCTATAAAATTTATGGCAGTGGTAACACAGAAGTGGTTGCCCTGTCCGATGTAAATTTAACCATTGAGCCGGGAGAATACTGTTCTATTATGGGAACTTCTGGCTCTGGTAAATCTACGATGATGAATATTTTAGGTTGTTTAGATAGACCTACCAAGGGGGAATATTATCTTAATGGGGATAATGTGGCTTCCTTATCATCTCGGCAACTAGCCATAATTCGCAATCAAAGAATCGGTTTTGTGTTTCAGCAATTCCATCTTTTAGCCCAATTAAGTGCTTTGGAAAATGTAATTTTACCCATGAAATATGCGGGGGTATCTCCCGAAGAACAAAAAGCCAGAGCAGTGGAAGCCCTGACAAAAGTTGGTTTAGAAAATCGTCTCCATAACCGTCCTAATCAGCTTTCGGGAGGACAACAACAGCGGGTTGCCATCGCCCGGGCGATCGTCAATAAACCCCTAATCCTCCTCGCCGACGAACCCACAGGAGCCTTAGATTCAGAAACAACCAAAGAAGTAATGAAAATTTTTGAGGACTTAAACCAAGAAGGAATGACCATAATCTTAGTTACCCACGAACACGAAGTTGCCCAACTCACCAACCGAGCCATCCAATTTTCAGACGGCAAAATCATTCATAATAACTATAAAATCCCTTCCCTAACCCATCAATCAGTTTAACTTCTGTAACTGCTCCTTCATCAAATCCTCCACATGGTCATATTCCGTCAAAATCAAGGGCAATAACTCCCCCATTGCCTTCATGTTGCCATCGGAGGTGTGGGCTTCCACTTGACGACACAAGTCGGATAAATAGGTAGCTCCCAAAGTAACACTACTAGACTTAAGAGTGTGAGAACTAATTTTAATTTGTGCTAGGTCTTGTTTTTCTACCCCTAATTTAAGACCTTCCATTAACTTAGGACTATCTTCTAAATAGGAATTAATTAAATCTTGGAAAACCTCTTCAAAATCTTCCTCCCCTATCATGTCCTTTAATTCAGCAATTATATTTGGATCTAGTTCAGTCATTGAGCGCTTGATAACAGGTTTTTCTTTCTGATAACTATTATTAAATATAACGGCAGAATCAGATCGTTTCACGGTTTTTAACTTTTCAATAAGAGCTTCCACCCTTACAGGTTTCGATAAATAATCATTCATTCCTGCCTCAATACACCTCTCTCTATCCCCTTCCATGGCATTAGCTGTCATGGCAATAATTTGAGGGGGTTGTCCGTAAAAATCATTACTCGCACTATTCCAGAGAGTCCGTATTTGACGAGTAGCGGTTAAACCATCCATTTCTGGCATTTGTACATCCATTAAAATGAGGTCATAGGATTGGCGGCGGAGGGTATCTAATACCTCCAAACCATTGGCTACCACATCAGCACGATACCCCAAACGTTTAAGAATATTAGTAATTACCTTTTGATTGATAATATTATCTTCGGCAATGAGTATCTTTAAAGGAGTTGTAATGGCCAATTCTTGTCCTCCCATGGAATCGGTTAAGGAAATAGGAGAAAGTTGATCTGGCTTTGCTTTGAGGGCAGGATTTTGAATAATTTTGGACAAGATATAATAAAGTCTTGATTGTTTTATGGGTTTAATGAGGGTTGCCGCCCAATTGACTTGCTCGAGGGCTTTTTCGATTTCAGCGTGTCCGATGGAACTCAATAATATCAAAGGAGTTGAGTGATATTTTTCCGTGGCACTAATAGCTTTAGCAAGGGTTACCCCATCCATTTTTGGCATTTGCATATCAAGAATGGCTAAGTCGATGTCTGGTTGCTCTTGATCAATGAGGGTGAGGGTTTCTTCCCCTGAAGCGGTAACGAATACTTCTAGTCCAAATTTATGGCACTGACTGAGCAACATACGACGGTTAATTTCATTGTCATCCACCACTAAAACTTTTTTACCTCTGAGCAGTGAATTGTTCGTTTCCATAGAGCTAGGGATGTCACTGGAAAATCTGGTTTTGATAGTGAAACAGAATTTTGAACCCTTTGTATCGCTATGGGAGGTAATTTGCCATTGAGGAGGGCAATCTCCTGCCACATGACCTTGACTTTCTACCCACATTCTACCCCCCATTAGGTTAACTAATTTTTGGCAGATGGCTAAACCCAATCCTGTGCCGCCATAGTTACGAGTGGTGGAGGCATCTACTTGGGAAAAGGCTTTAAATAATTTGTCCATGCGGTTACTGGGAACACCAATACCCGTGTCTTCTACCACAAACAATAAGTAACCTTGTTGACTATCAGAAAGATGGGGAGAGTCGATGTTGGCGGATAAAATAACTTCTCCTTTGGGGGTAAATTTGACGGCATTACTGAGCAGGTTTACTAATACTTGTCGCAAACGAGTGACATCACCAATGATGGATGGGGAAATGTCCGGATCAAGGAAGTAAACTAATTCGATATTTTTTTGGGATGCTTTGGGGGCTAATAAGTCCAGGGATTCTTCTACTACTTGATAGAGGGAGAAGGGTTGTTTTTCTAGTTCTAGTTTTCCTGATTCAATTTTGGAGAAGTCTAGTATGTCGTTGATGATACTGAGCAAACTATCGCTACTGGTGCGGATAATCTCGGTAAATTCTTGTTGTTCTGGGGTTAATTCTGTATCAAGGAGTAAGCCTGTCATACCGATGACGGCATTCATGGGAGTGCGGATTTCGTGGCTCATGGTGGCTAAGAATTGACTTTTGGCGAGGTTAGCTGCCTCTGCTTGGTCTTTGGCAATTCTTAATTCTTGTTCTACTTTTACTTTGTCGGTGATGTCGGTAATGGTACCTACTAGGCGATAGGGTTTCCCGTTACTGTCGAAGTCTCTTTTTCCTTTGGCTTGTACCCATACATACTCACCGTTACGATGTTTGAGGCGGTGAATGTTTTGATATAGTTCTTTTTTGCTGTTTAAGTAGAGGTATATTTCTTGGAGATTATTTTCTTTATCTTCTTGATAAATGCGTTCAAACCAAGTATCGAGGATACTAGGAAGGGGGTTTTCTTCGTAGCCGATAATGCGCATCCATGCGGGGGAGTAATAAACTTCGTTGGTGTTTAAGTTCCAATCCCAGATACCGTCGTTGGTACCTGAAACGGCTAGTTCATAACGTTCATCTTTTTCCCTTAGTCTTTGTTCTATTTCTTGTTTTTTTTCTATCTGTAATTCTAGTTTTTCGGTATTTAGTTGTAGTTCTCTGGTGCGCTCTGCTATCCTGATGGCAAGGTTTTCTTTTGATTCTCTGAGTTGGGTAAATTTTTCCCTTAACACTATTATCATTGATTGATAATTGCTGCTGAGAATTTCTATTTCTTTGATGGTGGTTTTTTCCCATTCTAGGGATTGGTCGCTGGTAATTTTTTCTGGTAAGTCTGTGGTGATTTTTGTTAAACTTTTGATTGGTTTAACTATGTTTTGACTGATTTTGTACGCTAGGAAAAAGGTAATTAAAACTATTACCATCATGATGGTAAGGAGTCTTACATAATATCTTTGCAGACTATCTACATAAGGACGGGTGGGAACGCTACTGATAATGTCTAGGGGGAGGTTTTCGGGGATGGGTATTTGTTTAAAATAGCTTGATTCTCTCCATCGAGACATGATGGGCATTCCTCGCACTATGGGTAAAGATTGATAGATGCCTTCGTCTGGATATTGGTTGTTGTAACGGGGCGATCGCACTTCATAATTATCATCAGTTTCTAAGCTAAAAAACTGATTTTCTGTGTGGTGAGAACTAGCACTAAAAAGAATTTTATTTTGTTGCCCTAAAAGGTACATATCAGTTTGAAAAACTGTAGCATTTTCATTAAGAAATGTTTGAAGAGAGTTAATATTAATAGCTCCATAAACAAGACCAGACCATTGACTATTTTTGGTAATAGAACTAACAAAACCGATGTGTTGATTTTCATTTCCTATATCGCTGTGAAGTTCGGTAATTAAATTTTGTCCATTAAATTTTGAAATAATAAAATGATCTGTATTACTTATATCTACTCCGATTAATTCTGTTCTTCTAACTTGATATTTAGAAACAGCATCGATAATAATTCCTTGTTCATCAGTAACGTAAATTGTGTCAAAATAGGGTAATATATTTACTATTAAAGAAAGGTTATTTTCTCTATTATCATCTCCATTACTGGACTCTTTTTCGGCTAACAGGGCGATCGCCCTTTGATTTTCTTGTTGCCATAAATTAATTTTATTAGTAAAACTCTCCGATACTTGATTTAACCTAGAAATTATCTGACCTTCTATTTCTTGTAACTGATGATTACTCGCTATAATGCTAAATAATAGCAGAGGAATAAAAGTGCAAATAATTAATAAATTAAATAGGGTTTGCTCAAAAGGTAAAACTAACTTTTTAGTACGAACTTTTAATATCTTATTTAAAGGGAAATAGTAAATAAATATACTGGCTATAATCGCATTTAAAATGCCATTTATAGTCTGTTTAAGAATAATTAAAAGCACCCCTAGTAACGATACTTTTAAAATGTACAAATAAGATATGATAATTAGAGGAGTTGCAATAATTAACCAAAATAAAGTAGTTAATAGAACTAAACTTTTAGATTTTCTTTGCCAAAAAAAGTTAACTGTAAAGGCTTCAAGGGTGTAAAGAATAACAGAGTAAATATGTCCCCATAAAAAGTAGGTATGTACCCCTGCAATAAAACCTGCGACAGTACCCCAAAACTTACCATAATAGTAAGAAATTAACCACACAAAAATAGTTCCAAAAATAAAATCTACACCAAAAAATAATCTTAGGTTAAAGTAGTTACCCAAATAAGCAAAAATTATCAGGGCAACTAAACCAACGTTAATTTGTTTAACCTTATTTTTCATAGTAGAAAATGGAGAAGAAAAGAACAGGTATAAGGTAAGAGGGAGGTATCATAATCTATTATACCTGTCCTACATTCCAACACTTTTAATTATTGTTTCAGCGATGCCATTTTGTCACACCTCCAGCCCCGTCAATGAGGGTGATTCCTTGTTCTTTTAATATATCCCGAATGCGATCGCCCTGAGCAAAATCTTTATTTTTACGGGCAGTAATTCTTTCCTGCACAAGATTTTCTACCTCCTCATCGCTCATCTGGGCTGAAGTCGTATCAGATTGTACTGCATCTAGCTTTAACCCTAACACATCAGCCAAAGTCATTAAAGTATGCCATTTATCTCCCAACTCTTGAGATGATGTGGTGGTTTTGCCCTCATGAATCATAATATTTGACTCCCGACGCAAATCTTTTGCTAAATCAAATAAAATGGCTACCCCTGCCGCAAAATTAAAATCTCGATCCACCTCTTGACAAAAACGCTCCTGAACCGATTTAATCATGGTATGTTGGGTTTTTTCTGTCCAATTTAAGGCTTCTCCATGCTTAAAACCAAATTGTAAACCTTCTCCTAGGGTATGCCAACCATTGGTAGCCGACTCCATGGCATCCTTAGTAAAATCGATGGGCTTACGATAATTAGCCTGTAAGACAAACAACCGCACCGCCATAGGCTCATATTGTTCTAAAAGCTCTCGGATGGTAATAAAATTACCCAAAGACTTAGACATCTTTTCCCCTTCAACCTTTACCATGCCATTGTGCATCCAATAGTTAGCCAAAGATTTACCTGTAACAGCTTCTGATTGGGCAATTTCGTTTTCATGGTGAGGAAAAATAAGGTCATTGCCCCCCGCATGAATATCAATGGTTTCCCCCAACATATCCCTTACCATGGCAGAACATTCGATGTGCCAGCCAGGGCGCCCTTTACCCCAAGGGGAATCAAAACTAGGCTCCCCTGCTTTGGCAGATTTCCAGAGGGCAAAATCAGAGGAATGTTCTTTTTCTACCCCCGACTGATTTATTCTACCCCCTGCCCCTGCTTGTAAGTCTTCTAGTTTACGCCCTGATAATTTGCCATAGTCAGCAAACTTATGGACAGAATAATAAACATCTCCTCCTTTTTCGTAGGCATAGCCTTTTTGCTCTAATTCCCACACTAATTTTTTGATGCCATCAAGGGCATGGGTAGCACGGGGATAAGCGTTGGCAGGGGTTACATTTAGCCTTTCCATGTCTTCAAAGTAGGCTTTGATAAAACGCTCCGATACTTCTTCCATGGAGCTATTTTCTTTTTTAGCACGGTTTAAAATTTTATCGTCTATGTCAGTAAAGTTTTGGATATAAGTAACTTTGTAGCCGCGCCATTGTAAATATTTTCTCACCACATCCCATACAATACAAGTACGGGCATGACCTAAATGACAGTAATCATAAACAGTAATACCACAACAATACATTTTTACTTCATTTTCGCAGACGGTGTTAAATTCTTCTTCTCGATTGGAAAGACTGTTGTATAAGGTAATTTTACTGTTGATCATTTTCCCGTTATTTCGTAAAGGCAATACTTAGTATTTTACAGTAGTTTACCAAGAGCTACTCATTACACATTTTTACAAAAAAAACAGAGACGCAGAATACTACGCCCCTAGAGTAAATTAACCATCATGAATTGGAAATTAACAACAATGAAAAATAATCAATCAATATATTTTTTTCTAGCTAAAAGAAGCACCGCTGCGATCGTAGGTAACACGAAAGCTAGAATTAGGTTTACCCTGAGTACCTTGACAATGTTGAGAAGCATCAATATCCATACCGATTTCTGAGGCAACTCTTCCTAACATGGATTGTTGACGATTTTTTATAGCGTGGTGATGACGCATCATGAGACGACGGGCTTGGTTTTCGGTATTCATATTTTTTCTCCTATCTATCAATTTCGTTAAAGTTTTTTCTTAATTGATCCTATTTAAACATTATTTCTGTATAAAATGCTACATTTTGCTGTTTTGTTTACAAAAATTAATTTTGAAGAGGAGGAGATTTGAACGTAAAATGGTAAGTCGGACAAGGAAGAGAAAAAAAGATTTTCTGCTCCCTCATAAGTAAAAGTGTTAATGACGGTGAAACCTAACTCTCGAATTTATCGACAGGTGAGAATATTAGATCCTGTTTGTGCAGTGGATAATGTTACTGATGTTTTGGTGATAGATGGCAAGATTGAGCAAGTGGGCAATAATCTTGGTTATGATGCCGAGTCGGTAGAGGTGATGGAGGGGGATAGTTTGATTCTAGGGCCGGGGTTGGTGGATATATATAGTATTAGTGGTGAGCCTGGTTATGAGGAAAGGGAAACTTTAGAAAGTCTTGCGGGTGCTATGGAGGCGGGGGGATTTAGTCGCACTGCTATTTTGCCTAATACGAGTCCTGTGATGGATAATCCTGCTACTTGTGCTTTTTTGGAGGCAAGGGTGAGGGATTTATCTTCTCGGTTTTACCTGTGGGGAGCGTTAACCAATGGCTTGAAAGGGGAGGTGATTGCGGAGTTGGCTTCTTTGGCGGAGGCTGGGGTAGTGGGTTTTACGGATAATATGCCCTGTGACAATCTTTTGTTGTTACGAAGGATGTTGGAATATGCTCACCCGTTTGATTTACCTGTGGCTCTTTCCCCGTGTAATATGCAGTTGCGGGGGGCTGGGGTGGTACGGGAAAATAGTACCTCTGTGCGCTTGGGTTTGATGGGTTGTCCTGCAGTGAGTGAAACCATTGCGATCGCCTCTATCGTTGAATTGGTCGGCCTGACGAAAACAAAGGTGCATCTGATGAGGGTTTCCACCGAGCGAGGAGTAAAGTTGATTGAACGGGCAAAGGAGGAGGGTTTACCCATTACGGCCAGTGTTAATTGGCATCATCTTTTGCTCAATAGTGAGGCGGTAGAGAGTTACGACCCAAATTTGAAGTTAGAACCCCCTTTAGGGGCAGAAAATGACCGTCTAGCCCTAGTAGAAGGCATAAAAAATGGAGTCATAGATGCGATCGCCGTTGACCACACCCCTTATACCTATGAAGAAAATACTGTCGCTTTTGCTCAATCACCCTCTGGGGCGATCGGTTATGAGTTAGTATTACCTTTATTATGGGAAAACCTTGTGGATACTAGGCAAATCAGCGCCCTTAAACTCTGGGAAGCCCTCAGCGTTAATCCTCTCCGTTGTCTCAATCAAAAGCCCATTAGTTTGCAACAAGGGGAAAAGGCAGAATTAATTTTATTCTCTCCTAGGCAGTGTTGGCAAGTTACCCCCCAAAATTTAAAATCTTTATCTAGTAACACTTATTGGTTAAATCAAGAACTTAGGGGTAAGGTTTTAAGCAATTGACAATGAACCATGGACAATGGACAATTAAACTTTAATTTATTGACTTTATTCCTATGAATGCAAAAGAAAAATTATATGAAGGTAAAGCGAAAATTATTTACCCTACCGATGATGAGCAGGTTTATTTAACCTATTATAAAGATTCGGCTACCGCGTTTAATGCTCAGAAAAAAGGTACTATCACCGATAAAGGGAAAGTGAACTGTGCGATCGCATCTGCCCTTCTAGCATACCTCGAAAAAAAAGGCATTTCTACCCACTTTATCGAAAAAACCTCCGAGCGAGAAATGCTTGTCAAAGCAGTAAAGATAATTCCCCTAGAGGTTGTAGTGAGAAATATCGCCGCTGGTAGCCTTTGCCGAGAAACGGGCTTACCCGAAGGAGAAATACTACCCAATCCCCTCGTAGAATTTTACCTCAAAGATGATGCCCTCCAAGATCCTTTGCTCACCCCCGACAGATTAGCATTATTAAACCTTGCCACTGACGAGCAAATTAAACAACTACAAACCCTCGCTAAAACCATTAATCAACACCTCATCGAATTTTTTAATAGTTGTCAAATTACCCTAGTTGACTTTAAACTCGAATTTGGCACAGATATTCAAGGCGCAATACTACTCGCCGATGAAATAAGTCCAGATACCTGTCGTCTATGGGATAATCAGGAACAAGATCAAGAAAAAAGAGTCATGGACAAAGATAGATTTAGGAAAGACTTGGGAGAGGTAGAATCTGCCTATCAAAAAGTACAAACTAGAGTCCTAACTCAAATTGAAAAACTAGAAAATAGCTAGTATATTAAAGACAATTATTTTTATTACTAAAAAACTTGGTGTGTGGCTGTGAGCAACAACAAAATGAGAAAAAAAAAGCAAAATTCTACCTCTGTAGTGCAAAAAAAGAAAACCGCCCAAAAAGCAGAAAAAATGACCTTAAACTTAAAAGCTACTAACCATAATCATCATGGTGTATTTCACCCCAAAACATCCATGGCAAAGCTAGTAGCCAAGTTTCCCATTCTTTCTGCTCTTCTGTTTCTAACCACCTTCATGGTTAGTCAACCCTTAAAAGCTAATCCAGAGGTAGAAATCGAAGATACTCCATCCCTCACCAACCATGTAGATTTTAGCCTTAGCACCATCCCTCATCAGCCCCAAGAGTTTACTAATCAAAACATTGAGATAAACAAAGCCCCCCGTCCAGAAAATTTTGTGGGAGAAGATACCTCTCAAGAAATTATAGTTAAAGATAACGAAGAATTATCTCCTAATTTAGAAATAGCCTCATCTAACCTAGAAGAATCGTCCCCCAACCTAGAAATAAGCTCATCTAACCGAGAAGAATTATCTCCTAACCTAGAAACAAGCCCCCAATCTTCATCATCATCCCAAACCCTCTTAGCTCAAAATAATCAACCCCAGAGCGAAGAAGAAGCGAGGGTATTAGTGGCAGAAGTGCTAGTGGAAGGGGTAGAGGGAGAATTAGAAGACCTAGTTTATAACGTCATTAGAACAGCTCCAGGGCGTACTACCACCAGAACTCAACTACAGGAAGATATTAACGCTATTTTCGCCACAGGTTTTTTTAGTAATGCCAATGTAGTGCCTAGTGATACTCCTTTGGGGGTCAGAATTACCTATACCGTAGTACCTAACCCTGTGTTGCAAAGGGTAGAAATACAAACGGTATCGGGCGATCGCCCCGATGCTCAAATTCCCCCAGAAGTCATTGACGAAGCCTTTGGGGATCAATATGGAGAGATTATTAACCTCCGAGATTTACAAGAGGGCATTACCGCCATCAATACTTGGTATAGCGACAATGGTTTCGATTTAGCTCAGGTGGTAAGCTCTCCTCAAGTTTCCTCCGATGGGGTTGTTACCCTTGCCATTGCGGAAGGAGAAATCGAAGATATACAAGTAAAATACTTTAGCGAAGATAACGAAGAAGTTGACGGCAAAACCAGAGAATTTATTATCACCAGAGAAGTACAACTCAAACCAGGGGATATTTTTAATCGTAATACAGCCCAAAGAGACTTACAAAGGGTATTTGGTTTAGGTATTTTCCAAGATGTACGTCTTTCTTTTAGTGAAGCCGAAGATCCCTCTAAGGTGATCATGAACATAGAAGTAGTACAAGCCAATACGGGTTCCATCGCCGCTGGTGCTGGTATTAGTTCCAATAGTGGATTTTTTGGAACCTTGAGTTATCAACAACAAAACCTAGGGGGTAATAATCAAAACCTAGGGGCGGAATTTCAGTTAGGAGAAAGGGAACTATTATTTGACCTGAGCTTAAGAGATCCTTGGATTGCCACCACCCCCGATCGCACCTCATACACCGCCAATATTTTCCGTCGTCGCTCTATCTCTCTTGTTTTTGATGGTACAGATACCGACAGCATCAGAACCGAGATAGGGGATACTCGCCCTCGGGTAGTGCGCTCAGGTACAGGAGTCACATTCTCTCGTCCCATTGCCGAAGATCCTTTCACTCGCCCTGATTGGGTATTGAGTGCAGGATTCCAATACCAAAGGGTAGAAATTAAAAACACCGATGGGGATCTCAGCCCTCGCTCCTCCGCTGAATTTGGCAATGAATTACTATCCCTCAGTGAATCAGGACAGGATGATCTTTTCCTTTTAAGGTTCAATGCTTCGCGCGATCGCCGTAATAACCGTTTACAACCCACAGAGGGCAACTTCCTCTTGGTGGGCATGGAGCAAACTGTTCCCCTTGGTTCGGGAAATATTCTCTTTAACCGCATTCGGGCAAACTACAGCCACTATATTCCCGTCAACTTCCTCGATTTCGACTTTGCCGAAGGCCCCCAAGCCCTTGCATTTAACGTCCAAGCAGGGACAATTTTAGGAGACTTACCCCCCTACGAAGCCTTCGTTTTAGGGGGTAGTAACTCCGTCAGAGGTTACGGAGAAGGAGATCTTGGTAATGGTCGCACCTTCCTCCAAGCTAGTGCCGAATATCGCTTCCCCATATTCTCTGTGGTGGGTGGTGCCTTATTCCTCGACTTTGGAACCGATTTGGGTTCTGGTTCATCAGTACCCGGGCAACCTGCCGAAGTACGAGGGTTGAGCGGTAGTGGGTTTGGTTATGGTTTAGGGGTCAGGATTCAATCCCCTGTGGGCCCTATCCGCATCGACTATGGTATCAATGATGAGGGTGACAACCGCATTCACTTTGGTATCGGCGAAAGGTTCTAAACAATTGACAATGGACCATGAAACTACATTGATTTTGTCTTACTAATTTGGGGGAAACTGAATAGATTATAGGTAGAAACATAGAAACCTTAACAATACTGTAAGGTATGGACACAAAAACCATTCCCTGTTGCCTATTCCCCGTTCCCTATCCTAACCAAATCTTTTTTCGTTAACCCCTATTTCTATTTATAATTCATGACTAACCTATTAGAAGTAAAAGATGTTTATGCCGGATATATCAAAGACTTAAACATTTTACAGGGCATTAATTTTCGAGTTGAACCAGGGGAATTAATCACCGTAATAGGTCCTAATGGGGCGGGAAAATCGACCCTTGCCAAAACTATTTTTGGGCTTTTGACTCCCAATCAAGGGGAAATAATTTTTAAAGACCGTAATATTGCGGGGTTAAAGTCCAATGAGATTGTTAAGTTAGGGATGTGTTACGTTCCTCAAATTTCTAATGTTTTTGCTACTTTGACGGTGGAGGAAAATTTAGAAATGGGGGCTTATACTCTTTCTGGCTCTTGCAAAAAACAAAAAGAGATCATTTATTCTATGTTTCCTAAGTTAAAGGAGCGTTTTCGGCAAAAAGCTGGTACTTTGTCGGGAGGAGAAAGGCAGATGTTGGCCATGGGTAAGGCATTGATGTTGGATCCTGATTTGCTGTTGTTGGATGAACCTTCGGCGGCCTTATCTCCCATTTTGGTTAATGATGTTTTTGAGCAAATTAAGGCGATAAATGCCACGGGAAAGGCGATCGTTTTGGTGGAACAAAATGCCAAAAAAGCCTTGATGATGGCGGATAGGGGTTATGTTTTAGAAAGCGGTAAAGATGCGATCGAGGGTAAAGGTTCTGATTTGTTAGATAATCCTTTGGTGGGTGAATTATATCTTGGTACTCGCCATGAATAATTTACTCCCCTCCTTTTTAAGAGGGGCTAGGAGGGGTATTTATTTTTGTTTTGCTAAAATTTTAATAAATTTATATTATTTCTACTGGAAAGTGCGCTGGTAAATCTCATTTAACTGTTTATAAGCATTCCAGTCCCCATTACTCCTCAAACCCCTCAACTTACTTTCCATCAACAACCTCGCCTCCGAGCGCGTCAGGGGTTCAAAAAAAGTCTCCCGTTGTTCAACCTTCACACGAAAAAAAAGCCTTTGAGCATAGAGAGTCGTAAACAATTCCTCCTGTTTCTCAATGAGGCATAATCGATAAAGTAGTCCAAACGTGGGATGGTTAATATATGTTTCAGTAGTCATTAAACTTACAAATGGTGATGCCAAATTGTTTTTTACTTAGCATGGTGATAATTGATTGTATCTTTTATTTATCCACAATTCGAGTTTTCTGTAAAGGGATTCTTTTCCTCAAAATTTCCCTTTCTCCATTAAAATAAAAACGTCATCCGATTAATCAGACAACGTTTTTAAATTCTATAATCACTACGGAATAATTTGTTGTGTCTAGTTTTGTTCTGCTTTATGAGATCTCTTTTTAGCGCCAGCAACCCCTAGTAAACCAAGAACTAATAAGCCACCAACTGTGCCAGGTTCAGGTACTGCTTGGAAGCCCAAGGCATCGAAGGTTGCATCTACTGCGACAGGACCTGTCAAATTCATCGTAATAGTGTTAATGTTTGAGAAATTGAAACTTTGATTACTGAATTGAGAAAATTCAAACGAAGCTCTTGTGTTTGCAGCTAAATTTGTTAAAGCTAAAGATGTGGTGTTCACACCGTCGCTTAATACAAATTCAACATTAACATTCAAATCAACCTCCAAAACATCTAAAGCTATACTGGAATATGGTGTCGCATCAAAATTTAAACCACTACCGTTAGCGTTCCAAATAACTTTTGCGGAGGTTTGTGCATTTCCATTATCCCAAGAAAGATATGCTGGAGGGTCAGGGGGTAGTGTATCACCGGCAACTCCTAGTGTAGATGAAGCAATACCGCTTAGTTTGGTAAGTTCTAATCTCCTAGAACCCCCGATTACATCATTCAAGTCAGAATAATTAGCCGTTGTCTGAGTTAAAGAACTATTGTTAGTAGTACCAAATGTTCTGACCGGTTCATTGAATGTATCAAGATTTAACGTACGACCAGTATCAAAAGTATCAATCTGGAAAAAGGCAGCAGCATCAGCGCCCCTAGCTGTTAACCCAATCATAGTAGCGGGGGCAATCAAACCGCCAACTAAAAGGGTTGATAGAGTAGATTTTTTCATAGTATTCTTCTGAGAATTATAAATCTTATTATTTACTAACTTATCCTAGCTAAGTCTCGAGGTTTTGTCAATAGATTTTCTATGAAACTTTGATAAACTTAAAAACACCATAATTTATATTATTTTTTAATTAAGTTTAATTGCTCTGAAGGAGAGTTAAAATTAGTTTTTCTTACTGCTTCGTGTGAGCAATTATTGATATTTGACTTTAAATTAGTAAAATCAGCTTAGTAGTATGTGGCACAGAGGTTATAGCCTAGCGTTAAACAAAATATATCCTCACTAAAAATCAGTTCTGAGTTAAAAAGTAAAACTATCTAAACCCCTTATATAACAAGACATCAGCAACTAAATTTTTTTCACAATTAGTGATTTCTTCTTTAACCTCCACACAGTGCCAAATTAAGAGGTCTTGTAACTAACGTTACATTTTTTATAGTTGTAAAAATAGAACAATTAACGTACAATGATTTAAGTAAAATACTTTAATAATTGTTGTCACGTAAAAGAATATTTTGTGATTAAGATCAGTAGTTATAAATATACTTAAGTATGTAAAATTCACATGAAGTTTCTACTACAAAATTACCTTTTATTGAGTATCTTAAGGAAAATAAAATCTTAACGGATAAAATAATTTTGAAAAGTTATCGGCGAAAAAACACTAAGTTTGACAATTTAAAGCTACCGAATGTCTAAAATTTGGCAACAGATAGTACAATCTTTTCTTTTCTAACTAAATCACTTACGTATAAGTTTGCGACGGTATTAGACTAATTTTGAGAATTTCAAACTTAATTATCCATCTTCTTGGGAAGATTGTCGAGAGACTGTAGCATAGTTATGGACAACTTTTTTATGTTTTGAAGCCAAACTTATACTATTTTTTATGAAAACTATTAAATTAATGCACGCCAAGTTACATCGAGTGAGGGTGACAGAAGCGAATGTTAATTATGTGGGTAGTATTACCATTGACCCTGAATTAATGGAAATGGTAGGTATTTTACCCCTAGAAGAAGTGGAAATTGCTAATTTGAATAATGCCCAAAGATGGTCAACCTACGCTATTCCGGGTACTAAGGGTAGTGGGGAAATATGCCCTAATGGTGGTGCTGCTTTGTTGTGTGAAAAGGGGGATATTTTAATTATCTATGCTTACGAACAATGTGAGAGAAACTATATCTTAGAAAAAGGACATCAGGCAAAGGTATTAATCGCTGGAGAAAAGAATGAGGTAGTGGACTTTTTTGTTCAAACCTTAGATTATAAAAATGGTAATTTTGAGTTTGAGCCTCGACTAGAGAAATAAAGAAATATTAAAAAAGATGACCTCTAGCTTAAAGAAACTTAGAAAAAGAAAATATGGTTCTGTGGGATTATTAAAATAATTAATGATTAAAAATTTATAAACTTATCGGCGATAAAATAAAGCAAATAAATATGGTAGAAGCTCAAAAATCAACAGTTATCATCACTGGGGCATCATCTGGGGTAGGTTTATATGGGGCAAAAGCCCTCGCAAAAACAGGAAAATGGCACGTCATCATGGCTTGTCGTAACCTCGAAAAAACCCAAAAAGTAGCCAAGGAAGTGGGCATCCCCGAAGACAGTTATCAAATTATTCACCTCGATTTAGCTTCCCTCAAGAGTGTGCATAAGTTTGTGGAGGATTTTCGGGCTACGGGCAGAAATCTCGATGCTTTGGTGTGTAACGCTGCGGTATATTATCCCCTCCTCAAAGAGCCAATGTATAGCGAAGATGGTTATGAAATCAGCGTGGCAACCAATCATTTAGGGCATTTTCTTCTTTGTAACCTCATGTTAGAGGATCTCAAAAAGGCTGCTAATCCTCACCCACGGTTAGTAATTTTGGGTACTGTTACGGCTAATCCAAAAGAGTTGGGCGGAAAAATTCCTATTCCTGCACCTCCAGATTTAGGAGATTTAAAAGGCATGGAGGAAGGATTTAAGGCTCCCATTTCCATGATTAGTGGTAAAAAATTTAAGTCAGGCAAAGCCTACAAGGATAGTAAACTTTGTAACATTCTCACCATGAAGGAGTTGCACCGTCGCTATCATGATTCTACGGGGATTATTTTCAATTCTTTTTATCCTGGTTGTGTGGCTGAAACTGCTTTATTCCGTAATCACTATTCCCTATTCAAAAAAATATTCCCTGTTTTCCAGAAAAATATCACGGGGGGTTATGTGACTGAGGAGTTGGCAGGGGAAAGACTTGCCATGGTAGTAGGGGAAGAAGATTTTGGTATCTCTGGAGTTTACTGGAGTTGGGGTAATCGTCAAAAAGAAGGACGAGAATCTTTTGCTCAGGAGGTTTCTGATGAGGCAAGTGATAAAAGTAAGGCTCTTAAGTTATGGGATTTGAGCGCTAAGTTAGTGGGTATGAATTAGGTTTGGTTGGGAAGTAGCGTGCTACTTCCTTTCCCTATATTTAATTCGGTAAATCGCTATAACCCATTAAGAAGCGATCGCACTTTTGAGCCACTCCACGACCTTCGTTAAAAGCCCACACCACAAGACTTTGACCCCGACGACAATCCCCCGCTGCAAACACATTGGGAATGCTGGTACTATAATCATCATAGTCAGCTTTGATATTGCTACGGTGATCTTTTTCTAAACCCATTTGCTCTAACAAAAACTGCTCTGGGCCCAAGAAACCCATGGCGAGTAACACCAGTTGGGCAGGGGTTACTTTTTCGCTTCCCTCGATGGGGTTAGGGATAAAACGTCCATCTTCGTTGCGTTGCCACTCCACCTCCACGGTGTGAACAGCTTTTACGTTACCATCATCATCCCCTTCAAATTTAGTGGCTGTGGTGGTATAAAAACGGGGATCTTCTCCAAACTTGGCGGCGGCTTCCTCCTGTCCATAATCGAGACGATAAATTTTAGGATATTCAGGCCAAGGATTATTTTTTGCCCTCATCTCTGGGGGTTTGGGCATAATTTCTAGTTGAGTTACTGCGGTACACCCATGACGAACAGATGTACCAACACAGTCTGTACCTGTATCACCACCGCCGATGATAACCACGTCCTTTCCTTGGGCAGAAATCAACCCTTCTGGGTTTGCGTCTAAAAGTGCCTTGGTGTTGGCGGTGAGGAAGTCCATGGCGAAATGGATACCTTTTAAGTCTCTGCCTTCTATGGGTAAATCCCTTGGTTTTCCAGCACCAATACAAAGGATTACCGCATCATTATCCTGCACCAACTGTTCTGCGGTTATATCTTTACCGATTTCGGTATTACAAACAAATTTGATTCCTTCTTCTTCTAATACCCCAATACGGCGTATTACCACCTTTTCCTTATCCAATTTCATGTTAGGAATACCATACATGAGCAGTCCCCCGGGGCGATCGCCCTTTTCATACACCGTCACCCAATGACCAGCTCTATTTAACTGAGCAGCGGCACTCAATCCCGCAGGGCCAGAACCCACCACAGCAACCTTTTTGCCCGTCCTTTTTTCAGGGGGGTGAGCCGTTACCCAACCTTGCTCCCAACCATGGTCAATAATGCTACACTCGATGTTTTTGATGGTAACAGGGGGATTATTGATACCTAAAACGCAAGAACCCTCACAGGGTGCAGGACATACCCGCCCTGTAAATTCAGGAAAATTATTAGTTTTGTGGAGACGCTCTAGGGCTTCTTGCCATAAACCACGGTAAATCAAATCATTCCACTCAGGAATTAAATTATTCACAGGACAACCACTAGCCATGCCACTGATTAACTCTCCTGTATGGCAAAACGGCGTACCGCAATCCATACATCTGGCACCCTGATTTTTTAGGTTTTCTTCGGGTAGGTGCAAATGAAATTCATCCCAATTTTTAATTCTCTCAAGGGGATCTTTATCCACTGGTAATTCCCTTGCAAATTCTAAAAATCCTGTTGGTTTACCCATATTTTTTGTCTTAAATGATATTTTTTCTTAATGATTGAAATAGATGTCAAAGAAAATATTATTAGATTAGTTATTAATAAGAAATAGAAAAATTTAGTTACTTTTAATGAAGAAGGAAATAAAATTAGTTTAGTGATAAATATATTTTTATCTCTTATTTTTCTTCTGTATTCATTTGATAACAACTACCGTTATGTCAAGAAAAGCAAACATTATTTAAATTTTGAATTGTTTTTCCCTTATCTTATTAATTTCATTTTGTTAATAAATTTGCTAGTCTTTTTTTCTGTGACAAGTATATTGATCTTACCCTAATGCTAGAGTATTCATTTATATTTAATATTTCTTTAAAGAATATTTTAAAATTTTATTAACTATTCTTAATAATTTTACTTATTTGTATCACCCATTTTCTCTCACAATGGGTTTTACTTTACACATTTGCCTAATAATCTTAAACTTAAGTATGTTGCTGATCAAATCATAGTAAGAAGGGTTCAGGGTGGAAAAAGGAACGCTAGTAGAATTTAAGGTTAATGGCGATCGCCGTTTAGCAGTTATTGAGAAACCAGAAGGAAAAAAAGATTGGATTGCCATTGATAAAAATGGTACTAACCATAAAGTTAGACCCCAAAAAATTGATTACCTTGTAAAGGGAGAATCCTTCAAACCTTCAGATATTGAGAAATTTAGCCAAGAAGTAGAGAAATATTTAGATCCTTCTAGTCTAGAAGTAGCATGGGAATTGTTGATGGAAGAATCAACTCCCATTACTCCCCCCGAATTAGCTGGGTTAATTTTTTCCGAAGAGACTCCCCTCCTTTGTTACGCATCTTACTTATTATTGTCTGACGATAAAATATACTTCAAAAAGAAGGGTGATATTTATGAACCTCGCCCAACCACCCAGGTAGAGGAAATTAAACATCAAATCGAAATAGAAACTCAGAAAAGGAAAGAAAAAGAAGAATTTTTTGAACGGTTAAATCAAGCCCTAGCCGGGGAAGAGGTTACATGGACAGATAACGATTTAATTAAATTAGACTTTGTGGAGAGATGGGTATTACAACCCGATAATCCCCCCAAACAAGCCCAAGAGATTTTAGAAAACATCGACAGGTCAAAAACTGTTCAAGAAGCATGGCAGTTATTGATTGACCTGAAATTATGGAGCGAGCATGAAAATTTATTTTTGCGCCGTAGCTCTTATCCAAACAACTTTCCTTTAGAGGTAGCAGAAATGGCTCAGTCAATTATCTATGATATTTCTAAAGGAATAGAAATCCCAGACCTTCAGCCTCGCTTAGATTTGACCGCTCACAAGGTATATACCATCGATGATGAAAGCACTAAGGAAATTGACGATGGTTTGAGTGTAGAAACCCTAGAGGATGGTACTTTGCGTTACTGGATTCACATTGCAGATCCTACTAGGTTAATTACTCCCCATGATGATTTAGATTTGGAGGCGCGTAAACGCAGTACCAGCTTATATTTACCCACGGGGATGATTCCCATGTTTCCCCCTGTATTGGCCACAGGTCCTATGAGTTTGGTTCAAGGTCAAATTTGCCCTGCCCTTAGTTTTGGAGTAACTCTTGATGAAGCAGGAGGCATCAAGGACTATGAAATACACTCTACCCATATCAAGCCTACTTACCGTCTCACTTATCATGATGTGGATGAGATGTTACACCTTGATATACAAGCAGAACCAGAAGTTAAGCAGTTGGCGGAGGCTTCTAAGTTGCGATCGCAATGGCGCCGAGATAATGGTTCGGTAATGATTTCTATGCCAGAGGCGATTATTAAAGTACAAGGAGAAGACGATGTAACCATTGAGTTATTACATGATTCCTTTTCCCGTACCTTGGTAGCGGAAATGATGATTCTCACGGGGGAAGTGGCAGGGCGCTTTTGTCAGGAGCATGATATTCCCGTGCCTTTCCGTGGACAACCTCAGCCTGAATTGCCCCCCCATGAAGAGTTAATTCTCCTTCCTGCAGGACCTGTGCGATCGTCTGCCATTCGCCGTTGTATGCCCAAAAGTGAAACGGGTTTGTCTCCCATCCGTCACTCTAGTTTGGGTTTAAATACTTATACTCAGGTGACATCTCCCATTCGCCGTTATACAGATTTACTAGCTCATTTTCAAATCAAAGCCCATTTACGGGGTGATGAGTTACCTTTTGCAAGGGATGAGATGCAGTCGATTCTCTTTAATGTCACTTCTACTTCTTCAGAAGCGGTGTTAGTGGAAAGACAAACCAACCGTTATTGGACTTTACAATATCTCAAACAACATTCTGATGAGGTTTGGGAAGTTTTGATGTTACGTTGGTTACGGGAAGATGATCGCCTTGCCCTCATTCTTTTTGAAGACATAGGTTTAGAATTCCCCTATAAGTGCGATCGACCAACAAAAGTAGGGGAAACTTTTATGCTAGAAGTAGCATACTGTGACCCCCACCGAGATGAAATCCGCTTTAAAGAAGTAGTCAACCCCTCATAAACTATCTTACTCATATATGAAAATCTCCCAAAATTGAAGAATTCATGTAGTAAGGTGGGCAATGTGCCCACCATTTTCTTTAATAAACTACTTCACTTTAATTAGCTGTTTTGCCTTAATCGTCGCATAAAGACGATTCAAAGCACTAATATAAGCCCGTGCAGAAGCCACAATCACATCCGTATTCGCCGCATAACCAGAATAGGTACGTCCTGCATGTTTAAGGCGAATAGTCACCTCTCCCATGGCATCAATTCCAGCAGTCACAGACTTAACAGAATATTCCGTCAACTCATTGGGAATATTCACAACTCTATTAATGGCTTTATAAACCGCATCCACAGGACCAGTTCCAATAGCCGCATCGCTCAACTCTTCACCCTCAGGATTTCTGAGGGTAATAGTCGCTGTCGGAGAAGAATGATCCCCACAAGACACCTGCACCAACTCTAAACGGAATAACTCAGGGGGCTGTTGAATTTCATCATTAACAATCGCCTCCAAGTCCCAGTCCGTAATTTCTCGTTTTTTATCAGCTACTTCTTTAAAACGTAAAAATGCTTTATTGAGGTCATTCTCTGACAATTCAAAACCCAATTCATGTAAACGAGAACGAAAAGCATTACGTCCAGATAGTTTACCCAACACAATCTGGTTAGTAGTTAAGCCTATGGACTCTGCATCCATAATTTCATAGGTAAGACGATTTTTCAAAACACCATCTTGATGAATTCCCGACTCATGGGAAAAAGCATTAGCCCCCACAATCGCCTTATTAGGTTGTACCAACATTCCTGTGAGATTAGACACCAAACGAGAGGTTTTATAAATTTGTTTCGTATCAATATTAGTTAAAGGCTCATTAGACTCAGGAGGTCTGCCCAGAAATGGATTATAGTATTGACGGCGAACGTGGAGAGCCATTACCAACTCCTCTAAAGCCGCATTTCCAGCCCTTTCCCCAATGCCGTTAATGGTACATTCTAATTGTCTTGCACCATTTTTAACAGCTTCAAGAAAATTTGCCACTGCCAAGCCCAAGTCATTATGACCATGGACAGAAATAATTGCTTGATCAATATTGGGTACATTATTTTTAATACCCTTAATCAAAGCACCATATTCACTAGGAGTGGTGTAACCTACCGTATCAGGAATGTTCACGGTGGTAGCCCCAGCCTTAATCGCCAATTCCAACACTTGATACAAAAATTCTGGATCGCTACGCCCTGCATCTTCAGGAGAAAATTCCACATCATCCGTAAAGGTTTTTGCATAGGCAACCATATCAGGAACCATTGCCAAGACATTTTCCCTAGTCTTTTTTAGTTTATATTCCAAATGAATATCTGATGTAGCTAAAAACGTGTGGATTCTTTTTTTATAGGCAGGTTGAAGAGCTTCTCCTGCACGTTTA
Source organism: Cyanobacterium sp. HL-69 (assembly GCA_002813895.1). Taxonomy (NCBI): domain Bacteria; kingdom Bacillati; phylum Cyanobacteriota; class Cyanophyceae; order Chroococcales; family Geminocystaceae; genus Cyanobacterium; species Cyanobacterium sp. HL-69. The sequence goes on along the minus strand of CP024912.1, from coordinate 33,397 downwards.
ATATCTCTTTCCGTTGCCCTTGCCAAACCACAAATAGTGGGTCCATTTTCTGTCCCTACAGCCTGAGCAATTTTATTGACAGCTTCAAAGTCCCCCAGACTAGCGTGGGGAAAACCAGCCTCAATGACATCAACACCTAATTTAGCTAACGCACGAGCAATTTTTAATTTTTCTTCTACGTTTAAACTCGCCCCAGGAGACTGTTCCCCATCACGCAAAGTAGTGTCAAATATAATAATTCTATCAGGCTGGTTTGTCATATTTTAAAACTGTTCAACTCGATTATTTTGCCAATATGTCTTATTCTATGATATACGAAAAAAAGAGTTTTAGCCTATTTCGAGCTACAAGGTCATATCAAAGTCGAATATAAAAAAAAGTAAAAAAAAAGCCGCCATGGAGCGGTTTTTTTGTAATTATTAAGGCAGGCATAGAACTATTGTCCCAAGGGGCTACCCCCGTAGTATCGTCGCTGCTGCTGTGTTTCACCCACGAGTTCGGGATGGAGTCGTAGTGGTTCCACAACGCTAGATACACCTGCCAAGATTATGAGGTTAAAAAACCCTCAAGACTGCATAGATAATTATAAGTAAGTTTGGAATAGGTCAAGCTGACGGTCTGTTAGTACACTTCGGCTCCATACATTACTGCACTTCCACCTTGTGCCTATTAACGGGTGTTCTTCCCGTGACCTTACACCAGAATACTCATCTTGAGGTGGGCTTCCCACTTAGATGCTTTCAGCGGTTATCCACTCCGTACATGGCTACCCAGCGTTTACTGTTGGCACAATAACTGGTACACCAGCGGTACGTCCTTCCCGGTCCTCTCGTACTAAGGAAGGCTCCTCTCAATATTCTCACGCCTGCACCGGATATGGACCGAACTGTCTCACGACGTTCTGAACCCAGCTCACGTACCGCTTTAATGGGCGAACAGCCCAACCCTTGGGACGTACTTCCGCCCCAGGTTGCGATGAGCCGACATCGAGGTGCCAAACCTCCCCGTCGATGTGAACTCTTGGGGGAGATCAGCCTGTTATCCCTAGAGTAACTTTTATCCGTTGAGCGACGGCCCTTCCACTCAGCACCGTCGGATCACTAAGACCGTGTTTCCACCCTGCTCGACCTGTATGTCTCGCAGTCAAGCTACCTTCTGCCTTTGCACTCTTCGACTGATTTCCAACCAGTCTGAGGTAACCTTTGTACGCCTCCGTTACCTTTTTGGAGGCGACCGCCCCAGTCAAACTACCCACCTGAAACTGTCCTCATTTAAGAGTTAGAATTCTAGCCTTCTGAGAGTGGTATCTCACCATTGACTCCATTATCCCCACAAGGATAATCTCATCGTCTCCCACCTATCCTGCGCACAGCAGGCCCGAACACAATTCCAAGCTATAGTAAAGCTTCATAGGGTCTTTCTGTCCAAGTGCAGGTAGTCCGTATCTTCACAGACAATCCTATTTCGCCGAGCCTCTCTCCGAGACAGCGCCCAGATCGTTACGCCTTTCGTGCGGGTCGGAACTTACCCGACAAGGAATTTCGCTACCTTAGGACCGTTATAGTTACGGCCGCCGTTCACCGGGGCTTCAGTCGCTAGCTTCATCCTAAGACTGACCAACTTCTTTAACCTTCCGGCACTGGGCAGGCGTCAGCCCCTATACCTCCTCTTTCGAGTTTGCAGAGACCTATGTTTTTGCTAAACAGTCGCCTGGGCCTTTTCACTGCAACCACCTCTCGGTGGCACCCCTTCTCCCGAAGTTACGGGGTCATTTTGCCGAGTTCCTTAGAGAGAGTTAACTCGCTCCCCTTAGTATTCTCTACTTGCATACCTGTGTCGGTTTCGGGTACCGGGATTCTACATTCAACACTATTAAAGCTTTTCTTGCCACTATCCTTACACTCTCACAACCGAAGTTGCTTCCAATCCACTTAGGATGAGTTTATCTTTCATGGGTCCCTTTAATAGCTCCTGTAAAACCACGCAGGAATATTTACCTGCTTGCCATCGACTACGCTATTCGCTTCGCCTTAGGTCCGGGCTAACTCTCCACGGACGAACCTTCTGGAGAAACCCTTATGCTTTCGGGGTTGAAGATTCTCACTTCAATTTTCGCTACTTAAGCCGACATTCTCACTTCTCTATCGTCCACATCTGCTTGCCGCTAATGCTTCTCCCAATAGAGAACGCTCCCCTACCACTCAATATGAGTCCATAGCTTCGGTGAAAGACTTAGCCCCGTTCATTTTCGGCGCAGGAGCGCTTGACCAGTGAGCTATTACGCACTCTTTCAAGGATGGCTGCTTCTAGGCAAACCTCCTGGTTGTCTTTGCACTCCCACCTCCTTTATCACTTAGTCTTTACTTGGGGACCTTAGCTGATGGTCTGGGCTGTTTCCCTTTCGACGATGAAGCTTATCCCCCACCGTCTTACTAGTGCTACAATCATGGGTATTCTGAGTTTGTCTCATCTTGGTACCGCTCTCGCAGCCCGCAACGAAACAGTGCTTTACCCCCCATGACATTCCACACCGCTGCGCCTCAACACATTTCGGGGAGAACCAGCTAGCTCCGGGTTCGATTGGCATTTCACCCCTAACCACACCTCATCCGCCAATTTTTCAACATTGGTCGGTTCGGACCTCCACCACCTGTTACGGGGGTTTCATCCTGGACATGGTTAGATCACCCGGGTTCGGGTCTACAAACAGTGACTAGCGCCCTTTTCAGACTCGATTTCTCTTTGGCTTCGACTTTCCGTCTTAACCTGCCACTGCCTGTAAGTCGCCGGCTCATTCTTCAACAGGCACACGGTCATCCGTTCTATCGGACTCCCATTGCTTGTAAGCTAATGGTTTCATGTTCTATTTCACTCCCCTCCCGGGGTTCTTTTCACCTTTCCCTCGCGGTACTTTTCACTATCGGTCACACTTTGTATTTAGCCTTACCACGTGGTCGTGGCTGATTCACACGGGATTTCTCTTATACCGTGCTACTCGGGATTCACCTACAATTACTTCTGTTTTCGACTACAGGACTTTCACCTTCTTTGGTCTAGTTTTCAGCTAGTTCGTCTAACGTCCACTCTTGATATCGATGTCCCACTACCCCAGTATTCGTAAACACTGGTTTAGGCTTCTCCCGCTTCGCTCGCCGCTACTAAGGGAATCACTTTTGTTTTCTCTTCCTCCGGCTACTAAGATGTTTCAGTTCACCGGGTTCGCTCATCACCTTTTTATAGGTGTGTTTTTAGGGTTGCCCCATTCGGACATTCTCGGCTCAATGTTTGCTTCCAACTCCCCGAGACTTTTCGCAGGTTGCTACGTCCTTCTTCGCCTTCGTGTGCCTAGGTATCCACCATTAGCCCTTGATTGCTTGACCTAATTATCTGTTTAATACAGACTTCCTACTTACTTTTTTTTCTATGCAGTTTTCAAGGTTCTTACTGAGACTTTTTCCTCAGCATTTGTTCCATCGAACAGTGCTAAGTTTTCTCACTGGAGATAAGCGGACTCGAACCGCTGACATCCTGCTTGCAAAGCAGGCGCTCTACCAACTGAGCTATACCCCCACCTATGGGCCATCCTGGACTTGAACCAGGGACCTCACCCTTATCAGGGGTGCGCTCTAACCACCTGAGCTAATAGCCCATGAACCCAATCTCTAGTTTGAAGTACCATTTTTCATCACATTCCTTGCTGACCACTATACATGGTCTCCCTTATAAGGAGGTGATCCAGCCACACCTTCCGGTACGGCTACCTTGTTACGACTTCACCCCAGTCACTAGTCCCACCTTCGGCGTCCTCCCCCCATAAGGGTTGGAGTAACGACTTCGGATGTTACCAACTTCCATGGTGTGACGGGCGGTGTGTACAAGACCCGGGAACGGATTCACCGCAGTATGCTGACCTGCGATTACTAGCGATTCCTCCTTCACGCCGGCGAGTTTCAGCCGACGATCTGAACTGGGGCTAGGTTTGATGGGTTTCGCTTCACCTTGCGGTTTCGCATCCCTTTGTCCTAACCATTGTAGTACGTGTGTAGCCCAAGACGTAAGGGGCATGCTGACTTGACGTCATCCCCACCTTCCTCCGAGTTCTCCCCGGCGGTCTCCCTAGAGTCCCCAACTTAATGCTGGCAACTAAGGACGAGGGTTGCGCTCGTTGCGGGACTTAACCCAACATCTCACGACACGAGCTGACGACAGCCATGCACCACCTGTCACGATGTTCCCTAAGGCACTCTTAACTTTCATCAAGATTCATCGGATGTCAAGTCTTGGTAAGGTTCTTCGCGTTGCATCGAATTAAACCACATACTCCACCGCTTGTGCGGGTCCCCGTCAATTCCTTTGAGTTTCACACTTGCGTGCGTACTCCCCAGGCGGGATACTTAACGCGTTTGCTTCAGCACAGCAGGAGTTTATACCCGCTACACTTAGTATCCATCGTTTACCGCTAAGACTACAGGGGTATCTAATCCCTTTCGCTACCCTAGCTTTCGTCCCTCAGTGTCAGTACATGTCCAGTAGAGCGCCTTCGCCACTGGTGTTCTTCCTAATCTCTACGCATTTCACCGCTACACTAGGAATTCCCTCTACCCCTCCTGTACTCTAGCTCTTCAGTTTCCACACCCTGCCCGAGGTTGAGCCTCGGTCTTTAAATGCGGACTTGAAGTGCCACCTACGGACTCTTTACGCCCAATGATTCCGGATAACGCTTGCATCCTCCGTATTACCGCGGCTGCTGGCACGGAGTTAGCCGATGCTTATATTAGGTACCGTCACTTTCTTCTTCCCTAAGTTTTGAGGTTTACAACCCAAGAGCCTTCCTCCCTCACGCGGTATTGCTCCGTCAGGCTTTCGCCCATTGCGGAAAATTCCCCACTGCTGCCTCCCGTAGGAGTCTGGGCCGTGTCTCAGTCCCAGTGTGGCTGCTCATCCTCTCAGACCAGCTACTGATCGTTGCCTTGGTAGGCTTTTACCCCACCAACTAGCTAATCAGCCGCGAGCTCTTCCCTAGGCGATAAATCTTTTACTTTTCAGCTCATCCGGTATTAGCAGTCGTTTCCAACTGTTGTCCCCGACCTAAGGGCAGATTCTCACGTGTTACTCACCCGTCCGCCACTATCACCCGAAGGTGACCGTTCGACTTGCATGTGTTAGGCATACCGCCAGCGTTCATCCTGAGCCAGGATCAAACTCTCCATTGTAAAGTTTCCATCACTTTAAAGCGATTTACTCCTTTTTGATTTGAAGTAGTTTTACTTGCTCTTTCTTGGCAATGCTTAAACCGAGGTTTAAGACTTTTGTTTTTTAAATAAAGTTATTTTGACAAGGATATATGTAATACTTGAAAAATGGCTTTCAAACTATTGAATTGTCGAGGTTCGTGGTGTGTCAGGAAGGCGTGTTGCCCTCAATCGCACATATACTAATATAACTAACCTTTTCTAAAATGGCAACTTTTTCTACCATCTTTTTTCAATCTTCTGTCTCAATCACTACACAATAAGGCTTTTGACCTTCAATCTTTTTTTCTTTTTTCTTTTGATTGCTCCTTTTTTGTGTTGGCTTTTGTGTTTTAACCTTCTCAATACTAATGACAAGTATCTTATTAGTGAAGTAAGTGAGTAGGCGTAATTAAATAGATTTGGGTAATGGATAATAAGGGGCTTAAGCCCCTTGCCCCTACTTTGGGTATAAAAGTCTTACTAGAACAAGAGCTAGAATCAATTTCGCCAACCTACTCAGTAGCGAAGATTCAACCCATATAGTTAATGTGATGTAGTAGTGAACTTTGCTCACTTTGTCTATGTATTTAGTCGGTTAGGTATAAAAGTTTTTTCCCGTGGATAACGGCTACTACTGTATATGTTTCTTTTTCTAGACGATAGATTAGGCGATAGCTGTAGGCGAATTGTTCGATGATGGTGGATTCTTCAAATTCGGGGATTAATCTGCCTTCTGTGCCGTTTTCTGGGAGTTTTTGGGTGATGGAGATAATTCTTTGTACAACGGCAGCGGCATAGGACGGTGAATCTCTTGCAATGTAAGCCGCGATCGCCTCTACATCCTCTACAGCTTTTAAAGACCAAACTACTCGATAAGCCATTTATTTAACAATCCCTCTACTTCTGCTTGTTGCAAAACCCCTTCGGTATCAGCTACCTGTAAACCCTGGCGAACTTTACCTAATACGTACAAATGGTACTGTATATCCTCTACAGTACAATCATCGGGTAATTTTCTCAACATGGATTCTACTTTTTCTTTGGCTGAACTCATAACAATAAATACTATAAAGACAATTAATAATAAAACCATTAACAGATGACGTCACTGTCTAATAAATAACTAATTTTTCTCTTGTAATTTTGTGACACGGAGATTAAAGTTTCCACTTCCAGAAAGAGCAAAGGAACGAACTCTTATTATATATTTACCGTCCTCGGTGATACGAGTAAACAATAATGAATTGGTAGTACCATCGGGACTATCATCATTTTCGGCGATAGTTGTACCATCTTCTTTCATCAAAACAACAATAGTATCAAATTCATCGGAGGTGAGATCTACGACAATCTGTTCTCCTCTGGTTAAATTAAGATAGTAATCTCGAGCAAATCCTCCTTCTCCTGTGGGAATATCGTTAGGGGAGAGGGTATCTTGAATCATACGATTATGTTCAATGGCAATGGGATTATAAACCTGTTGGGATGATTGTGCATTGGCTTTTAGATAAATATTGGGTAACAGCGCCCCTAACACAAGTAAGTAAACGTATTTGCTTAGATTAACCATAAAAATGCGACGGTAAATGAATAGTAATTTTAACCCATTTTTTATGAGAAAAAACTAAAAATAATTAATAGTTAAGCAAAAAAGCTCTATTTAATATCAAATCTTTACGGGTTACTTTAATCGCTGATAAGCTAAATCATACAGAGCTTCAATAGTTTATTCTTAAGTATTTTTTTTAATTTGTGGTGAACTTAAGATTAATGACTTGTTAATGATTTAACTAACTAATCTGTGTAATAAAAAACAAGCATAAGTAATAATACTTAAATTAGTATTTCTGATAAAAAAAATCAATTATTTGTTCATTTTTTACGGTCAAAACATCGTTTTATTTGTTAAATTAAGTTTAACAATCTGTAACAATTAACCGATTTATGCTATTGAGCAAAGAAAAGAAACCCCTATGGGTTAACAACCAAATATCTCAAGATACCAAGAAACTAGAACAGGTATGGGCAAATCTTCAACCTAGTAGTTGTCCATTTCAATATAATTTCCATTTACATACCAGTTGTTCGGATGGACAATTAACCCCCGAATCACTTATAGAACAAGCCATTCAAATTGGTTTGCAAGGTTTAGCTATTACGGATCATCATAGTATTGATGGTTTTTATCGTGCTTTATCTTGGATGAAACGAAAGAAGCAGGTTAACGACTCCATTTTGTTGCCTCATCTTTGGACTGGAGTGGAAATTACTTCTGAGTTGAATGGTACCATCGTTCACATACTTGGATATGGTTTTGATCCCCATGCTCCTGTGATGAGAAAGTATTTAGGAGGATATAAGCCAGAAGGAAATGATGCTCAGGCAAAAGAGGTGATTAATAGTCTTCATAAAGCTGGTGCTTTGGTAGTGTTGGCACATCCTAGCCGTTATCGTCGTCGTGCCGAGGAGTTAATTCCTGAAGCAAGTTTGTTGGGCATTGATGGGGTAGAAAGTTATTATGCTTATGGTAATCCTCAACCTTGGGAATCCAGTCGTAAACAGATGAATGTTGTTAAATCGTTGGCGGAGAAATATGATCTCTTATCTACCTGTGGCACAGATACCCATGGTAATAATATTTTAGTTCGTCTGTGATTTTGGTTTTATTTAGTTATTTTTTCATTTCAGGTAATTGGTGATATTTCCCACCATGGTAAGTGGTATGGATTTTTAGTGGGAAATAATTTAGATTTGAGTAATTTTTAAAGAACAACGGTTCTTAATTCTTCGGCATCTTTAGATTTTAGTAAATATAGACAGAGTAGATTCCAGAAGATTGCTACCACAATAGGCATTTTGCGAAGCATTTTGATAAATTGGGGTTGTTGTGAATCCCCAATTTTTTGTAATTGGATATTGTATTCATTACATTTTTCGAGTCTGGGGAAGAAGGTGGGGTTGTCGGTATCGAGGATGACGGGGAATGCTTTGGCGGCGGTTTGATTGGTTTTGATGATTACTTGACGGTCATATTCTTCGGCATCTAAGCCTACGGATTGATAAAAGTCTTCCCTTTCGTGGACGGTGAGGGTATGGGTAGCGAAAACTGAAAGAAGGAAAAATTTTGCCCATAATTTGGCTTTCCATCCTTGCCACATAGATTTTTGAGAGCGAAGGAGGGCGTTAAAGATGTCTCCATGACGGCTTTCGTCTTGACACCAATGTTCAAATTTTTTGAAGAGGGGATAAAATTGGTAGTCGGGATTTTTTTCGAGGTGACGATACATTAAGATATAGCGCCAGTAGCCAATTTTTTCAGAGAGGTAAACGGCGTAAATTATCCATTCTGGTTTGAAGAAGGTATAAACTCTATGTTTGGTTAGATAGCCCAGGTCTAGGGAAATGTTGAAGTCGCCCATGGCTTTGTTTAAAAATCCTGCGTGACGGGCTTCGTCTCTTGCCATTAGGCTAAAAACTTCGGAAAGAAGGGGGTTTTTTTCTTTGATACGGCGAGATATTTCTTTGAAAAGAATAAAGCCTGAAAATTCGGAGGTGCAGGAGCGCTCTAAAAATTCGATGAAGGCGGCACGGGTTTCTCCATCTACATGATCCCATGTTTTTTCAAAGTCTTCGTCTCTGATGAAATGATTGCGATTGTAGTCGTTTTTCATTTCGGTTAACATGGCTCTCAATTCTTTTTCTTGGCTGGAGATGTCCATGGAGGCGATCGCCTCGAAGTCGGTGGTATAGAATCTAGGAGTAAGTAAGGTTTCTTTTATGGCTTTCTTTTTATTGCTTTGAGGTTGAATTGCGGCAGATGTCATATTTAATTACTTAATAGCGATTATATTTATTTGATTTTAGAGTGATTATCTTTTCTTTGCATCAATTTGTTACATTACTTAAAGACTATCTTTATTAACAAGTCACTTAACCTGCTCTATTTGTTGTATATAAACGATTTTCCTTTAAGCACTTGAGCTTTGCTAAATAAAAAGAAACCAAAAATACTATTACTCTTCCCCTTGTCGCTATGTGTCCCTAAAACTGTTGTTATTATCAGCACTCCACTGTTTTCTGTCACTCTCATTCATTTATTCAAACTGTAAAGTTTTATTTCAAATACTGGCTAATGCTTTATTTATCGCTTTATAGTGATGAATGACTTTACTACTATTTTTTGACAAAAGCTAATATGACCACGGTATTAAATCAAGCATCTAATCAAAAGAAAATAGATATTCCCACCAACTCCAGAGAGCGAGCTAAAAAATTTGTGATGGAGTTGCAAGACAAAATCTGTCAAGGTTTGGAGGAAATCGATGGCAAAGCTCGTTTTCAGGAAGATAAATGGGAAAGGGCAGAAGGGGGCGGTGGACGCACTAGAGTGATTCGTGATGGGGGTGTTTTTGAGCAAGGGGGAGTGAATTTTTCTGAGGTTTGGGGTGATACTTTGCCTCCTTCTATTCTTATCCAACGTCCTGAGGGTGCTGGTCATGGTTTTTATGCTACGGGTACATCCATGGTGCTTCACCCTCGTAATCCCTATGTGCCTACGGTGCATTTAAATTATCGTTATTTTGAGGCAGGCCCTGTTTGGTGGTTTGGGGGCGGTGCTGACTTAACTCCTTATTATCCTTTTGCGGAGGATGCGGTACATTTTCATAAAACTTTGAAAACTGGGTGCGATCGCCATAATTCCGAATATTATCCCGCTTTCAAGGAATGGTGTGACGAATATTTTTATCTTAAACACCGTAAGGAAGCAAGGGGTATTGGGGGTATTTTCTTCGATTACCAAAACAGCGAAGGAAGCCTTTATGGAGGTTCTAACAATCAAGGATTAGCCCATCAATATAGCGAGAAAGTGGGTAAAGTAAATCACAGTTGGGAAGATATATTTGCCTTTGTACAAAGCTGTGGCAATGCCTTCTTACCTTCTTATTTACCCATTGTAGAGCGTCGTAATTCCATGGAATATGGTGAAAGGGAGCGTAATTTCCAACTGTATCGCCGTGGGCGTTATGTCGAGTTTAACTTGGTTTATGACCGTGGTACTATTTTTGGTTTACAAACTAATGGACGCACAGAATCTATTTTGATGTCTTTACCCCCTCTTACCCGTTGGGAATATGGTTATCAACCCGAAAAAGGAAGTCCTGAAGCACAATTAACGGACTTTTTCCTACAACCTAAAGATTGGGTAAATTTTAAAGCCTAATTTTTCGCAATCTATCTCTTTGTTACATACTACTTTTCTTTTCCTCAATCATCTTATGGTGGTTGGGGTTTTTTCTAGCTTGTGAAATTTACAACTTTACCTCAATTAATATTCAATCCTGTTTTAATAACTTACTAATTATGGCGGGGAACGGTTTATGATTGTAGGCGTTGCTTAATCATCTCCATTTCAAGTTAACGGATAGATATATTATTCAAAAAAAATTTAGTATTGTTTTACAGAACTATTCAAAAGATTTTTTATAGAACCCATTTGGTATCTAGTAGAATATTGAGATGAAAACATAGAGAAATAGAAGGATGGCATATTCTAGCAGTCTAAGTGATGAAGAATGGGAAGTAATCAAACCTCTGTTACCAAAAAAGAAACGAACTTGTCCACCAAAGTGGTCTAAAAGACAAATTTGGGATGGTATTTTTTATCAACTCAAAAATGGCTGTAATTGGTCTGATTTACCCAAGGATTTACCGCCTTATTCTACAGTTTACTGGCATTATAAAAACTGGAAAAAAGAGGGTATCTTTGAAATGGTGATGTGTGAGCTTCATAAGCAACTAAGGGAAAAAGTAAAAAAAAATCCACTTGGACTCGATTAATAATCATTGATTCTCAAGCAGTACAAAATACTTGTAGTGCAGGAGTAGAGAGTAAAGGATTTTGTAGGTATAAACTCACCAATGGTATTAAAAGACATTTAGCAGTGGATAGTCTGGGATTTCCTTTTTTCACTTGTTGCACAAAGGCAAGTGTTTCCGATGATCGAGGATTAATCATGATGTTGAGTGAGAACATAGATTATTTTCGTGCCAAACCCATGAATGTTCATAAAATTACGATCCTCGTGGATTCGGGTTATCATCCTGATTTTATCATGAGGGAATTAGAAAAAGTTTATCCACAAATTGGAAAGAAAATTCGTATGGAAAAATCAGGCAAAATCTCTTCTGAACAAAAAAAATCAGAAGGAAAAAAAGGATTTGTGGTAGTCAAAGCAAGATGGATCATTGAAAGATCTAATGCTTGGATGGAAAGATGTAAAAATTTGGTCAAAAACTTTGAAAGAACCTTATTCAACTCCACCCAAAAAGTTAACTTATGTTTTATTCGATTACTTTTAAAAAGACTCACTGCTTCCTGAGATACCAAATGGGTTCTATATACAAAATCAAAGATTCGTTAAGTTTTTTGTCAAAGTGAATAATAGGGATCATTTATTTGCTTTAATGAAAATAGGCTTTTAAATAAATTATCAACTATTCACAAAATCTTCTGATCATATTAGAAACATTAAGATATGTTAGCTTTTTTTTGATAAAAGATTTACGATAAAATTAGAAAGTTTTATTAAGAAAAAATAAAAGGTATCAAAGTAATAACAATCCCTTTAAAATAATTGTTGAAATATTGCCTTAATAACAACTATTGACAAGGTTATTTAGTTAATAAAAATTCTATTACTTTTGATAAATAGATCTGTTTCTAAGTATTGGAAGATGACAATAATCATAGAGGAGATCAGTTATTATGGTTAACACCGCTCCAGAAAAAATTAATTCCATAACCGACAAAGAAAATAAATTTGTGTTGTGGTTTGAGGAAGTGGGCATTGAAGATGTTCCCATGGTGGGGGGCAAAAATGCTTCTCTTGGGGAAATGATTCAACAGTTGACGAAAAAAGGAGTAAATGTACCCACTGGATTTGCTACCACAGCCCATGCTTATCGTTACTTTGTGAAAAATGCAGGAATTGAGGCTCAGTTGCGTCAAATCTTTGCTAATTTGGATGTGGATAACCTCGCTAGTTTGCAATCGGTGGGAAAACAGGCAAGGGCGTTGGTTTTGAATACTCCTTTTCCTAAAGAGTTGGAGTTTGCGATCGCCAATGCTTACTTTAAATTGTGCCAAAGATATGGGGCAGATCCTGCTTTATGTGAAAAAACTGAAGAATTGCAAATGAGAAAGCGGGATTGTGCTTATGATACTGATGTGGCGGTGCGATCGTCTGCTACCGCGGAAGATTTACCTGATGCGAGTTTTGCGGGGCAACAGGAAACCTATCTTAACGTCCATGGGGTAAAAGATGTATTGGAATCTTGCCATAAATGTTTTGCCTCTATTTTTACGGATCGGGCGATTTCTTACCGTACCATGAATAAGTTTGATCACTTTGAAGTAGCCCTCTCGGTGGGGGTTCAAAAAATGGTGCGCTCGGATTTAGCATCCTCTGGGGTAATGTTCAGTATCGACACCGAAACAGGCTTTAAAGATGCCGCCTTTGTCACAGCGGCCTATGGCTTAGGAGAAAACGTGGTGCAGGGAGCGGTTAACCCTGATGAATTTTTCGTCTTTAAACCTACCCTTCAACAAGGTTTTAAACCCATCCTTAACAAGCGTCTTGGTTCTAAGGAAATTAAGATGGTTTATGACTTGGGCGGTGGTAAACAGGTGAAAAACGTGCCTGTGTCTGAGCCAAAACGGGAACAATACGCCATTACCGATGATGAAGCCCTCATCCTTGCAAAATGGGCTTGTATTATTGAGGAGCATTACAGCGAAAAACGGGGACAACTTACCCCCATGGATATTGAGTGGGCGAAAGATGGACAAACGGGAGAATTATTCATTGTCCAAGCTCGTCCCGAAACGGTACAATCTCGTAAGGCTGGTAATGTCCTGAAAGATTATAAACTCCTTGGCAGTGGTAATATTTTGGTAAGAGGTCGTGCGGTAGGAGAAATGATTGGGCAAGGTTTAGCCCGTGTCATTCTCGATGTCCATGAAATAGCCCAGTTTAAGGAAGGGGAAGTTTTGGTAACCAATAAAACTGATCCAGACTGGGAGCCGATTATGAAAAAAGCCAGTGCGATCGTTACTAATCAAGGGGGGCGCACCTGCCATGCGGCGATCATTGCCCGAGAAATGGGTATCCCTGCCATTGTGGGTTGTGGTGATGCCACGGCAACTATCAAAACAGGTCAAGATATTACGGTGTCTTGTTCGGAGGGGGAAGAAGGTCGAGTTTATGAGGATTTAATTCCTTTTGATGTCATTGAAACTCCCCTTGATAATTTGCCGAAAACTAAGACTAAAATTTTGATGAATGTGGGCAACCCAGAGGAAGCGTTTAAGTTGTCTTCTATTCCCTGTGATGGGGTTGGTTTGGCTCGTTTAGAGTTTATCATTGCCAATCATATCAAGGCTCATCCCTTAGCTTTGATGAAGTTTGATGAGTTGACCGATGAAGGGGTAAAAGCGGAAATTACGCACCTGACGAGGGGTTATGAAAACAAAGCTGATTTCTTTGTGGATAAGGTGGCTCAAGGGGTAGGGGCGATCGCAGCGGCGTTCTATCCTAATCCTGTGGTAGTAAGAATGTCTGACTTCAAATCCAATGAATATGCCAACCTTTTAGGGGGTAAAGATTTTGAACCCCACGAAGAAAACCCCATGATTGGCTGGCGTGGTGCTTCCCGTTACTATGACGAAAACTATCGGGATGCCTATGGCTTAGAATGTAAAGCCCTTAAACGGGTACGGGACGACATGGGCTTAACTAACGTAATACCGATGATTCCTTTCTGTCGTACACCCTATGAAGGTCGTCGAGTATTAGCAGAAATGGAAAAACACGGCTTAAAACGGGGGGAAAATGGCTTACAGGTATATGTGATGTGTGAGATACCCAGTAACGTTATTTTAGCGGATCAATTTAGTGAAATCTTTGATGGTTTCTCCATTGGTTCTAACGATTTAACCCAACTTACCCTCGGATTGGATCGAGATTCTTCCCTCGTGGCTCATATATTTGACGAGCGCAACCAAGCCGTGAAGGATATGGTGAAAATGGTAATTGAAAAAGCCCATAAAAATAACCGTAAAATCGGTATTTGTGGACAAGCACCCAGCGACTATCCCGAATTTGCCCGTTTCCTTGTGGAATTAGGCATTGACTCCATTAGTCTTAACCCTGATTCTGTGCTTAAAACTCTCTTAGATATTGCTAAGTTGGAAGAAAGGTTAGATGTTGATAAATAAATAATTTTTTCCTTATGCCCTAGGGAGAAGGAAGCATTAAAAATTGATTTGCCCTGACAATCTCTTGATTGCAGGGTTTTTTGTTAGGTTTTGTTACCCCAATTTAACTAACTCCTTCCCCACCAATTAACGGCAAAAGTTACTTTTTCTTGATCCATTAACTTGGCGATCGCCTTTTCACCATCATTATTAAATAATTTATTAACATCAATGATGAGTCGTTTATCTAAATCCGTAGATGCAATGACGGTTTTATGATCATTGGGTACTAACATTGTTACCAAATTATCCTCTTTTTGTTTAAAGCGGAAACTTTGATTTCCTAAACCCCCTCCCTTACCTGTACCAAGGGGACGTAAATTATTAATAGGAACTATTTTTCCGTAACCCATCTCAGAAATTAACAGCACATTTTCCTTTTTATCTACCAATACCGAACCAATAATACTCTCCCCAAACCTCACTTTAACGGCAATATTACCTTGAGCAGATTTACCCATAATTGCCATGTTGTCATCATTCACCGTATGACGGAGTAAACGCCCCCCAGTGGTAGCGGTAACTAATTCTTGACCTTCTTGGGCGATAAAGAGGGAGTGAAGACTATCTTTTGGTTTTAATTTGATGAGGGTGAAGCCCCGATTGCCGATGTTGTCTAATTCACTGATGGCAATACGTTTTATAAATCCCCCTGCGGTGAGTAACACTAGGCTGAGGTGTTGATTTTCGGGGGTAATGGTAATGTAGTTGATGGGTTGATGGTTGTCTTTGGTGGCACTTTCGGAAATAAGTCGGCTGATGGTTTGTTTGGTGGGATGGCGAGGAATATCACTAACGCTGAGGGGATAGGCTTTTCCGCTATCGAGGATAACGATTATTTCTTTTTTGTCTTTGATTAACTCCTGATGGGTAATTAAATCAGTGTTTTTCTTGATCATGGGGGTAGAAGCGATCGCACTTTGGGGCTGCCAATAAATTTTCCCTTTGGCACTAATTTGTACCACGGCATCATCGGTTAATTCCTGACTGGTAATGAGGGGAAGGGCGGGAGTTTGAGATTTAGTTTTACTATCAGAAGTTTTAGTATCCTTTTCAGGGGTAGTGACGGTAATAATTTTGGTACGACGGTTATCACCAAATTTGCGTTTATAACTACGCAATTCTTTTTTGAGGGCTTTTAGAAATTCCTTTCTATCTGCTAGTAACTCTTTCAATTGATTGATACGACTTTCTAAATCTTGATATTCCTGCTCTATTTTCTTTCTTTCTAACCCCGTAAGACGACGAAGGGGCATGGCAAGGATGGAATTTGCTTGAGCATCGTTAATATCGAGGGCTGATTGGAGGGTAGTTTTAGCAGTAGTGCCATCGGGGGCATGGCGTAAAATGTCGATAACTATATCTAGGTTATCTAGGGCTTTGATTAACCCTGCTAAAAGGTTAGTTTTATCTTCTTTATCTTCTAATTCGTAGTTATATTGTCTGGTGAGGGTTTGTTCTCGAAATTGTATAAATTCTTGTAATATTTCTTTGAGGGAAAGCTGACAAGGTTTTTTGTTCACTAAACCAAGCAAAATTACGCCAAAGTTACTTTGGAGGGCAGTTTGTCGATAAAGTTGGTTAAGGATGGCTTGGGGGTTAGCATCTCTTTTTAATTCTATCACTACCCTAATCCCAGTGCGATCGCTCTCATCCCGTATATCGGAAATATCGTTTATTTTGCCTTGATTAACTAAATGAGCAACCTTTTCAATCCATCCTGCTTTATTTACCTGAAAAGGTAACTCGGTAATGATAATGGCAGTTTTGGTACGACTACGTTTTTTCTGAGTTTTTAATTCTTCGATGGTGGCTAGTCCACGCACAGGAATAATACCTTTCCCTGTAGAGTAGGCATCTCTTATGCCTTTGGTGTCAATAATTTCTCCCCCTGTGGGAAAATCAGGGCCCGGGATTAATTTAATTAGTTTCTCATCACTAATATCAGGTTGATCGATAAGGGCAATTAAACCATCTACAATTTCATTAAGGTTATGGGGGGGAATATTAGTCGCCATGCCTACGGCAATACCAGAGCAACCGTTAAGGAGCAAAATCGGTAGTTTTGCTGGTAAAACCACGGGTTCTTGCTGAGAGTTATCAAAGTTAGAGCTAAAGTCCACCGTGGACTCATTTACTTCCTCTAGCATGGTTTCAAAGGCGATCGCCCCTAACCTCGTTTCAGTGTAACGCATGGCAGCTGCTGGATCGTTATCCACACTCCCAAAATTTCCATGACCAGCCAACAGGGGATAACGGCTAGAAAAGTCCTGTATCAGCCTTACCATGGCATCATACACTGCCTGATCTCCATGGGGGTGGTATTTCCCCAAAACATCCCCCACTACTCTTGCACACTTGCGAAAAGGGCGATCGGGGCTTAATCCCAATTCATACATGGCATACAAAATGCGCCTATGCACAGGCTTTAATCCATCCCGCACATCAGGTAAAGCCCGTCCCACAATCACACTCATGGCATATTCTAAATATGAGCGTTCCATTTCAGTATGTAGTGCCGTAGGAATAACTTGACCTTGATTCAGTAAATTTAATTGTTCAACCATGAGTATTTTTGCTCAGTTAGTACGCTATGAGTGTAATATGACTATTTTTTAGACATTAGCAAACAAATGGCAAGTTACACATTTTTTTCTGAAAATTTACTATGAACCTAGCGCAGATTTTTGTCTTAACATATTACGTACGTATGTTGAATCTATCAAGAATTATTGTTAAATACTTTTAACAAAAAATACAGACTATTTAACTATTTGATAGTCTATTCGTCAAAAAAAGTAGTATTTTGAAAAATGTTTAGTGTCATTGACTATAGGTTCAAGCAGCACACAAATATCTTTATTCGTTACATATAGCTATTATTTACTCAAAATAATTTTGTCCATAAAAATAAAGCTAAAAGCTTCTAATCAACTTTACAAAATCTTATTTTAAAAATATTGATCTTTTTTAGAAAATAATGTTAACCTTATACTTACTTATACTTAAGTAAGTCATAGGGAATAAATAAAAAAATAATTAGTAAACAAAGACATTGATAAATAACAAAACTAAAGATAATGAAAACAGGATATAAACAAATACTTGGAGCGAGTTTACTAACTTTGGGGCTGAGCCTGTCCCTTGCGAATCGGTCTAATGTTCAAGCCGCCAGCTTATCACCAACAGGTCTCGATTGTAGTGCCGCAGCGGAAGTTTTTCAACCTGCTTATAGTGATTGTAGAGGAGCCTATGATACTAAACCTAAACCTTCAGAAAAAAAAGATAGTGGTAATTCTCCAGAACTTCTGGCAACTAATTTATTAAATGGGGACAAAATTTTTGGTTCAGGAGGTTGGATTTCTCTCGGAAAACAAAACTTAGGAGAAGACGATCAGGTTGATTCTCGTTTCAGTGTTTCAACTGATGATAATAATAGAACAACGGGAAGTATATCATTTGACATTGATAAAATTAATACTTTTATTCAAAAAGATTACGAAAAAGAGGGTCTTCCATTCGATGATTTAACTTTTACCCGAAACTTTAATGTTGTAGTTAGTTTTAAATCCTCAACAGCCATCAGCTTATATAAATGGGATGCTCCCATTTGGGGTGATGTGGTTAACCCTGGCACAATAAAATGGGTAACATCAGGAGTAAGTACCAACAAGAAAGGAGACGCTCAAGGTTTATCCAATGTTTCTGTTTTTGTTCAGCAAAAAGAAATTCCTGAACCAAGTATGATGTTAGGCTTAGGATTTATGTCTGTTGGTTTATTGATAAAGAAAAATAAGCTCTCTAAAAGCTAAATATTGGCTCAACGGCTTTTTTGTTATTCATCAATGGTTTTTAAATTATTCTCTCCGTAATTCCACGGAGTTTTTTTGTGTTTACTTTTATATGTAAAGTTCATATAAAGGCGAAAGGGATGACTTTTCAGACCAATCCTGAGAGAAATTAGTTACAAAGTAAAGAAATGTAACAATTAAACTTCTCAAACTTAAAAAAGTTCCAGAAATTAATGGGGATCAAGGAATTATCGATTTTCATACCACAGTTTTTAGAGAAAGATGTAACAAAATATTGCAAAAACCTTCATTTCCATTTTAGTTATCCTATACTGACAATATAGAGAAAAACTTTAAAAGTTTCCGACTTTTCCATCGGAGAAGTAAAGTTAGAAAAAATCTTTGTTGTCTTTAATAAATAGAAGGAGTATCATATAATGCAAATATCTCAACGAGACGGTTGGCAGAATAATTATTTTGTAGCGATCGCCAAAAATTTCCTACTTTGGACATTTACCCTTACAGTATGTTTTTTGGTAGTAGGATTTCCTGTGGTAGTCATTTTAATGACCGTGGGAATTTTAGGAGCGATCATATTACAATCAATTTTACCAGCCAGTGCTATCTTGGTAGTGACAGGTAGCATTTTAGGATCTATGGCAGTAACAATTCTTCTTAGTTCCTTGCTATTGACTATAAAAGGAATTGATCCCCGTGATGTAAAATGGCTTGGTTGGCTCCATGACCATGAAGTCAATCAGCAAATACTACCCTTATATGCTTCCTGCCCTCTTACTTGTGATATTAAGCATATTTAATGCTCACTTAAATTAAGTAAATCCTTATTGATTCATGATGATTAAAAAACTGAACCCGACCATCCATCGGGTTTTTTTCTGTTTTATGGAGCATAGGGGAATCGAACCCCTCACCTCTGCGGTGCGATCGCAGCACTCTACCAAATGAGCTAATGCCCCAGATCGAAACCATATACAAGTATAGATCAAAAATCAATCTCGTGCTAATACCTCACTAACTAAATCTAAGTCTAACTCTGCTAAATAATCAACGCACCAGTCAGCCTTACGGTGAAGCATATGGAAAGGATAAGTATGGGTAATACCAACCACCTGCATTTGAGCCTTTTTTGCTCCTTCAATTCCTGCGGGAGTGTCTTCTATTACCAAGCAGTTATTAGGTTTTAATTGTAAATCAGGATATTTTTCGTTTAACTTATCCATCGCTAAAAGATAAGCATCGGGCTGAGGTTGACGGGCTTTGACATCTTCCCCCGTAACAATAACATCAAAATATTCTGCTATTTTTGCTCTATCCAATATAAACTCTACCTCATCCTTAGAAGCCCCTGTGACGAGGGCAAGGTGTAAGCATTTTTCGGGCATCTGACGAATAAAGCCAATGACAGTTTCATAAATCGGGAGGTTGTCCATACCCTTAATCATCAAGCGATAATCTTGAGATTTTTTGATAGATAATCGATCTAAGTAATCATTAGTAACCACACGACCTTTTTTTTCTAGTATATCTTTTAGGCAAAAACGATCGCACCTACCAAAACATAAATTATAATAATCTTCCCCTGAAGGTCTCAAATTTTCACCTATTAATAAATCATTAATCAATTGACGATGAATATTTTCATCATTAATGATAACGCCACTAAAATCAAACAAAATTGCCTTCAAAGTCATTTATATTAATTTGTAATTGAAATTCAAGAGTAGTAATTAAAATAAAAAATGTTATTTTTAATAGAGATTTAAATTTATTATTACTTTTCAAAGGGTTGAACAATCCAAGAGTCTGAGGAAGTAATACTATGATAGTAGTTTGGTTCAAATTGACCATGGGATTTTTTCCAAATCACAGCTGTATCTACTTCCACTTTATATTCTTGAATTAGTTTTTCTTTGATGGCTTTTAGGGTGACACCACTATCTACCAAGTCATCAACTAATAAGATTTTACCACAGGGCTTTTCTACCCAAGAAAATTCTCCGATGGTCAATTTTTGTTGTTTATGGTTAACGTCAGAATAACTTTTGGTGGCAATGACTCCTAAAGGTATATTGAGACGGCGAGAAATATAATCTCCTAAATAATATCCTCCTCGTATAATGGCGATCGCCTGAGTATAAGATTTATTATTATTAATAATACCTTGAGTTACTGTCTCACAATAACCCCAGAACTCTTCCCAGTCACAAATTAATTGCTTTTCTTGATTTGTCTTCATATCAAATAGCCAAAACTCAGCTTCAAGGGTTAATCTTTATCTGAAAAAATATAAATTTAGAATGTTAAAAATTACTGTCTTTGAAATAAAGTATATATATAAGGGCGTGAATTACCCGAAGGGTTAATAAATGTGTAATTTTCATAATTTAACAATTTAAAATCAATTCCCATTCTTTCAGTCATTTCCTCTAAAGAATAACGATGTAATTCTAAACCTGCACATTTACTCGCCCCATAAACAGAAAACTCCGCCAGTAATACATAGCCTTTTGACTTAACGAAAGAATGTAAATTTTGAAAATAACCGTTAATATCATCTTCTGTGAGCAAAAAATGAAGTACGGCTCTATCTATCCATACGTCACATAAAGGAATATTTATTGGTAGTCGTTGAGCAATATTATGATGTAACCAATGAATTTTATTTTTGTCATTACTAATTTTATTAATTCTAATTTTTAATTTATTTAAGGCTTCTTCACTAATATCATTTAAAATTAAATTTGCTCCTCGCATAATTAGTTCATCCACTAAAAGAGAAGTTCCAACACCTGGTAAAAAAACAGTGTGATTAGAGACTGAAAAATTAATGGTTGTGTCAATAAATTTTAGAGTTTGATTTATATCCTTTTCGTACCAACCTAATTGATGATCTTTTTTGTCAGCAAAAATAGAATCCCAGTGTTTATTTAACATTTTTGATCTTTCCATCTCTATCTTGGATTGTAATTTTTAGGGTGAGCAAAAAGCCCACCATTTTTTAAGAAATTAAGCACTAAAATACTTCGCCACAGGATGATAACAAATAATAGCACTGGTGGACTGTTCAGGGTATATTTGCTCTGATGAAGACCTATACATATCACTGCGTTTAGTATCCAATAAATCCAAGTGCACATATTGATCTAACATATTAGGACAAGCAGGATAACCAAAACTATACCGTGAATTATCATATTTTAATTTTTAGCTAATTCTTTTAATAAAGCCCGAAAACCAGCTTGTTGAAAATGAATATCCGTTGTTAAAGCCTCAGTAATTTCATATCTTTTCATGACAATAAATGAAATACAATCAACTAATCCCCATTTTTTATCTTGACGCTGACAATAAAGTTTAAATGCTTGTTGATAGAGTTCATCGGATAAGTTAATAATTTCTACTTTCGGATCAATTTCTAACGATTTTAATAAAGAAATAGCCACTTGACGATATTTTAACTTAGATAGTGCGTTACCAATTTCTAATAAAATTGCTTGAGTGGTAATTAAAGTAATAGATTTTTCTTCTAAAATTTCAGCAATTATTTAGGCGTTTTAATAATAGTTATCTTGAGTAGAAATTAAGGCAATAACATAGGAGGTATCTAAGAAAACTTTACTATTTATTATCATCTATTTCGCCTTATAAATAACTATCAATGTTTTCCGAAAAGTCAGCTGGAGCATCTATGTTAAGATTTCTAGCTGTTTTTAAAAAAGTGTAAGCTCGATTGAACTCTCCATTTTCTTGATTTTCTTCTATGGTGATTTTAACCTTCGTATTTGGTTTTAAATTAACTTGTGATGATGGTTCAAAAACTTTACCATGAAAAATAGCATCGATTGTATAAGTCATAATATTTTATTGATTTAATGATTAATTTTTATTTTACTAATCATACAATGATTCATTGTAGGGTGGGTAATCCCCACCAAAACCTCATTTAAGCACTAAAATATTTAGCCACAGGATGGTAACAAATAATAGCACTTGTGGACTGTTCGGGGTATATTTGTTCAGACTCATCCATATACATACCAATACGCTTAGTATCCAATAAATCTAACTGCACATATTGATCTAACATATTAGGACAAGCAGGATAACCAAAACTATACCGTGAACCCTGATAACGTTGCTTAAACATCTCCCGAATATTATCAGGCTCTAAATCCCCAAAACCTAACTCCCGACGAATCCTTGCATGGCACCATTCCGCCATGGCTTCTGCCGTTTGTACCGCCATACCATGGTAATAGAGATAGTTGGTATATTCATCCTTGGCAAACAGTTTTTGGGCGTACTTCGTGGCAATCTCACCCACCGTTACCGCCTGCATGGGGAAAACATCAATTACCCCTGAATCCTTCGAGGCGAAAAAGTCCGCAATACATAACCGTTTACCCGACTTTTGACGGGGGAAATCAAACTTAGCAATTTCTTCCTTAGCTTCTGGATTTTCAGGGTTATAAATATATAAAGTATTCCCCTCCGATTGACAGGGAAAATAACCATAAATTAGGGTAGGATGTAAAAGATTTTCTAGTTTTATTTTTGCTTTCCATTCCTGCAAAATAGGATAAACTTGTTCAGCTAAAAACTCATTATATTCCTCCCTTGGTTGCCCTTGAGGTTTGCGGAATTGCCACTGCCCAGCAAACAATGCTTGTAAGTCTAAATACCAAAAAAGATCATCAAAATCAAACTCATCAGGATACATAATTTTTGTACCCCAAAAAGGAGGTGTAGGACGTTCAATATTAGGATCAATAGCATCACTTCTGCGAGTATCAATTACCTTAACTTCTTCCTTCTCCTGCTCTTTTTTCTCTTCTTTTTGTACCTCTCCCGAATCATCAAAATTACGACCTTTAAAGAGATTATTTTCCTCCTCAAATGTGCCAAAAAAGCCTTCTAAATTATCCCATTGCTTACTATTTTTAGCAGGCATTAATTTGTCCATAAAATGTAAATCAGCAAAAGCATCCTTACCATAAACAACTTTACCGTTATAAACATTTTGACAGTCTTCATAGACGAATTTTGGAGTTAAAGCAGCCCCACCCAAGATAACAGGAACATTAATTCCCTCTTGGTTAAATGTTTCTAAATTATCTTTCATAAAAGCGGTAGATTTTACCAACAAACCACTCATAGCAATACAATCAGCATTACATTCTCGATAGGCTTGAATAATATTTTCTACGGGTTGTTTAATACCAATATTAACAACTTTATAACCATTATTAGAAAGAATAATATCTACTAAATTTTTACCAATATCATGAACATCTCCCTTCACTGTGGCAATTAAAAATGTACCTTTTCCATTACTATTTGTATCCGCTTTATCCATAAAAGGTTCAAGGAAAGCTACCGCCGATTTCATGGTTTGAGCAGATTGTAAAACAAAGGGCAACTGCATTTGTCCACTACCAAATAATTCCCCCACAACCTTCATACCATCTAATAAATAAACATTGATAATATCTAAAGGAGGGTACTTTTCTAGGGCTATATTTAAAGCATCTTCTAAACCAATTCTTTCCCCTTCAATGATATGTTGTTTAAGTCTTTCTTCGATGGGTAAATCAGCCACATTTTTCTTATTACTTTTCGTGGTTTTCCCCTGAAATAAAGTGGTTAATTTTCCTAGGGGGTCATAGCTACAAATATCCCCATCAAATTTTCTATTATCATAGATTAGGTCTAGGCATATTTCTAAGACTTCTTTATCTATTTTCGCTAATGGTAGTATTTTATTAGGAGAAACGATCGCACCGTCCATCCCTACCTGCATCGCCTCATGGAGAAATACAGAGTTTAAAACCTGACGCGCCGCCGCATTCAACCCAAAGGAAATATTAGAAACCCCCAACATAAAATGACATTCAGGAAAATCTGCATGGATGCGCTTGATAGATTCGATGGTAGCCTTACCATTTTCCCTATCCTCCTCAATCCCCGTAGAAATAGGCAAAGCAAGGGTATCAAAAAAGATTTCGTGGGCAGGAATACCAAATTTAAGGGCATCATTATAAGCACGTTTCGCAATCTCATATTTTTTGTCCGCCGTGCGCGCCATCCCATCCTCATCGATAGTACCAATTACTACCCCAGCCCCGTATTGCTTGGCTAACTCCAACACCTTAAAAAATCTTTCCTCCCCATCCTCATAGTTAGTGGAGTTGAGGATACATTTACCCCCTGCCACCTTTAAACCTGCCTCCATTTTTTGCCATTCCGTGGAGTCTAACATGAGGGGAAGGGTGACATTATTCACCAGACGGGAAGCCAATTCGTGCATATCTTTTTCCCCATCACGCCCCACATAATCCACATTCACATCGAGGATGTGCGCCCCTTCTTTTACCTGATTTTTGGCAAGGGATACTAAACCGTCCCAATCCTCGGCATTGAGCATATCACGGCATTTTTTCGAGCCACTGGCGTTAAGTCTTTCTCCTACAATCAAGAAGGAGTTATCTTGATGGTAGGGTTGAGTACCATAAATGGAGGCGGCGGAAGGCTCATAATTGTAATGACGCTCTTTTGCTTTAAGGGTACTAGCAATTTCCGCCAATGCTTTGATATGATCAGGGCGAGTACCGCAACAACCCCCAATTACTTGTACTCCCAAGTCTTCGATAAAGTGCATTAGGTGCATTTTTAGTTCGATGGGAGATAGTTTGTAGTGCGCTTGTCCGCCAACATTTTCGGGTAAACCAGCGTTTGGCACACAGGAGACGATGAAGGGAGAATTTTCGCTTAAATATTTGATGTGAGGTTTCATCAAGTCTGGGCCTGTGGCACAGTTTAGCCCTAAAATGTCGATGGGATAAGGCTCAAGGATGGCAAGGGCTGCACTTATTTCTGTACCTACTAACATTGTACCCATGGTTTCCATGGTGACGGATACCATCAGGGGTAGTCTTTCTCCTTTTTCTTTAAATACTTCTTCGATGGCGTTGAGGACGGCTTTGATTTGTAGTACGTCTTGACAGGTTTCTACTAATAGTAAATCGGCACCTCCATCGTATAAACCATGGATTTGGGTTACATAGGCATCTCTTAGGCTATCGTAGTCGATATGTCCGAGGGTGGGTAGTTTTGTCCCAGGGCCAATGCTTCCTGCCACAAAACGAGGTTTTTCGGGGGTAGAATATTCTTGGGCTAGTTTTTTGGCTAATTCGGTGGCGGTTTTGTTGAGGTAATAGGATTGATCTGCGAGGTCATATTCTGCTAATACTAAGGGGGTACCCCCAAAGGTGTCGGTTTCGATGACATCAGCACCCGCTTCGAGGAATTGTCTATGGACGATTTCTACAGCTTCTGGTTTGGTATGGACTAAATATTCGTTACAGCCTTCGTATTCTGCCCCGCCAAAGTCTTCGGCGGTGAGGTTTTGTACTTGTAGATTTGTACCCATGGCACCATCTAATACTAGCACGGGGCGATCGCCCTTAGATCCGTTTTGGGATGTTCCGCTATGGAGTCTTTCTAAAAATAGGCTTTTCATGGAGTAGTTATTTATTTATAATTGCTTCTATAAGTTATATATATTAACTACTTTAGCTTATTTAAGGGCGATCAAAATAATCTTCGTGAGGATAGAATGTTTTCGTTAAGAAAAAGCCAATTGACGAGGTGCAATGGGAATATCTAATCCTTTGATCATAAAATCTTCTTTCACCATTTCCCATGCTGTTTGTAATTCCATTAATGCTTCCTCTGGAGTATCTCCGAAAGCAGAGATATTGGGCATTTCCACAAAATAACATAACCAATCGTTATTCTCATCTACATAAAGATTAATAGTAAATTTGTCAAAATCATAATTATTGATACTCATAGTTATATTTCCTCTTGATATTTTAAAAACTGTTTGATTTGATAAATCTTAGCTTTACCGTCTTTTTGAGGTTGAATTGGTAATGGTTGATTTTTTGGGGAATACCATAAACGATGACTCCCTTTTTGACGGCTAAGTTGCCAATCACATTGTTTTAATAAGGTTTCAAATTCAGCAAAAGTGAGATTTTGAGGATTAGTTTTTGCTTTTTTCCATAATTTATCTTTCTTGGTCATAGAAAATATTAGATTTAATCAAATTTGTGTCTATGGCACCATCTAATACTAGCACGGGGCGATCGCGCCTAGATCCATTTTGGGATGTTCCACTGTGTAGTCTTTCTAAAAATAGGCTTTTTATGGATAGGTTATGTATATTAACCAATGTTCGCTTATTTAAGGGCGATCAAAATAATCCCCGTCTATGAGAATTATTTTAGAGCAATTTCAGACTTTTTCTTAAACTTTAGGTTTGATATTTCTGATTTTTAATAGTAATTGAGAGACTAAAACCATAATGGGTAATTCAATTAAAGGCCCAATAATTAACGTTAGAGAAATCAGCGGTTGAGATGGAAAAATAGATGTAGCGATAGCTAAGGATAAGGGAGAATTTCGAGATAAAGTAGTGCAACTAAAACAGGCAAATTGTTCGTAAGAAAAATGAAAATAATTTTTAATACCGTAAGCTAAAAGAAAATTTATCGCAAAGAAAAGTGGTATGGGAGTCAAAAGTTGTAAGAATATTTGAGGACTATTTAAAAGAGTATTTCCTTGGGATGCAAATATTGCTACTATCGCTAAATTTAAGGTTAATAGCTGAGTTAAATTTATTTTTGGTATGTTAAGATAAAACCATTTTATAGTTTTTTTTTGTTGAAATATAAAGTACCTTGTTATCGTTGCTATGGCTAAGGGTAAAATTAAAACTAAAAATACACTCTCAAAAAGTTCATTAACATTAATTTTTACTAAGTTATCTGTAAAAATTAACAAATATAATGGTAACAAAACAATTTGCAATATTAAATTTAGCGGTAAAAGTCCTGTAGCTAAAGTAACGTCACCTTTTGCAATACCAGTAAAAATAATATACCAGTCAGTGCATGGTGTTACCATTAGCATAATTAATCCGATTCGTAAATCTGGAGCATTTGCTAAAAAAACTATTCCTAGAATCCATGCAAAAATAGGAGTCCAAATGAAATTTATAGTTAGGCTTAGAAATACTACTTTAAATTGATTTAAAATCCCACTGAACTTTCTTAATGCTATGGGCAAAAAAGTAAGATAAAGCATCAATATTAGTAAAGGTAAAATCAAAATAGGACTAATTTGAGCAATCCAATTTATTTGCCCTAATATTAAACCAACACCAACTGATAATATGACCAAAAATGTTTGTGCTTTATCAATCCAAGACATTTAGTTATTAACATGATAAGTGCAATGAATTACTTGATAAAATGTAGAGACGAAATCGCCCCTACAAAATAAAAATTAGCGATCAATTTCGGCGAGGATAGCGGCTAAGATTTCTCCTGCGCCTTGATTTTTGAGTTTTTCGGCTAATTCTTGACCTATTTTTTCAGCATTGGTGCGATCGCCCGTTACACTATCTTTAAGTAACTGTTGACCATCCAAACTTGCAACCATACCTATCAAAGTTAACTGATTCCCTTCAATGGAAGTATTAACTCCGATAGGCACTTGACAACCCCCCTCTAACACCCGTAAAAAAGAGCGCTCGGCGAGGGTACAATCAAGGGTATCTTGATCTTGGATTGCTTTAATAATTTCTAAAACAGCTTCATCCCCCGTGCGACACTCAATGCCCAAAGCCCCTTGCCCTACGGCATGGAGGGAGATTTCGCTAGGGATAACTTGGTGAATGCGATCACTCATATCCAACCTTTCTAACCCTGCCACAGCCAAGATAATGGCATCATATTCCCCTGCATCCAACTTCGCCAAACGGGTGTTAACATTACCACGGACATCCTTAAAAGTAAGGTGAGGATAATGGTGGCGCAACTGGGCAAGACGACGTAGAGAAGAAGTACCAATGACAGCGCCTTCGGGTAGAGTATCTAACTGTTTATCCTTGTGCTTTTCATTCACCACCAAAGCATCGGCAGGGTTTACCCTTTTGCTGACACAACCCAACATTAATCCATCGGGTAAATTGGTGGGTAAATCTTTCAAAGAATGCACAGCAAAATCAACTTCATTATTAATCATGCCCAACTCTAATTCCTTGGTGAATAAACCCTTATCACCGATTTTAGCGAGGGCAACATCAAGGATTTTATCCCCTTGGGTACTCATTTTTTCCACTTCAAAATCCACATGGGGGAAATGACTTTCTAACTCTTTTTTTACCCAGTAGGTTTGAACCAAAGCCAAATTACTTTTACGAGTACCAATTACAATAGTACGTTCACTATCATTAGATGCGGTCATATAAATAGTTTTTATAGAAATTTTAACGACTCAATCTAGGTTATCAGAAAAAAGGTGCGAAAACCTCTCACTGTTACGGTAGGTTAATGATCCTAGTTATTTTTTTTGTAAAGTTTTGTGATAGTATTAAAATTTCCCCGTGCCAAAAATAGAGAGAGGAGGAGATGATTAACACTTTCACCCTACAAAGGGAATGGTTTTCCAATGTTAAAGAAGATCTTTTAGCTGGTGCAGTGGTGGGTTTGGCGTTGATTCCTGAGGCGATCGCCTTTTCTATCATTGCAGGGGTTGATCCCAAAGTAGGCTTATACGCTTCATTTATCATAGCAGTAACTACCGCCTTTTTGGGGGGAAGACCGGGTTCTATTTCTGCAGCCACAGGGGCAATGGCGTTACTAATGATTGATCTAGTTAAAGATTATGGCATAGAATATCTTTTTGCCGCCACCCTTCTAACAGGTATTCTTCAACTTATCTTTGGTATCCTCAAACTAGGAAAACAAATGAAATACGTTCCTAGGGCGGTGATGATGGGTTATATTAATGCCTTGGGGGTATTAATCTTTTTAGCACAACTACCCCAATTAACTAACGTACCTTCGGCAGTATATGCCATTACCATCGGTTCATTATTAATCATTTACATTTTACCCCGATTTACTCAGGTTGTACCCTCCCCGTTAGTTGCTTTATTGGTAGCAACGGTGGTTACGGTGGTTTTTAACTTAGATGTAAACTTAGGAGTGCCTACGGTGGGAGATATGGGGGAATTACCCGCCACATTACCTTTTTTCCGTTTACCCGATGTACCTTTTAATTTAGAAACCTTACAAATTATATTACCCACCTCCTTAACCATGGCATTGGTGGGTTTATTGGCTTCATTCCTCACCGCCGCCTTAGTAGATGAATTAACCGATACCCCTAGCAACAAAAACCAAGAAGCTAAAGGGCAAGGTATAGCCAATATTATTACCTCTTTTTTCGGGGGTATGGCAGGATGTGGCATGATTGGGCAATCGGTGATTAATGTGCAGTCGGGGGGTAGGGGGCGACTTTCTACTTTTTCGGCAGGAATGTTTTTGTTATTTGCCATTTTGGTATTACAACAGTGGGTGCAAAGGATGCCCATGGGTGCATTGGTGGCGGTGATGATTATGGTGTCCATTGGTACCATTCGTTGGTCATCTTTTAAGAATATTAAACGCACTCCTCCCAATGAAACTATTGTGATGTTGAGTACCATGATTGTTACGGTGGTTACCAGTAACTTTGCCCTTGGGGTGATTACAGGGATTATTTTACGGACTATCTTTTTTTCCCGTCAAATTGCGGAATTGGTATTTGTGGAGAAGGTATTGGATGAGG
Source organism: Cyanobacterium sp. HL-69 (assembly GCA_002813895.1). Lineage (NCBI taxonomy): Bacteria > Bacillati > Cyanobacteriota > Cyanophyceae > Chroococcales > Geminocystaceae > Cyanobacterium > Cyanobacterium sp. HL-69. The sequence continues at coordinate 3,353 of CP024912.1, read as the reverse complement.
AAAATTCTTTGTGTACCTATAATGTGTCTGGTCAAATTTTCTTTGTTTCCATTGAGGAATTTTACAGTAAATTTGATTTTGATGATTTGGTGACTAAGGTATTTATTAATTTAACCCATGCGCACCTTTGGGATCAAGGGGCGATCGCAGCTTTGGACAAAGTGATGATCAAATTTCGTCGTAGTGGCGCTGATGTAGAACTAATTGGCTTAAATGAAGCTAGTGCCACCCTATTAGAAAATCTTGGAACTTTCAAAGAAGCTAAACTAATGGACAGTTAAGGCAATGGGTGGTGGATAAGAAACCATAGTAAATTAATCAAATCATAACTCTCAGCCATGAGCCTATAATTGATGTAAATGTTATTGTTCCTGTAATCCTTATGTATTCTCAATCTTCATCCACCCTCACTTTAGCAGAGCCTAAAATAGAATATGGCTCAAAAAACTGTCAGTGGGTAGAGGTGTTGGTGGATTGCCCCTATGCTGAGGGTTTATATACCTACGCCATCGGTGATGAAATGGAGGTACAAGCAGGGGATATTTTAAGTGTGCCTTTTGGTAATTCGGTGGTAGGTGCGATCGCCCTTAAACTGGTATCAAAACCCCCAGAAACATTAGAAATTGACCAGATTAAAACAGTAGAAGATGTCATCACATCGGGCTTTTTTCCTCCTCGTTATTGGGAATTATTAACTAGGGTTTCGGAATATTATTTAACAGATTTAATTTATGTAATTAAATGTGCTTTACCACCCAAATTATTAGGCAAATCGCAAAAAAGAGTTAGGCTTTTATTTGATAACATTCCCCAAGGTGCAGAAAACTTTTGTCCTCCCATGGCATGGCGAGTTTTGCAACTATTACAGAATAGTAAAAATGGTGATTACACTTTTAGTTACATCAATCAAAAGGTAAAAGGGGCGAGGAGGGGCATTAACGATTTAGTCAAAAGAGATTGGGCGCAAACCTACCTACAACCCCCCGCCAAAGCTAAACCAAAATATCTGAAAGTGGTTACTTTTATTAGTGAAAATTCCGCCACTACCATCACCCAAAAACAAAGGGATGTTTTAGCCATTCTCAAGGCAAACGGGGGAGAATTGTCCCAACCAGATTTAATGCAAAAATGCGAGTTAAATAGTAATTCTGTTATTAATAGTTTGGCAAAAAAAGGTTGTGTGGTAATCCAAGAAAGAGAGAGTTTGCGACTTTTACAAAATTCTGCCCCTAAAAAAGATTTACCAAAAGTGTTGACAGAAGAACAACAATGTGCATTTGAAAAAATCAGCAGTTTACAAGGGTTTAATATTAGCCTACTCCATGGGGTGACAGGATCAGGGAAAACAGAAGTATATCTAAGGGCGATCGCCCCTATCCTCGCACAAAAAAAATCAGCCCTTGTTTTAGTACCCGAAATCGGCCTAACTCCCCAACTCACTGACAGATTTCGAGCCAGATTTGGACAACAAGTTTGCGTTTATCACAGCGCCCTGAGTGACGGAGAAAGGTATGACACATGGCGCCAAATGCTCACAGGAGAACCCCAAGTGGTTATCGGCACCCGAAGCGCCGTATTTGCACCCCTCCCTAATCTGGGTATGATAATCCTCGATGAAGAACATGACACCAGCTTTAAACAAAGTCAACCCGTCCCTCCCTACCACGCCAAAACCGTCGCCCAATGGCGTGCAGAATTGGTAAATTGCCCCCTAATTTTAGGGTCAGCTACCCCCTCCCTTGAATCATGGCAACTCGCCACAGAGGGGCAAAATCCCCCAGAATCCGAGCAAAAAAATCATTACCTATCCCTCCCTAACCGAGTTTATAACCGCCCCTTACCCCCCGTGGAAATTGTCGATATGCGCCAAGAATTGCGCAAGGGCAACCGTAGCATCTTTAGTCACGCCCTCGGTAACGCCTTGGGTAATCTTAAGGAGGAAGGAAAACAAGCCATCCTATTTATTTCCCGTCGAGGACATAGTACCTTTGTATCTTGTCGCAGTTGTGGTTATGTGATGGAATGCCCCCATTGTGATGTTTCCTTGTCCTATCATTACCCCAAGGAAGGGGCTACCCAACTGTTACGCTGTCACTATTGCAACCATACCCAAATTCATCCGAGAAACTGCCCCGAATGTGGCTCACCCTATCTCAAGTTTTTTGGCACGGGTACCCAAAAGGTATTATTAGAATTGCAAAAAGCCTTCCCTGAGTTGAAAATATTACGGTTTGATAGTGATACCACCAGTACCAAAAATGCTCACCGCCGTATTTTAGAAGATTTTGAAGCGGGAAAAGCGGATGTATTAATTGGTACACAAATGTTAACTAAGGGCATCGATTTGGCTCAAGTAACTCTGGTGGGGGTAGTATCTGCCGATGGTTTACTATTCCATTCTGATTATCGCGCCAGTGAGAGGGCTTTTCAAACCTTAACCCAAGTGGCAGGAAGGGCAGGAAGGGGAGATGATCCCGGACAGGTTATAATACAAACTTATTCCCCTGAGCATCCCGTTATCGGGGCGGTACAAACTCACAACTATTCTGCATTTATTGCCACAGAATTGGAACAAAGGGAAGCCCTAGATTATCCTCCCTATGGTAGTTTAATTTTGCTCAAGTGTACAGGAGCGGATGGAAACAAGGTAAGGGAAGCGGTAGAGGCGATCGTCGATGTTTGTGAACAAATACTCCCCGATGATGTAGAAATTTTAGGGCCTGCCCCTGCCAATGTGATGAGGGTAGCAAGGCGTTATCGTTGGCAAATTTTACTCAAATCCCTCGAGCCTTTTTCCCATGAGTTAAAACAACAATTATTAACCCTAAAACAATATTGTCCTAGTACGGTTTCCTTTAGTATTGATGTCGATCCCATTAGAATTGAATAGGTAGGTATTACTGAATTTAGATAGGATTTTCAGTTTAAGGGGAAAATGTAATAGTGTTTTAATGATTGAACGTTATTTTATCCATAGAATGAGACTGTTCCCCCCTTTGAAAATCAAAAGGGGGCAGAAAGAGGATTTATTCTTTTTACCCCTATGGAAAAATCAACCTAGGGATTAACTAGGATTTAGGAGGGGCAACTCTTTCCTTGAATAATTTACCAGCAGAAAAAGCAGGAACTTTAGTAGCTGGAATATTCATTTTTTCACCAGTTTTAGGATTACGACCTTCACGTGCTTTTCTGTCACGGCTTTCAAAGGAGCCAAAACCAACGAGGGTTACTTTTTCTCCGCTCGAAACTGCTTCCATGATTGCTTCTACTGTGGCACTGATTACGGAATCAGCTTGTTTTTTGGTAACGGAAGCCTTTTCTGCTACTGCATCAACTAATTCACCTTTGTTCAT